>JANQEQ010000129.1 GCA_028278245.1 Phycisphaerales bacterium | reverse complement strand
GGATTGACGGGTGATGGTTGCTGGCCGATGATATCGCTTTAGCAGCAATTGCAGTTTTCTGGCTTGGAGGCGGCTCGTGATTTGTCCCTACTGTGATCGAGATCATGACAAGGTCATCGACAGCCGTGCCTCGGAAAATGGGCATGTCGTCCGTCGTCGCCGGGAGTGCTTGGCCTGTGGGAAGCGTTTCACCACCTACGAACGGGTGGAGCGGACAGCTCGCCTGATGGTCGTGAAACGCGATGGTTCCCGCGTCCCCTTCAATCGAGAAAACATCCTCCACGGATTACAGGCAGCGTGCGGCAAACGTCCAATTCCCGAGGAAGTCAAAATCAAACTCGCCCAGGATGTGGAAGATCAACTCCATCGTGAGTTTGAGCGGGAAGTACCCAGCACAGTCATCGGCGAACGCGTAGCCGACCAATTGCGCGAAGTCGACGGCATCGCCTACATCCGCTATGCCAGCGAGTACTACGCCTTCGGCTCACTTGATGAGTTTGCCGATGAGTTGAGCCACCTGCGTTCACGCGTGCGCAATCTCCCCAATCAGTGTGAACTCTTCACAGAAGGCGCAGAGTAAGTTCAATTGGCCGTAACGATCTTCCCTCAAATGAATTTGATCTAATCACTCACCGGCGTTGGCGGCACCCGCTGATGTATCAAATGACTGCAGCGCCAGATACGCTGGACCAAAGCGCTTGATGTTATCCACCTGCTGATCAAATGCATCGAAATGCCCTTCTTCTTCGCTGACCAGTGTCTCAAATACCGCCTTGGAGGCAGAATCTGCGTTGCTGTTACATTCCAGGGCAAACTTGTTGTAATCCTGCACCGCCTGGTGTTCCATTTGGGCGGCCATGCTGAGTGCTTCGTTTGGATCAGTGATTTTCTCCACTGGTCCCGCTACTTCCATTTCGACTTCACCCTTGAGGAACAAAATGCGCTCAGCCAGCATCTCCACGTGATTCATTTCCATGATCGCGATGCGCTTGAATAGAGCTGCCAGCGGCTTGAAGCCCTGATCGTCCATGTGGAAATGCCAGTACATGTATTGGTGTACAGCCTGCAGTTCGTCAGCGACACCCTTGTTGAGAAGTTCGATGCTTTTATTGGAAGCCATGATATCTTTACCTCATGTTATTGAGATTAGTGAATTTGTATATCTTTTGAGTTGTCAAAGGTATCTACTATAGCGCACGCACGCAAAGATTGACATTTTGATTGATCATGAGTGAATGTTTGGGGATCGTGTGGGGGGGACAAGCCGGGTTGGAGCGAGCCGTAGGCGAGTGCAGACCCGGGTATCCTTCATGTGGGGTTAAACGTGTGTGTGGAGTAGCCCGCGGGTGTCGGTATGTGATGATTGCGAGCCGGCGACTGTGTCGCCGATTCTGCGTGTGGGGGGTGAAAGCCCCGGCACGGCGTGCCGGGGTCTCTTCGTATTTAAGTGAGTAATGTAGAAAATTGCGAGCGTGTGGGATGGTGTGTGGAGGGAGTGTGGGGGGGTCGTAATCCCCTCACCCCCAGCCCCTCTCCCCGGCAGGGAGAGGGGAGAGTGTTTGCTCCATCATGTCATGGTGAATTGGATTTTTGAATCCGCACGCAAATCAGAGCCGCGATCTTCGATCGCGGTCCGCCGACACAGTCGGCGGCTCTGCGCCAAAGATCGCAAATTGCAAAGATGTTGTTAGAATTGAAATGGTTATCTGGCGGATGATGCCCGCGGAATGACTCTCGTGGGCCGGGGCCGACAGCACGGACGCTACAATCGAGTTGCTGCTCAGAATGGGGGCAAGCATGACGATAACGTGGGAAACATTGCAATCACATTACGCTGTACGACTACTACCGAAACCACGAGGTGCTCCAGAATTACGAGCTGTTGCTGCACTTCTCTCGATGGCCCGTGGTGTTAGTGAATTCGGTGGGCGGATTGTTAGGAGAGCTGGAGGCCCACGGAACAAAGATATGAGACGCTATATGCAGTGCATCACAGAAGTACCATTTGTGGTGCTTTCTGGCGAAACCCATCCACATGAAGAGGCAAAGCGGATCGCAAAATTGCCGAAACATAGGCGTCATTATGATCGGCCAGACGGTGTTATCTTTGTGCGCAAAGGCAGTAAGGAGTGGAAGGCACTTGTCGAGGTCAAGGTTAGAACATCTAAGTTAGAGGATGATCCTGAGCAGATCGTTGAATATCACCGTCAAGCCTGCGATCTCGGTTTCGATGTGTTAATCACAATGTGGAAGATGGAGATTTTCCAGATACAGGCTGGACAAGTGATCACCGACCAGTTGCAGCAGTGTTTGAAATCACAGGACAACAGACACCATCCGCGCCATCTGTTCCCCCGTCAGCACCAGAAGTACCGGAAGTCAGTACAGATGTTGATCTCAGGTCAGCACTTGATGAACTCGAAAGAGCGATCGAGCAGTTACGAATTGAGGTTGGCAAGCTGGATGAACAGGACAAGTAGCAGCAGGCACTGCGGCGGCGAATGTTGAGTCGTTTGAAACGGATGCAGAGCGATGTTGAAAGTCTCAGAAAGTTACTGGTTGACGTGGGGTGATAAAATCAATCAATTCTAATTCCTGATATGTTTAATCCATATACTGCCTATATTTTTGTTGAGAATCGTGAGAACGTGGGAAAGGAGCACCTAGTGGGTTTAAAATCAAGGGATCCAAAAAAGAAACATATTAGTACAAAGGAGGCCATTGCACTTCTCACGTCTGATGTGGATCTATGGAATAAGTATCGGCGCGATAATCCCGATTGGCACCCTGATCTTCAATGGGCTGATTTGAGTGATGAGACTATTTCATGCGCAGATCTTAATCATGCTAACCTTGAACACGCACGGTTACATAATACAGTATTGCACGCTGTTGATTTATCAAATGCAAAGCTTAATAATTTAAAAGCACATAAGGCTTCATTTCTTGCAGCCACGATAAATAATTCTTCTTTTAAGAATGCTGATTTACAGAATGCTGTGTTTATGCACGCAGATCTTGAGGGTTCTGATTTTCGGCGTGCAAATTTATATCGTGCAAATCTTCAGAATTCCACTTTAATATCGACAAAACTTCAGCACGCTGATCTTCGTAATACATCTCTAGGCGATGTTGTTTGGCAAGATTCCCAACTGAAGAATGGCGCTAATCTGCGGTGGGCAACTATTAATACTGATGCGCTTAGGGGCCATAATCTTCAGGGCTGCTCTCTTTTACTAAATGGCCATTATATTCGTGACACTAACCTCGGTGCAAAACAAAATGATCCTTACTGTATTCTCAAGAGAATGTATACTGGTCCCAAATTGATTTTATTTCTACTTGCTTTAATCGTAGTTCTATTGCCTTACTTTGCCGAAATTATTGTACTACTCGTGATTAGCAACATTGAATTAATTTTACAATGTAGTGATATTGAGATTAGTTACGAAAGTACGGAATACCAACTGTGGCAAGTAATGCTGGGTATAAATCCTCACTGGATTTCAATCGCTTTGGTCACTATATTATTGTTGTATAAAGCAGTTAGAATTATTTTAACCATCCAGATTACTAATTTTCACAATCACGAGAGAGATACGGGTTATGCCCCATTGTGGTCAGCATATAAAATATTCTGGTATATCCACCGTTACTTAATAAATATTTTGTTAGTACTCTCAATAATTGCTTTCGTGTTCCACTGTTACTTTATACTTACAACGAAAATAAGCATACCAAATATTGTTGAGGCGCAGAAATCAGGCTTCCAGGGTTTAGTTCAAGCTGAAACGACCGAATGACAAGTTATAGAAGGCAGTCTTAGATCACAATGAATGGGCATAGAATAAAAAGAATACAAATAAATCATATTGATATGATCCGATATATTGTCCAAGAATAACCTATACTTTCTCTTCCAACATGAAGGGTATAGATCTTTGTTTTCCACAACATATTGTGGTGTTTCTCAATGTCTATCCAATTAAATATTGATGAAAAGAGCAAAAAAAAACTCTGAGACAACCAGAGAATTTGGCAATTTGGATAAATTTTTGGGGAAACACTCAATTGCGAGCGCGTCCATAACTTCTTTATTTACAAGGGGTTACGCGGCAAATCTTTGCACCCCCACCAGCATAACCGGGTAGTCTACTGGAAAGGTGGTGAAACTTCAAGCCTTTGGTACCAAAAAAAACAATAAAAGTGAGCATTTTCTCTAGCATATTGGCGATCTAATGGTATAGTAAAAACGCTTTAAGGACCAATAACTACCCCCCGACGCTAAATATAGTCGGTACGCCAGTCTAAAGGGCTGGCATTTTTAATGGAAGAGAGCCATGGGGAACACAATAGTCTATGTTGATGGGCTGAACTTTCATAATGCATTGATGAATAGCAGAGAGTTGCAGCAGTACCGTTGGTTGAATTTTGTTCAACTCTTCGAAATCATGAGACCTAATGACGACATCATTGCAGTTAAATACTTTACATCATTCCGCGATACAGCAGGGGGTGAAAGATTTGAGTATTACATAAATGCTCTATCGAAATTCAATACCAAATTTGAATACCTTTCTGGCAAGTGTATTGATGGGACTCGCATTTGCGGGGTTAGAGATTGCAGATATAGAGGTAAACGAGATTATACACAGTGCGAGGAAAAGCAGACAGATGTCAATATCGCATTGAGCATGCTTGATGACGCGTATCAAAATTTGTGTGACACAATGGTGTTAGTTAGTGGTGATAGCGATCTAATTCCCGCAATCAAATTAGTAAAAAAGAGATTCGAGAATATAAGAGTAAATGTTAATGTGCCTGGTCCCGATGATCGACAGGCGCGTGCTTCTGAAATTCGCGAAACTGCCGATAACGAAGGACGAGTACCAGAAAAACTTATACCAGTATGCCAACTTCCTGATACGTTTGATGTTTCGGGCAAAACTTATAGTCGTCCACCAGCATGGGAATAGACAGCAACTCTCTTGACTATTATTACCACGGGGGAGAGGGTATGGCGGAGAAACAATAATTCAAGCACGAAATCAGAATCTACTCACATCGCTCTGCGAGTCGTTGACTCGCAGCTACCGCCCCTCACATCACAACTCCTCACATACTTCCCCGCACATGCCATACCGGAACTTTTTACCCAGTAGTCAGTTCGCAGCGCAGTTCTTCGTGCATGTACAGGATGCGATCACATGCAGTGCAGCGGACGATTGCATCGTTGCTGGTGATTGCCTGTGAAACCTGCTCGAAAGTGACGCGCATGTTGCAGGCATCGCAGGCGTATTCACGATATTTGCGATCAATCTCGATGATCTTCGCGATCGCTTCACCATCATGGACCTCGGCAAGATCGTCGAATATGGCGCGTTCCCTCCCCGGAACGGCCTTGGCGGCAGCTTCACGTTCCTGCTCCAGTTCCTCCAGCCGATTGCCGACTTCCGATTCCCGTTCGTTGAATTGAGACTGAGCGTGATCGCGCAACTTGGCGCGCTCATTAAGGAGTTCCTGAATCTGCTCGATTTCCTTTTCCGTGGCCTCAACCTGCTCCATGAGTTCGAGGATCCGATCTTCCACCTCGCTTCGCTGATCCTTGACCGTGTTCATCTCGGACAGCACGGTCGTGTACTGTTTGTTGGTAACGGACGTATTCAGATCGGAGCGGAACTTTTCGAGCTTGGCATCAATCCCCACGACTTCGGTTTCCAGGTTTGCAATCGTTGCCTGCAGATGGCGCTTGCGCGTTTGCGTTTCTGATAATTGCTGTTGGATGTGGTGGTATTGCTGGGTCTGTGATTCAAGGTACGTGCGTGCGCTATCCAGACGTTTCCGTAAACCTCGAACCTGGGCGTCAACCCGGCTGAGATTCAGCAGGTTCTCCATCAGACTCATGTATCTCTCCAAAAAACATCAACACTGCAGTGTATCAGACTCAACGATTTCCGGCGACCGGTGAATTTCAGAAATTCGCTTCAACTGAGTCCGGCTGAACAGAATGCTCAATTCCGTCACTCTCCACCGGTATCACGGGGCTGCGGCAGGAACAAGGGGAGAGCCGGTCAGTGCCAACTCCAGCACCCAGTACGCCACCGGCGCGACCATCAGGGGTGAATCCAGCACATCCAGCACGCCACCCAGACCCGGCAGGATCTGTGAGGAGTCCTTCAATCCTGCGCCTCGTTTGAGCAGGCTCATGATGAGGTCGCCACATTGACCTGTCAGAGCAAAGATCACGCCACACAATGCCCCCAACCAGAGCGGAACGTGGTCGTTTGTTTCGAGCCACCAGCTACTGGCTGCAGCCAATCCAATTCCGATCAGGACGGCGGTAATAACGCCGCCTGCAAGTCCCTCCCATGTTTTACCGGGGCTAAGCCAGGGGATCATCTTGTGCCGTCCGAAGGCGCGGCCGGTGAAGTAGGCTCCGGTATCGCACGATTTGGTAATGCAGATCACCCCCACGATCCACCATGCGCTATGTTCCCTGCGCAGGGCAAGAAGGAAGCCGCACATCAGGCCCAGGTAGACCATGGCAAAGACGACTGCGCCCGCTGCTGCCACGATCCCTTCGATATTCTGGTGTCGACTGAACATGAGCAGCGAGATCACGAAGACCACGATCAAGCCGGTGGAAACGATGGCGATGGCGTCGATCGCCTGTGTCCCCATGGGAATGCTGTAGCTCAGTACCAGGCCGAGCATGGCAGCAAAGCCGGTGAGCAAAGTGTTCGCCCTGATCTTGTTGGCGCGATATATCGTGCAGAGTTCGGCTGCGGCAATCGGCGCGATGCATAAACCCAGGCCAAACAGGATCAGCCCGCGGGGAGGGTGTTCCTTGCCGATGAAAAGAGTCTGCCAGAAACCATGCAACTCCCATTGATCTAGGTGATCATCGAGCAAGACCAATGCAAGCAACACAACGATCAGAATCGGACCCGTGATCATCCGGTATTTCAGCACGCACGCACTCCCTCAATGAGCCAGATCATGGATTCCATCATGTCATAATTCCGCAATCGAGGGGTGACATCAGGCAGCTATTTTTCCGGATTCTCATCACCAGGCACCTGGTTGAGCGACCAGTCGTACTCCAGATAGGTGATTTCAGCATCCGGGTGTTCCTTCAGCAATGTGGCAAGTTCACTATCTGCAATGGCGTATCGTTCTATAAATCCAGCGATGGAGTCGAACGGATCGGCGTCAAAATCCGACTCATTCCATTCAAAGATCTGACTCAGCGCAGGTTTTCCATCACGCACAGTGTTCTTGGTCGTATCGTCGATCCAACGTCTGCACTGGTAATCAAGTTGATGATCAAGAAAATCAGAGGTGAATGGTTCATCCAGCAGAGGCGGGCAACTCATGGCCCCGCAGACCAGGGCAGCATGGATGCGCGCATCGCTGAGCGGTCGGATCCTGTTGTTTTCCAAATCGTTGAGGGTGAGTGTTTCACCGGCAACGGTGATCGTGTCCCGATCAAAGAAACCATCGACGGCTGACACACTGACAAACTCACCGAGGCGGCGAGCTGCGATCACCTTGTTGAGCACGTTCGCGTTGTACACATTGCACCAGAATGCAAGTCGCTCGTTTTCCGATTCAGGTAATTGGGCTGCAGCGTAGCGATCGACGATGCTCTGCAAAATCGAACGGCGGTGGGCGACACTCAGTACCTGGTAGCGAACCAATCCCTCATCTGAAACAATTTCCGAAAGCAGACGGTCATACCACGCTTCCGCTTCGGCCATCTGATCCAGCAATGTGTCGGGATCGGGAGGCGGAGCTGATGATTCCGAAGGAAGATCAGACAATTCCTCGGGTGTCAGCGGACGCAGAGAATCCAACGGCTCACCCATTTCCACCGTGGCGGGCTGATCATCATCCGGGAGTTGAGCCTGCATTCGCTCGACTGTCTCCACCAAAGCAGGATCGACCTCATCATCCACAGTTGCCGAGGGATCGTGTGGGGTGGATTCCTCTTGTGTTGTGGGCTGCTCGGAGGGGGGCGGTTGCTTTGTCTCCTCACATCCGGGAAAGAGGAAGAGCAAAACGCTGAGTGAGAAATACGTCACTGGAGAGAAGGTTGACTTGAACATAATGGTTACTCCGGTGATTGAATTTTCAGTTCGTTCATAACAGTATAAATCACAGATGATTCAAAACCCCTCCGGTGTAATGTACCGGCAATACGTCGATAAGCCACATCCGGATCGAGGTGCGATACGGTTTTCAGCTTGGATTCAGCGAGTTTCATCGCTTCTTCAGTCAAATCGTAATCATTCAGGAGATCCTGCACGACCCGCTCTGCCAGCGCATGATCGATCTGTCGCGAGAGCAGTTTCTGTATGATGAATCGTCGTCCGGCAGGTTTGCGTGCCAAAGTTTCACGGGCAATTGACTGAGCGTACGCTTCCTCATCGATCCAGCCATCCTCCGCCAACTCTGCCACGATCGCTTCCGCTGTTGATTTTTTGTATTCCTTCCTGACCAATCGCTGGGTCAACTCCCCCCGCGAGTACCCACGTCGCCCCAACATAGAAAGAGCTGTTTTCCTCGCCTTTTGTGTGATGATGCGTTCGGTAACAGCCGCAGCCAATGCTTCGGTCCAATCCTGATCTTCCGTCAATTCAAGCGCTGCAATATCTGCAATCGGGAGGCGGGCAATGCTCTTCCCATCAACATAGATCCTCCTGATGTTGGGATCGGAGGGGAGGGGTTTGATGGCTGTAATCCTTCCCTCAACAGGGATGTCATCAAGCCTGGTCCGTGGCATCAATCGCCCTTCAACGAATCGAGAAAATCGGTCAGTTCGGAAGTTGCTTTTTTATCCTGTAGTTTTTCAGCCCGTGCGAGACCTTCAACCAGCGTGGATCTAGCGGTATCCAGTTCACCCATCATCTCCAGTGCCTTTGCTTTGTGGTAGTAGGCATACAGATAATCCGGATCAGCACGCAAAGCGCGATCGTAATATTGAACCGCAGTCTCGAAATCCCGTTGCTTGTGATATTCAAAGGCGATTCCGTACAGGCAAAATGGGTCATCGGGATCCGCTTCGAGGATTTTTTTCAGTTGGTTGATGCGATCGGTCATGACAGGCTCTGTTTCCACGACTCTGATGGTACTCTATGTGCATGAATATTGAACCCATCCAAACGCAACTTCATCGATTCACTTGGTTCAATCTACCTGCCTCGGTCGCTCTGGTTGGAGCAATTGTGCTGATTGCCAGCTGCAGCTCGACACCTCACACGCTATCCACCACTGATGGATCAATCCTGCGTGTACGGGAACACTTCGGTGGCGTGCAAGAACGGACACTCACATTTCATCGGCAGTGGTTGCAGACATTTGCCAACAAACTACTGGTGCTGGAGATACCCATTGGCAGGCTGCTTCATGAGCTGGAACTGGGGCAGCTCGGGGACAGCGGATCCGCCGTCGATATCATCACCATTGGCAATAAGATCTTTGTTGTTCTCGAAGACGATGCGGTTGTAGAGATATCTCTGCCGGAGCGAGGGTCTCCTCGCATCGTGCGTCGGTGGACAAGCGACAATCTGAAAATATTCCCCCGTCAGTTGAGCCAGGTGAATGGGCAGGTTTTTGCCTCGGGATTGGGAGGCATCACCTGTCTAAATACCATGGACCAGATTTACGATTGTCCCAGCGAAGTTGCGAGCAGAGTCGTGCAGGGCGATGAAGGTCTGATCACCACACGCGGGAGAAGAGCCTACCGTATCAGTGACGATTCCTATGTCGGATCTGCCACCGATCTACAACCGCTTCCTCCGACTTTGTTTTCAGATGTCATGATGGGACCGTCCATCCCACACGGCTCATTGATTTTTGTCAGGCAATCGGGTGAAAGCGCATCAGTGGGGATCATGAATCCCTCGATCAGAGAGATCAGTGTGCATCAACTTACAGTTGAAGTGCCGGGCGTTGTTCATCGTGTTCGCGCGTTTGACGGCAGGATTTGGATCATCACCGATGAGACTATACGTGCTTACACCCTCACTGGCGGCAGGCTCGGTCTGCGCGCTCGAATCGACCTGCGCGGCGTGCGCGATGTCGATCGACTTGCCCGGAATTATCTGGCTTTCTCCGGACCGTTCGGGCGAGCAATCTACCGGCTACACGAGGATGAATCCGGCCTGGGTGAGCGCCTCCTCTATCTTCATCGCGAACCCTGCGAGATAGATGAGGTTTTCTACGATGGCAGACAACTCATACTCGGAGGAGAGTTCGGCTACTGGCAGTACCGAATGGGTGGCGATGATGTCACTCCGACTTCCCGTCCATCAGAACAACCCATTTCACCTCAAACATCTTTCTCCGGTCTGGATTTCACGGCTGAGATTCAGCCTGATCAGAGATCGCTGACTATCACCCGGGGAGATCAAATTGCGACCTACGACCATTCGAGCAGCCAGCGGTTACATTGTCTGGCAAAGGTGGGGGAGGATATCTGGCTGGGACATGCTGACGGGATCACCGTGGTGAGGCCATCAGATCCGGATGAACCGACCATGCATTTGACTACGGTTGCCAGTATCAAACTTCCCGGATCAGCCGGGTATCTCCTGCCCCTCTTCCGAGACGCTGGGGCGGTGTATGTTACGCCTGATGCAGGTTTCGGCGTGGTGATATTCAGCTCAGATTAGTCCAGAGAAACAGATCGTGGGAATGGGGGCTTTTTTCTCCGTTTTTTTCGGGAATCAGAGTAGGATTGTGACGTCTGATAATCTTTCCAGGCTGTATCAACCTTGGAATGGCCCGGTAACTAGACTAAGGAGGATAAACGACGATCATGGACGAATTGGCAGGACCTGACCGATGTTGAAGCAATAGCATTTTGCGTTCTACTCCTCCTTATCAACAGAGCTGTAAAGAGGAATGAAGTCACTGCATGAATAGTCACTAATGAGGTGATCGACATAGGGACATCCCTTCCAGATATGAACCCTGCAGCAACTGAACATCGAGATACACCCGGGTTGCGTTTCATTCGGCTCCTGCGGCCGTACACGTGGTACCTGTCGTTGATCCTTGGACTGTTGTTTCTATTGACATTCGTTGATATGGGGCTTCCTTTTGCAGTGAAGCTTTTAGTTGATAATGTTTTCCCGCATAAGGACGGGAGTGGGGGGGATTGGAGTCTACTCTGGTGGATTCTTCCGGGTCTTGGTGTGATCTACCTTGCCAGGAATGCGCTGTTTTATGCCAGTCGGCTTTTGTCATTGTGGGTGAGTGAGGATCTGTGCTTTTTCCTTCGACGTGAACTGTTTGAACATCTGCAACAACTCAGTCTGCGATTCTACCGTTCGCATCAGCCGGGCAAAGTCAGCGCACGTCTCATGGATGATACATTCAAGATCCAGACGTTCATCCAGGACAAGTTTCCAACCTTCCTCCGCTATACCTTCGAGTTTCAGGTTTTGCTGGTTATTCTTTACGTTGTCAATTTCAGATTGGCAATTGCCAGCACGATCATTCTTCCGTTGCACTTCCTGGTTTACAAGATCTTCCGTGTACCCATTCGAAGCAGTCATTCAGAAGCTCAGGAAAATATCGCAGCAGCGCACGGTAATGTTGTGGAGAAGTTCCTTGGAATTGAAGTCGTCAAGGGATTTTCAGGTGAAGATCGGGAATCAGTGCGCTTCAGGAAAGCGATTGATGCCAGCCGCAGCAGTACCATCCGCAGCCAGAAGTTTCACTTTGCCCAGAAAGTTGCTGCTGACCTGGTTGTCGGTCTGGGTACTGTACTGCTCCTGGGATATGGAGCATGGGAGGTTGCCCGCGGCAGAATGACAGGCGGTGCGTTCCTCATGTTCTTCATGTACGTCAAAATGCTCTACCCTGCCGTGCTGGAGGTTATCAGTGGACTGGGGCACCTCTCCAAGTGTGGTGCGAGTGTCGATCGGGTATTTGAAATGCTCGACGAACCGGTTGATGATGTTTCCACGGGTAGTGCTGAACCGATCGATCTGGAGGAATTTGCCGGCCAGATCAGCTTCAGCCATGTGAACTTTGCCTACGAGGAAGATCACCAGGTTCTGCATGACATCAGCCTGGACATACAACCGGGTGAGCATGTCATTATCAGCGGCCCAAGTGGATCAGGGAAGAGTTCACTGCTCAGCCTCCTGCCTCGCTTCAATGATCCCGTAAGCGGCACCGTACAACTAGATGGGCGTGATTTGAGTCAACTTCAGATCCGTGACGTACGCAGGATTTTTGGCATGGTCTTCCAGGAAGTTTTTCTCTTCAACACGTCCATTGAAGAGAATCTGCGTTATGCTCGCTCAGACGCTACATTTGATGAGATGGTGGAAGCATGCAGAATTACCGGAGCGCATGAATTTATTGAACGACTGCCCGATGGCTACAACACAAAATTCGGTTCATTTGGTGGCGAACTCTCACGAGGGGAGAAACAACGGCTCACGCTGGCGCGGGCCCTGATCAAGAATCCACGTGTCCTTCTCCTTGATGAGGCAACAGCTTCAATTGACAGCCAGGCAGCACGTGAAATCATCTCTGCAATTTTCGACCTGATGGAAGGACGGACCGTCATCATGGTGACGCACGATGTAGAACTACTGGATTTTGCCGACCAGGTGATTATTGTTGATGAGGGATGTGTTACTTTCGCCGGTCCGCCTGATGCGCTGCCCGAAACATTCTTTTCTCAGCGTCACTCCTCCAGTCCAATAGTGAATGATCAGGTTACGGATAAATTAGGTACAACCAAGCGAGGAGATTCACAACCACCGCCAACATCAGAGATGCCCTCACAAACTCAAACCAATCCGCCTGCGCCACGTTCCTCGTCTTCCTCTTCAGTGACTCGCCTCTCATTACTGGCTGCTCTTTTCAGCAGCGTCTTCGTGATGTCCAGTTGTATCCATAAGGATAAGACTGATAGTTCATTTGAGATGGAGGAGCCGCGCATCAGCGATGGTGTTTTTGTCGAAGAAAATGATCCGGATCGCCTGCGGAAATTAGCAGATGCATTGGATCAAATCGCGCTTGATCCACCGGTAGATTCTCTTCCTGAATTACCGGATAGTGCAGCAAATTGGTCGCTCGACGATCCGCTTGCCCCACCCGATGCGCAGAGTGTTGCGCTGGCAGAGATGTCTTTGGAAGATGCAGCGGGTGTGGAGGCTGGTATACCTCTGCCGCCCAATTCCGCTCAGATCAGCCCTCTTCCCAAGATGAGTGAGACCGAACTTCGCGAGTTGATGGAACGATTGACTTTGAAGTTCACCATCGAACAAGGCTATAAGGAAGGGGCATTTACCCTTGCCGATGTTCTGCCGCAACCGCCCCGCGGTGTGGTCCCGCTGCTTCTGCTCACTCGTGGATCAGAGCAAGGCACACACGTACTCAGAATTGGGTATCGCCAGTTTGTTTCCCAGCCGCCGCAACTCTGGTCGATGGGGATCATTATTCAGGGAGATAGTCTTACGCGCAATCCTGATCTGGATTTTGTGATCCCGACGATCGATCCTCTCGTTGCTTCGATGAACGAGATGAGGACGAACCTCACAACGGTGGATTTGGAATCGAAGCTCATTCAGTTGAGTTACGTTGACGTACCAACCGCCATGCCAATGCTCAAGGGATTGGGCATCAACGCTATCGATAATCCCACAGCAGTACCGCAAACACTTGAGTTTGCACAACTCCCCATCGTGATCAGTATTCCTGATCCCGCAGCAAATATGACTGGTCTGCTTGGTCAGGGATCTACGGCAAAGGGTGAGTTTGGCGTCACCCTGACCCCGAGTCTTGCTGCAGCACTCCCCCCCAATACTGTCGCTTCACCGATGACACAACTACTCGTATTGTTCCATCCTGCTCATCCGGAGCAGTTCAGTCGTGTACGCAGGCTGCTGGATGAATACATTGATCGTCCTGCCCGACAGATCTTTCTCGAAGGCATGGTGCTGGAGATCAGCGAGGATGGCTTGCGCGATCTGGGAGTAGAATGGGAACTGGAACAGGGGCCGATTACTTTCCGGACCGGTTCCATGGATGCGGGAACATCGGATGAAACGCTCTATTTTGAAAGTACCGATCTTGATTTTCACCGTGTCTTTACCCGTGATTTTCTCTGGATGTTTGAAGGTCGAATTCGAGCGTTGATCCGAGATGGAAAGGCAGAAATTCTCGCCCGACCCAGTGTACTTACATTGAATAATCGTCAATCTGTGATTCGTGTTGGCCAGGATATCCCCATTGCCACGAGTACGGAGGGATATGCGGCAAATGCCAATCGGATCAATTTCTCCTTCAAATATCTTCCAACGGGAATCCTTCTGAACGTCAGACCTCGTATCAATGAGGAAGGAGATGAAGTAAGCATGTTGGTTGATACGATCGTTTCCTCCAGAGTTCCCAATGCTGATCTGGAACTCCGATCGACCGATGGTGAACTGCTTGCTTCCGCACCCACCGTTAGTACTAGGCGCGTCCAGACCTACGCCCGAATCACGAATAACACGCCATTCATCATCGGGGGTTTGGTTCTTCACGAGAATACAACGACGCACGATAAAGTTCCACTACTCGGTGATATTCCTATCCTTGGAGCGCTTTTCCGTTCGGAAAATACCGAAAAGAATAAAACCGAAGTTATCATAGTACTTACACCCAACATTCTTCCTGAAGACAGCATGATTGCCCGAACGACTCCCAGGGATGTCGACATCTTTGACAGTTTCGACAACGAACTTTTCAGAGATGCGTATCGTATTCGCACAGAGGATGTTTATGATCTGAGCTTTCTGTTTGATAACCGTCGGTTGAATCAATACCGTGCTCTTGCACAGCAGGCCATTGAGCAAAATTTCCGACTCGCAGAAACGGAGCCGTTTTCTTATTTTGCTCATGATATCGTTCCCGGCGAAGAAATCCTTGTGTCCCGCATGATGTATGAAGTCGTCAAGCGATTGGAGATTGATGATGAAATACGGCCGGAGCGACTTATCTTCTTTGAGGGCCAACAAGTCGGCGGTTACGATGTTAAGTATCTTGATCTGGTGATGTCTCAATTTGTTGGTGGCATGTCTTACCGGGGATTCTTCCGGAATATGACAGATAAAGCGCTTGCTCTTACATTCTATTATGACCGCGACATCATGCAGGAGGGACGATTGGCAAGCGAGCCGATTCCGGAATTGAGCATCGTTGATTGTGCCGGCCGAAAGGAATGGGGAGACATTCTCTGGGAATTGAATCAACCTCTACCTGATGGGCGCGAACGCTTTACTATTCTGTTGCACAGTGAAAAGGACATGGTGCGTTTGAAACGGGCTGTTGCGCTCAAGCATATCATCTGGCTCAACGGCGGACGATCACAACTTCTCCTCCGTAACTTCAGCGTAGGCAAGGTTCTCTTTATGCCCGATCTGAAACCAACCCAGGCGCATGTGATCGATGCGGACGTTGCCCGGTTCTTCTTCTACACCGAACATTATTATGCTGCGACCTTCAAAATTATCGAGCAGCGATTGAAAGAACTTGACACAGCCATCAGAGAAATGGGCGGCCAGGTCGAATCACCAAAAGAAGTTGAACTGGGTGAGCCTGAATCATAAATTCTGGATATCAGTCATCCGTTTCATCCGATCGTTCTTCAACGGTAATATCAGTGGGACATAACTGTAATTTCACCATTTCGCGGTACCGTCCGCTATGCTCCATCAATTCAGTATGTGTCCCCTGCTCGATGATACATCCGTCGTCCAAAACGACGATATGATCGGCATCGATAATTGTGCTCAGCCGGTGTGCGATGACAAAACTGGTTCGCCCTGCCAATAATGTGCGAAGGCTTTCCTGTATGAAGCGCTCACTGTGTGTATCGAGGCTGCTGGTTGCTTCATCAAGAATCAAAATTGCCGGATCAGCCAATAGCGCACGTGCAATTGCCAAACGCTGACGTTGCCCGCCGCTCAAACGCACTCCACGTTCACCTATCAGCGTGTCATACCCATGTTTCAGTTGATCGATGAACTCAACAGCATTGGCCATCTCCGCTGCCAGTACGATCTCTTCCTGGATTGCTCCCCGTTTGCCGTAGGCAATGTTTTCCCCGATCGTGCCGTCGAAGAGAAATATGTCCTGCTCCACAATACCCAGCCGGCGTCTATAACGCTCCACATCTATATCGCGAAGATCAACACCATCCAAGGTAATGGAACCGGCTGATGGATCGTAAAACCGTGCAATGAGGTTGCAGAAGGTCGTCTTTCCCGCACCGCTCGGTCCGACCAGCGCTAAGGTTTGTCCAGCAGGAACATCAAGTGTGATATCTCGCAGAGCCGGTAAGTCTGTACCCGGGTACGAAAAAACCAATTCCCGCAATTGGAAATGACCAGAGGTCGACGAAAGCAAAACGGGCGAGCCTGCTGCACCACGGTCTATTACTCTGCCTTCAGTTCTATCAGACTGGGTGGTTTGAAATTCACGTTTCTCAGCCAGTAGATCAAGAACACGATCAAGCCCCGCGAGGCTGTTCTGGAAGGCAGTGGCGCTGCTGGCAAGAGTGGCCAGAGGTTCCATGAGCATCACAAGGTAGAGGAGAAATGTCACCAGACTTCCGGTGGTCAAAGCTTGTGAGGGATCGAGCGTTCCCGCTCGGACTAACTCAGCATCAGTCAGAATCCGATTGCCTCCATACCACAGTAGAGAAGCCGTTGCGACTGGAATGAGAATTGCCCAGGTTACCTCGATACTGCGCGATGCAATCCAGGCTTGCAGTTCCTGACGGATAAGTAGGTTATTGTTACGAAGAAACCTTCCGGTTTCGGTGCGCTGACGTCCGAAGCTACGAACCACCCGCATGCCGCCAAACGCTTCCGTGGCGTGACTGTCAACATGCTGTCGTGTCGCTCGAATATCCCGCCAGAGTGGACGAATTCGACCGATCCAAGCCTTGTGCGTGAAATAAATAATAGGAATCAAAACCAGCGCGCCAATCAGCAGACGCCAGTCGATCACAGCCAGGATGACTAGTGTTGCCAGCAATTGAACGATCGCCCGCCACGGATTGTAAAACATGCTGAACAGCAGCTCCGCCACGCCTCCTGCATCCTCCCGCAAAATGCTGGCTACACCCCCTGATTTCAATTGTTGTACACGATGCAGCGGCAAACGGATTGCATGCTCAAACACCCGTTTACGCATCTGCGATTGAACTCGCTTTGTCGCTACCGTATTTAAATAACGTCCCCACGTTCCGATTCCCGTCGATAACGCTGCTGTCAGCACCAGTATGATGACGACAATGATCAACAGCGTTCGCTTGGATATATCCGCAGCGCCCAAAACTGCATAACTCGACGGAAGTGCATCGCTGCTCAGAACATTGTCCATCACAAATCCAACCGCAGCCGGTGGGACGAGTTTCAATCCTGTTGCGATGGTGACAGTGCATAATGCGATCGCGACTGTTCCTCGATGACCTCGGATCAGATGAAAGAATGCCAGAAACAGTTGAAGGAATGATCTGCGATCCTCTCTGTCCCGGGTCTGCTCAGCATGCGCCGCGGCAGTCCGCTTTGATCCTTCCGTTCGATGTGCCCGGAAATCCTTACGGTATTTTCGATATTGTTGCCTACTTGTGGGAGAGGGTGCCATCATTATGCTGATCATAGGCACCACATAAGCATGGGAAAGCCCACTTCCTGTCTCCCACCG
>JANQEQ010000087.1 GCA_028278245.1 Phycisphaerales bacterium | reverse complement strand
GACGGTAACACGAAGGAACAGTGTGGGGGGGGTGTGGGGGGGAGTGTGGGGAGGTACTGCATTTTGATACCACCGCCAAATGTCACTGCCCCACTGCATTTAGGCCACGCGCTGAACAACACGTTGCAGGACGTGCTCATCCGCTATCACCGCATGCTTGGTGATCTGACTCTCTGGCTCCCCGGCACTGATCACGCCGGCATCGCCACGCAGACCGTCGTCGAAAAGCGACTCCTCGCCCAGGGCATCAAGCGCCGCGACATGGGACGCGAAGATTTCGTTGCCAAGGTCCAGGAATGGAAGGATGAATACGAAGCCACCATCACCGACCAACTCAAGTCGATCGGCTGCTCCTGCGATTGGGATCGTCAACGTTTCACAATGGATGAAATCTGCGCCCGCGCGGTTCGTGAAGCCTTTTTCCAGTTCTTCAAAGATGGACTGATCTACCGTGGCAAGCGGCTGGTCAACTGGGATCCCGTCACCCAGACCGCACTTGCCGACGATGAAGTGGAGAACATCGAAATCGCCGGCCACTTCTGGTACATGAGATATCCGCTCGTTCATCCCTCACAGAATCCGGATGATCCTTATGACTGCCAGGAAGTGACCTGGTCGGAGCTGGCCCAGCGCGGGTATCCCGGCGCGGAGAACTTGCCCGAAGATGAGAACGCCTGGGTCACGGTTGCCACCACGCGCCCGGAAACATATCTGGGTGACACTGCCGTCGCGGTCAATCCCAAGGATCCGCGCGCTGTTCCACTGGAAGGATTGATGGCGCAGCTCCCACTCGTCGGTCGGGTCATACCCATCATCGTCGATGACTATGTCGTCCTGCCTGATCCCAACAGTGATGATCCCAAGGCTCAGTACGCCACCGGTTTCCTCAAGGTGACACCCGCGCATGATCCCAACGACTGGGAGATTGGTCAGCGACACACTCTGGATATCATCAATGTCATGGCTCCCGATGCCACGATCTCCGATCAACACGGCTGGGACGATGTCGGCGATGCTCGTCTTTTCCTGACACTCAAACGCGAAGAAGCACGGGAAAAAGTCGTCAAGGAATTCCAGGCCCGCAATCTTCTCGAAAAGATCGAACCGTATACCCACACCGTCGGCCACAGTTATCGCAGTCACGTTCCCATCGAACCCTACCTCAGTGATCAATGGTACGTGAAGGTCACCGACGATCGCCTCGTCGGCGAAGCGCAACGCGCTCTCACCAATGAACAGTTTGAAGGTGAGAAACCCGCTCCTACTCTTCAAAGAGCCACGGTCGATTCTTCACAAGCCGTTTCCTCTCTTCCACGAGATGCGACCGATTCTTCACGAGCCGCGACCGTGAGGGAGCGGTCTTCCTCTTCCTCTTCCACGAGCCGCGACCGTGAGGGAGCGGTCTTCCCAAACAAATGGCAAGCTTACTTCATCAGCTTCACCTGTTACGGAACCTGGCTCCACGGCGACCAACGCGGATCTGTCGATCGCTATCACAATCTCCCCGGCACACCAACACTGCATGGCGATATCCAGCGCGAACAACAGGAATTCGAACTTCTCCAACAGCCCGCTTTCGAACTGGACGAAGCTGCTCGCTCTACCGTACACGAAGCAATAAAGGAAGTGTGTGAATATCGTAATTGGCAACTCGTCGCTTTACACATTCGCCCGCGTCATCTGCATGTTGTTGTTCTTGCTGATACTGAACCTGAGCGTGTGATGACCGATTTCAAATCGTACGCCACGAGAACACTGCGGGAAAAATCATTCGTTGATGAGGAGCAGATCGTCTGGACCCGGCACGGCAGTACGCGTTATCTCAATGACGAAACATCGGTGATGCACGCTGCAGAATATGTCATCGAGGAACAGGGAGATTCGTTACACCCCTTGCCGGCTGATGAGCGGACTGCGTTTTCACAAGGCAAACCGCTCCCTCACGGTCGCGGCTCGTTGGAAGAAATTGAAGATGAAGATCACCGTTGCGGCGATAACGCACTGCGTTTCTTCCCCGCGCGCTACGCTAGGATGTATCAATCCTGGCACGAGAATCTGCGCGACTGGTGCATCAGCCGCCAACTCTGGTGGGGTCATCGCATACCTGTGTGGACAAAGCATGAACATGGTGAGGAGGTTGCAACTCTTTTGGATTGGATACGCATGCAACCACATCGCCGGTCTCTAGAGAATGATAATGAGTTCATATTCGAATATGTAGACGAAAATGATGAGCCGTTCATATGTGGAAGGGTGTTTTTTGACGAAAGCAATCAGTCTGGTTTCAGTTACGCATGTTTACGAGATAACGATCCCGAGTTGATTAAGCAGTTAGAAGAGCAAGGTTTTGAACAAGATCCCGACGTGCTCGACACCTGGTTCTCATCCGCGCTCTGGCCTATCTCAACCATGGGTTGGCCGGAACCGAGCGAAGAAAACGGAACTGCTGGGCTGCTGGAAACCTTCAATCCCTCCTCCGTCCTCTGCACCGGGCGCGACATCGTCACCCTCTGGGTGTCGCGCATGGTGATGTTCAATCGCTATTTTCTCGAAGACGGTCGCGTCCCGTTCTACCACGTCTACATCAACCCGATGATCCAGGATGGGCACGGCCAGCGCATGAGCAAATCGCTGGGCAACGGTGTCGATCCGCGCGACATCATCCACAGTCACGGCGCCGACGCATTGCGCTTCGTCCTGGTGCAGATGGCCACGAGCACCCAGGATGTCCGCCTGCCGGTCGACACGATCTGCCCGCACTGCGAGGAGACATTCCACCCGAAGGAAACCACTTCACCCAATGGTTATCGTGTCGCCGAGCCGCACCAGGTCTGCCCGAAATGTCAGCGCAGGATGATCACGGTCTACGGCATCAGTTCAGGCAAAGCGACCACCACCGATGAGGAACCAGCTGCCCGTAACACCTCCGCCAAGTTTGATCTTGGCCGAAACTTCGCCAACAAACTGTGGAACGCCACCCGCTTTGCCCTGGGTAATCTCACCGACGGCAATGGTGACACGAGCATTACACTTGATCAGCTTTCCCTGCTCGATCGCTGGATACTGAGCCGGCTCTGCAAAACACAACAGATCATCGACAGTGCAATGGGTGATTACCAGTTCAGCCTCTGTGCCGAATCACTCTATGACTTCATCTGGCGTGACTTCTGCGACTGGTACCTCGAAGCGATCAAACCGACGATCAAGGAAGATCACAAGCAGCAACAGGTGCTGCGCACTGTGCTCAACGCAACATTGCGGTTATTACACCCGATTTGCCCGTTCGTCACCGAAACACTCTGGCCGGCGGTAACTGCGCAAGGTTCTGCCGGGATTACAGGAATTGCTCTTGACGAGAGTGAACTGCTGACTCTTGCCCCCTGGCCGAAGATTGATACAACTATTTACAACCCGGAGATAGAGTTAGAGTTTGAGCGCATCAAGACGCTGACCAACAACATCCGTGCCGTCCGCGCGCAGCACCAGGTACCGCCGCGCAAGCAGATTACACTTCATGCAACAGCTCAGGCTCGTGCAATCATTGATGATTCCGGCACAGTAGTCAGCACACTGGCTGGCTTGGAACAAGTTACCGCATTGCCCTCCGAGCGCCCCGCTGATGCTATTCCCTTTGCCTTGGAGGGTGATGAACTGCTGCTCACCGGCCTGACCGAAACGGTCGATGTCGATGCGGAACGAACCCGACTCACAAAACTGATCCAGGCGAAAGAAAAAGCGGTCACCGGCTTCCAGGCCAAACTCAGCAATCCGGGTTATGTTAACAACGCTCCGCCCAAGCTCGTGGAGGAAACCAAAGCACTGCTAGCCGATGCAGAAAAAGATCTCGCCGCCGCCCAACAATCACTATCGAATCTGGGTACCTGATGTTATCTCTACTCAATACCATTCTTTCTTCAACGAGCCGCGACCGTGAGGGAGCGGTCTTCTTCTTGAGCATCGCAAGTTGTGTCGTGTTGATCCTCACCGGCTGTTCAACGCAACCTTCAACCTCCAACGTGGCCGGATCTGCGTACGTGGAAACGGTTCCCGAGGATCAAACAAACGCAACATTCAGCAATTTACCACAACAGCAGGCATCATCTGAAAATGACATCCCGGAAGTTACCCACGAATCCTGGACATTCCAGAATGATCCGGGCACACTGATCACAACCCCCCACTATCGCATCTACACCACACTGCGATATCGTCACCTGCGCGAGCAACTGGCTCCCTTCTACGAAGCAGCACTTGCACATTACACGACCGCGCTGACCGAACTGCCCCAGCCGCCCGAACCGCTGGTGACTTACATGTTCCAGACGCGCGATCAGTGGCGAAGTCAGACGCGGATCATGTTGCCGGAGGATTACTTGCTCTACGAAGGACTTGGACGCGGCGGATTTACCACCGACGGCACTGCCGTGTTGTATTACATCGATCGACGAGGCCGATCGCACGATACACTTGCCATTGCAGCACATGAGGGTTGGCACCAGTATTCGCAGATCGCCTTCAAAAATCCCCTGCCGCTCTGGATGGAAGAGGGTATTGCAACATGCATGGAAAGCTTCCAGCTCACCAAAGATGGAACCGTGCGTTTTTCGGTGCGATCCAATTACGAACGTCACCGCGCATTGCGCAACGCTTACCGTAACGAGGAATTGATTGATCTTGCTTCGCTGCTCTCACAAACACCCCAGACTTTTCTCGATCGAGGCAAGGAACATCTCCTGGTGTATTATGCCCAGGTGTGGGCGCTCACCCGTTTCCTCCATGAGGGCGCCGATCAGCAATATCGAGCCAGCTTGATTGAACTGCTCGATGATGCCGCTCATGGCCGACTGAGAAATCGACTGGCCCGATCAAAAGCACTTGCTTCCAATCACGAACGGCGTAGAGCTTCACAAAGCAAGGTCGGCAGGTGGGTTGTGCTGGAATATTTCAATCCGGACTGGTACGAATTTGAAAGTCAATACAACGATTATGTAAAACAACTCTCCACCGGAGAGCCGGCCCGTTCACCACGTAAAAGCTATCGCAGATACTAGATTCCTCTCACAAATCGCAACCGTCACATTTCTTCACTCTCATGCGTATCGGTCTCCTCTCAGATTCTCACGGGGCTGTTTCCCGAACCGCTGATGCAGTCTCGCTTCTGCTTGACCAGGGAGCGGAGTTGTTGCTGCACCTGGGCGATGTGGAATCAGAGGAAGTGATGGATGAACTCATCGGCCACCCGGTTCGCCTCGTGCTGGGCAATTGCGATTGGAATGTGAAACGGCTCACCAGCTACGCCCAATTTGCGGGCCTTACCGTTGATCACCCCTGTGGCGACCTGATGATCGATGACAAACGGATCGTCTACACCCACGGCCACATCGACCGGCTCATGTTCGAAGCGCTGGATGCAGAGGTCGATTATCTGATCCATGGGCACAGCCATGAGGTTCGAGATGAGCATATCGGTTCCACCCGGGTGCTCAATCCCGGCGCGTTGTACCGCGCAAGCCGTTATACTGTGGCTGTCCTTGACCCGCTGGCTGACAATTTTCAGGTTTTTGAGGTTCCCCAACCGCCAAAGTGAATCATATCTCCATGTCTCAACAGGATTTTGACATCAATCAGGTTCAATTACGCTCCGCTGAGGAGCGCGATTATGCCACGATCCGTGAACTTTATCGTGAAGGGCTTCTGGGCGGGCAGGCTTCACCAAGAGATACCGGTGCCGATATCGAAAATCTGTACGAAGGATATTTCTCTGACGGCGGTCACAGCGCATTCTGGGTCGCAGATTACCAGGATCAGATCATCGGCATGATCGGGGTTCAGAAATGTGGCGAGAATTCAGGTGAGGTACGGCGTCTGCGCGTACGAAAAAATTTCCGCCGCCTTGGCGTCGGTGCAAGGTTGGTTGAGCAGGCGCTGAACTTCTGCCGTGAACATGAATACCTCAAAGTAACTCTCGATGTGCGGGAAGAACGGTTCGACGCCATCTCCTTGCTGGAAAAGCTCGGTTTCAACCTCACTCGCAAACGGGAAATCGAAGGCCGCAACATCCTCGATTTCTATATGGATCTCTACAGCGATCCAAAGTAGTCACCGTTACCTTCATATAACATTATTTCTCGTCAACTCGCGATCGTTATCCCACATACTACGAAGCGTCACGACTTGTCGCGCTCAGCGCGCATCGTACAATCCACCATCCGGGTCATCTTCTCTTTCTCTTTCTCTTTCTCTTTCTCTTTCTCTTCATCTTCCACGAGCCGCGATCGTGAGGGAGCGGTCTTCTTTCCCACCGTAATTTTGTAGGGTGGGTCGAGCGCAGCGATACCCACCAGTCGTCTTCACTCTTCCACTGCTTCCCCCAACTCAGTCATCAGCGCCCCCGCTTCATCGTAAGCTACCTTGTACGTGTAATCGGGGGGGCCATCACAGGTGGCGAGACTCCGCGCTTGCTTCGCATGTTCCAGCGCAGTCTCTTTGTCTCCATCGGCAAGGGCAAGCTTGGCAAGCTCCAGGTGAGCATCCGCGCCTTGCAGAACGTAGCCGCAGCGCTCTGTGATAACCAGCGCTTCCTCAGCCAGCTGCTTGGCTTCATCCGGCAAACCTGTTGCGACGCGCAACCGCGCTAAGTTAATGAGTATGTCAGCTTCCATCTCCACCAGATTGATGCGACGACAACGCTCCAGTGCCTCGTGCAGGTGACTCTCCGCTGCTTCATGCTGGTCTGCGACGCAGTGCGCTGCCCCCAGCACCCAGTGAGCATCAATGTAATCACGTTCGACGGGGTGTATCGTACGGGTTGTCTCGTCCGCAAATTCCAATGCGCGTCGAGCCGATTCAAGTGCTGACTGCAATGTGCTGTGGGTAGCATCAGGATTCGTTCGCAGTTGAAACAGGTCGAGTTGGGTGTGGTATGCTTGGACGATGCCCAGTGATTGAATCTCCGCCTGCTTTTCGAACAGTTTAAGTGCTACTGACAGTTCCTTTTCCGACTTTGTATACGCACCGCGGTAGGCAAGTAATCGCCCCATTTCCCGGTGTCCAACCGCCTCTTTGAATCCGTCCTCAATCTCACGGGACAGCGCGATTTGGCGGCGAAGATTTGTATCCGCTGC
Organism: Phycisphaerales bacterium; assembly: GCA_028278245.1. Taxonomy (GTDB): domain Bacteria; phylum Planctomycetota; class Phycisphaerae; order Phycisphaerales; family SM1A02; genus JANQEQ01. The sequence goes on along the minus strand of JANQEQ010000087.1, from coordinate 8,251 downwards.
TCGGAGCATGCCCAAAGGCAAAAGTGCTACAGTGGCCATAGAACTCAAGCCAACGGCGAGGTGTCCTTTGTTCTTCGTCTGGTTCTCGTAAATCTCGTTGGCTCTCTCAAACAGTGGCACGACGCGGAGTGGTTGGCCGCTGAAACTGTAGGAGCCCGCCAGCTCGTTCAGTATCCAACCCTGGGCGCTTTCATCTTTCACGCGGGGCGGCCTATCTTCACCATCGGGGAAGAGCGCTCGGAGTAGTTCGATACACAACTGGTATGCGCCGAATTGGTAGAAAGTTGCTCTGATGATGCGGTCGCGGGAGAGTACCCATGCCTCTTCAAACTGACCGGCTTTGACAGTGTGGTGATAGAGTTCGATTACCGGAGCCAGATCATCCAGTCTCTCAACTTTCTCCGGCGCAGGTACAGCAGAGAAATAATCGCGCAGTTGTGCATGGGTATCTGTGCGGTCCGGTGCAGCCAGTCTGTCGTAGGCGTACCGACGCACAATCGGATGCAGATCAAAACGACCTGTGTTTTTATCGTGATGCAGCAGACCGCGTGCCACCAGATCCCTTAGATTAGCATCAGGAGTTTCGCCTGACGCTCCTTCTCCCTCTTCCGTCTCCGCCAGCACTTTAAGCGCTTCGTATTTCACCGGACTGCGGAAGCAGGCGATTCGGCTCAGCAGCGCCTGTCGCTTTTCAGGGAAACTGGTGTAAGCCACCTCTAAAACGTGATGTTGACGCTGAACAAGATCACCGCTTACATCCAGCTCACTTGCCGCTGAAATATCACCGGGTTGCTGGAGATCACCCACAATCAGACCTGCCAACAAACACAGACTGAGCGGATGATAGCCGTATGGTTCACATACCGCCTCGATCTCTGCGCGTGTGCCACGGATGCCTTGGGCAACGAAGTACGCCACAGCATCAGCGGGCTCCATCTGCGTGAGTTCCTCCTCACGGCAACCTTCCAGGAATCCACCACCTCTTACCTCCAACACACGCGGACAGAGCCGTGTGGTGAGCATGATTTTGGATCTGATTTCCGGGAGTGTGGCGAGTTTGCGCAAAAATTCTTCAGCCAGAGGTGAGATGCAATCCCGTTCGTTGTCCTCGGTCTGTCCCTCATCACCTTGATACGCTGCGTTCATGCCGCCAAAAGCTCTAAGTCCACGTTCAAAACCATCCAGGACGAGCAACGTGCCGGGTTGATGAAGCATATTCAGTAGTTCATCGATCGCGTCCCGGGCAGAGAGACTATCCGAATGAATTTTCCCGCCGCTGAGATACTCCAGCGTCATAACAAGAAAATTGTCGAACCTAGCATCGGTTTCGTAGAAACTCCACCACACAACCCTCGGCCAATCGGTAGGCTCAACATTGTGCATCAGCCAATGCCAGACCAGAGCACTCTTTCCAAAACCACCCAGTGCGCGCAGACTCAATAATGGATGCCGGGCATCGGTATTGAGCCAATCAGTGAGCATGGTGCGTTCGGCATCGCGCCCAGTAAAATTAGGCGGCATGAGATAGGGATGAGCGAGGAACCAACCATCGCGCTGCGGTTCTGGTAACGGCTCCGGCTCAGGTGGCGCACCCAGAGCCGTAAGAAGTTGACGCCAGGCAAGGTCGTGGTCCGCATCGTCTGTGAAATCAACGTGTGTGAGCATCCCAATGCGAGGTGGCTTTTTACATTTGTCTTTCAGCAAAGGAATGATGCGGAGATCGCGGTTCGCTGGGCTAAGCGTTTGCGCTATGATACCTTCGAACTCGCACCACTCACTTTCGAGATAATCCGGTGTGAGAATGAGTAGCGTCTTGCGGCATTTCTCAACGCCGCGTTCACATTCTTTGATGCTTGGCGCTCCACGGGCAAAGTCACGAAAGTCAATAAACGCTTTCAGCCCCGTCTGCTCGATGCTCTGCAGCAACTCACCGCGTACCCAGGCTTTATCCTCGCTGCTGTATGAGATGAATACATCGTAGCCAAATTCGTCAGGCACAATCATCAACTCCCACCCCGGAAAAGAGTGCTCAGGACAGACTGGAAAACCCGCACACAAAGTCTACCAGATCCTCCCTGCGATTCCAAACGAGCGTATTGATCATCCCACGGATATCCACCCGTAACGGTTGATAAGCGTCTGACGGAAATTAGTGAAATTCGCGCAACACTTAGCTGCGGGTGGGAACCCGCAGGTGTATAAGAGTATTGCTAAGAGAACGCTACTCGTTTACCCCCACTGACCCAGGATAGCAAAGATATCGTCGATATTAACCGTGCAATCTTCGGTGAGATCACCGGTACAATAAGGCGGGCACGGATCGGGGCAATCACCCCATAAACCCAGGACCGCGAAGATATCATCGATGTTAACTACGCCGTCGCCTGTGATGTCTGCAGGATTAGTAATTGTGAACTGCGCCACCGCATCTCCTCCGGGCAAACCTTCGCCACTTGGTAGTGAGCCTGGATCAGCCGGATTAGCCAACTCGCCATCCAGTGCAATTGCAGTGCTTTGGGCAACGACAGCATCGCTCACGGTCAGTGTGTATTCATCCGCTTCCAGATCAGAACTCGGTGTCAATGTCACAGTTTGGGTAGGTTGATCATAAGAAAATGCAAACGCGACTGCACCTGAAGAATCGCCTGCGAGACTGTAATCTCCTGCAGATGTACTAACATCCTGGTGGAACGTAATCTGAACGGTCTGGCCATCTGTCTCAGCAGTAGAACTACCCGGCGCTGGATCAATCGCTACAATCTTCGGTGGCCCTGCGACAAACGATGTATTCTGCTTGGATGTAATGAGCACCCAGTCATCCGGATCCAGTTCCACTCCGCTGGCAACATTATCAACCGGTAGGAGGAAATGTTCGGTCTCTTCATCATTCCAGATCACCTGCATTTCATCCTGTCCGTTTACGACATATTCGATATCCAGCGGCATGATGAAAATCGGAAAACTCGTACTTTGCGTTTGATCCAGGTAGATTTCAAGATAGTGCTCACCATTAACCTGGATGCTCTGCCAACCGTAACGGTAAGCAGGTGCGCCGATGTCGTATACCCACTCATCGAAAAACCATGTTAAGTCTGAACCATACACACTGGACGCCACGGCTACCAGATCATCAGTAACTGCGCTACCGAATTCATACGCCTGCCTGTATGCTGCGAGAATGTCAAAGAACGTGTCATCTCCGACAACATGTCGCAACTGATGCACGACCCAACCACCTTTGTTATATGTGAATGTCGTGGAGAATATACGCCAGAGTGATTGATTCTCTGCATCATAAACATAAACGCTGTCGTTCACACTGCTGGGACGCACTTGTGCCATGCGATTATGCAGCGCTTGCTCGCCCCCACCACCGGGTTCGTTCTCAAACCACAACGCTTCGCTGTATCGGGCAAATCCTTCATTGAGCCAGATATCATTCCACGAGGCACAGGTCACCATGTCACCCCACCACTGGTGCCCCGCCTCATGGGCCGTGACCCAATCGCTGAATGATCCTTGCCCGGTCATCGTCTGATGTTCCATGCCTCCGCCGAAGGCGAATTCGTACATGCCGTACTTTTCATCCACAAAGGGGTAGATTCCGAACAGGTCACTGAATACCCCGAGCATGTCGACGCACTTCCGCCAATCATCGCGATGTTCAGGCGTGTCTGAATTCGGGAAAATATAGAAATCTACCGGCATGGAGTTCGTGTCGTAATTAAATGTTTCGCTGAATGTGTTATATCTCGCCAAGCCGAAACAAAAGAGGTATGTGGCCGTGGGATAGTTCGTTTCCCAATCAAACTGTATCTTGCCGTTGCCAAGATTGATCTGATTGACCAGTACGCCATTGGAAGCGATCGTCAATTCATCCGGCACGATAAAGCTGAACTCAGCTGTCGCCTTGTCCCTGTTATCATCTTTCGTCGGCCACCATGTGTAGGCGTACCACGTCTCGCTCAAGGTAAACACATGCGGGTAACCGCTCTCCCATCCGAAGTTGATCGAACCGAATCCCAGCGATTGGGGATTGCCATCGTATTCAATAAACACATCGAATTCATCATTCGTGTTGTAGGTTTGATCGAGCGTGATCTCGATCGTCGCAGAGTCAAGACGATTCCACGAAGCGGATACACCTCCTGACTCAACCGCAGTCAATGTAAATAATTCATCGATGCGAACCTGAAATGTCGTCAGGCCGTCAATGAGACTGCGCGTTGTGATTGTGTTGGAGCCACCGATCCACTGCGTATCCGGATCAATTTCCAACTCCAGATCATAGTGGAGAACATCGGTATCATTGTTTGCGCGATCATAAATGGGTCTCTGTTCCCCATTGGCTGCCCGTTGTAAACGCAAAGCCGCAGAATGGGCATGACCGCAAATGAGCTTATCTGACTGCGCGTCGTCATGAACATCGTGGCCGGCCGTCACACACAACAACATCAAGGCTGAAACGTACAACATTCGTACTTCTCCAATTCCTCAGGTGTTTTCGGAAATTCACCCGGACTAAATCACTCTAATGGATCTTCCTGAATCATCCAAACACATTTTCATGTGAATCCGGTGTATCTGCTCCAGCGAGGCGTTATCGCTCTTCAATACGAATCTCAGCGTCCAATAGATTCGATAAAGCGTCAAATCACTACGAGATATAGCCATAAATGACTGCATCACAAATGTTTAGAGACATCTTCAGCCGGCACATTCCCTGCCCTTCACCTGAAATTTTTTCATTTTTTCTCTCCCCACCACTGGACAGATTGTCGATCCACGCTATTATATTAGTAATTACTAACTAATAGTGTCCAACTTCTGATATCCTTCAATCAATCAACGGAGATAAAAACATGAAACGCATCATCCTTCTCACACTATCCGCTGCTGCACTCATCAGCTATGCCGCCCTAACCGGCATGTCAGCCAACGCAGATTCGCAAGCACAGGTCAGATCGCAAAGCAACACGGAACTGCGCATCGGTACTTACGACAGTCGCGCCATTGCCATCGCTTATGCTCATTCAAAGTACAATCCGGTCGGCGAAAAAATGAAGGTGTACAAGCAGGCAAAAAAGAACGGCGACACAAAGCTCGTCAAAGAATGCGAAGAATGGGGTGAAAAACACCAGCGCCAGCTTCATCGCCAGGGCTTTGGCCGCATTCCCGTCGATGATCTTCTGGAACACGTCAAGGACCAACTTCCTGCCGTCGCCCAGCAGGCTGGCGTCGACGCAATCGTCTTTGATTGCAACTTCAATGCTGAAGGCGTTGAAGTCATCGACATCACAATGGAGCTCGCCATGCTCTTTGATCCGCCTGAGCGAGCACTGAAATCTATCAAGGAAATCAAGAATCACGATCCCGTTGATTTGGATGATCTCGATCACGACCATTGAGAATCATCAACGTGCATCTTGATCATAGCTGTGACTCAGCGACTCGTTGAGTCGCAGCTTTTTTATCTAGTTCAACGCATTTCTACTTCCCTCCCCTTCAACACACCGCCCGAAATCCTTTTCACAAACCTGTCCCACTGGTCCACCGATCTCCCCTTCCCCGGCCGACTCCCCTTCTCCGCCGATTCATAAATCAACTTCGCGCACCGCCCACACATAAACAACAAGCCCCCTAGACACTTTTTATTTTCGTGAAACGGCTCAGGCAGTGAGTCCTTGCCCAACATCCCACCCATTGTCCCAACTGTCATCGGTAGAAACAGTTTATACACCCAGCGCGAGCATTTCGGGCAACGCATAAATCGGACCATGGCCAGGTTGCCCAGCATACGATGCGTCCTCTGAACAATTTGTTCAAACTCAATCGGCACACAATCACTCAGAAAGCGACGCACCGCACCCCACCACTGGGCCTCACCTGCGTGAATTTCGCCCGTCGGATCAATCGGCGAGCGTGTCCACACCCGTTTCCTGGCCCGATGTTTATCCGTGCCATTACCTCGATAATCATATTCCATCACTATGCGGCCCGCCTTCACCCATCGATGGATCGTGACCCGATTGACTCCGCACTTCTGCGCTGCTTTATCAATCGAAACGCCCGGCCAGGGAATCATCACCGGCTTGCACAATGTCCTCACCGCTTCCCCGGTCAACCGAATTTCCTCCAACGCCGCATTACCCTCATCGTCACCCCAGTCTATGTAATCAATCACTCTGCTCATGCACAGCATGTCGATCCGCTTGTCGTTCGCGCGCAACACCAGGCTCCATGAACGCAGCGGCCGCTGATACGTCGCGCCAAGCCATTGTTCAAACCTGCGTTTTGCCTCGGCAGGATCTGACCGCAGTTGTTCGACAACCTTCAGCCACGCATCTTCGAGCGCATGATCAATCTCATCCATTACCCATGCTTCAACGGCTCCCCCTGCGCGCGCAAACGTGGTCTCAGATTATTTCTGTGGAAAAGACCTGCGGGTTTCCACCCGCAGCTAATAAATAATGAACACCTTTTAGATATTATAAATAGCCGCAGGTGGAAACCTGCGGGTCTTCATCGAATTAAAAGTAGTAGCCGCGGGTAGAAACCCGCAGGCATATTTGAGATACTCATTCCGTGCCTGTTTACCTGTTTACCTTCCACGCCTATCGCTCGTGGGGACCGGATCACCCACGGGGTTATGTCAGGCGTAACGAAGGCATCCTCCCTCCCGATCAGGAAATGGCACAGCATTACGACCGCGATGCAACACATCCTCCTGTCATCTTCGATGAGGCAATGCAAAATCATCTCATTGAACAATCTCGTGAAATCTGCAATAGACGAAACTTTCGACTGCATTACGCTGCGACTGAAACAACACATATACATGTATTAGTGAGTTGGAACGAAACCGAGATTCAATGGAAAACAGTTCATGACACACTCAAACGATTACTCGGGTTGAGTCTTGCCAAACAAACAGCAATTTCAGGGCGTCAGTGGTTTGCACGCAAGGGAAGTCGCAAACGTGTGTCTGACGATGAACACTTTGAGCATTTGATGACGCACTATCTTCCGGGTCATTCCGGCAGTTGCTGGTCGGAGCGTGATTTTGACTAATCTACACAGTATGTTCTACGATCACTCCTGCGGGTTACCACCCGCAGCTATTGAATTGAAAACATATTCTCTCATTTCTAAATAAAATAGCCGCGGGTGGAAACCCGCGGGCACCCCCCCACTTTCCCTGTACATTCCATCACTAATATCTGCGCAAGGAAAAGCCCGCGTTGGAGAACGCGGGCTTTGTGCATTTTTGATTATTGATGATCAGTCCTGATGACGATCGCCACGGTCGCCTCGATCGCGACGTCCGCCGCCGCCTCGTCGTGGTGGGCGGTCCTGTTTGCCACGGGCGTGGTTGCAGGTGAGGGCGCGGCCTTCCAATTCCTTGCCGTTGATCCCTTCGATCGCGGCGTTACCTTCTTCTTCCGTAGACATGGTCACGAAGCCAAATCCACGGGATCGACCGGTGTAGCGGTCCTGGATGATAGAGACGTTTTCGACGGTGCCGAACTCGGCAAAGAGAGTCTGGATGGCGTCTTCATTGGTGTCGTAATTGAGATTGCCGACATAGATTTCGATAGACATAGCAGAGATCCTGAAATGGTTCCCACAGAGTTTGACGAGGCAGAACACAAGAACGAAAAGTGAACAAATCTGCATCGTGCTGAAACACAGAGGGGAATGAAAAAGGATTCTACCGGGTATTCCCCGGTAGAATCCATAGAAGTCGGCAATGACCTACTTTCCCGCAGTGCAGTATCATCGGCGGCCGAAGCTTAACTTCTGAGTTCGGTATGGGATCAGGTGTCTCCTCCGACCTATCGTCACCGACAAGCCCGACCGCAGGCGTTGGCCTGCGGTCGAGGGGATTATCACAGAACGAAGTCGTTTTGACCGAGTGAGATCGCGTTGATGATGCAATGCTCGGCCGGGGTTTGATCTGTGCATTTTTGGGATGCAATTGATCGGAACCCGGTCGGCATGACCAAACCGTTGACCGTTAGTACTGCTTAGCTGAGGGCATTTCGGCCCTTACACATGCAGCCTATCAACCTGGTAGTCTTCCAGGGGTCTCACGTCTATTGACATGCAACATTCATCTTCAGGGGGGCTTCCTGCTTAGATGCTTTCAGCAGTTATCCCTGCCCCACTTAGCTACCCAGCGATGGCGCGAGCGCGCCAACTGGCACACCAGGGGTGGGTCCCTCCCAATCCTCTCGTACTAGGGAGAAAT
>JANQEQ010000056.1 GCA_028278245.1 Phycisphaerales bacterium | reverse complement strand
CACAGAAAGTGTGGGGGGGTGGGGCGGATGTGGGGGGGTGTGTAGTTATTGTTGATGAGTATGTGGATGTGCAGAAGTGGGAGGATGTGTTCTTTCATCTGGGAGCCAACGCCGATCCCGGCCGGGACATGATCCGCCATGAACACCGCATCTGCTTTGACGCGACAAAGAAACTCCCGGGCGTGACTGCAGAGGGTTTCGCCGTGCGCGATTACCCACCCATTCTCATGATGGATGAGGAAGTTAAGAAGAGAATCGATAGTCGGAAGCCCGAGTTTGGCCTGGTTTAGAGAACTTACTTTAAATCAATTCGGAAACGCTTATCGTCGTTTTTTCCGTTGTTTGAATTTTCGCTTCACTCCGGCGGTCTTGGTGGATCCCTTACTTCGCAAACCGGGCATGCCTTTCAAACCCGGCATCATGTTGGGATCGGTGCGTGACAGTTCCTTCATCGCTTTAAGTTTTCCCATCGCGCCCATACCTGACATCTGCTTGGACATGCCCTGGATCATCTGAAACTGCTTGACGAGTTTATTAACATCGGCGGTGGTCGAACCCGAGCCCTTGCTGATGCGGCGGGTGCGCGATTTGTTAAGTACGGAGACATTCTCACGCTCTTCCGGCGTCATGGAATGGACAATGCCTTCCAGGCGATCGAGTTGCTTGTCATCAACTTCAACATTCTGCAGCATTGATCCCACGCCCGGCAGCATGCCGAGCAGTTGTTTCATCGGTCCCATACGGCGTATAGATCTCAACTGCTTGAGGAAGTCGTCCATCGTCAGCTTCCCCTCGGCCATCTTCGCTGCCATCGCTTCGGCTTCTTCCTCGGTGACTTCCTGCTGCGCTTTTTCTACGAGCGATACCACATCGCCCATCCCAAGGATACGTCCGGCCATGCGCTCCGGGTGGAACTCTTCCAGTGCGTCAAATTTTTCTCCCGTTCCGACAAATTTGATTGTGGCGCCGGTGACGTGCTTGACGGAAAGCGCCGCCCCGCCGCGCGTATCGGAATCAAATTTTGTCAGGATGACACCGTCGATCGCCATCTGCTCGTGAAAGGCCTGAGCGCTGTTAACCGCATCCTGCCCGATCATCGCATCTACGACGAGATAAATCTGGTGTGGGTTTAATGCGCGCTTGATCGAAGTCAGTTCACCCATCAGTTCATCGTTGATATGCAATCGGCCGGCTGTATCAAGAATGAGCACGTCCACCTTTTCCTGACGCGCTTCTTTCAGCGCGCGCTGGCAGAGACCCACGGCAATGCCCACTGCCTGGCCGTATTCCGCACACTTGTCCGGCTCTGCGTAAAAATGAACCGACGCGTTTCCACGAGCCTGTTGCGCGACATGCTCAGTCACCACGCGCAACTGCTCGACCGCAGCGGGTCGTTGTAGGTCGGCTGCCGCAACCATGACATTTTTCCCGCGCGCTTTGAGATAAGCCGCCAATTTGCCACAAGTCGTGGTCTTGCCTGATCCTTGCAGGCCGCACATCATGATGATCGTCGGCCCCGGTTCGACCATCATGAGATGGCTGTCCACCGGCCCCATGAGATCGACCAGGCGATTGTTGACAATACCGATCATCTCCTGACCGGGCTTGAGGGATTTGGTTACTTCCTGTCCCAGGGCATCCTGTAGCACCTCATCGCAGAACTGCTTGACCACATCAAGATGCACGTCGGCTTCAAGCAGCGCGGTGCGTACCTCACGCATGGCTTCACGGACATTGTCCTCGGTGATCCGGCCCCGACCGGACAGGTTGCGCAGAGCGGCATTGAATCGATCAGATAAATTTTCAAACATGGAGAGTTTTCACAATCACTGAAAATGTGATCGAGGCCTGACCGCGGCAGGGAAATGATAGCGGCTCTGCTCGCTTTTTGCTGGGGGATTCAAACAGATATCAGAATTCATAATATGCGGATGTTTTAACCCGAAAGCAGCATGATAATCCACTCAGGCAGTGCATTTCAGGAACAGTGGTGGACGGGGGAGTGTGTGTGGGGGGGTCAGGCGACATCGCCCAATCCCAGCGCATGGCCGTGTGTCTTGAGCAATCGTGATTTCAGCAGGGCATCACGTTCACCCTTGAGAGTGGGATTCTCCCTGATCCATTCCGCAGCGTCCCTTCTAGCCATTTGCAGGAGTTGAATATCACGCGGGAACTGAGCCACCATAAACGGCGCGATGCCGGACTGCCGCGCGCCGAACAATTCGCCAGGGCCGCGGATTTCCAGATCCTTCTCCGCAATTTCAAAACCATCCTGCGTGGCGAGCAGTGCTTCCACACGAGCGGCACCGTCATTTGTCGCTGGATCAGCAATGAGCAGACAGATACTGTGCTTGCTGCCCCTTCCAACGCGGCCACGAAGTTGGTGGAGTTGTGCTAAGCCGAACCGATCAGCATGTTCGATGATCATCATCGTTGCATTGGGTACATCGATCCCCACCTCGATTACCGTTGTGGCGATCAGGGCATCTATCTCGCCATCACGGAACCGCTGCATAATCTGATCGCGCTCATCACGTGAAAGCCTTCCGTGCATGACTTCCAGCCGGTGATTCTTCAGTGCCCCTTGCTGCAGTTTCTCCATGTGTGTGTAAACATCTTTCAATCCCGAACCGGACTCGTCGATCACCGGAACGACGAAGTACGCCTGTTCACCATCCGCAATACGCTTCTCCACCCGCTGATACGCTTCATCAGCATCTGCGTGTTGGTAGTGCCGTGTTTCGATTTTCTGTCGACCGGGGGGAAGTTCACGGATAGTGGATATGTCCAGATCGCCGAAGATCGTCAGAGAAAGTGTGCGTGGGATTGGCGTTGCCGTCATGACCAGCACATGCGGGCTGGTGGTTCGGTCCTGTGATTTTGATCGCAGCGCAGCCCGTTGATGGACACCGAAGCGATGCTGTTCGTCGATCACGGCCACGGCGAGACTTTTGAAATTGACCGTTTCTGTCAACAGGGCGTGAGTACCAATGAGGATGTCAATATCTCCCCGAGCAAGTTCATCCAGAATGCTGTTGCGTTGTGCCGTGCTCAGTGAACCGGTAAGGAGTTGGATATTCACTCGAGAGCCGGCCAATTGATTGCAAATGGATGCGTAATGCTGTTCTGCGAGCAGTTCTGTAGGAGCCATCAGTGCTGCCTGCTGACGAGCCGCCACCGCGAGAAGCATGGCATAGAGCGCCACAACCGTCTTTCCCGATCCGACATCGCCTTGCAGAAGACGATTCATCGGCTGAGTGGTGACCAGATCGCCGACGATCTCGTCAATAACAGTGCGTTGATCGGCAGTCAACGTGAAAGGAAAGCGGGCTGTGATGTGGTCGTCGATTGCCTGGTTGTGAGTAAGAGCAGGAGCGGTCAGTGTGCTGCGCCGGTGACGCCGCTTGAGCATCACCCCGATCTGGAGCAGGAGTAGTTCATCAAACGCGAGCCGGTAACGGGCTTGTTCCGTATCCAATTCGCTCGTCGGCTGATGGATCAGGCGATACGCATCAGAAAGTTCGAGCAGAGCACGTTCTTTGCGGTACTCTTCATGCAGATGATCTTCCAGTAATGTCAGAGCATCATCTAAAACTCGGATAACGGTTGATTCGATCGCAGATGACGGCAGCTCCTCGGTGGCGGGATAAATCGGTCGATAGCGTTCCTGATATTTTGTTTCCGGGATCGTTTCAGGGCAGTTTTCCCAACGGGGATTGATAATCTGCAGGTGATCATCGTGCAGCTTGATCTTGCCCTGCACAAAAACCTCCTGCTCGGGGTGAAGCTTCTCCCTCATCCAGGGCGAGTTGAACCAAGTCAGGAGAAGTGTTCCGGTATCATCCTGCAGAGTGGCGAGGAAACGAGAATGTCGGCCGGGTATGAATTGCGTGGCGGTCACTGTGCCGGCCACGGATACCTGGGCGTCAACATCAACCTGATCCATCACGGAAGCCCCGATCTCGGCGATGGTTTGAAGGGGACGTATATGTTCATAACGGGAGGGGAAATGGCGGATGAGATCAGCCACACACCGAATGCCCAACCGCCGAAAGGCCTCTGCGCGTTTATCTCCCACGGCTGGAATTGCCGCGATATTTGTATTCAAAGCCAGTTCAGGGGTTGAGGTCATGTGAATCTACTGGATGATTTGAAGCACCATACTTCATTCTATTGATTACAGAGTGATTGCGGTATGATTTGAGCATGAGCCGTCTTCCTTTTGACGCCAGCCTGATTCCCGAGCCGGATGAACCGGATACCCCAGCTCGCCGGGAACGCAGACAGATGAAGAGCATGGCCGATGCCAAGCATCTGACCGTCAGTGAGTTGGCGAACCTGATCAAGAGTACGCTGGAGCAGCGGATTTCATCGCCGATCCAGGTGGTGGGGCAGGTCAGTAATCTCAGCGTGAGGAATCACTGGTATTTTTCACTGAAAGACGAGTCGGCGGTAGTGCAGTGCGTAGCCTGGGCATCGTCGGCAAACAAATTCAGTTTTACCCCCAACGACGGTGATGAAGTTCTGGCTCGGGGGCACATCAGCCACTATCCACCCCAGGGCAGAACCCAGTTGTACGTCAGCCAGATCAAGCCGATCGGTGCGGGTGTCCTGCAGCAGCGTTTTGAAGCGATGTGCCGCGAGCTTAGAGAATTGGGGTACTTTGCCGACGATCACAAGATTTCCCTGCCCGCATTTCCGAAGAAGATCGCAGTTATCACTTCCGCAGGTGGGGCAGCTTTGCACGATGTCATCTCGACCGGGCAACAGCGTTGTCCTGCGGTGGGGCTGGTACTGATCGACGTAAAAGTTCAGGGTGACGGTGCAGCAGAGCAAGTTGCCCGCGCGATTCAGTGGGTTGACGCAAACCATCAGCAGCTTGGCGTGGATGCGATCCTGGTCACCCGTGGCGGTGGTTCAGTCGAAGACCTCTGGGCGTTCAATGAACGCATTGTTGCGGATGCAGCGTATGCCTGCGAACTTCCCCTGGTCGCAGCAATCGGTCACGAATCGGATACAACAGTGATCGAACTTGTCGCAGATCTGCGCGCAGCTACCCCCACCCAGGCAGCGATGAGCCTGATCCCCTCAGCTATTGAACTATCCAAACAGGTCGATCATTTGGCCCACCGCCTTCATTTTGTCACCAAACGAACGGTAGAACATTCCCGTCAACGCATCAGTCAGCGCAGCCGGCAACTTCAGAGTACGATCAAGCACATCGTCGCGCAGGTAAATCACCGCCTGGCGCAGGCAATGACTCGATGGGCACAATTGCAACCGCAGACGCTCCTATCAGAATCGCGTGAACGGTTGGCCGTCCTGTCTGATCGACTATTGCGAGCACTACGCTGGCGCGTGGATCAGCGTCCTCAGATCAGGATCCTGCAGGACAGATTGAATTCAGCGTGTAGCAGGAGAATTGGTGATGAACGCCAGCGGATCACTTCGCTGGAGCGTGAACTGCACGCCATCGATCCGCACCGTGTCTTTGCTCGTGGATACAGTCTTGCCGCAACGCCTGACGGCCGGGTCATCCGTTCAATTGGCGATGTCAAAGCCGGTCAGCGGATGGTGACGCATGTGCAGGACGGGACAATCGATTCCCGCGTTGAGCGAGGCAAAGCTCACCGTTCTCGACCGGGGCGGAAAAAGTCCGATCCTGAGGACCAATTGGATTTGTTTCCACAACAAGAGTAGATTGTGCACATGGCTCGATCCTCATCAACACCATCCAAATCACTCAAGAAGATGACCTTCGAGGAAGCAGCGGAGGAACTGGAGTCGATCATTGATCAGATTGAATCCGGCGAAATCGGTCTGGAGCAGGCGCTGAAGGAACGTAAACGGGGAGATCAATTGATTCAGCATTGTCGGTCTTTGCTCGATGTCGCTGAACAGGAACTTGTGCAGGCTCAGCCGGAGGATGAAGCCGAAGAAGAATCTGAAACATCGTCGTGATCGTGTCGACTTCGTATTTTCTGGATCAATACCGACTGCTGAACCGGTGAACATCTGCATTCTCAATCTCGGATTGTTCTGGGGCCAATCCTCTTCGATATGGCTGTTGCAACATGTTCCGGTGATGATCTTCGTGTTCATGTTCGGCTCGTGTGTGGGAAGTTTTCTCAATGTTGTGATCTATCGTCTGCCTGCCCGGATGAGTGTGATCTCGCCGCCGAGTCGATGTCCAACTTGCGGCGCACGATTGAAGTTCTTCAGTGAGAATCTGCCGATCCTCGGATGGTTTTTCGTAAGGGGTAAATGCCGATATTGTGGCGTCAAGATCAGCGCTCAATACATGATCGTCGAATTGCTGCTCGCATGCACTTTGCTCGGCTTGTACGCGCTTCTTTATATGCCTCATCCAACGACACCCTGGTGGGGAACCGTGGGGGGAGCATGGTGGCATTACAACAGCATTATCCGCACCTGGCCGGTGTTCGTTGCTTTTGCTTTTCTAATCGCCGGTCTCATCGCCATGACCGTGATTGATGCGCGTACATTTGAGATCCCTCTGCAGATCCCAACCTTCATTACAGTTACTGCTTTCATTGCGTATCCACTACAGGCTGTTCTTCCGCTCCGCTCCCCACCGGCACAAACCTGGCCGATCCCGGGAGTGACATGGTGCTGGTTCATGATCGCAGTGGGGGGGATGTGCGGAATTCTGCTCAGCATCTTTCTGCTGCGATTGGGCATCTTCAAATACAGCTTTGCCGACTACGAAAAGTATGTGAAGGATGACGAACCGCTGGCTGAGTATCCCCATGCCCGACGTGAGATGCTGGTGGAATTGAAATTTCTTATACCCTGCATGATCGGTTTGATTACGGGCGGATTGCTGGGACTCATGCTGCCGCAATCTGCACCTCCTGTTTTTGTTCAGGCTTTGGGTGCGACTCTGCTGGGATATCTCGTGGGAGGTGGATTGGTCTGGGTGATTCGTATTCTGGGGACGTTTGCCTTCGGCCGGGAAGCGATGGGCCTTGGCGATGTCCATCTGATGGGGGCAGTGGGGGCGGTACTGGGGTGGTTTGATCCGATTCTGATTTTCTTCCTCGCCCCGTTTTTTGGGTTGTTGTGGGCGCTGCTGTCGATGGGCCTGGGGACTGTATTCAAAATGGTCCGCCGTCAACTGCCTTATGGTCCCCATCTGGCCGTGGCCACGATCGTGCTTTTACTCTGTCGCCCCGGTCTCGAGCGGTTGTGGCAGGTCTATTGGCCTCAGGTTCCCCTACCGCAGCGCGGTCTCGTGCAAAATGCTCCCCAATCATCATCACCTTCACCAATTCCCGGTCCGCTTCCGGCTCATCCTGTCGGTAATCCACAGACACCATGATCGAATACCGCGCACAAATCAGTTTCTGCGTGTATCCTGATGTTGATCGGGATACATCCAGCCCGAGCCGGTGATGTTCAGGACCACGTACCGCGATGTTGGGCATCAATTGATATTCACCTGGTCTTCCAATGATCGGATAGAAAGGAAATAAACCATGGGCATCAAGAGGATGATCATATTGACAGGAATGGCAGCCGTGGTGTTTGCCATGACAGGTTGTAACGACAGTCTCAAGGATGAAAACGCCTTGCTCCTGGAGGAAAACGAAGCAGTGCGGGCTCAATTGGCGGATCGCAACACTGCACTCGATACTGCCAATCGTAATCTGCGCGAAGCCGAAATGGAAAACGCTCGCCTGCGACGTGAGTTGGATGATACACAACAGCCTTATTCACAGCCGGCCTCAGCAACCGGTTTCGAAGGCATCGCCGGAGTCACGGGCGTAGCCGGCGCAGGTGAAGTGACTGCTGTGGTGGAAGGTGATGTACTCTTTTCCTCAGGTAAAACCACTCTGAAAGCTGCCGCCAAACAATCCCTCGATGCGATCGCATCAGTATTGAATTCGACCTATTCGGGTCGGGATGTGCGCATCACAGGCCACACCGACAGTGATCCGATCAGGAAAAGTGGATTCAAGAGCAATTACCACCTTGGATTTGAGCGCGCCTATGCAGTGCGCGACTACCTCATTTCCCGAGGTGTCTCCGCTACACGCCTGTCATTGGCCAGCTTCGGCCCGGATAAACCACATGGATCCAAAGCCCAAAGCCGCCGCGTTGAAATTGTGGTGATACTGAATTAGTAGCTTTTTGTTGTTAGCTGCCATTGAAGCTGCTCTGAGTGCAGCGAAAATGCGATAATCAGGAATTCACACCACAGATGATAAACAGCCCCCAGTGTATTCACTGGGGGCTAATTACTTTGCATTATCCATATTTAGCCCTCGGTGAATACACCGGGGGGCTTGAACCTTATCACGGACATGGTCCCCATTGACCGAGGATATAAAAGTAATCATTCATATCTGTAATACAATCTTCTGTCAAATCAGTACAACAATACTCTGGGGGGCAGTTATTACAGGAACCCCACGATCCAAGAATCTCGAAGAAATCATCAATGTTGACAACGCCATCATAGTTGAGATCAGCATGGCATCCCTCACACCCATCCGGTATCCCATTCTCATTACAATCTCTGCATTCAAGACTACCGTCACAGAAGGTAATATCACAAAGATCAGGAATACCATTCTCATCGCAATCTGTAGGGCTTAAGTCGAATAAATACACGGCGCCGGATTGGCACGAAGGATTACCCGGACATGCATCGTCGTCATATCTTGCACCAACAACAGCGGTATCCCCACTGATCGAAACAGAACAGCCAAACCAGTCTCCGACTTCACCGTCTTCAGATGTGAACATGGACATCTGCTGACCCGTTATCACATCAAATAGATACGCTTCACCAGCTCTCGCGCCATCGATAAGCTCACCGATAATAGCAATATCCCCGTCAATTGAAATCGAATATCCGAAGGCCCCAGCTTCCGTACTGTTATTGTCAGTAAGCTTGTGAATTTGCTCCCCTGTCGTGGCATCAAACACATAAACTGAGCCGTAATTAACTCTACTAACGTGAAATGGTGCGCCAACAATGGCAATATCTCCATTGATTGAGACAGAGTGGCCAAACCAATCATCCTCGGCAGTATCGTCAGCGGTGAGTTTGAATAATTGCCGACCAGTTGTCACATCGAACAAATACGCAGAGCCTTCTTTATTATTGTCGCCCCGAGCACCAACAACAGCGGCATCTCCATTGATTGAAACAGAATAACCAAACTGATCATCCTCGGCAGCATCGTCAGCAGTGAGTTTGAATAATTGCTGACCGGTTGTCACATCGAACAAATACGCAGAACCTTTATGATTATCGCCCGGAGCACCAATAATAGCGGTATCCCCACTGATCGAAACAGAACAGCCGAGGCCGTGCAAAGGCGTGGCATCGTCAGCGGTGAGCTTGAATAATTGATCACCCGTGATTACATCGAACACGTATGCGGAGCCCCCATCAACATCACCATAAGCTCCAACGATGGCTATTTCTTCGTATATTGAGACAGCACAGCCGAACTTGTTTCTATTTACAGCATCAGCAGCATAAAGCTCGTAGATTTGCTCACCCGTCATTACGTCGAACACGAATGCGGAACCGGGTAAAGTACCTCCATAACTAGTGCGCGGCGCCCCAACAATAGCGTGGTTCCCATGGACTGAAACGGAGTGGCCAAAAAAGTCATCCTCGGCAGCATTATCAGCTGTGAATTTAGCTATCTCTCTGATACCCATCGAACAATCGGCGACGAAATATACTGCCCCGACAATCCCCCATTCATATCCAGCTTCCAAGAAAACTTCCCAGCGAATTCCCGTTCCGCTTGTATCGAGACATGCATACTGTTCAAGCAATTGGTCATTACGCCAGCCTATCGCTGTAACAAAGTGATCTCCATAGCCATTTCCATCAATATCTACAAATAGTATCATGGGGCGGTCGTGACTAATTTCATTAGTAAATCTTTCCCATGAAACAAAAGAATCAGGCCAATATTCAATATAAGCATGAACTTGATAATCAACACCTTGAGTCGTGTTTACCCAGTCAGTGTATTCCGTCAATCCGTTATCTAGGTTCAGAAAATAAGTACCTCTATAGGGCATATTGTCAATAGACCAAGATGTACGCAAAAAGTCAGCGAGGCAGTTACTGGCATGCTCATCCCCCAGGGGTAATTCAGATTTGTCCGGCAAAATAAATCCGAGGTAGTCAATCGGTAATGAATAGTCGCTAAAATGATCGGGACCAGGTCCAGCGTCTGTAGCTATTGCTTGGTTAACAGCGGTAGTTTGAGTTGATGCATCACCGGGGATGAAATCGTCGAATCCCTGGCCATCATAGTAACCAATGATCATGCCAGCCGCAGTTGGTCCGCAGCCGTGGATTGAAGTATATGCAGGAACACACCCAATGAGTTTCAAACCCCGCTGATCAATACCAGCAGTATATGGAATATATCCCCCTTTGGGAGGTGGAATTGTAATCGTGGGATCATTGCACCATTTTTCCGCTTCATCAGGTTTGTTCTGGCCGGATGTTGATGTGACTGGTAGAAGTGTGATGAGTGTTCCCACGCCGATGATAATGTGAGATCGGAGCCATGAATGATTGATACTGATACGCATTGTTCGATCCTCCTTTGGTATGACACAAGAATACAAGACCTTCTACTCTTTACTACGCCAAAAATGCCGGATTCTGCGCGCCGACCTTCAAATTTCTGTATCTTCCAGTCGTTTCAGCACGTAACTCTCTGTCAATACCACATTTATAAATAATAAAAACCCCCGACCATCGTCGGGGGTTATCACATTTTGTAGGGTCACTATGAGAATCATTCTTCAGGTGGCACGGTTCTCCGAACCGTGGATTCAATCATCACCGCTCAGAGAGCGGTGCCACCATAGGATTCCTCCTATTCGCACGGTCCCCAATGACCGAGGACGGCGAAGATGTCGTCCACGTTCACCGTGCAATCCTCCGTCAGATCTGCCGTGCAATACGGCGGGCAGGGGTCAGGGCAATCGCCCCAGTAACCCAGGACCGCAAAGACGTCTTCGATATCAACTACGCCGTCTTCCGTCAGGTCTGCAGGGCATGGCGACTCGCACGAACCGGATTCAGAGTAGTCCGTTTCAATCTCAGACCACGGCCAGCCTGATGGTTCGCCATCACCATTGGAGATGCCGACAATACCGTCTTGCGCCGACACACTCAGCCAACTGATGTGGATCTCACGCGTCCCATAGAACAACTCGATCTGGAACGTGTTGGATCCGGAGTTGGAATATTCCGGC
>JANQEQ010000023.1 GCA_028278245.1 Phycisphaerales bacterium | reverse complement strand
CGGCGCTTCGTGGTACGGCAGTGTTGCATACCCTTCCAGAATACCGTCATCACCAGCGACGATTGCGCCGTCGCTCCACTCAACGGGGTTGCCATTCATGAAGAGTTCCGCCTGCGATCCGGCAACCAATCCAAGCATCCGAACGCGCAAGCTGTCTCCCCCGAAACTCAAACTGTCCGGATCGATTCTCACTAATGAAAACTCAAGCGCCGGCTCGCCATAGTGCATCCAAGATTCATCAATCGTTTCTATGCCACTTGACAGGTCGATGACCAGCGCGCCGTTCAGCGACATTGAAGGAGAAGCAGTGAACGTAACATCAAGAATTGCATCTGCGTCTGCCTGCATGTCGCCGGATTCATAGGGCAAGGCTTCACCTGCTAGCGTCACACCATTCACCTGTGCCCCCACGGGTATTCCACTGCCTATGAGTCGCAGCGATTCTCCCAGCGAACTGCTGCCATCAGCCGATCTATCCACAACTCGCCAGCGCGGAACCGACAGATATGCCCAGGCTGTAGATTCGTAGTCGCCCACATGATTACCATAGGGACCAACCTGCGATTCCATTCGCAGTTGCTCCTCAAACGGCACTGGGTCAGAAACATGCCAGCGATAAGCTGCGACATCCGTTCCCGAATCAAAACGAATCAATCCATGTGCCGACAGCGCTGCCTGCGGCCGGTCACCTTCCTCGCTGATCCAGTAATACGCGCCGTTGTAGTGATCCTCCGTGCCGGTACCTTTCCAAAAAGGCTCCGGTTCGTTGTCGCGGTAGATCAACACATCACCTTCGAGGCAGTGATTTGGCGAAGCTTCCATCTGCCAGAGTATCCCCAGGAAGTTGCCGGCTCCTTCAAAATCGCAGTACTCATACGGAACCCACGGAGTCGTCGCATCCACGCTTCGATAATCGCTTTGAAGCCGCCAGTCGGGAACGGCTGTTTCCATCGTTGCAGCAAGCTCAATGCGCGATCCAACGGTAACTGTCTGAGAACCTCGATTTGAGATTGTGACTCTCAGATTCGATGCTACCGGCATGGGAATTCGCAGGTAGCTCGAGTCTCCGCGCATACCGGTGAACATGGATTCATAAGGATGCCAGCCCAGTCAATCACGATTGACACCGGGTATGTAGTAACAAAAAAAATGATGAATCAGTTCTTTGTTACTTGGAAGAATTATGGAAAGTAGCAGACTTTAA
>JANQEQ010000016.1 GCA_028278245.1 Phycisphaerales bacterium | reverse complement strand
GTGCCCGGCGCATGTGGCCACCCGGATCTCCAAGCTGAAGGCGTCTGGCGAGAATCACATCCATCGCAGTCCCGGACACTACGCCGAGCTGGCCTGCTTATGTCACAGATCGTGCGAGTGGCCAGCCGGAAACACCGGCACCCATACCGCCTTGGATAATTGTGGGCAACGAATCATGATTCATGTAGTTGTTTCCAATATGTATGTGGGAAAGCCCACTGTAGCGTTCGTGGATCACAGCCACAACCACACAGATTCAGACGCATCAAACAACCGCTTTGTTCAATCTGTTTCGCGCTTTTTCGATACTACGAGGGCATCAGGTGGTATCTGTGGTTTGATCCCACGATCGCTCACCTCCTCATGTTCAGAAGATCCCGATTAAGGCCCAGTTCAGACGGAATCTCCTTTCTGAGAATGCAACAAAGATGTTGAGTCGAGTGGAATGCTGCTCGGAAGAATTTCCTGTTTATATATTGGAGCGTCTTCGGACAGCATTGCGAATACTTCGCTTTATACGTTCCACATCCTTGAGTTGGCATTCCCAGATTGTCACCACGCTGAAACCACGCCGCCAAAGTGCGGATTTAACCCGACGATCACGAGCGACATTGCCTTCTTTTTTATCCCGCCAAAATTGTCGCCTTGTTGATGGCATACTCTGTCCGCGCTTGCAGCCGTGCGAGTGCCAAAAACAGCCATGAACAAAGATCGCTACGTTGTGCCTCGTCAGCACGAAATCAGGTGTTCCGGGCAATGATCTGTTTTGTTTCTCGAAACGATATCGCATTGAGCGGAGAATGGACGTCATTATTTGCTCAGGACGAGTTCCTGTGGATCGGATCTTGCGCATTAGGTTCGAGCGTCGTTGTTTGGAGAGTCGATCCACTTGCCACCACTGTTCTACGAACTACGAATTGCATTTGCCCCCTGTTCAATTAATTCCTCTGCCCATTGATCCAAGGCACGATCTGGCATACCTGGGCGCGCCGCCGTAGTGAGGAATGCCCACGCAACCTGCTCACGAAATGGACTGTCAATTGATGCAATGCGTTCGAAGCTCGAATTGCTTTCTTCACTACCACCAATAGCATCATATTCAATCACTTCGAGCGATTTCAGATTCGCAACCATAACCGGAACTCGCTGTGGGAATGCTGGCAGTGGTACATATCCATTGTGTACTCCAGGTATGAGTACCCGCTCCCGTACACGTTTGGTAGCTTTTTCTCGATTATTCGATAACGACAGGTTGTCGATGAGCCTCGAAGATGCTTCGCAGCGCGCCGTAATCAGCGTTTGTTCGTTTCTGCCCCTCACCAAATCACAAGATGGCGTTAGTACCAATCGATATGCCGATGGATCATCCCACTCTGCACCGTGTTCGCAAATTAGATCAGCCGTAAGCGGTGAGTCTCCGATGGCGGGTATCAGGTACTGCTCCCAACCAAGTAGTTTATGCTGGCTAGCGATTGTTGGTGCGTCCATGGAAGCCGCTATCCGTCGTCGACCCGCATGAAGGAGAAGATTCTCTTCTTGGGGGTCGATGGCGCCCGTTCCCGCTGTATCACGCAGCACTTGATGCATGACGTCATCTATCTCGTTCCTTAGTTCAGCGATCTCGTCGATACAGGGAAGGAATGCCCTGAGTTCCTTCACCAAGAGATCCTCAGCATTACTTCCCTTTGTTACTAATTTGACAAACGGGTGATCCTCCGGAAGTGGCGGATCCAGATCACCATCGCCAGCCGTATAAATGACGATTGGACAGAAACGCTTATTCCATATTGCCCGCCAAGTCTCCTGACCAGGTAGATTTGACGGATCCGTACCTCTTCGAAGGTCGAGTACTACAGCATCCGGACGACACGATGCCATCCTTCGCATACCCTTTCTGAAATCCTGCTCTGGCTTCACAACGACTCCGTCGAACTCTTCCTCCAACGTTTGTTTCAAACTTCCAAGCACTTCTGTGTCGTCATCAATCACTAAAATCGTCTTCATAGATTCCATCGGATTCACTACCTGAGTGGTATGTCAAAGAAGAAGGTCGCCCCACCGAGTTTGCCGCCCCGATCAAGGGCTAGCTGTCCACCGTATTCCGATACAAGTTCGCAAGCAACGGTCAATCCCATTCCGATCCCCCCTGGTTTGTTAGTTACTCCGGGCCAGAAGATACGTTCAGCATCATCGACCGACACGCCGGGACCAGAATCATGAATGTCTATTCGTACTCGTTTCTGCCCACGTAGCTTACGTGACGTGATGTCGATCTTCCGCTGTCCTTTGTCTTTGTGACTGAGCCAATACACTGCATTTGACAAAAGATTGAGCAAGACCGCGTCGAGTTCCCCGGGATCGATTGCCACTTTCGTCACACCCTCCCGTGGCAGCATCACTTTGATCTTGTGTTCTTTGAGGTCTCCGTCGAGCATGAGGACACAACGAGCTAGGCTTTCTTCAATACAAGCACTTCGCATCCTCCGCCGGAACTGACGGTTCGCCAATGGTGCGAACGTCTCTGCCAACCTATCCAGAGCGGCCAAGGCAGCTTCTCCCAAGTGGAGACGACTAACTAACCTCTTTCCTTCGGATTTCTTTTCCAACATCGCTTTAAACGCGGAAATCATCTTGCCAAGAACACTCGTGCGGTTCCGGACTTCATGCATAAGCATTTGCGCAATCGTTCCAACGGTGGCTAGCCGACTATAATACACGAAACGGGTTTCAATCTGTTCTCTAGTTCGTTCCAACTTGTCGCTGAAGTCTTCAATCAGGGGGACCACATCAGCCGCTGGTCCATCGTCTTTGGCAACTTCAGATGCATCCACGACAAGCTTGCGCGCACTGAGTTCCTTGAAAAGTTCTACAACCTGCCGTTCCTTGGCGATATCACCTCGGTCTTTGGCCCGTTCGTTCGCCAAGGTCTTTACTATGGCTCGCAACATTTCTTCAAAAGCAACGACTTCAGGCGTTGATGCCATGCGTTCACGATCACTTGTATCTTCAAGGCGTGGATTGTCTTTTGCTGTAATTGCGACATGACCAACGAGTTGGGTCGTACTTAGATGATGACCTACTCGGCCTACTCGTTTGAGATCAAGCCCGAGCCAGTCTTTTCCACCTTCGGATTTCGGAAGAACCAGAACACTATCGCGGTATACGGATATGCCCTTGTAAGCCCTAATGTCCTTTCGGATATATGACTTCTTGTATTCAAAGCGGTCTGAGATCTCTTGAGTATCGTCAGGACCAATATCCCAACATCGGATCTCAAAACAAAAGGGTCCACACTCTGGGTGTGTCATTTTGTCGAGTAAATAATATGTTGATTCATCTCGTATCTGGCTCCAAGCGATTGTACCATTTGCATTTCGATGGCCGTTACCTGTAATTGCATTGAACTCATATTGGAAATGCACACTGCCCGAAAGCTCGACGCTACCAGAAATCGAATATTTTGGATGCATTAGGAACTCTGGGGGCTCGATCTCGATCGAATCTTCAAAGAGACTCGGCCGACTAAGACGCATCGAGAAGTTATCCTTGGTTTCGAAAGGTGGCATGAGACGGGCAAGATTCTCTCGTAAATCGTCGATTGCCGCATCTGTCCAGTTCGTCCGAAGTGGTGTAATGCGGATCAGTGTACCGGAGTTTTGGAACGGGCTGTTGGATTCTGACGTGATCGTGGCGACACATTGATTTAGGTTGTCGGCTAGAGCAAGGTCATCCCAGTTGACATCGACCCTCCAACACTGCCCACCAGCAGTTTGAGTGATCATCTGGAAGACCGGACCAAGTCTGGCTGCCGATAGGCGTCCGAGCCCCTTCTCTCCGGAAGTGCGTCGCGTACGCCTACCGCGCCGTCTGGCTTCTGGATTATCACGCCTATATGTTGTAGCAACCGTACACCATGCATTTTCAATGACGTCACGATCCATACCCGAGCCGTTGTCTTTGATCTCCAAGGACTGAGCATCGGATTCCTCACGAAATCCTATGTCAACCTCTGTCGCATATGCATCGTAAGAGTTCTTCACCAGTTCGATGATGGCGACTGCATCATTGGTGACGAGATCCGCGCCGAGTGCTTTGAAGGCTCTTGGATGAATCTTGAAAGGAACTCGTGTCCCTTTGCCCGTATTTTGTTTCCGAGGGGGCTTTGCCATTCAAGCTCTCCTAGTAACTATACCGGAACATTGTCCATTCGCGACTATATGTTTTGCGTGCCTTCGTACGAATTCTGGCGGTAGTGCATTTCCGATCATATCCGCGATGCGAACCTTACCGAGATTGGGTGGAAATTTGTAAGATTTTGGGAATGTTTGTAAAAGTGCTGCTTCGCGCATCGTGATGGCTCGGTGGGCCGTGGGGTGAAGGAAACGACCTTTGGATGGGTTGAAGCAACCGGTGGTGATGGTCGGAGCTGGTTTGTCCCACGCCATGCGGCCATACACGTCCTTGAAGCCGTCAGAGTTTTTGTGACACTTCAGCTTCAGATTGCTTGGAAGAGCTGATCGACTTCCGCCATTACGTGGGATTCTTCGGATACGTGCTTTGATTCGTTCAGTACGATTCTCGGGTATATCGTGTAGTGGATCACCGCTTTTACCGGCTTGTGGTAGCGATTTGATGGCATCTCGCACCGTTCGGATCTTACTAGAGGGTTTCGCGAGCGTTACATTTGACACGCGACTCGCAATCAAAACCAAGCGACGGCGGCGTTGCGGCACGCCGTAGTCCGCCGCATTCAAAACGTTCGCCTTCACCGAATAACCTGCGTTTTCAAGGGATACTGTAAAGTCCCCCAATCGCCAATCGTGGAATAAAGTTGGAACGTTCTCCAGCATAACGTGCTTGGGTTTGAGGCCGAGGATGAGGCGCTGAAACTCGAAGATCAGGTCGTTGCGGGGATCGCGGATACGACGTTTTCCATTATTCGTCCTCAGTGTGGAAAATCCCTGACAAGGCGGGCAACCGCCAATCAGGTCAAGCTGGCCTTTGCGAAGTTTGAGCGTTGCGAGAATATCCTTGGCATCGACATCGCAGATGTCCTCTGTCCACATCCTCACTCTTGGATGGTTGAGCTTGTAGACATCCGTAGAGATTGTATCGATTTCAATCGCACCCACGACATTGTAACCTGCCTGCTTAAATCCCTCAGTCATACCGCCACAACCCGAGAAACAATCAATGGCTTTGGGTTTCGTTCGTGTTCCCTTCTTGGAGTGTGATCGTCCCATCGCAGAATAGGATACTCTATGGGTAGAATTAATGCTTGCCATCGGCTACCTCAGATCATTTACCATAGAATCTATTTCTTGACCACTCCCTTTGTTTTTGAATAGTTTTTTTCCTTTAGAGAATGCAATCTTGATCAATATCCACTGCCGAAGTGGGATCTTCTGAGCGAAGAAGGGAAAGCCCGGTACTGGCTTGGTATTCCCTTGTCGGGTTGCGTTCATGGATTACGATATTTACTGAATCATGTGAGTTTCAGAGTAAAATGGATTTCTTCTCCCGCAAGAAGATTGTTCGAAAATGGAAGGCAAGCGATCAGCAGTAGGGATGCGATTGGAACTGATATCCGGACCGGCTATTGAGCTGCCGCCAACGTTGTCTGCAGCGAGCGCAACAACGATCGGCAGGGCTGAAAGCAACGATATATGCCTACTAGATTCCTCCGTTTCTCGTCGCCACGCATCGGTGTGCAGTCTTGAAGGGCATTGGTTTGTGACTGACCTTGAAAGTCGCCACGGCACATATCTGAATACGATCCGAATTGAACCAGGTGAGGAAACAGAGCTTTCAGATCAGGATTCTTTGAGAATTGGATCATGGCTCTTTCAGGTTGTGATTGAAGGTCAAGAACAACGGGTCCATTCATCGGATGCCGGGGAAGCCGAACTGCACCAGTCTGTTGACGAATCTAACTTCGAAGATACGTTTGCGACTCGCGCTACGATTTTCCTTCGTCTTCGCGCTGATCAGGCAGATATTCGTGAATTGAGTTGGCAGGAATTTGCCGATCGGTATCAGCGAGTCATCATCGGATTTGCGCGGAACTATGGTTTACCTGATCATGAGGCGCAGGATGTTCTTCAGGATGTCCTGCTGGGATTTTTTCGTGTATCAGGAAGGTTTGAATACGATCCTGCCAGGGGCCGATTCCGTGGGTATCTCAAGCGTATCACACTCAACGCCATTCGATCGCGCAATCGCCGTCTACGACCCGAATTACGATCCAATATCGATAAGCATGCCCGTGATGCTGCTCAGCCCGATACTCTATGGAATCGGGAATGGACCAGTGGTGTACTTGAGCGAGCACTCAATGAAGCAGCAGGGCAGTTCCAGGCAAGTGTCTGGCAAGCCTTTGAACTTTACGGACGCAGAGGAGTTCCCTGTGAGGAAGTGGCACGTCAACTGAACATGACGCCGGAGAGTGTACGCAAGGCAAAAAGTCGCATCGCCATCGTTGTGCGACAAATCATCAATCGTATCCGTGAGGATGAGGGGTAACGACCACATCATTGATGGTCGATCGCAACGCGAATTAGGGGGAATAGGTTGTCGGTCACTGATACGTAAAAATTAGCAGAAATATCCCTGAATTCAGTTCACATTATCGTCCCCGGCGCATAGGTGCGTGTGGAAGCAGTATTTGTTCCTTTCAGAACAACCGCTTCACCGGATATGGGATCATGCGATGATTACACAAGAAAACATCACCAAGCCGGAACGACACTCAGTTAGGCGTGCAGCCTCACACCGATTCCCGTTCTGTACCGACGCGTGTGATTCGACAATGGCATTTCTCGATGTTCCCGATGTGATGCGCGCTTTGAAAAGCGCAACAGGAATTCGGGCAACATCCATCGGTTCCGAAATTGATTTAATTGCACTACGGATCTGGTTGTTTGACCGTTTTCAAATAGGCAAATCGATCTGTGTAGAGAATCGGCAAGGAGTTGGACTGTTTCAACATATTTGCAAATTAGACGCTCTTCACTCGGGCTGGCAGTGGGTATCCATATCGCGGCCGATGCTGGGACGAGGTGTGCCACTTTCCGCAGGTTATATCACGGCTGCGTTAGAGTGTCTGCGTTTCGAATCTGCCAGCACTCCGGTGCATACAGTCATTGTCATCGGCCACAGTGAAATGTACGCTGAATCTGTAGCAAGGCTCCTGCGCGCCGGCGTACACGTCATTATGGTGGGATTGATCGAATGTTTCGCAGATAAGCTTATCGAGTTGATCGATCATGCCCGATGTGACCTGCTTGATCTGGAGTTCGATGCGCAGGCGGTGAAATTGCCCAATCGTCTGCTTTTTGAGGATGTCAGAATCGCTTGTTGAATCAGTAATGGTGATTCGTTGACACGGCCATCAGGGAGGAATGAAGATGATACACAGCAAACAGACACTGGAGCTCAAGCAATCCAGGGTCCGACCTCGATGGGCGAGCGTTGAAACTAACCAGAATCGCGTAGTCGTGACCTGTTCGGACTGCAACTTCGTCGAAGCAGAACGTGTCGGCCGATTGTACACACTACTGCTTGGCGTTATGACACCGCAGGTCGAAACAGTCGAGTTGGACCTGCGAAAAGTAAACGGAGCGGATACGAAACTCATTGCCGCCCTTATCTCTGCAGTTCGTTCGGCCCAGAATTGTGGCGTCAGGCTTATCATCCGCGCATCTCCCCACATGCGTCAATTGATACAAGTGTGTCGGCTCGACGAAATCATTGAAACATGTTGAAGTGTTAATCGTGAATGCAATCTGCCAAGGAGTTTCTCGACACATGGGCATTGACAGATTTCACTATGGAAGTGGAAGGTGTGTAGTGGGGGAGGAGTGTGTAGGGGGGGACATATTTGGGGGAAGCTGGTATTGTGCTTTTGATGCTGATACTCGCTTCGATAATCTGGCTCAACGCGGCAGGCAATGTTGACACTCTTGCGCATCAACTCAATGACCTGCGGGAAGAAGTTCAGTATCTGGAGGAGAAGTTCAGATCGATATCTGATGAGCGAGCCGCTGAGATCCATCAGAATGTCTTAGATGTTCTGTTCGATGCCGATACGCGCGTGAATCTACTTCAGGGCGGTGTGCTTGCCGGCTGGGACCGCAAGTTCTTCGTCGGCAGTGTGGATGACAGTTTTCGACTGAATATCACCGGCCACATCCAGACACGCTTTGTTTACAATCATCAGAAACGTGCCCCGAACGTGGACAGCCACCGCGCTGGTTTTGAGATGCGGCGGGCAAAGGTCGAGTTCAACGGCCATGTTGTAGATCCGAGTTGGCGATATCGCCTGCGCTTTGCTTTGAATCGAGGAGATGGCAGAGCAAATGTAGAAGATGCGCATCTCGAGAAACTGCTCAGTGACGGCTGGGCGGTGCGCATTGGTCAGTTCAAAGCACCGTTTTTCCGTGAACATAACATTTCCAGTAAAAGACAACTTGCAGTCGAGCGTTCGCTGGTTAGCAATACGTTCAACCAGGGTCGGACACAAGGCGTCGAGCTGTCCTGGATCGGTGACCTAATCGACTTTTTCGCATCTTTCAATGATGGCTTTGATGGTCAGAACACATCCGCCCTCACCGATAATGTTGACTGGGCGTTCACCAGCCGCGTTGAGTTCCTGGCAGCGGGCAGTTGGGATCGCTTCAAGGACTTCACAAGTTGGTCGGATGATGATAGACTTGCAGTGTTGTTAGGTGCAGCGGCTCATGTTCAATCTGAGGACACGAATCTACCGGCAGGATCAAATGAATTAATGTTTACTTGGACGGTGGATGGGTCAATTGAGGCAGCCGGGATGAATCTCTCATTTGCACTGGTTGGTCGTCACCTGGATGAAGCTGGCCTTGATCAGATCGGGACGGTTATTCAAGGAGGTATGTTCGTAACACCGGAATGGGAACTCTTCGGGCGTTACGAATGGTCTGATGCGGATATACCGGGTATCGAAAATTTGAGCATAATAACCGTTGGCATTAACAAATATTTCAACAAACACAGGCTCAAGTGGACAGCCGATCTGGGTTACAGCATAAGCACAGTTGGCGATCCCTTTGCCTTCGGTGGCGGCGGCTGGCGGGAAGATCCCACCGGAAGAGAGGGGCAGTTCGTCGCACGCACACAGATCCAGCTTTTATACTGATCATATCTGAAATACATTAATCAGATTAATATGTATACGGGTTATCTCGTCTTATTTGGTAGTGTATTTCTTCCGCATCATGGTGATAGACTGTTTAATTAGACGCTTCAACGTAGGCAGGTGGATGTCTTCAAGCTTGTTGATGTAAAGACATGATTTACCTGTTTTATGTTTACCCAGTTTCGAAAGAAGTTCTTCATACTTGGAAAAACCAGGCATGATGTAAAGCACCAGATTTTGTTTACGTGGGGATAAACCCGTGATGAGAAAATCACCTTCACGTCCACTTTCGTAACGGTAATGGTACGTGCCGAATCCGATGATACTCGGTCCCCACATGACCGGTGGCTCGCCGGTGATCTCCTGCATGATCTTAACGACGGTCTGACAATCGCGTCGTCTTGTTTCATTTTCAACTGCAGCGATGAACTTTTTGACACTGGCGCGAGTTGGCTTGGTTTTCATTTCACTCATGATCATCTGTCTTAAAAAGAGAAGCGGCGGGCTAATGTGTGTGGGAGGGCTGGTCGAGTACGATGCGATAGCGTGCCTTACCCGAACGTAGATGTTCCAGGGCATCATTGACGTTACTCATGGGAAAATGCTCGGTGACCGCTTCGATATCATGACGGGCACAGAAATCCAACATGGTAGTGATGGTTGCGGGGCTTCCCAATGGACTGCCGGACAATGATTTTTGGCTCCCGATCAACGAAAAGGCAGCGGCAGGGATTGGATCGAGCACTCCTCCGACAACGTGCAGTTTGCCTCGGGGAGCGAGTGCTCCAAAATATTTCTCCCAGTTGAGGTTGACGTTTACGGTAGAGAGGATCAGATCTAGGCTCCCCGCTGCATCCTCCAGCGCATCATCAGATCGTGAGTCGACTATTCTGTGGGCCCCCATATTTATCGCTTCCTGTGCTTTGTTTTCACTGGAAGTGAATGCTGTGACTTCGCACCCCCATTTATTGAAAAACTGCAGCGCGAAATGACCCAGTCCCCCGATCCCGATCACACCAACACGCTGGGTGGGTTTGATCCCTAACTGCACAATTGGATTGAATACCGTAATCCCGCCACAGAAGAGTGGGCCGGCTTTCTTCGGATCGATACCCTCCGGCAGAGGAACTGCCCATGCTTTGTGACAACGGACTTTGTCGGCAAAGCCTCCATGACGTCCGACTATAGTCTGCTCGTTTTGCAGACAGAGATTGTGATCACCCCCCATGCATGTCGGGCAGGTCATGCAGCTACTGCTGTACCAGCCCAGTCCGACAATTTGTCCAATTCGCAAATGTTCCACACCATCGCCGGTAGCGCAGATTGTTCCCACGATCTCATGTCCGGGAACGAGGGGGTACTGGCTCATGCCCCAGTCATTGTCAATCATTGAAATATCGGAGTGACAGATTCCGCAAGCGATGACGTTGATTTCTACTTCGTCATGTCCCGGTTCGTGAACTTCGTATTCAAATGGATGCAATTCACCAGCGGTTGAGTTTGCGGCAAAAGCGTGAATCGTGGTCATCATGATCTCCTGAGGTTCAGTAATGGTGTCGTGCACCATGTGCCCAAGTTACAATCTATGGTTTGTTTCATATTGTGACATAGCTCAAGATACGGAATATCAAATCAAGAATTGATAAGGAGTGCATACTCCACAAGTTTAGAATTGATTGTGGGTAGCATACAACATATAGGCGGGGAATCAATGGAATCTTCAAGATCTTGAGTATCTCACTGATTCTATAATCGACAGGGATGACCATATATGAGTTGTGCTGATATCATAAAAAGATATATAGGAAATGCTCGATCTAAAGTATGATAGAAAACACTCAGCATATTCTTTATTGGGAAATCTATTGTGACTTCAATACTTGGCATATCAGCTTTCTACCACGACTCTGCAGCAGCACTTGTGGTTGATGGAGAAATTGTTGCCGCTGCTCAGGAAGAACGTTTTTCACGCCGTAAGCATGATTACAGATTTCCGGGGAACGCAATCAACTATTGCCTTGAAGAAGGGAACCTTGATCCAAGTGAATTAGATTATGTGGGATTCTATGACAAACCACTGTTGAAATTTGAGCGCTTGCTTGAAACCTATCTAGCCTACGCGCCAATAGGATTTCGGTCCTTTGTTCAAGCTATGCCTCTCTGGCTAAAACAAAAATTGTATTTGCCACGTGAGATGAACAAGGGTTTGCAGAAACGCTTCAAAAAACGTTATGTCTTTACAGAGCACCATGAGTCACATTGTGCGAGTGCATTTTTCCCATCCCCCTTTGAAGAAGCGGCAATCCTCACGATTGATGGTGTCGGGGAATGGGCGACAGCAAGCTTTGGGATCGGGCGCGGTAATCGAATTCAACTGTCACATGTATTACATTTTCCGCATTCTCTGGGACTTCTCTACTCGGCGTTCACTTATTATTGCGGGTTCCGCGTTAACTCGGGAGAATACAAACTAATGGGTCTCGCGCCGTACGGCGAACCCAAATATGCTGATCTCATACTTGAGAAGATGATGGATCTGAAAGAGGACGGATCATTCCGTCTTGATATGTCATACTTCAATTATTGCCAGGGTTTGACTATGACATCATCACGGTTCCATCGTTTGTTTGGTGGTCCTCCCCGTGTCCCCGAGGCACCTCTTAATCAAAGACACATGGACATTGCAGCCTCAATACAAGCTGTTACAGAGGAAGTAATGCTTCGCATCGCTCGGCACGTGCATGCGTTGACCGGTATGAAGAACCTCTGTCTTGCTGGCGGAGTGGCGCTGAATTGCGTTGGGAACGGCCGAATCCTACGCGAAGGTCCGTTTGACGACATCTGGATTCAGCCTGCTGCAGGTGACGCCGGCGGTGCGCTGGGAACAGCATTATTCATCTGGTATCAACTTCTAGACCACCAGCGCAGCGATGAGCATCTCGATATGCAGGATAATTCCTGGTTTGGCCCCCGCTTCAGTAATGATCGAATAAAGAAATTTCTCGATTCGAATGATGTGAAGTATCGAGAAATCGAAGATGAGGATGAGTTGTGTAAACATATCGCAGGCCTGATCGCAGAGCAGAATGTTGTCGGGTGGTTACAGGGGCGTATGGAGTTTGGGCCTCGCGCGTTGGGTGCTCGAAGTATCATTGGTGATGCTCGCAGCCGAGATATGCAGACCGTCATGAATCTAAAAATCAAATTCCGGGAGTCATTTCGACCGTTTGCACCTTCAGTGCTGAGGAGTCAAGTGTCGGAATACTTTGAGATGCGTGATGAGGAAGATAGTCCCTACATGCTTCTTGTTGCCCCTGTCCAGCAATCAAAACGGATAGCGTTGGATGGGGAAGAAAAAGAATATGAAGGATTGGATAAACTGAAATTGGAACGTTCCAAAGTTCCGGCAATTACCCACGTTGATCATTCCGCCAGAGTACAAACTGTCGACGAAAAGCGACATGCAAGATACCACAAGCTTATCTCCAAATTTGCTGACATATCAGGATGCCCGGTGATCATAAATACAAGTTTTAACGTTCGTGGTGAACCGATTGTATGTAGTCCACGTGATGCCTACCATTGCTTCATGGCTACGAATATGGATGTTCTCGTGCTTGAAAATTGTGTAGTATTGAAAAAGGAACAACCCGACGCAGAGGACATCGATCTCGATGCATACTTGTCACGGTTCGCGTTGGATTAAGCTTTTTGATATTGCCAGTGGAGCAATTCTATTATGGGACTCATAGAAATAAACAAGAATCCTTCGCCACGTGAATTAAAATGGTTTGGTTTGTTATTTGCGCTGTTCTTCGGACTTGTAGGAGCGATAGTGCTCTGGCGCAGTGGATCCCGGACAGCAGCTGTAATTCTCTGGAGTATTGGTAGTGTTGCAGCAATCCTTTTTTATGTAATACGTCCTTGGCAACGTTTCATGTACCTGGGTTGGATGTATGCTGCCTTTCCCATCGGCTGGATTGTGACACATGTGATTCTTGCATTGATCTACTATTTGGTTTTTACTCCTATCGGACTAGCAATGCGCTTGTTGGGAAAAGATCCGATGAATCGCAACCTGGAGCCGGAAACCAAAAGCTACTGGATTGAACATCGATCAGATGAAGATCCTGCCAGATATTTCAGGCAATTCTGAGGATATTGGAGGAAACGACTATGAATCAGCAACAAGAAGCATCGGAATCGCAATCCCGTGAAGAACAATTCGCAAAGCAAGCCGAGCAACAACACACGGGAATTGTGCGAGAATTCATCGATTTTCTCCGCTACAACAAGAAGTGGTGGCTGATTCCGATTATTGTCGTATTACTGGTCGTTGGCCTGCTCGTGATCCTCGGTGGAACAGGAGCTGCACCATTCATCTACACGCTCTTCTAAACCAATACATGTAATTATATAGAGGGAATAGGGATCAAATATTTAAAGATCCACGGCGAGTGGAAAATCATGGACTTGACATGCTCTCATTCATACACAAAATAATGAAAGCACATCCCAGGATCTGCTACATAATTTATCTGATATTCTTCGTTATTATATTTTCCGAATTGTTACTTCGCATTGTAGTACCCTGGGATGCATCATATTACGCTGCCAAACGTAAACCAGAACCCAATACGATCGTTCACTATCCATATGGAGAGATGAGGTTTAATAGCGACGGGTTCTATGATGATGCGTTTCAGGAGGAGAAAACGAAGCCGCGAATCGGATACTTTGGGGATTCGGTTTGTGCCGGCGTGGGAGCTGGTTTTGGATATCGAATATCAGATTTGCTGGAGAAGCAATTCCTCGACTACGAGCATTTGAACCTTACAGGAGGTCTTGGAACAGCATTAAGTGAAGATATGATGGAACGTTATCTCTATCTGACAAAGGAGTATGATCTTGATATCGCGTTGTATATGATGAACCTCAATGATATTCTGCCAGATAGTAAACAGGGAAAGAATAGAGAATCAAAGCTTGTACAACTTGCAAGAAAATTTGACTGGCTTCGTGGAAGAAGCTATCTCTACACATACATTCGATTTGCAGGAAAAAATCTTCGTCAAAGAAAAAGCATGAGCGCCTATGAGCTATTCCCAGAGAAATACAGAAGTCATTTTCAAGCAACCGCTGCAAGAATCAATAAACTCGATCACAAACTAAATAATCTCGATATTAAGTTTGTCGTTGTTATCCTCCCTTATGAAATGCAGATATCGAAGGAAGCAGCAGAGATTTATCAAGGACTCGGATTTTCATGGGATAAAGAATTCCTGAAGTGTAGTTCCCAACAGGTGATGAAGGAGCTGCTAACCGTACAATCCCTATACGACGCATACGAGGCGTTCATTGATCCAGAGTATGCAGCCGAGGATTGGACAGCCTACGGTGTTGGAGAATGTTATGTTTACAACCGAGGGGATAGGATTGATTGGAATCACCCCAATCGTAAAGGGCACAGGATAATAGCAGAATATCTCGCCCGCCAAAATATATTTCAACCGTTTGAGGAGATGGAGGAAGAATGAGGTTGGATCTCAGGCATTGTGAAAGATGTCATATCTGAAATTTCCTAACAGATTCCGGTATTGTTCTTTGATCCAACACATGAGTGGGGAAATTGTGGGGAGAAAGTTTCTCTGGAAAATCATGAAGAAGGAGACGGAATTTCAGATCGTTGTCTGAAACTACTCATCTTATTTTTTGCAAGTCCTTTTCCCACGATAGAGTGCCCTCCGGGACTCCAATGTGGATCGACGGGGAATGACACTTCATTACTCGGCCGGCCGGCAAGCCAGGGTGTTACATCAACAAAAGGAACGTTGTTTGCCTCCGCCCACGACTGAATATACTGACGCAAGAGAAATCGTTCACTCTCATCAAGATCTTGCTCCTGTTGATGAATTCGCCAAATATTATCATCCCATTCAACTCTGCCTGGAAGGTACCAGATTGTCAGAGGGCGATCACCAGTTGCATCTTTGAATGCATCAAATCCTGCTTTTGTATATGGCCAGTATGTATCGATTGTTTGTTTGCTAGCAGGAGGGGGGCCTTTAGGAGCACTACGAAGGAAGTTGATCCAGAGAAAAGATGCAGTTCGAATGTGCGTTCGAATCCACGTTCGCATACCACTGAATTTCTTTCGGTATTGTTCGTCAATATCCTCGTTCGACAAATTCCTCAGATTTGACCATAGGATGTTATCTGACAGCTCATTCCACGAAAATACTGCCAGGATAATTTCGTCAAGTTGGTATTCCTTTCCTCCCGCATCAAGAAAATCGGCATTCTGCCAGGTTCCACTGTCAATGCTACCGAAGTTCCACAGCGTGGTGTTACCGAGCACATCTTTAGCTTCCTTCATCCACACCTCACCAAAGCGCTCTTCTCTGCGCACACCCCATCCATCAGTGAAGGAATCTCCAAAAACCCCGATACGCCACTCGTCGAATTCCTTTGGTCTATTCTCCGAGCTTCGGAAACCGTGCGCGTTGATGTAAATTGGAATATCAAAGTCATAATGTCGTTGCCTTGCCTTGCCGGGATATGCACGCCAGGCACCTCCCTCGGATGTGGGTATTTGGTATTGCAATGGCCCCATGCCATTCTGGTAGAACCCCGGTGCTGGCCAACCGAGGATTCGCAATGTCAGTTCGAGAATGAGAAGCGCGATTCCCAATCCCAAGCATACCGAAATACACGGAAATATTATTCGACGAATAAGATTTGGCTTAGTTCGTACTTTGACTTTGGCTTGCAATACCAGTGTAGAATTATGATTACTGTTCATTTCCAGTACTCCGAATTTGAGAGAAGTGGAAATGTAAACTCCAACAAACTATGCTCAGCGCTAGGTTCGATGAAGAAGTTCAGCATACTTTCATATCACCAAAGATACAATAATATCTTGCATATCATCTTTCAATAGTAGAGTCAGTACCAGGATATTTAAGTCACTACCGTGATTCTCACAGAGAGTGTAAATTGTAGTTACATTCGGCTCATACAGATTATGAATTCCACGAGAATGCCTGCGTATACCACTGATCGTCAACGCGTTACTTTCTGTGCCGCATGCAATAGACATGCTAATTCTCAAGGTATTTTCAGAGATCCACCATACATCTCATATTCCAGCAAGCGGCATTCGATGCGTGCGTTCATAAAAGGGATACGACGGCTGGTGCGCAGATGGATGTGTTTGCTGAGAGCGCGGCTGCCGGTAAAAACATAACCTTTCCATCCAGTACATCGCTGTTTGAAGAAGTCGCCGATGCGGGCATAGGTGGATTCAAGCTTCGTTGAATCGCCCAGGCGCTCACCATATTCAGGATTCAGGATCACGATTCCGGGGTGATCCGGCAGGGAGGTTTCTGCGAAATCGCAATTCACAAACTCGATGAGGTGATCCACCCCCGCCGTCTGCGCATTTTTCCTTGCTGCTACCAGTGCTTGTGGATCAATGTCCGATGCAATGATGGGCATTTGCGGTTGAGTATTGGATTGCTTTTTTGCTTCGTTGCGGATTGTTCGCCAGAGATTCTCATCGTGTAGACTGGTATGCATGAAGCTGTAGTTAGCCCGCAGAAGGCCGGGTGCCCGACCGGTGGCGATAAGCGCTGCTTCGATGGCGAGCGTGCCGGCTCCGCACATGGGATTGACCAGCGGTTGCGAACCGTCATACCCGGTAGCGCTGAGCACGGCTGCGGCGAGTGTTTCCTGCATCGGCGCAGTATGAGGCATCTTCCGATACCCACGGTCAGCAAGACGTCGGCCGGTCGTGTTCAAATAAATCCAGGCTCGATCACCTTTCCAGTAGAGGTTGATCACAATGCGCGATCGGTCCGAACCGCTGTTTGGCCGAGCACCGGTCTGCTTGTTGATTCGATCTACAACGGCGTCTTTCAAAACGAGATTGGGATACATCGAGTTGGTGATCTTGGGATTGTCGACATTCGAGGTTACGCTGAAATACGAGTCATTGGGGATCAATTCTTCCCAGGGAAACGAAGCGGCGTGCGTGTAGAGCGCTTTGGGGGATGGGCAGCGGAATCGTTTCAGGAGCCACAATACATGAAGCGCGGTGCGCAATTGCAGGTTGAGGCTCATGCAGTCAGGTAGCGTCACGCCGATCTGTACACCGTGGTGATCTTCATCCTGGATGTCAAATCCAAGTGCTGTGATTTCATCACGCAGGTAGGGAAGTACATGCGGCGAGCAGGTGATGCGGGTCAGGCGTTTCTTGTCGGATTCACGTTGCGGCATAACGGTAGGTGATCACGGATTGAATTGAGCATCAGTTTTATCACATTTCAGACAACTCAGCCTGATTTTGATCGTGAAAATATAAAAAGCGGCATTGAACCGCGTCATTTTCGATGATGGAAAGTTTCACACGATTGAATCATCGTCATCCCCATCACCATTGGTGTCAATGTTGCGGACAAGCCCATCTGGAGCAACATCGTTTTCTCTGATCGTACCACCTTTGAGTTTCGACAATATCGTTTTCTGCACTGCGATAGGGTAATCTTCGAGTGTCACAACTTCATCGGGTTTTACTTCATATGCTTAGGGCAGGCAATCCATGGAAAGTGGGTGGGTGCTGTCATCGTCGCAGGCTTGATTGACAACATAATAATCACCCGTGCTCACATCAGGTTCAGGTAGTCCTGCGCACAGATAACAGGGGATCATGGATTGGGCGAAACGGCGAAATGAAGGCCAGTCCACGTGATATATCTTGCCGGATACAACTTCATATCCATCACATACTGCAACAAGTTCGCTGGACACCACTGAGCGCTCCGACATGAGTTTATAGTAACCGTCATCGCATCCAATCCTGATTGTCGAATCCCGTTCGAGACTCACTCGCCCTTGATAAATGCCGACACGCAAACGAAATCTCAGCGTGTAATCTGCATTCAGTTCCTCACGAAGCGCACGATCTGCCAATATTATGACCTCATCGCATCGTTTGGGGAGAATGCGCAGTGGACGAGCAGAGCGGACAAGAAACTCATTGGTCCGACCTGCATCAGAGCCTCGGGGATCAAGGTGATAAGCAGGTGATGAGCGTTCTAAAGATGACTGTGCAAGATGCTGATAGGCGGGGCAGCCTGCAACTTCGTTCGGATTGATGACGAATAATCCTCGGTCCTCGAGAACTCCAGTGACCAGTTCCAGAGCATTACGCGGCAGACTGAACAACACTTCAGATGGAAAAGTTACGCGCTTGCGGAAGATCCCGGAAAGATCGACCAGGGCGGAGCTCAGCATGATCGGCCCACCGATGAGAGCCTGACGATCCGTTGGTGTCTCCTGTTTGATGGTGACAAATTCAACAGAGCATTCAGTTATGGCAATGCGGTCTCCCGTGGTGAATGCAGGGATCGGTGCATTGCCTCGCCACAGTTCTGAGTTTGCGTGTCGCTGCAGGATGTCTGTGCTGGTTATCCCTAGGTGCATGACGATCGGCGGGTTATGGCATCCACCGATGATGTGTATGCATAGGATCGCTGCAAGTATTGATATGTTTCTGGTGGAGTTAGCCACAGAAGCGTATCGGAAATTTATGACGGTGAACGGGAATCTTGCATGTGGTCCAGGAACCGTAGATTTATGGGCCATTCAATAGGATTCCAGTCATCCCTGAGAAGAATGCGTGTCATTCTCGGACCTCGATATGCTGGAAGCTGGATAGGAAAGATTGAGCCGATTGTTTGAATTATGAAGTATTATTTCCCCCCCGAAAGCGAGTTGGTGTTGATCAACTCGCAAATTGTCTCCATACGATTCGTGAATTCAGGGGATTGGAAATTTTTTCCCCAGTATCGCGATGTCTTTGATTTGTGAGCAGAATTGAGTCATCATAAATCCTGCTCCTGCTAGGAACGATATAATGCTATAGCAGGTCATTGAAAATAGATGTTGAAGCTCACAACAGGTATCAAGTATGACCAGTGATCACCGGCAAAGAATTTTTATCGTATCAGATGGAACCGGCCGCACCTGCGAACAGGTTGTGCGATCTGCGTACGTTCAATTTGAAGATGAACCGATTAAGTTGATGATTCGAGGTGGGGTCAGAACCGTAGATCAGGTACTGGATGTCGTCCGTGAAGCGGCCGACGTGAAGGGTATTATCTTTTTTACTCTTGTTTCGGATTCAACGCGCAAGGCGATGAAGGACCATTCCAATGAGTATCTTGTCGAAGCTGTGGACGTGCTTGGTCCTGTGTTCTCCGGCCTGAACTCAATTATCAATCGTCGTATCCGTTCCATTCCCGGGAAGTATTACAAATCAGAACAAACATATTTCGATCGCATGGATGCAATTGACTACACGATCAAGCACGATGATGGTCAGCGTCTGAATGAACTCGCTCTTGCCGACGTCGTGCTGGTTGGTGTGTCTCGGTCGTCGAAGAGTTCGACGTGTTTCTTTCTGGCATATCGAGGGATTCGGGCTGCGAATGTTCCTCTATTTCCTGATCGTGATCCACCGAGGGAATTAACACGAATAAGTTCTCAGCGTGTCATCGGACTAAGTAAAAACCGACACCGGCTCGCTGCCATCAGATTGACGCGTACTCATCTGATGGGTGTTCCTCATCTGGAAAACTATGTTGATGAACATACGATCGAAAAGGAAATTCGTGCTGTTAACCGTCAAATGACGAAACATCATTGGCGACGTTTCGATACTTCCTACATGGCGATTGAGGAAATAGCCCGGGAAGTCGAACGCCTCATGAGGGAAAGTAAACTGCGGCGACGACCGCGGCATCCCATGAACCGAAGTTAACAACGCACAGTACCAATCGAGTGTGGAGTATCAGAACCCAGTCTTGATACGACTACAGCAAGTCGTTTATGCGCTATGTGAGAAATAAAAAGAGGATTTCAACAATATCGCAGCGTCATAAACGGAGAATGATTTGGAAGAAAAGACCCGGTCGAAATCACCGAGTGCGATCCATATCCCAAGCCGCCTCAACGGCAGTTGTTGGGGATATGATGCAAGGTATTGATTGATAGTGACTCAGACTGGGATGGCAATTGCTAGGGCAAGTACAAGCAGAATTCATCATTCATGACCAGGAAGTTCTGAACAGGGATTATTGGCTGCATTTGCGATGCGTAACTTGTCACACTTGGAAGCACGATCTTGAGGTATTGGATGTGAAATCCCTACGGATTAGCCGTCATTACACGTAATTGCCGCTTGCCAGTGATATAGAAACGGGGGACAATCTGGACTAACTGATTTCTTTACAGTGGCGGGAAGGGGACATGCGCATGGCGCGGAATGATATCACCGAGATTCTGATCGATCTCAGCTCCGGCAAGCAGCGTGCTGCTGATGAATTGCTCCCTGCAATCTACGATGAGCTTCGGGCGCTGGCCCAAGCCAAGCTCGAATATGAGCGGATCGATCACACGCTGCAGCCAACAGCCCTGGTCCATGAAGCCTATATGAAACTTGTTGATCAGAATCGTGTGGATTGGAAGGGGCGAACCCATTTTTTCGCTGTGTCAGCTCAGGCAATGAGGCGGATTCTCATCGACCATGCCCGAAGAAAAAATCGTGAAAAACGGGGAAAAAACTGGCGGAGAATTCGACTCGACGACGCGTTCTCTCTCACGACGGACCATCATGTTGATCTGCTGGCCTTGGATGAGGCAATGGAGAGGATGCGCAAGTTGGATGAACGACAGGCTGAGATCATTGACCTCCGGCTCTTTGGCGGTATGACCATAAAAGAAACCGCCGCCCTGCTCGATACATCGCCCAGAACGGTTCAGCGAGACTGGAAAATGGGATTGACCTGGCTCCGTCGTGAATTGAGTGAAGGAACAGAACATGGAGCATGAGAAATACATCCGTGTCAAGGACATCTTCCTGGAAGCGTGTGACCTGCCACCAGATGAGCGGAGTGCATTTCTTGACCGGGAGTGCGGCGGTGATGATGAGTTGCGCGCTGAAGTTGAATCTCTTCTCAAACATGAGACACCAACCGACGCTGAGCCGGCAATGCCCAGTGCGCTGAAATCACAGGTCGAACGGATTTCACTGCCCCCATCCATCGGCCCCTACAAAATCATACGTGAGCTTGGGCGTGGTGGAATGGGTGTGGTTTACCTCGGCGAGCGCACTGACGATCGATTCAAACGACGCGTCGCTATCAAAGTGCTCAAGCGCGGCATGGATACAGATGAAGTCCTGCGACGGTTCGATTTGGAACGTCAGGTACTGGCTGCAATGAATCATCCCGGCATCGCTCGTCTTTATGATGCCGGTGAAACTAACGACGGTACGCCGTACTTCGTCATGGAATATGTCGAAGGCCAGCCGATCAATGAGTATTGCGATATTCGAAGGCTGACAATCGATGAGCGGCTGGAGTTGTTTCGCCAGGTATGCTTTGCCGTGCATCATGCACACCAAAACCTGGTGGTGCATCGTGATCTCAAGCCAAGCAATATCGTGGTTACCAAAGAAGATCAGCCTAAACTCCTCGATTTTGGTATTGCGAAACTGATCAATCCTCAATTGGCGATGATTTCCGGTACTCCCACGGCTCCGGAATTCCGGGTGATGACACCCGAGTACGCCAGCCCGGAACAGGTGCGCGGTACTCCGATCACCACCGCCAGCGATGTGTACTCGCTTGGTGTACTTCTGTATGAGCTGGTTTCCGGTCACCGCCCCTATCACATTCGCAGTCGGATACGTGAGGAGTTGGAGCGAATTATCTGCGAAGAAGATCCGGAGAAGCCGAGCACGGCCATCAGTCGGGTGGAGGAAGCTGATCCCACCGATCCCACGACCACAACATCAATCACGCCGGAGTCGGTAGGCAGGTCACGTGAAAGCAGGCCGGAGAGACTTCGTCGTCGCTTGTCCGGAGACATTGACAACATTGTGCTGATGGCTATGCGCAAGGAACCGCAGCGCCGTTATGCATCGGCTGAGCAACTGGCGGAGGATATTCAACGGCACAACCAGGGCTTGCCGGTGCTCGCCCGACCGGATACAGCCAGCTATCGCATGAGAAAGTTCATCCAGCGGAACAAAGGCGGCGTCATCGCCGCG
This sequence comes from Phycisphaerales bacterium, assembly GCA_028278245.1. Taxonomy (GTDB): domain Bacteria; phylum Planctomycetota; class Phycisphaerae; order Phycisphaerales; family SM1A02; genus JANQEQ01. The sequence goes on along the minus strand of JANQEQ010000016.1, from coordinate 15,597 downwards.
GCAGTGATTGCGTTGCTGCTTGCTGCGGTATCAATTGCATCGACATGGGGATTTATTGAGGTAAAACAGGCACGTGATATTGAGGAAGCCGCAAGAATACAAGCCCAGGAAGAAAGTGAAAGAGCAGAGCGACGATTCGGTGAGTCTCGAAAACTTGCCCGTACATTTATGTTTGATTTCTATAGGGCAATCTATAACTTGGATGGTTCGCTCCCTGCCCGTGAATTGATTATTGAAACCGCGGTCGATTACCTTGAAGGTGTTTCACGGGAACTTGGCGATGATGATGTTGAACTCATGCGTGAATTGGCGACTGGTTATGATCGTATCGGTGATATCAGGGGGGGAATCAAGCTACCTAGCTACGGAGATATTCCTGATGCGCTGGAGTATTACCAACGGGCAAAAGATATTCGAGATGAGCTTCTTAAAGCTATCCCTGATGATCCGGAGTTGCTACAGGAACTTTCCTTCAGTTATGATAAAATTGGTCATGTGTATGGTCGAACAGGTAAAACATCTGAAGCTCTTGACTTTTACAGGGAATCATTACGTATCCGTAAGGGATTAGTAACGGGTGATGTGCAATCCCGTCGTCGTTACGCTAGTGCGTTATTGAATGTTGGGAGTCGGCTTGCGAAGCTGGGGAAGCATGTAGAAGCTCTTGAATATTACTTCGAGTCACTTGAGTTACGAAAACAACTTGCTACTGAGAATCCAGATAATCAGGATTTGCAACTAGATATCGCCACTGCCTATCTCTATATCGGGGGACGATACGATGCGATGTGCAACGAAGAAGATGCTCTGATGTATTATCAACAAGCACACCGAATCAGGAGTGAGGTATTTCAAAGTAATCCTAACAACAGCGAAATTTATCACGATTACAGTGTTTCACTGTATTTTGTCGGTCGATCTTATCTGCGTACCGGTTCGGTTGAAGAAGCTATTCCAATCCTCACTCAATATCTGGAAATTAAAAGGCGGCTGGAAAGGAATAACCCGAATTTAGTGTTGGCAAAAAGGAATCTTGCCAGTGCTTTTCAGATTTTAGGTGATGCATATAGACTCCTAGAAGACTGGGACCAGGCAAATGAGAATTATCGTTCTCTCCTTTCGGTGATTGAGCCTGTAGCTATGGAGTATCCCGAAGATACGCAATATCAATTTCTTCTTGCAGTGGGTTATGAAGGAATCGGATTAGTAAATGCGGGCAGGGGAAATCATGATGGAGCGATTGAAAATGCTAGCCAGGCGCGTAACATTCTTCAAGCGCTTGTCGATCAGGATAACGACAATACGTTTTACAAAGATAGACTGGCACATTGCTACGCAACCCTTGGTTCTTATTTTCTGAAGAGTGATCAAATTGATGAAGCTCGAAGCAATTTAGAAAATGCCGTGGAACTCTTTAACGAAATAGATGAGATAACAGAGGACAGTTGTTCTGCAGAAAGTGACTTGTCTGATACACTTCTTGAATTCTCCAAATTTATGGTCCGTATCGGTGATAAAACGGAAGCTCTCCGCTATGCCAGAGAAGCATTCAAAGCTGCTATAAAACCATCCGTGGAACTCCTGCGCGATCTTGCTTTCGCTCATTACCTGAATGGAAACAACTTACTTGCCATCGATACTGCATCCGAAGCGCTTGAAATGCTTGGAGAAGACTCTTTCTCTGATGAGCAACAACAACTCTATAACACTCTCAAAGAAGATCTTGAGCTTTATCGAGACCAGTAGATTGAGCTGGGAAGTATTATGCCCGCGACTCATCTGTCCCGGAATAAGCTTTCTTGAACCAGCAACTTGTCTGTTTAATCACCCGTTTCTTCAGGTGGGTTATTACGAGGTAGTTTGTCGCGCCAATATTCGACTTTCTCGCTATGACCTTGGTCTGGTTCCGCTTCGTGCCAGGCAGTATATATAGCCAAGCAAACATTAATCGCATCAAGCGTTTCAGTATGTTCCGGCCCGTATTTTGCAAGATTACGCTGATAACAATCTCGTGCAACCGTCTCAGCTTCCAGGAATTTCTCTTGGCCGAGGAGTGCAACTGACAAACCGTACATTGACCACAGCGTGTATCGATGATCCTCACCGAGTACCTCTTCACAACTCTGGATAGTCTCGCGGTAGAGAACTTCTGACTCGCGAAATCTCCCCATGGTTCGGAGCAGTACGCACATACTGTGCATTGATATCAACGTATCGGGGTGCTCCTCGCCCATAACACGTTTGAATGCAGCAAGTGATTCGGAAAGCATTGTGAGCGCTTCATCGTACCGCGCCAGAGATTGATATAACATTCCGAGATTGTCCAGACATATTATCGTGTCAACGTGGTCGTTACCGAGAATCCTCCTCTTGAGTTCGAGCGTCTCTACAAACAGTAATTCCGCTTCATCATACCGTTCCTGGTTCCGGTACAATGTGGCAAGGTTATTCATTGACGTAAGCGTGAAGGGGTGCTCTCTACCGAATTTACGTTCAAAGATATTCAATGAATTCACATACAGAGATTCTGCTTCCTCGCGGCGGCCTTGATCCTGATAGAGGATGGCCAAATTGTTCATCGAATCCAGAGTACTTGGATGCTCTTCCCCCAGCGACTGTTGGCGAATACGGAGTACATCGACGAGGAGAGTTTCAGCCTGTGCGAAGCGATTCTGATCATAATACAGTACGGCAAGATTGTTCATAGTGTCCAGGGTGTCGGAGTGCTCCTCCCCCAATTCACGTCTACGCAGCTCAAGTGTTTTGACAAACATCTCTTCCGCGTTTTCATAGTGTCCCTGATGCCAATATTGCGTGGCAATATGGTGCATTGAAGTCAACGTGTCCGGGTGCTCCGGACCAAATAACCGATTCCTTGTATCAAGAGTCTGAGTGAAGAGTGGTTCTGCTTGATCGAGTCGACCTTGATTTTGAAAGACCATTCCCAGGGTGTCGATGTACCTCAACGTATCTGGATGTTCATCGCCTAAGATCTCGGATGACAATTGATAGGCACGTTTCAACTCTCTCTCGGCCGCGGTGTAAAGACCGATGTTGAGATAAGTACTGCCGATTGAATTCCTCAATGCTGCTTCGATCAGTGGTTGAGATAAAAACTGCTGTTCGATTGCCTCTGATGCGGGATGGAGGATATTTTCATCAAGGACAAAATGAGCATAGTCTGTAGAGTTAACAGCGAGTAAAGAATTTGAGAATGAGTCAAATTTGCTGTTCAATTCTTCCTCACTGATATTTCGATTGCGCCAGGTGTCGCCGACACGTTTCCTGACTTCAGCAAACAGTACAAGTCCCATCTCCTCCGGATTGATAGAGCCCAGCATGTTTTCCTGGAAGGAAACGACTTGTTCTAAGTCGTTAGCCCGTTGTTGGGCAAGTTCATTCGCACGAACAGCATCTGCCTCGTGCTGCTCCGCAAGTTTTTGATTTTCCTGCGCGATTTTTCTCTGATCCACTTCACGAACAGCGAATCGGATTGATACACCCGTGGCGATCATCAGCACGACGATAACCATTCCAATCCCGCAGACTATCGCCTTATTACGTTTTGTGAACTTCTTCAACTGATACAAGGTACTCGGTCGGCGTGCGATGATAGGTTCGTCGTTCAAAAAATGGCGTATGTCGCTGGCAAATTCGCTGGCACTCTGATAACGCAGTGTTTTATCCTTGCGCAGTGCTTTTTCGATGATGATTTCAATATCACCTCGCATCATGCGATTGATAGAACTCAACGGGATGGGATCATCCTCATGAATCATCCGAACTGCCTCGTGAATCATTTTCCTGGTCAGGTCAAGAGGCAGGCGGCCGGCGATGAGCTCATAAGCAACGACTCCCAGCGCATACACATCACTGCGCGTATCAAGATCATCAGGATTACCCGCTGCCTGCTCAGGACTCATGTAGGGTAACGTCCCGATGAGCTGTCCAATATCAGTCTGGATGGTCGTTACCTGAATATCAGAATCCGTGGCGCGGGCAACTCCAAAGTCGAGAATCTTTGGTTGACCTTCATCGGTAACCAATATATTTCCCGGTTTAATATCACGGTGAATGACACCTTTCTGATGGGCGTGTTGGAGAGCATCTGCGATGTGTGAAAGAAGCTGCAATCGCTCACTCGTCCCCAGCTTGTTGTAATTTGCATATTCCGTCAGCGTCTTTCCCTGAATTAACTCCATCGCAAAGTACGGTTGCAACCCTGCTCCCGAGTCGAATGTTCCCGCTTCGTAGATGGTTGCAATACCGGTATGGTCAAGCTTCCCGAGAATTTGTGCCTCATGTTCGAACCGGCTGAGAAGGCTGGTTGATATGGCCCCGCTTCGGATAACTTTCAACGCCACCGTCCGACGCGGTGCCTCTTGTTCAGCTTCGTAAACCGTACCCATGCCACCCTCACCAATCACACGCAATATCTTATACCGACCAATCTTTTGTGGAGCAGGGGAGGAGGGTATAACAGGTGCGTCGTCATCCTCACGGGACTGAATCAACGGTGAATCCGTGGTTTCTGCTTCGTGATCAAATTCAACATTGTCCGGGTGATCTGGCATGATTGATCTCTATGATTAGAATACTGTTGAACCTTTCACACTCGTGAATTAATGATAAATAGAGTACCATATGATCTGTCATTCAGGATTTGCTGCACGGAACGATTTCTGTTCTTTCGCCAGTAGGAGTTTTCATTCACATGCCCAGAGAGATGTCGGAAGACAGGATTCATCTTGATCCCGTGGGTGGTCCTGAAATCAAAACGCATACAGTGTATGCCCGGCAAAATGTCACTCTTGGCCGATCAACTGAATGTGATGTGTGTTTACCGGAAAGCAGTATTTCCCGACAGCACGCTAGTTTATCCTGTCATGAAGGCAATTGGATTCTCACGGATCTTCACAGCCGTCATGGAACATTTCTCAATGGTTGCGAACTCACGCCCGGTCAACCTTCCGTGATTGGATTCGGTGATCTTCTGCGTATTGGTTCATTTACTTTCAGGTTTTCATCCAATGCCAGCGCCGTTGGCGCAATGGCGACAACCAATGAGGCCGTCCCTCAGGGCACAATCGTGCAGCGTGTGCCGGATCGTGAGCTGGATTCCCTGGCTCATCAGCGCCTTGCACTGCTCATTGACGGTGCAGCCGCTATCCATCAGGCGGAGGATGAAACGGATCTTGCCCGGGCGATGGTCGATCTGGTCATTGCCGGGACCGGATATCAGCGGGCTGCGGTGTTGCGCTTTGCCGGCGCAACCGACCAGGTCAATGTAGTTGCTTCACACGACATAGCGGATGATCAATCCAGCGAGTTTACGTTCAGCCGCTCGCTCCTTCATGCCACGATGCAGGGCGATGTTGCCTCGCTGACCCGAACCGATATGCATGATTTTGGTCAGAGTATCGAAAGACTCGGAATTACCACTGCGATATGCGCGCCGATCATTGTTGATGCAACAGTCATTGGCGCGGTCTATCTCGATTCCAGGGATCCAATGCATGTGGGCCACCCCGATGCTGCGGGTTTCTGTCATGCGATCTCCCGGTTTGGCAGCCTGGCTCTTTCGAGCATCAAGCGCGCCGACCTGGAACAGCGCCAACAACGATTGGAAGCGGATCTCAAAGCTGCTCAACTTGCGCAGGTTCTTCTCTGCCCGAAAGAGGAGGGAGCAGTTGCCCCACTACACTTCGCGTTGAAAACTGAGCCCGGACGTGTCGTGGCCGGCGATCTCTTTGACATTTTCCCGTTATCCGATCAGAAGATCGGGATCTGTTGCGGCGATGTGACTGGTCAGGGAATGGGTGCGGCCGTTGTCATGGCCACCGTCCTCTCTCATCTGCGTTCATCGTTAGCGCAGCACGGTGAACCTGTCGCAGCGATCACCGATGTGAACGCATACATCTCCCAGCACTCTCCGGATAACGTTTTCGTTACCCTCTGGGTTGGCGTACTTGATGAAAAGCGAACATTGACTTATGTGGATGCCGGTCACGGTTATTGGATGGTGCGCAAGGCTGGTCAAGTCCCCTTGCGCGCTACGAAGCCGGGCAATCTCGTGGTCGGCATTGATGCAACGTATGATTTCTCAGCACAATCGCTCGAACTCGCACCCGGTGATCGCATACACCTGTTCAGTGACGGCATGATCGAGCACACGAATCCCGTTGGTGAAGAATTCGGCTGGGATCGATTTATTCGATCCGTTACCAATGCCGCTACGCCGACAGAAGAAGTCGCTGCCGCCATGAGCGCCCTGGAACATCATGTCGGCTCCCCCGATCTTCCCGATGATCGCACGATCGCGTCAATCGAGCTTGTCGACTAAACAGAATTTTAATTGACTGATAATGTTTTCGTCACCTGCGAGTAGTTTGTGGGGAAGCTACACAGAATGAGTTGATAGAGAGGCTCTGAGCCTTGTCGGGCTCGATATTCCTGCCACGCAAATCCAAATTCCCGGGATGAAATTGCCGAGAATGGTGTTTTACGCTTGATATTCTCCAGTTCAGCGGAGACGATGGTGTTGGGTCTACCCATGCGGGTGGGCGATCATTCATAGATCACACGGAGGCAAATTGATGTTTCAATTGAGCGTTGTGGGACTGATTGCACTGTCTACTACACTGTTGATGGGGAGTGCTTCGGGTGCGGGTACGGAGAAAAGTGGGGGTGAGGCTGATAACCTTGGAGTTCGTGAGCAGGCGCAGTCGCCGCTCAGTCGAGTGAGCATCAGGACATCGGATCCCCAGGCTTTGGCAACTCGGCTTGAACGAGGTGGTTTCGATGTGCTGTGGGGCTCAATCACCGATGATTCGCTGGAATTGATCGTCACCGAAGCGGACATGGAGGCATTGATTCAGCGTGGCCTGACACCCAGATTACTTGAACGCAGCCGACCGTTCTATGAAATTCTCGACGAGTTGGATGACGTTCCACCTGGCTACTCTGATCTGGCCGACATTGTGGTTCGTATGCAGGATGCGGCAGCGGCATATCCCGACATCTGTCAGTTCGTAGATGTTACCACCATGATGGGGACTGATCCGACGTGGGAGGGTCGACACCTGTATGCGGTGAAGATCTCGGATAACGTCACGATGGATGAGGACGAGCCAACTTCACTGGTGGTGAGTTGTCACCATGCTCGTGAAATCGTCACGCCTGAACTAGCACTGTATGCCATTGAGCAATTGACGACGCAGTACGGTATCGATCCGCAGATCACCGCGGTGGTGGATGACAGTGAAATCTGGATCGCCCCTATGTGGAATCCAGATGGTTACAACTACGTGTTCACCACGAACAACATGTGGCGGAAGAATCGCAGGCAGTTCGGATCGTATTATGGTGTCGATCTGAACCGTAACTATCCCCAGGGCTGGTACAACGGTTGTTCCGGTTCAACTTCGCCCAGCTCCATTACCTACAAAGGACCAGAACCCGCATCGGAAGTGGAAACGCAGACGATGATGGCACTGAGTCTGGATCGTCGGTTTGCTCGCGTTCTGGATCTCCACAATTATGGTCGCGAGTCACTTTACGGCTATGCCTGCTGGTCTCATCCGTTTGATGCCTATTTGCAACAGGAAGCAATCGATCTATCGACTGCTTCAGGTTACGGCGGCGATCACCGTCGCCCGAGTGCCGATGGTGAACATCAACAGTGGCAGTTTGCCGAGGTGGGATCGTATGCCTTTCTCTTGGAGACAGCACTTGCGTTCCAGCCAAGCTATGCAGAAGCGCTCAGCGAAGCGGCTCTCGTCTGGCCGGGCATCCTCTGGTTCCTCGAACATCACATTCCGCTCTGGGGTTACGTGACCGATGCGACCACCGGTAATCCAGTGCCCGCAACGATCACTTACGACGGTGTGGTATTTCCTAATGGTGAAGTTAATACAGCAGGGGGTCCGCTTGGACGCTATCACGCATTTCTCCCGGCAGGAACCTACGACGTGGTATTTGAAGCAGATGGGTATGAACGAACTGTGGTGAGCGGAGTCACCATTACATCTAGTGTTTCAACTCGCCTGGATGTGACAATGGCCAATCCGCCCGAAGTAACATCACCCAATGGCGGCGAGGTTTTATCTGTTGGTGTACCTACTGATATCACCTGGCAAGGCGATCCTGCCGCAAGCTATCACGTTCAGGCAACGTATAACTATGGTGACATCAATTTCATCACTGATGATTTTGAGACCGGGGCTTTTGATTCGGCATATTCGACAGGTGGAGACCTGCCCTGGTTTGTGACATCGGGTACTTCACACGGCGGTACTTATTCCGCACAAGGTGGGAATATCAGCCATAGTCAATCGACGTGGCTCAAGCGCACCGTGGCCAGTGGTGAGGTTAGTTTCTGGTATCGAGTCTCAAGCGAATCAGGTTGGGATTTTTTTGACTTCTATGTAAATGGTGTAAACGAACTGCATGTTTCCGGTGAGGTGCCCTGGACACTTTACTCAGCCACCTTTCATAACAGCAATAATGAATTGAAGTGGGAGTACGCCAAGGATTCGAACACTTCCCATGGCCAGGATACAGCCTGGATTGATGACCTGCAGATTATGGATGATTTGACGCTCTGGACGGACGTAATCGCGATGACCGATCCAGGTGCCATGTCAACACCCTGGACACCGACACAAACCAGTGAAAGTGTGAAAATTCGAGTGCGTGCATTTTATGACGGTAGTTATTATGGGATCTGGGATGAAAGTGATGATGTCTTCACAGTTTCTGAAGACGGCGCTTGCCCGGCTGATCTGACCGGTGACGATCAGGTCAATATCGATGATATTTTTGCAGTCCTCGGTCTTTGGGGCAATTGTCCCGATCCCTGCCCGCCGTATTGCACAGGTGATCTGACTGAAGATTGCGCTGTCAACATCGACGATATCTTTGCGATACTCGGTCAGTGGGGGCCTTGCGATTAAAACTACACACAGGAAAAACAGGAACCGAAATACAACCCCGGGAATTCCCCGGGGTTTTTATGCGCGAGTAACCATCAGGCAGGAGATATTCCGGGATGACACTATTGAGTGTCGGCTTTTCGTACTTCAATAGCAGTGGGGCATTCAAATGCACCAGCACCGTATTCCGGATGAACTGTTATTTGTTCATCTGCGTTAATAGGACGAATATCAAATGTACTCTCACGATAATTTGACAGATCAAGCATTAAAAGAGTGATGAGTGCAACAATGCCAGCGATGGGGAGCAAACGCGAAAATATTTTAAATCGAAGTAGTGGAATCAATCCGGCATCAATTCCCAGCGCAATCAGGATAGCAAATGCAGGCATGATCGATACCGCTTGCCGAGCGTACCCATAGAACAATATTGTTACTGTGAGTTTATATCCGATCACAAGGATCCAAAGTCCCACACCTCCTCGACGTAAGGCTGTTATCAATCCAATGACAAGAAAAGTTCCAATCACTATGTTCCACCATAGATTGTTCCTGGAGTGAGGTGTGAAGAGATCAACCGCATTGCGCTGGCCGTTCAATCCAAGGGGGATATTTCGGCTCGTCATGCCCAGTGTTACGCCACCCCAAAAGCGTTCCAGTTTTTGCCAAACTAATCCGAACCACTCCGTGGGATGGTTAACAATATCTGATAGTGTGTGAGAAATACCGTGGTTGAATAATTCCAGATGACTGGGGCGTCCGAGCGTCAGCGTTGTTGCTTTTCCCTGGGAATCATCAAGCGCCCTTAAAGAAAATCCCCCATTCCCTTCAAGATGATTTGCCAGAGCGAAGTCCAGCGGTCCCTTAGCGGAAACGAGAAAGATAGGCGAGATAGGTTCGGGAATAGAATTAAAACGCTCAAGAAAAAATGATTCGACATCAGGCTTGTCGATAATCCTTCGACCATTTTGCAGCGCCAGGGCATTCATGAATGCGACGTTGCCCGACCGAGCAAATGCGGGCAAGTTGTTCACATAATTGCGCGCATCAGCAGTCCATTTCACTGGTGTTGAATCAAAACCAACTTCTTCGATCAAGTTTGAATTGAATGCTTGTATATGCCGAGAGCCTGCAATACTCCACGGAAGGCAAACGATAATAGAAAGTATCAGCGTGGTAATGGTAAGAATGATGCTTCGTTTGAGCGTAGTCGCATGATCACCGCGTGACATCATCCACCACGACCACGCAAGCATGAACAGAAGTAGCAATGAATGTTCTGCGCGCAGTAGCGTCGCCAGACCGTGTGTGATACCCAGGGCACCCGCCAGGAGAAATGTCGGATGTGATTTCAATCGATCTGTTCCAAGGACAAGACAAACGACGACCAATGCATACCACACTTCGTTGTTGAGCGAGGTGGATATGACATAGCCGCCAAAGCTGAATGTTGCTAATCCGCCGGCAATGAGCGCAACTCTCATCGGTACCTGGCGCTGCCAGGTGAGAAATGCCAGAGGAACCACAAGAGCACCGATAACACACCAAACAATTTTCATCGCGTGAAATGAAAACGTAGGTTGCAGCGCAGCAATGATGTATGCAGTACCCGGCGGCCAGAGTGGAAGATCAAACTCAAAGGGAACGCCCTGATCGATAGCTTCTGCCCACCGCACCCAATGTGGCGCATCGCCTTCGTAAAGAACAGAGTGGGGCCAATTCCGATCTATCGATATTCCAAGAAAGTGCAGACGGATCACCAGTACCAAAGCAAAAAGCAAAACCAACACCAATGCGAGATGAAATCGTTTGAGTTGATTGGGCTTGTACACAGTATCTCTGGTTTGGTACTTATCCATGGAGTAGGCAAGTGTATGTCATCCTGGCAAAACATGATGCATGAATAAGATCTTTTTGCATCAGATTTCCAGCCAATAGTCAAACATCATAGGTACGAAATCCATTGTTTGAAAATGAATCAAAGTCTCCGGCAGAGAGCATCGGCCAATCGATCTGCTGCCTCCGGGTAATGTCGGAAGAAGAGTGATGGCTCAACAAGTTCGAGTTCACTGAGTTTGAGATGACCCTCCTGATCTCGAAGAAAGTCGGTGCGCCCATACAGCCACTCTCCTTTGACCACGCTCATGATGTCGTGCGCCAGGCCAAGTTCCGTGTCACTGATCTCAGCCGGTTGATCCAAGGCACCAAAGTCATCCTGCACTCGATAATCTCCCGGCACCGGCAACTTGCGAACCGCATATGAGAACTCACCATCAATCATTATGAGTGATAACTCTCCTTCTGTCTCCACACTTGATAAATATGGTTGCAGAATCATTGATTCACGTATTAGCATCCTTTCCAGGTGTTGACATGCCAGTTCAATTCCACTGTCGATAGCCTCGAAACGCAATGTTTCGCGCGCAGTCGCGCCGATCATTGGTTTGAGAAACGCCTTTTTCCAACCACGGTCTGAGAGAACCTGCCGGAGGTTGATTTCCGAGCCAGATTCAATCCATACCGATGGGGTAATGGGAATTCCCCACGATTCCAGATCACTCAGGTAACTCTTATGTGTATTCCATAGGACAATATCAGAAGGATTGAAAAGTTTCGTTGAGGTATCTACCTGTTGAGCCCAGGCCACGTACTCATCTCGACGCTCCATGTAATCCCATGTTGTACGAATGAGGCAGGCATCGCATCCTCCCCAATCAAATGTTGGATCATCCCACGCAGGATGAACAAGATCGACACCGCGCTGCTCAAACGCAGCATGTAGCGGACGATCGTCAACTTCCCAATCAGGTAAATCGTAACAGGTGGCTAATGCAATACGCATACGCAGATCCTATAGGGCGGCAAGGAATGCGTAAACGACTCCATCACAGCCGTATGGTCTCTCCTCCAACGCGCCCGACAGGGCTCGAACCTGCGACAGGATAAAGATTATTGATTAGAGATATCCAAAGAGAAGATCGGGAAAACAGATTGTGCTTCCCTACTTGATACGTTCATACGAAAGCTCAATTACCTTGTAGTCATCTCCCGCATGTAAGTCGATGATCTCGAATGTGTAGTGGTCCTCATCCACAATCCGAGTAACGTATTTGACCGTTCGGCCGATGACGTTCAGACCCGGCTCGTCCATTTCACCATAGTACGTAAACACGCCGGTCGTTGGATGGCGCATTCCCGACATCGCGAGCATGTTTGTGCCCTGATTCGAGCACCAGGAGCCGATGTACAGGTTGCGATAGTTGTCATAGCCCGTCAGGCCAATGCCTTCGTACGGCATACCCATCATGGTGCCTTTGTGCTCATCCATGATGAAGCGGCCATTGAGCACCCACTTGATTTCCGATTGTCCATCCGACTCCATCGGCGCTGAACCCGGTCCTCCCATGTAGATCTTCGTTTTGGTCTTCCATGTGCCGACGAAGTAATCCAGGTGCTTGTGAGCTTCGCCGGGCGAGGCGATCTTCATCCACTCCGCCATCATCGCCTGTTGATCGGGCGACATCCCGGCGGATGGATCTTCAGAGTTTTGCGCACCAACGATTGCATTAAAGGTATAAACGAACACGATAATCATACCGGTAACGACAAATAACATACGTTGCTTCATGAGATAAGCTCCCTCAGAGTATTTTCTTGTTAAATCCGTCAGGATATTGTCCGCAAAGATTACTGAGAGGGTGTCATTCCCGCAAGATGGATGGGAGAACACGTTCGTGTTGTGGCGATCCATCTGACTACGGATTGTTGCGGGGTATAAACTGCTCGTGATAACTGAAATTTGTGTCAAACGGTTTGTAACAGTTGTTTTAGAGCGATATCATTCGATAGCTTGTCATGGAAGTCGATGTCGATACAGATAGAACACAATTGGAGGAGGAGATCTTCATTGAATTAATTGAAGACATTCTCCAATCTACGCCAGGTCTAAATTATCAGCTGCACATCAGTGATCCTGCCACAAGTGATGAAGACAGCAGAACCTACGCAGTATTTATGATCGAGACAAATCCAGAGTATGAGCTGGAAGTATCGATAATTTTGAAAGCGGATCACTTTTTGCTTCGGGTTAACGATGAGGAATTCACACACACGATCGGGAACCGTCGACGTATAGACCGCTGGATCGAAAGTCGTTGTCGAAACGTCGAACAACTGGTCAAGGGAGATCTCAAGCTTGAAGTGGAAACAATCTTTGGTCTATATCTTTCATCTGGCCTATACGCGGGGAGTGATGATCACTGGATCGAGATAGCCGATCGCGACGAAGGTTGGGGTTGGATTGGGCTTATTGTATGGATTCTGCCCTTCGGACTGTCACCTCTTAAGAGTCAAGAGATCGAATACCGGGGATGGTTTGATGTTCCAGGCAAGTCGGACTCCCCAAACAGATAGTGGAAGTAATTTTTCACGATGCTGACAAAGAGTTGATCTCAATCTTAATCCTGCACGGTATTGATTCAGCAATAGTAAAAGGAATTCATGTGTAATGTGAATTACAGAAATGGTAGAATCGATACCATATCGATAGGGATTCGATAGCGAGACTATTGATGACACAACAAGACAATCCGCTTACATGGGGAACAGAGCCCGCAACACCGAAGCGGCAATTTCATGCCATGGTTAAGCCGATTGGCGCCACGTGTAATCTTGACTGCACCTACTGCTACTACCTGCACAAGAACGACCTGCTCGGTCAGAAGTCGCCGAAGATGAGCGATGAAGTGCTTGAGGAACACATCAAGCAGTACATCGAGAGTCAGGACGGGGATGAAATCGTGTTCTCCTGGCAGGGTGGTGAACCAACGCTGCTGGGGCTGGACTTCTTCCACAAGATAGTAGAACTCCAGGATAAGTATCGACCCAAGCATCAGCGCATTGAGAATGACCTGCAGACGAATGGAGTGCTGCTGGATGACGACTGGTGCCGTTTCCTCCGCAAGCACAAGTTCCTTGTTGGTCTTAGCATAGACGGGCCCAGGGAACTGCATGATCGCTTCCGTGTTACCAAAGACGCAAAGCCAACCTTCGATCAGGTCTTCGCATCAGCGAAACTGCTGCGCCGGCATGGTGTGAAGTTTAACACGCTTTCTGTAATCAATCGGGAGAATGCAAAACATCCGCTTGAGGTATACCGATTCCTGAGCCGCGAGGTACACCCGGACCGTTTGCAGTTCATTCCCTGCGTAGAACCCATGATCTTTGAGCAGGTCGCGCCACAGCAGTGTGATGCTTATACGCTGCCAATAATCGGAACCAAACGCGCGCTACCCGGAGCATCGGATTCGATAGTCACCGACTGGTCGATTCATCCTGACGACTGGGGCGAATTCCTTTGCGTGATCTTCGACGAATGGTACAAGCGCGATGTCGGCCGCGTTTTTGTAAACATCTTTGAGAACTGTGTAGCCCAATGGCTCGGTTTGGATGCACAGATGTGTGTCTTTCACGAGTTCTGCGGTAAGGGGGTAGCGATCGAGCATGATGGCAGCGTTTATAGCTGCGACCATTACGTCTATCCTGAGTATCGACTTGGGAACATCACTGAGCAGTCGATAGGTGACATGATCTTTAGCAGGCGACAGATGGATTTTGGCTTCGCCAAGCGCGACGCTCTTACGCAATGGTGCCGACAGTGTGAATACCTGTTCACCTGTCACGGCGAGTGCCCCAAAAACCGCCTGCTACTCTCACCGGACGGCGAGGTCGGTGTCAATTACCTCTGCTCCGGCTTCAAGAAGTTCTTCGCTCATATTGACGGGCGCATGCGCGAGATGGCGGCTCGGATTCGGGGCGGAGGCGAAGCAAGACCTCAAGCACAGAAACAACATAAATTCAAGAGGAGAAAGCGGCCCCGGTCGAAGTAGCCGTCTCGCTACCTGCTACCTACAAGGCGAAAAAGTTCGAGCGTTCGAACTTGGATCGTTCCGGTTAACAAATCGAGAGTGCTGAAGTTGCTCAATCAAGTCATGTTGCTCTGTTTTCAACTGATTATTGAAACCGGACACGTTTCCTTGATATTACACGTGTCATCACCCAATAGGCGTTACAGAATAATCTATCTTGCTGGATTAACCTGCCCCATATGTGGTACCAAGCCTGGTGTGGCCTGACACTTCTTGCGCCATCTGCGACGTCAACCTCTTGACGAGGGCACGTTGCCGCGGGCCACCGTCAGGAATGCGCCCTCGATGCGCTCAAACGCATTCACGACCGATGGATCAAAGTGTGCACCAACCTCGTCGCTGATGATCCGTCGCGCCTGTTCGTGGGTCATAGCGTCCTTGTACACACGCTTCGTTGTCAGTGCATCGTAGACGTCCGCGAGGGCCACGATACGCGCGGCCAGTGGGATGTTCTCGCCCTTGAGGCCATAGGGATACCCCGAGCCGTCCCAGCGTTCGTGGTGGCTCAACGCAATTTGTGCGGCGATCGTAATGAAGAGGTCATCGCGCCACTCACGTTTGACATCCAGGAGCGTATCGCCACCAACGTAGGTGTGCCGCTGCATGATTCGCCGCTCCTCCGGTGTAAATGGTCCGGGCTTCAGCAGGACCGCATCTGGGATACCCACCTTGCCAACGTCGTGGAGTGCGGCTGCTACCGTGACCGTCTCGATCCATTGATCATCAATCTCGCGGTT
>JANQEQ010000150.1 GCA_028278245.1 Phycisphaerales bacterium | reverse complement strand
GCGAGGATTGACCCGGGGCTTGTCCCTGGATGTCCTAGACCAGGGATATGGGGAACAGGGGGGTGCGCCGGTGAGTTTCTCCGCGCAGACCGATTCGATGAGCGTGATTCTGCCGAGTAATTCTCCTGCAGTGAACGCACTGTGGATTCCTGCGATTGCTCTGAAAATTCCCGTTGTGCTGAAGCCCGGCCGTGAAGAACCGTGGACTCCCTGGCGAATCATACAGGCATTCATCAAGGCGGGATGCCCGGCAGAAGCTTTCAGTCTCTATCCTACTACCCACGAAGGTTCCAAAGCCATGCTGCGCCGTTCCGGGCGTGTGATGATGTTCGGGGATGATGCTACGGTGAAACAGTATGAGCATGATCCGCGAGTCGAAGTGCACGGCACGGGGTACAGCAAGATACTGATTGGTGAAGATAAAATTGAAGACTGGGAAAAGTACATTGATACCATAGTGGAATCGATATCTGCAAACAGTGGACGCAGCTGTATCAATACATCTACTGTGGTGGTTCCCAGGTATGCGGATGAAATCGCCGGTGCGGTTGCTGAGAAGCTGTCAGACATCAAACCGCTTGCTGCTGATGATGACAATGCCCGTTTGTCTGGCTTTGCGAATCCGAAATTTGCCGAATGGATCAACGGCGCGATTGAAGACGGTCTTGCGGCAGGTGGTGCAGAGGAGGTGACGGTAAAATTCCGTGATGGCGATCGCTTTCAGCAACGCGATGGAATGAATTACCTGCTGCCTACCGTGGTGAGGGTGAATTCTTTCGATCAGGAACTGGCCATTCGGGAGTTTCTTTTCCCCTTTGCGAGTTTTGTGGAGTGCCCGCAGGATGAAATGATTGAACGTATTGGGCCTTCATTGGCGGTCACTGCGATCACATCGGAACAGGACTGGATCAGGGATTTATTCGACTGCCCGCATATTGACCGTCTCAATATTGGGAATGTTCCCACGAACCGGATTCAGTGGGATCAGCCTCATGAGGGAAATCTGTTTGATTTTCTCTATGAGAGGCGATCGTTCCAGATAGCTGATGCCTGCTGAATTTTGTGACCATGCCAACAATAAGCTCTGTCAAACTAGATACCAAGCCTTACACAACGCTGGTAATTGGTGATAACAGCCTGGAACAGATTGGTGAATTGGCTGCGGAGATCACCGATGGCAGGGCATTGCTTGTTACTGATGCCGGGGTTCGCTCCACAGGCCACGTGGACAGGGCCGAGGAAGCACTGAAAAAGAGTGGTGTTGAGGT
>JANQEQ010000139.1 GCA_028278245.1 Phycisphaerales bacterium | reverse complement strand
TGATTGGGTCTGTTTCAGGAACTATGTGATGTTGAGCATCGGTGAATGGTCACTGATGCGAGAGTAGATAATCAGATCGACAGTGGTTGCGGCTGCTGGGCCTGGTGTTCGTGCTCAGCGCCGGCATAGACTTTCAATTTCTTGAGCATCTGTCGCCCAAGGCGATTTTTCGGCAACATCCGCCTGACCGAATTTTCAATGATCCGCTCAGGATGCTTGGCCAGGATGTCCGCATAGGAACGCTTTTTCAGGCCGCCGGGATACCCCGAATAGCGCAGCTCCATCTTCTGCTCAGCCTTGCGTCCGGTGAGGACGACTTTCTCCGCATTGGTAACGACGACGTAGTCTCCGCAATCCACGTGCGGGGTGTACTCGGGACGATGCTTGCCCATCAGAATGGTAGCGATCTGCGTGGACATCCGGCCGAGGACTTTGCCCTCTGCATCCACGTGATGCCACTGGGGTTTGACATCTCCAGCCTTGGCGAAATAGGTCTGACGGGGCATGGGAAATACTCTCTGAGAAAAGCGTAGCGGCACTGATAGCCGAAAACGTGCGAATCAGGCAGCTTAGCGTGCTGAGGGCTGATGTCAAGGTCAAAGGCAGCGTTTTTGAGCTGTGAGGGGTGTTTTGGGGGCTATTCAGAGCGGATTGGAACCCTGAAATGGGGATGAGCCTATCTGGAGTAGAATGGGGGGGTGAAGTGTCGGGTGAAGAAACGCTTGCTGATTATCCTTGGTTGTTTGCTAGGGGTAGCACTTCTTGTCGTCGCAGCAAAGGAAGGTGTAGTAATACGCAACTACATCAGACGCTTTGGTGATGATCCCTATGCAGCTCTTGTAGAAAGAAGACAAAGATTGTCTGAAATATGGTGGGTCATTGATGACTACCACTCATTCTACGGTGCATGGCCTAGAAGCGATGCGGATCTTGAGTTAGCTGGTATCGACTGTACGACACTGTTGAGGGCACCACGATGGTCAAACGGAACAGAGTATATAATTGAATATGGGGATTGGGATACTGCCGAGAATCAGATAATTGTTCATGATCCAGGGCTGTGGTTTCCAAAATATGACGAGGATGAACTGCTTCGTTGGCGGATTGCCTTACGTCTTGGAGGAATTCTCGAACGTTATGATGGTGAATCAATGGAGATTGATTTAATCATGCCAAATCGTCCATAAAGTAAGATGGGACAAGCGCAGTGCGTCCCACCAGGTTCGACAACCGAACAATAATGACATGGTGGGTATCACTCCTACATCGCTCAATCCACCCGACAGACTCTTCCTTATGGGGTACAGGTAACCATGTTCTTTTTTATCGTTTACGGCAAGCGAACAGATGAATACAGACTAGTGATTGATTATCCATCCTGCATCTCGCTTGACGCTTCCGCTGTTTCGCAGGACTGGAATGAACGAGTGTGCCTGTTTGGTGGAATTCCAGGGGGGTGAAGTGTCAGATGGGACAAGCGCAGCGCTTTTCACCAGCTCCAACGAGATTTTGCGTGATAAGGGCAGATGATGTTTAGATGGATAACAAAGCTCATCAACGCAACTCCAAGTGAAGAATTAGATGGAATACAACTCGATTTAAGTCAGCCATACTGGGAACTTGATGGCAAGATAAATTTTTTACAACTATTGATCGCGCTCGAAGACCTCTTGCCCGAGGGCAGTATTCTGTATTTTGAAGGTGGATCCAGAGACAAGAGACTGCTTGAATTTTTCAATACACATGCCATCCCGGAACAAACACACATAGCGGTCGGTACGATTTGGCCAAAGCCGGTGTACTTTCATGTTCCCGCAACTCCAAAAATTCTTAAAGAACTTGCTAACTTATCTGTACAATTCGCTGAATTTGAGCTGGCGTGGCATTTCCATGTTTACCATGACGGAAGAGTATTACTTCAATGGCATGACGCTTTTACTATTCCGATGTTGGTTTCAGCAGATATTCCCGAAGACAGAGTCAAGAACTTCTCATTAGTGTTATCAATGAGCATGACGAAGTGACAGCAGGTAAGTCGGATCCGCAGATCCGACATTCAAACTGGACAGTAACGAAAATACGAATCATAAGTGATTAACGGTCACCATAATGTCGGATCGCGCTAGCGTGGAACCGACCTACGTTCTGTTCGAGGCGAAAGTTTTGTCATTCCTGCGAAGGCAGGAATCCAGCGTATGTACCTGCATCGTCCTCGCAATCACTGGATTCCCGCCGGCGCGGGAATGACGGTGAGTAGATGCGGGAATCACGATGAGCAAATTAATTGGAACAAACTCAGTAGACCCACCGTGATAAATGATAAACGGTATGCACAGCTTCCCTGCTGCATGGATATCCGCGTCTTCGCTACGCTCAGGCGTGGTTTATCAATATAACTCGATCAAATAATCAACATACCTCGTCGGTTAGATGCGCGGAAAGGCATCTTTGCAATGCCATTGTAAACCAATCCACGATTCTGATAATTCTTTCTTGCTTCAATATGCATGATCCGATACGGTGATCTCGTCCGGAGATGGTCCGGGGTGAATACAACAATTGAGGAAAAATGGAGGAGTAAAAATGTTACGGATATCCAGTCGATTTTGCTGCGCCGGTTCATTACTCGCAGTGGTATTGGCACCGGCTACTTCCGCCGATTTGCTCGATCCGGTTTCACAGGAACGTTTTGTTTCAGGTAGCGCTTATGCTGAAAACTACTCGACCAGTGAATCCGATAGCGATTCCGACAGCGCCACTGCTTCCGATTTCGGCCTGTTCAACGAAGCTCGATCTGCTACGGCGGAGATTACGGATGCCTATTCCAGCGGAGGCGGATGGCAGAATTCGGTGATTACATCAGTCGGTATTGATGCCGCCGGAAGTAGCTTTGCCAACGCCGAAGCATACGACTGGGACACATGGAGTGATGCGTCCGGCAGATCGAAATGTAGTGTGGTTTTCGATGTAGATGTGCAGTGTGATTTCGTTCTGGATGTCTACCTTGCTGCTTATGACGACGGCTTTGTGTCGGTCACGTTCAACGGACCGGCAGGAGCAGTGGTCTGGATTGATGAGCCATACAACAACGAGGTGACAACGGTTGAGACGGGCACGCTTGATCCAGGTGAACACACCCTGACGCTAGATGCAACCTCCAGCGCATACGGCGATCCCTTCACGTATGGCTACGGCTTCAGCGAATATGACATTCAACTGTCGTTGACCAGCGCGGGGTGCCCGGCTGACATCACCGGTGATGAGCAGGTGAACATCGATGACATCTTCGCTGTGCTTGGCCTGTGGGGTAATTGCCCCGCTCCCTGCCCGCCTTACTGCACTGGCGACCTTACTGAAGACTGCACGGTGAATATTGATGACATCTTCGCCATTCTCGGACAGTGGGGGCCGTGCGAGTAAATCAGGAGTATTCTCCGCCATGTACAGGGCTGAAGTTAACAGATCCCCGCGTACTGTAATCATACCTGCTGTGGTTGTCGGGATGCTCCTTTCAAATATTCATGTCCTTGGGGCGGATAAAACCTGGGATGGTGAAGGCGGCAACACCAATTGGTATAACGACCTGAACTGGGATCCCAATGGCATGCCGGCGCTGATTGACAACGTTACAATCGGCAGCAGCGATCCGATTGTCGAGATCACATTCAGTAACTTCGATGCCGAGGCAGACGTGCTGAATGTTCAGAGTGGTTTGCGCATATCGGGAGATCAACTTACAATTGGATCAATAGCCTCAATAATGAATCTTGATTTATTTCCAGGGAGCAAGATCATTGCGAATACCGGGGCAAGTGTAAGTATCAGCGGGATAAGCTCGTCAGATCGTGGTACACTAAAAGGCGAAGGTGATTTTATAAACCAAGGCACCCTGAGTATCGATCCCGGAAGTTCGAGCCGTCTTTACCTTGAGACATTATTGGAAAATTCAGACACATTCGTGGTTGAAGCTGGTGCGACGCTTCAGTTTTCATCAACTGATGGTAATCTCAGAAATTCGTCATATCTCAACCTTCAAAATTCAGCGACGCCAACGTACATCTGGGGTGACGGGGATTTGGAAAATGTAAGCGGAGGTACTATTGCCGCTACCGGTGAGGGTACTTCGATCATTGAAGTTACCAATTTCCTTGCGGATTCAGGAAGCACTCTCTCCTGTGAAGATGGTGTGTTGCAGGTCATAAGTGGCTGGAACAATATTGGAGGAACAATTTCCGTAAGCAGTGGCGGTATGATCGAATTCTTCACCTCGACCGGTGGTGACCGGACGATCTCCGCAACCTCTTTTCTGGGTGAAGGTACGATCCGCCTCGGACATGATACAATCAATCTGACCGGGGCAGCGATCGCCAATGTTGGTACCGGTCTTGAGGAAGGCGAAGGGCTGCTCATCGAGAATTCCGTCGAATTACAGAACACGCTGACCAACAATCAACTCCTGACTACCCGAGGGGCTGACATTGAAGTGACCTCAGGTAACCTGACCAACAATAACGCATTTATTGCGGAAGGCAGCGATCTGAACCTAGCACTCACGGGTGGCAACTTTGTCAACCACGGCAACTTCGTGCAACGCTGTGACATCATTGGAATCGGTCCGGGTATATTTAAAAATGAGAGCGACGGTACATTGACACTCGAGCAGAATAACAGTGTCATCACGAATCCCTCCGGCCAGAACGCGGGGGTGATCGAGAATCGAGGTACGATTGTCGTAACCGATCCGCCTGGTTCGGCAGCGCCGAATGAGATTAAAATCCCTCTCAACATGTATCCCGGTTCAACTGTGCAAGTCGAAATTAGCGATGGTGTCAACACGCTTGAACTTCACACAGGTGGTACCTGGACCGGCGGGGAGTTCAACGTAGGTGAATTGCAAAGATTGTGGATCAAGGGCAACAGCCAGACTACTTACGCAGTCAATGGTGATGTGACATCTACGGGTTTGGGTACGTTGAGTAGTTTGATCATTGGTGATCAAGGACAATCCCCGACCATCGATGTACAGGGAGAATTGACGCTGTCTATATTCAGTCAGTTCATGGCCGGGACGTTCAGCGGCAGTGGAACGGTCAAGGGTGATAATATTTTCAATTGGAATGGTGGGATAATTGATTGCGCTTTTGTCAACAACGGCGCCCTGCACATCCAATCCGGCTCGACACTGTCAGGTCTCATCACCAACAACGGCCATATATCTCAAACCCATAGCTTCACGATTGATGGTGGCCAGGTCGTCAACCAAAGCACATGGAGACTTTATGAAAGTACGGCTAGCATTGGTTATACAGGATCCGGTGGTCACATTATCAACAATGGCTTGATCGATACCTGGGCTGGCGCTTCTACAGATATCAGTGACATGTACGCACCGTTTGACAACAATGGTACAGTACATGCGATCCTCCACTCGATCCGCTTCCTCAACACGGTCGCTCAACTCGATCCCGTAACCGGTCGACTGACCGGCGGCGAGTGGATCACAGAAGCAGGCACACAAATCATCTTCCAGACAGCGCTGAAACATATTGTTGGTCCGACATCAATCACCGGAAGCCCGGCCGGCTTCCCCCAGTGGGATCTGCAGAGCATTGAAGACGGCGGCAGTGTCCGCACGAACGAAGATTCCAGTACGTCAGGTGATCTTGATGTGACCGACAGCAGCCAGTTATTTATCGAGAAACTCTTCAATCTGTCCGGGAACCTCAGGTCTTCCGGCGGATCGACAGTATCCATCGAGGGTGAAGAATCACAGCTTGATGTTTCAGGAACGACCACCAATGGTGAGCCCGATTCGGTCGTGGATGATCTGCAGGGAATCGTCGTACCTTCTGACATCACTGATGGAGGACAGTATCCCACACTCATCACGACACTGCTCGATAACTATGCCCGCTTTGTTCCCGGGGGACATGATATGACAGGCCCGTTGCGGATCGTCGGTGACGTCATCAGCCACGACAACGCGACATTACTGATTGAGATAGCCGGACTCACACCGGTCACCGAATACGATCAGCTTCTTGTGGAGGATGGTGACATCACACTTGCGGGGATATTGGATGTGACATTGCTGAGTGGATACCAGCCGATGGTGGGGGATCAGTTCCGTATCATTGACATCGCCAATGGCGAGGTGTTGGGTGCTTTTTCAAATGTCACTGGTGACGGACAATGGCAGGTTGACAATAACACCGATCATGTTTTGATTACGTATCAGGGAGCGGGCAATCCCTGTACGGGTGATCTGACCGGCGATGAGCAGGTAAACATCGATGACATCTTCGCTGTGCTCGGCCTGTGGGGTAATTGCCCTGATCCATGCCCGCCTTATTGCACTGGTGACCTTACTGAAGATTGCACGGTGAATATCGATGACATCTTCGCCATTCTCGGACTGTGGGGGCTGTGCGAGTAATCACTCATGCGTTGTTTCCAACCATGCTGTCAATCTGGACAAGAAAAGCATCTTGAATCCCCCTTCCTGTCGTGCTCATTTGATGGCTGCACATACTCCGTGCAAATATCGGGAAATACAATCTTTTGTTTTGGGGTGGTAGGTGTTATCTTGGGGTAGATGGATGCTCGACAATGGAGTTGGGCGAAAGATCAAATCCGGCCTGTTGGACAGGCAGCCAGCAGCCGATCGAGACTCATACAGAAACCTGGATCTTTAGAGGAGGATTCCTTGTGTCATATTATGTAACCTCATTCCGGATCGCTGCGATCATCTCCCTGACCGCTGCGGCATCAATCGGCACGGCTTCGACCGCTGAACTGGGCGCTACACCATCCGCCGACACTTCCATGCTGGAATTCGTGCCGGATCAGATCATCATCGGGTTCGAAACAGTTCCCGCGGCAAGACAACTTGATGCACTCACGACGAAGTTCTCAAGTATCAATCAGCTACGAACACTCAACCATGCCCAGCATCCGAAGAACGACCCGACCAGTGTGCATCCATTGGCGAAGGTGCGAGTTGCGCAACTGGACGCAGGCTCCGATGTGCTAGCATTGTCTGAGCAGTTGAGCGGGCAAGCAGGTATTCGCTATGCGCACCCGAACTACATCACGCACACGGCATTTATACCTAATGATCCATTCTGGAATACCCACCAATACGGGCCGCAGATTGTCGAGGCGCCCGAAGCCTGGGATACCACGATCGGCAGCCCGTCCATCGTGATCGCCGTCGCCGACACAGGCATCAACTTCGTCCACGAGGATTTTCAGGACGGGATGATCTGGACCAATCCCGGCGAGATCCCGGACAACGGAGTCGATGATGACAACAACGGATACATCGACGACGTGCATGGCTGGGATTGCTACGGCGACGACAATGATCCAACCGACCATCACAGCCACGGCAGTCACGTTTCGGGAATCCTGGCAGCACGAATTAACAACTCGATTGGTATAGCCGGTATGGCTCAGGTGACCGTCATCCCCCTTCAGGTGTTCTCTGCCGGTGGAGGTGGAACCTGGGAAGCAATCACCGAAGCTGTTTATTACGCTACGGACAACGGAGCAGCAGCGCTGAATTACAGCGGTGGAGGAGGCGGGGGTGACGGTTCACTGTCCGATGCCTGTCAGTATGCCTGGGACAATGGCATGACCGTGGTCGCTGCCGCAGGCAACTGGAATAGCTCATCACCTTTCTACCCGGCTGCATATTCACCTGTCATCGCAGTCTCCGGTACCGACAGTAATGACAACCGTTACACCAGTTCAAACTACGGCGACTGGATCGACGTGGCTGCTCCGGGCGTCGATGTGTATTCCTGCGGGGACAATGGGACTTCCGATTACATGGATAAGACCGGCACGTCGATGTCGAGCCCGCATGTCTGCGGCCTCGTAGGTCTGATGTACACCCTGGATCCCGGTTTGACGCCTCAGGAAGTTCGCGACCTGCTGCGCGACAATGCCGACGATCTGGGCGCTCCCGGATTCGATATTTATTTCGGCTATGGACGCATCAACGCGGCAAACACCATCGCAGCTATGTCATCCGGCTGTCCTGCAGATCTCACAGGTGACGATGTGGTAGACATTAATGATGTTTTTGCAGTGCTCGGTTACTGGGGCGATTGTGCTGATCCGTGTCCCCCGTATTGCACTGCTGACCTGACAGAGGATTGCACGGTAGACGTGGATGACATCTTCGCCGTCCTTGGTTTGTGGGGACCTTGCGAGTAGGCAACACCGCTCTTGGTGGCACTCTCTTGGTGGTACCACTCTCCGAGCGGTGGTAAACGAATCCTCAACTGAGCACCACATGGAAATGTGGTGTTTTTTTTGTTGTATGACGGTATTAACCGCTCCCTCACGGTCGCGGCTGGTTGAAGAACCCCCCCACACTATCCCCCCCAACTATCCCACACAATCCCACACACTACATCACCTCACACACTCACTTACAGACAGAT
The DNA here is from genome assembly GCA_028278245.1 of Phycisphaerales bacterium. Lineage (GTDB taxonomy): Bacteria > Planctomycetota > Phycisphaerae > Phycisphaerales > SM1A02 > JANQEQ01. Next base: position 32,237 of record JANQEQ010000139.1, on the reverse strand, counting down.
GGCACTGGTAGGACGAGGTCATACCCGTGTAGCACGAGAAACGAAAAATCACCACCCCCGGTTTATCTGAGCCGGGGGTGGTTGTCATTTGCAGGGGAGTTGTATTGCGAATTTGTGTATTTATCACATCGTCAATTGTTACGGACAAGCGCCCCACATGCCGAGGATGGCGAAGATATCGTTGATATCGACCATGCCATCTCCCGTGAGGTCGGTGGGGCCACATGGGCTTGGTCCAAAGACATAAGTTGACCCAGAAGAGCTTCCCATGTCATCGCTCAGTGTTGCTCCAACAACAAAGGTCTCTCTGTCTACTGAGACTCCCGTACCAAAATAGCCAGCGAAATCACCAGCAGGTGGTATGAGAACTTCTGTCTCCACCCATGTTTGTTCCAAGCGGTTGTAACGGTAGGTGAACGCAGCCCCAACATCCGTTCCAACAATATCTGACCGATAGGCACCAAGTATGGCTGAATCTCGGTCGATGTCAACCCAAAATGCATTGTCACCTGCGCTGGCAATTGAGCCCATCAGCTTTGCTTCTTCGTTCCATTGCTGACCATCGAAGCGATAGACTATTGCAGCTCCCGCTCCGCTCCCAGCTTCATCATCCTCTGGAACTCCAGCTATAATCACGTTTTCAGAAACCGCAACCGCATGCCCCAAGTGGTCATTGTAGGAACCTCCTGCCGCACGTAGTAACTTAGCTTCTTCAAGCCATTGATCGGAACAGTGGTCGTATCGGAATACATAAACGGATCCATCACCGTTATCAAATTCATCGTCGTATGAAGCACCCACAGCGATAACATCTCCATCAATATCTACGGAGATGCCGAAGAAATCGCTGTTTTCCCCATCTGATGCCGTGATTTTTGCTTCTTCACCCCAATTTCCCGTACAAGCATCATAACGAAATACGTAAGCTGCACCTGCGTTTTCAGCCACATCATCATCAAAGTAGGCACCGACCACGATGACGTTGTTACTTATGTCAATCCACTCGCCAAATTGATCATTCCATTCGCCATCTGATGCTTCAAGAATAGCATCCTCTACCCACTGATTCATTCCATAATCATATCGGAAGACGTAAACTCGCCCGTTGCCGTTGGGATTATTGTGTTGTGTTGGTGCTCCCAGTGCGATAATATCATTTTCAATAGCCACACGCATACCAATCCACTCTCGATCACCGATGGGATTTTCGGGGATCAATTGTTGTTCAAATATCCATTCCGTACCTGATCGTTTATAAACGTATGCTGAACCAACATCAACGAATTCGCTGTGATCATCCAAGTGGGCTCCAATTACCAGTGTGTCACGATCAATTGCGGTGGATTGTCCAAATCGATCTCCGGCTGATGCGTCCGGCGCTAAGAGTTGGTCGTGCAGCATTGAAGCTGGAGCTAATGATGTTATAAATAGAGTCGCTGCCAACGTTGCCGCATACTTTTTCATAGTACACATTCTCAATATCTCCTATTTCAATAGTTTTCTGAGATGCTTATACATGCATCCTGTGACGAAGGTGATTGTTATCACGCTTTACATCAACTAGAACGCAGTATTTTCAGCAAGATATGCTTCCACACAAAAATAAAATACACACAATACAAGGAGACATTGAAATTGGCTAAATTGACCAATAATGCAACACACTTCATCTGTGTGCTGGTTCTACTGGGGGGAGTGAACCGAAATAGAATAATCCAGACTCTGGTAATGCAGGATCAGCCAGATAAGCATCGGTTGCACGAGGTGCTGATGTAACAATCTGTCCATTCTCATCAAGAACAAACGTCAACTGTATCCGACGATTATTCTTGCGGAAGAGAACGAAAGAAAAAAACCGTGTTGGATCACGGGGTAACATGGCCGGTCCGAGATGGAACATCATAGGTTCAATAGCAAATTGATCAATCTCAGATGGTGGCATGAGACATTGATACCACACTACTGGTGCAGAAGAATCCTCACTGATGTTGGGATCTATCCAACTTCTGTGCATTCGACCTTTCTCTGGCAAAAGTCCGAAGCAGACTATTGGTGTTGGTTGGTGCAGCAAATCCGAAAATCCACGATATTTCCAGTTGAAGTCATTTCTATATGCAGCACAAACGATCATCTTCTTATGTGTGAGATAGTGGATACTGAGGATATCACCATCATGCCATGTTTCGTACAACACTTCGCCGTCTAGTGCATAGACACGAAGTACAGTTTGGGAGTGTGTTGAGTATGTGTGGGCAGCAATGATTTCAACTGTTTCATCTGAATCAGGAAAGACATCTGCCACAGTGACCGAGGATAGCAAGAATCGACCGGGACCGGTTTGATAATCCATAAATGGAAGAGCTTCCTTTGTTAGGTCTTCCCCGAGGATGAGAACAGGTAATTCAGGCTCATAAGGATCGTAAATGCATAAAGTGCCACTAAGCCCAGTTGCATGTGAAGCACCATGGTACCCAATCAAAGCTATCTTATCTCCTCCTTTTGGATTCGGTTGCTGGATCATCCTGGCAAATATAATGCTGGATGAAGGATCGGTATTCGACCACTGATGGAGAATATTACCTGATCGTGATACCAAGCGAGCGTATTGCGGTTTGTACAGGTCAAAATCAATATTATATGGTTGTTGGTGTAAATACCATACTGAAAACCATGAAACCAATAAAGTTGATAGGAGGAAACAGATACAAAGTGAAGTTGTGAATATTACCGGATGCTTCACCACATATCGCCCTAGTCGCTGTGGGATTGATAATCCACCCGCTTCAACCGGTTCATGATTCAGCCACCTACGTAGATCGGCGGCGTACTCTGCAGTTGATGAATAGCGATCCTCGGGCTTACGCGCACAGGCCTTGGTGAGAATGGCAGCAAGTGGTTTTGGCAAACTCGATTCAAGGTCACGTGGTTGACGCGGTTCATCCTGCGCAACTCTTCTAATCGATTCATGAAGTGTAGCGTCCATATCGTGCGGCGTATCGCTGGTGAGGAGCAGGTAGGCAGTCGCGCCGAGGCTGTACACATCACTGCGGGTAGAGATACGATCCCGTTCACCGCGCGCCTGCTCAGGAGACATGAAAGCGGGCGATCCGATCGGCGTACCCTCTTCCGTAAGTGTTTCGGTTGTGTTTCCGTCAAGCAATGTTGCAACACCGAGATCGATTAATAAAGGTAGGCCGGACCCATCAACAATGATATTACTGGGTTTGATATCACGATGCAGGATACCGCGCTCGTGGAGCGTTTGAACTGCATCTGCTGTCTGAGCGAGTAATGTGACACGGGTTTCCAAATCCGATCCGCTAATCTGACAGTGCTGGTCGAGGGGATGCCCTTCGATAAATTCAGTGGCGATGAATAGTTTGCCATCATGAGTGCCGTAGTCAATAAGGCGGGGTATTGCAGGCAATCTGAGTTGCTGAAGCAAATCAAGTTCGCGCCAGGCACGTTTGGAATGCAATCCGTCACCTAACTTGTATCGGAACAGTTTCACCGCAAGCGGCCGATCCGAACCGAGATGAACAGCTCGGTAGACATCACCCCCGGCGCCGCCGCCGATTCTGTCTTCAATCAGATAACCTTCAATCGTCGGAAGGGCAGGCTCATGCGGAGTTTCAGCCGTTGGTATCGGTTCGTACAGAGCCGCCATAATTTTGCCGGCGGCAGTGGGATTGATTGAAGTAGAGCGGTTTGTGTCATCGGGCATTGCGTATTGGTCTCCGCACCTTCGCTAATTTACCAATCCACATCGAAATACGCACCGCTAAGCCGAGAATATGGAATGATGTACTGCAGAAATCTGGAATTTCCTCTTGTTCAAGTGGCGAGTCGGTAAGATAAACATCGATTCAGTAAGGAGATCGGTGTGGTCGAGCATGCAACATTTGAACGGTTCCAGACGACACGCTGGACAGTAATTGGTGCATTGTCAGGTGGGAGCGAATCTGATCGCCAACGCGCAATCAATATGCTCGTGGAGCGCTATTGGCCGCCGGTCTATGCTCATCTTCGAATAAGGGGTAAATCAGCTGATGAGGCTTCGGATCTGACACAGGAGTTTTTCACTCAGGTTGTACTGGGGCGGAACCTGCTTGATAAAGCCGATCAGAGTCAAGGCAAGTTGCGATCGTTTCTGCTGGCTTCGCTGAAGCGATTTCTCATCGATCAACATCGGCGTGGAGTTGCACGCGGGAGCAAGATAACAATTCCACTCAATTCAATCCGAGAAGAGGAGGACAGATACGCAAATACTGCTTCGGGGAACAGGATTGATTCCTACGATCAGCGTTGGGCATTAGCGGTTCTTGAAGAGTCGTTACAGCGATGCGAGAAACATTTCTTAAGCAGTAATCGGGAACAGCATTGGCAGCTCTTTGAGCGATGGGTGCTTCGGCCGGCGATCAGTAATATACAACCTGAGAGCCTGGAAGAGACTGCTGGGGATTTTGGATTCCCTTCACCCGCGCTGGCAGCATCAGCATTGCAGGTCGTTAAAAAACGAATTTTAGCGCTGCTGCGTGAGGTGACAGCTGAAACGGTGGATGACGAATCCGAAGTTGAGGGGGAGCTGGCGCGAATTATGGACTATATCTCAGTCAAGCAGGAAACTGTGGGGATGTAGACGGGCTACGCCGCAAGCGACTTCGTTTTTTCGCCGCTTGCGGCGTAGTATTCTTTGCGATTGCCCTAGGGCGCAAGAAGATTTAGAGAGCGGCCAGGCGTTGGGCGGTGTCGTGCTCGACGAGCTTGTCGATGAGTGGTTGGAGGTGACCGTTCATGATTTCGCCGAGGTTGAACGATTCGCCGATACGGTGATCGACTGCGATGTTATCCTTGAAGCGATAAGTTCGGATCTTTTCGGCACGATTACCTGAGCCGATCATGCTATTGCGCGATTCAGCGCGGTTAGCCTCAGCTTCCATGCGTTGCTGTTCATACAAACGAGCGCGGAGCAGTTGCCAGGCTTTGACGCGATTCTGAGCTTGGCTTTTCGTATCCTGCATGCGCACTTCAATACCAGTGGGCTCGTGGATCAGGTGAACAGCTGTTGCTACTTTGTTGACGTTCTGCCCGCCCGGCCCCTGGCTGGTGGTGATGCTCTCTTTCACATCGTTGGGATCGAGCTGTACCTCGATTTCCTCCGGCTCTGGCAAGACGGCGACCGTGGCGGTGGAAGTATGCACCCGTCCCTGGGCTTCGGTGAGGGGGACACGTTTGACCTGGTGTGTGCCGCCTTCATATTCCAATTGCGCCCAGACGCCTTCACCGGTGATATTGAGGATTGCCGACTTACATCCGCCATGCTCCGCGGGGCTGAAGTCGAGTGTTTCGACATTCCAGCCTTTGTCAGCAGCGTATCGCTGATACATCGTCGCCAGGTCACCCGCCCAGATCCCTGCTTCATCGCCACCGACGCCGGCTCGGATTTCCATAATAATCGAGCCGACGGACTGATCGTCTGCCCGTACCAACTCACGCTGTATATCCTCAAGGGTATCATTCGCCTGCTGTTGAAGATCGTGCAACTCCGAGCGGGCCAGTTGGATCATCTCCGCATCATCATCCTCTGCGATGATCGTTTCCAGATCAGCAATCTGTTGTTGCGCATCGAGGTAATGGCGATATTTGGTGATGATCGGATCGAGTGCTGACCGCTTGATGGAAAGTGAGCGAATCTTTTGATGATCTACCAACACATCAGGATCGGTCAGTTGCCGATTGAACTGCTCGAATTGCTGATTGAGATCATCGAGTTTTTGAGTCAATCTGTCGCTGATGGGAGGTGCCATGATGGATTACTGTGGGACGGGGGTTTTATGTGATCATGTATTGTGTATTGGGGATGTGTGGGGGGGTAGAGTGGAGAGTGGGGGGCGCAAAGAATAACCGTGTCCAGGTTGGCCACGGTTAGGTCAGTTGTGAGGCAGCTAGCTCTTTTTCTTGGTTTTCTTCTTGAAGTAATCGCCCTGGAATTTCTTCTGGAATTTCTCGACTCGGCCGGCCGTATCGACGAACGATTTCTTGCCGGTGTAGAAGGGATGTGAGCCGGACCAGATCTCGACATTCATCTCCGGCACGGTGGCACCGGTGGTCATCACCATTTCGCCACGGAAATAGACCTTGGCGTCGGGGTAGAACTTGGGATGGATATCGTCCTTCATGGCGAGGCTCCAGACGGTAACAGGATGATAAAAGAGGCAGAATCGGCAGAAATCAGCCGAACTATGCATTTTAGGCAGAATTTATCCGAATGCAACCCGGTTGACGGGGAAGAAAAAGGCGATATTCTGGTGCGTCTTGGGCGTTCCAGCCCGAAAATGACAATTCAGCCTGATCCCCCATAGCTCAATTGGCAGAGCGAGCGGCTGTTAACCGCTAGGTTCTTGGTTCGAGTCCAAGTGGGGGAGCTTCCAGCGCCACCGCGAAAAACGGTGGCGTTTGGGTTAACAGCGAGAGCCGAAAGAGAGCTCAGCAGAGGTGTGCCGTAATCCGTACGTGTGTGGTGAGTTACGGAAGTTGGCAGAATCAGCTGCGCTCTCGGTTTTGAGAGGGTACATCAAGGGATCAATCTGAACCCTAGGGATTGTCCTCGCCACTCCGAAGAAAATTCTCGAACTCTCTGTTTCTCGGGTTAACAGCTCGGTCTGGGTTAACAAGGGGTTGCGATCAGACCCCGAACTGAATTCGAAATATCGAGTTCTAGGTTTAACAGCTTGGACACTTCGAACTCCGACGGCGTATGTATATAGGTAGGAGGCCGCAGTGTTGTGACTGCCAGAACCAACACCGTAGCCAGAGAGCTGAATGAGCGCAAAGCGTAAATCGGCGTTACTGACACTCTCCCCACTCACCAAGTATCGAGAAGATGTCGTCGATGTTGATAGTGCAGTCCCCGGTGAGATCGCCGATGCAGGACGGCGGGCAGGGATCAGGGCAAGCACCCCATAAACCGAGGGCCGCAAAGATGTCATCAATGTTTACCTGGTCATCGCCGGTGAAATCAGCAAGGCATTCACATTCATCAGGAATACCATTGCCGTTATGATCAAGATCCGACATCAAGAAGTAAGTAAATTCGACGGTTACATAAGAAGGGTCGTCGCATTCGTACGCCCACACTCCAATTGTCGGGAATAAATCAATGGTAACCTGCCCGGTATCTGCTGCGGCATTGAAATCTTCACACGAGATTACCAACTCAGCTTCATCCGGTATGATCGGACAATCGTGGGCATAATTTTCAAAGATCCGCCCAATGAATTCTCCGTTCAACTCGACATCGATGTATTCCGTTTGCTTGTTAAGATCAGCAAAGGCGGTAATGATCAGATGTACATCGTCCTGACATCGAACCGGATCGGTGAGTGTGTAACTCTGACTGTATCCCGATCCGCCAATGGGTGAAAGTTGCCCTGAATTGAAGTGAATGACATCAACAACGTCGCACGAGTCAGGGATTCCGTTGTCATTGCAATCGTCGCTAAATCCGGACTCAATATCGCATTCATCGGGCAACAGATTCAGGTTGCAGTCAAAGCTCGTGCCTGCTGCAATATCACATTCATCGAGCAGGTCATTCTCATTACAATCTGTTGCGGAACCTTCGTCGATCTCACATTCATCGGGCCTGCCGTTCGTGTTGCAATCGTCGCTGGTACCCGCTGTGATATCTTCGTGATCGAAAATACCGTTATCATTGCAATCAGCGAACTGGGAATTCATAACCAGGTTTGGATTGCCCCACAGGGCACCCCATTCGAACATTTCGTATCGATCGTCGCTCCAATAACCGTTGACGTACATATCGCGCAGCGCCTGCTGGTGAGCTTGTCCCTGGGAATACTCGCCGGAGGTGACGTAGGTCGTGAAAAGATAATCCAGTGACTGGCTTGAACCGTCGCTCAATTCATCCCAGCCAGGACAGCCAAGAGCAACTTTGGTTGCCCCCAGAAAACCGACTCCCCCCTGTTTCAACATGGCTTTTCCAATATTGAGATGATCGGTATCAGAGTTACTGCAGGCATCGGCGAAAATGATCGAGGGAAAGTCATCATTCAGAAATTGGCAGGTGTCATTTGATACAAACGCCCCGTGGGCATGGTAAATATGACTGGAGGTGGGTGAGCCGTGACCCGCCCAGTTTACAAAGGCATAAGTCCCGGTAGACCAGATATTCCTGACGTTGTTCCAACTCAGGTTGTAGTCCATCGGATAGTAGGAGTGTCCCTCTTCATACATCCGGGTCATCGTCCAGTCGCTCATCCAGGGTTGATTGACCTTCGCTTCCATCAGGACGGCGTTATCAGTACGAGGATTGGGATCGTCATCCCAGAAAAATGCTCCGAGTAAAAGAATGTTTTTCTTGAATGCAGGATCACTGTTTTGCTCGTAAGCCACAGATTTGTTGCAGATGTGTTGAACAGTTGTGGGGTTGCTCCAGGGAATACGTCCAATGTTGATTTCAGCATAGAAATCAATCGGATCTGTATTCTCGCCCCATCGGTGATCACCGTCAGCGTCCCAGGATTCGCTGTCAGGCAGCGAGAGCTCAGCGTAATAGTAATCGGTTTCCGGTCTTCCGTGCCCGATGTTTTGCTCCGTGCGCCGCATCGGCACATCGTCGTAGTGCCCGACCAGAAGAACATCTTCGATACCCCATTCACCAGAAGGATACTTCTCTCTCAGGAAATTACGGATCTTTTCAGCCAGATCGTAACCGGCGTAGTTGGAGTTGATCCAGGTGGTCGTTACGACATTGACCGTTCTCCCCTTGGTGACCTCCCAGTCGGCTAACGGTGCCACAGCGCCGGTAAGCGAATCCAGGGTGACGATGACAAAGTCATAAAGACCGCGTTGCGCATCTTCGCTCGCTGAATAGTCGTGCTGTATATCCTGGTAATTGAGGATCAACTCGCTGGCGATAAACTCACACTGCTCCAAATTGTCGATGATGGTCGGGCTGTGTTTGCCTATTGGTTTATGGTCTATGTGTACTGTGATATTCGGGTAATACGTTAATCGCCCCGACAGCGGATTGTAAATGATCGGGGTAATGCGCACATCAACTAGGTTGTATTTACGGTAGTGTGCGGTTCGAACCATTTCACCAACACTGGCAGGGTACGCTTCATCACTGCCGTAAACAGTGTCGTAATTTAATTCATACTCTGCTTCCCGAGCAGCACGTTGAGCGGGACCTTCCTGCCCGATCACGTAAGTCAGCGGGGTTGGAACGATGTTGTAGGTGTCCGGGAGTGTGATGCCTTCACCCAGATCATAGCTGATATCGACTGCCACCCTCCCCGGTGGAATAGCAATGGGGAATATCTTTGAGGGGAGATTAGGCATACCCGGCACGAGCAATCTGCCGAATCCTTCCATGGATAATTCGTGCCCCTGTTCCGTTTGCACGACATCATATGTACCAACCGGAATGGTGACGCTGGTTGTGTTCGATTCATCTGACGCGGCCGCAAAAGATGACAGGCACGTTATTGCGACGCTGCAGAGATGCACAATCAAAGTTTTCATTCTCTTTTCCCTAATCCAAAAAGATCAATCCATTGTATGACGACGTTGTGCTTCCAATCACCGAGATTTAAATCATGAATGAGTGATCGATGTTGTGTGATTGTCGCCTTGAAGAACATCTTTCATTTGTGCCGGATGGAAATGCAGTGCTTCTCCATTATCACTCGCTGCTCCGGCTCACAACTTCACATTGTAGTTGGATTTTATTATCCGCTATTCGTGTTGGGTAGTCAATAAAATTGATGTAAATGGCTGAAATTGATGTATTTGAAGCGCATGAGAATTCTCCTTTCAGCACACATATTCTGTGATATGGATCCCATTTGTTGCCATGCATTATCCCGGACTCATGCTCAGTGATTATTGGACTCATAGCATGGGGATAGCACCGCGCAGGGGGAACCGATAATTGACCATTCCCAGGATCTAACTGATCCCGTTGAGTAAGTATACGAAGGGGAGTCATTGTCTGGTTGCGAGCTTTTCCGGGTCACTTTGTTCCGATCAACATCAACTCGTAATCATCGAGTGTCACCGGACGAAAGCCCCAGTTTCCTGCGGTTCCCCCGAAGACACCTGTAACCTTCAAACCTGCATCCTCCGCCACCCGGCGAAGTTCGGGTGCGGTGTAGTAGCGCTCCCTCAACTTACCCACGTTTGATACTTCAGGCAGAAGATCATGCACATCGCTTCGCTCGGTCATGGTCATCGGGTCAAACTGGCCGCTCTGAACTGTCTCATCCGTGGCAGCCCGAACAGCGCGCAGCGCGCTCAATGCATTCAGAATGAGAGTGCCCCCCGTCTTGAGCGATGTGACAATATTGCGCAGGATGGTCTCGTCGCGTCGCAAGGTATCATCGTCCTCATTGTGCAGACAGAACGCCCCTTCACACAGGCAGAGAACAGTGTCAAATGAATCGGCGCGCATGAAGCTGGTCGCATCAGTCCGGATGAAATCGATACTTACTCCGGCCTCACCCGCGCGTTGCTGCGCGATTTCGAGCATACCTTCTGAGATGTCAACGCCGGTCACTCGAAATCCGTGCTGAGCCAGAGGTACGCTGTGACGGCCGGTGCCGCAGCCCAGGTCGAGGATGGTGCCGCCCGGTGGGGTGTTCGTGTGTTCGATGATGAACTCGATTTCCACCTCGGTGTTTTTTGTGAACACTTCGTCATCGTAGCGCGTGGCGTAACGATCAAAAAAATATTGCCAGGGGTTTGTGGTCATAGTCTTTTTATTGTAGCCAAAGGTATGTAATTGAAATTAGAGGTTTTGGGGTAAAATTCTTCGTCGCCGAAGAAGGGGGATAATCTCAGCAATACCTGGCAATATTTTCATGGGCATTTGCCGAATAAACTTGTTGGGGATGACGGGTAAACCAATGGCGCCTGAAAATCAAACAAATCGTCCACAAGCGCAAAAAGGTCACATCACCGATGCGCGCGGCAGAAGAGTGTCACAACTCGATCCACTGGCGCTGCATTTACTGCATCGTAACGAGACGATTGAGCGCGACACGTTGGCGAAAATTGTCCGTGAGAAAGGCATTGATCCGAACAAGCTCGAGAAGATCTCAGTCGTTACGGTTCTGCTCTGTATCGTGGCGGCGATAGTCATTCTGATCGTAAAATATCTCGCGGCGAAACAGTGGGGCGTCATCTTGAAAGAATCGGTGCCGATGATCTATATCTTTATCTGGCCATTCGTCGCGTGGGGGCACCTCAGGAAAAAAAGATTCGGCAGCATCGCCGCTGCTATGAAAAAACACTTACGTTGTCCGCACTGCGGGTACGACTTGCGAGATCTACCGGTTGATGAAAACGATGGAGCCACTGTCTGTCCGGAGTGCGGCTGTGCCTGGAAACTCACCGTAAACACAACCGGCAAGGACATCAGTGAACACGACGTAAGTGAGGGGCAAATATGACGATTTCAACCGAAGAGTTGTGGAGCGGAGCGTACAAGATCCCGTGGGATGAGCCGGAATTCAGTCGGCGTATGCTGGCCGAGCATCTGGCGCAGGATCATGAACTGGCCAGCCGACGGCTGGAGTGGATTGAACGGCAGATCGAGTGGATCCACCGCATATTGCTTGACGGGCGTTCAGCGAAGATCTTGGACCTGGGAAGCGGGCCCGGGCTGTATTCTCATCGTCTTGCAAAGCTCGGCCATGACTGCCTGGGCATCGACTTTGGACCGGCGTCAATCGAGTATGCCCGTCATAACACCCCTGATGCATCTCGTTGCGAGTTCATCCTTGGCGATATCCGAAGCACTTCTCTAGCCGGGCCGCATGACCTGGCGCTGCTGCTCTATGGCGAGTTCAACGTGTTTCCCACTCACGAGGCTGAGTCCATACTTGCCCGGACGAGCACCTGCCTGGAAGGAAATGGGAGATTACTGATCGAGATGCAGACATCGGCGGCGGTGGAAAGTATCGGACGCGGCGAGGATACCGAACAAGATTTTGAAGCCGGCCTGTTCTCTGATCGTCCCCATTCCTATCGAACTGAAAATCAATGGCTCCCTGAACATAATGTTGCGGTGCAGACATTCACCATCACCGATAGAGAGACCGGTCGGGAGGAAGTCTACCGCAACACAACCAAAGCGTGGCACGATGAGGAGTTCGAGGCGGCGGTCATGAGTGCGAGTTTCACCAAAGTTGAGCAACGCACTGACTGGCCGTGCAATACTGACAATCTATCTCTGTGGATTGCGGAGAAATAACGCGCACACAATCACCCTCACTCAAGATTGCGTGTCGATTGTGGACGTAAGACGATCGCCTCAGCTGAAACATGCTCCGTTACATTTTGCCTGTCTTTGCGGGGTGTGGTTCATGTTTACAAAACAACCTCAACTCTGGTATAAACTCGGGAAAAGCTAATCAAAACTATCAAGTTTTAGAGGTCATCAGATCCCAGCCAGATAGACCGTTGCCCACCGAGGTACAGAAAAAGAATACGGAGCGCACATGTCAACGAACACTTCCAACGAGACAACTCCAACCGATGCCCCTGACGAGCCGAAAGGCAAGGCATTCGGGCGGTCCTTCTGGATGCTCAATTCCATCGAGGCTTTTGAGCGGCTTGCGTACTTCGGTATCCGCTCCGTGGTGCCGTTGTACATCATGCAAGCCACCGAACCCGGCGGACTGCACCTAACGGCAGTGCATAAGGGAACCATCTACGCCTGGTGGGCCATCTTCCAGTCTTTCCTTCCGATCATCACCGGCGGCATTGCGGATCGATACGGTTACAAACGTATCCTCGCGATGGCCATCTCCATGAATGCGATCGGTTACGTGATGATGGCCAACTTTCACAACTACCTTGGCTTCTTCGCGGGAATTATCGTGCTGGCGACGGGGACCGCGTTCTTCAAACCGGCCCTGCAGGGATCGATCGCCCAGAACCTGACGAAGAAGAATTCCTCGGTCGGCTGGGGTATCTTCTACTGGGTAGTGAATGTGGGGGCGGTGGCGGCGCCGATCATAGCAACCGCGATTCTTGGTCGACCACACTCTGCGGAAGGCTGGCAGAACCTTTTCTACGCCTGCGCTGGATTCACTGCGTGTAACCTGCTCCTGCTGTTCACCTTCAAGGATGTCCCATCCGGTGCGGACAAGACGGAGAATCCCTTTGCCGTGCTGGTGCGGACGATCGTCAACATTCTCGACGTCCGGTTGCTCGCCTGGCTTGCGATCATGTCGTGCTTCTGGTTGATGATGTTCCAGCTGTGGGATCTGCACCCCAACTTCATCACCGACTGGGTCGACAGTTCGATGCTGGCCCGAAGCTGGCTGCCCTCGGGATGGCTGGAATACAGTGACCGCGGCATACTCGGAGTCCAGCAACAGATGTTGCTCAACCTCAACGCGGCATTGATCGTGGTCCTGATGGTTCCGCTGTCATGGGCGGCGAGGAAAATGCGCACCCTTAGCGCAATGCTCGTGGGAATGTGCGTTGCTACGGTCGGCGTGCTCGTCGCAGGCCTGACCGGAAACGGCGTGATGCTCGTCTGCGGTATCGTCTTCTTCTCGCTGGGTGAAATGTGGACCGGACCGAAGAAGAACGAGTACCTCGGACTGATTGCCCCTCCCGGTAAGAAGGCGCTCTACCTGGGTTACGTCAACATCCCCGTGGGAATCGGGCTTTTTTTCGGCTCCTACCTGGCTGGCTACGTGTATGACAGCTACGGCGAAAAGGCGACCCTCGCCCTCAAGTACCTGGGCACCGATACCCAACTTGTGGCCCGTGCCGCCCAGGCTTCCGACTGGTCCGATTCACTGGAGGTCGTGCCGGGCATTCTGGAAATTGACCGCGGTCTGGCGTTTGAACTGGCGACTACAGAGTTAGCACTTGACTCCGAGGCTGCGGCAGTGCGATTGCAGGAGGATTTCCGATACGACCACGGCCATCTGCAGAATCTCTGCCTGCAATACCTCGCTCTCCAACCCGAACGAGTCGAGCAGGTCTCCAATTACCTGCGCGAGCAGGGGGTGGAACTCGGTGAGGGGCAACTTCAGAAGGAAGAAGTGGCAGCGAACATTGAACATCTGACGGCCGCGCTGGGGCGCAACCGCTCTGAGGTCTTTGCGATTGTCCGTGAACTCGTCCAGGATAGTGCTGCCGAAGGTGAAACGGTGCAGGATCGTGCCGTTGCTGCAATGCTTCACGAGTATTTCCACGATGATCCGCAAACTCTGAACAACCTTGCCCTGGAATACCTCGCGCAAGGCACAGAGCGCATGGCCGATGCCGCACTCGCTATGGACTTCCCGGATCCGGTTGCTGACCTCCCGGCAAAACTCACCATTGGGCGCACGAAATCATTCGCCGGTCTTGCGGTGGCATTGGGCGCTGACGACGCGGCTGTCGATGAGGCACTGTTGATCATCGGCGATCCGCCGACGGATTCCGATCTCCGACCCGCCGCCTACCTGGCGACCTTCCCTCACCATCGGTTCAACGCTATTGCCCGCCGAGATTGGAGGAAGGACGTCGACTTCCTGAGCGAGTTGATCGACTCGGATCCGGATGCGAAGGCGTTTGTCGCTGCGGAAGTTGGAGGAACCGTTGACTATTCGTCCATCGCGGGTGATCAGGATCTCATCCAGCAAGCACTGGAAAAGAAGAACTGGGCGGCCAATCCGGTTCATGCGGCCATGCTGCTTCAGCTCAATCCCAACGAGGCGCGCGCGCTGGCAGCAGTTGAGGTCGGCGATTCCGCAAAGTCGGCCACATCAATACTCTGGGACACCTACTCGCCGCAGTACCGTGTCTGGCTTCCCTTTGCTGCCATCGGAATTGTCGCGATCATCGCCCTGGCAATCTTCGGCAATATGGCAAAACGCTGGAAGGATATGAACGCCTGATCCCATGTGTTCCATTATTTTACCGGCGCATCAAGCGACCTCTCGATAGTAAGAACCCGGCAATCCGGTGAGATGGTCATGGCGCTGAAAAACCTGTCACAGGTTCGGATCTCTCTGGTTCATTGCTCAAGAGTGCTCATGCAGCTCGATCATAACAAGCTCATCAGGACACTCGCTCAGAAAGAATCAACAAGACGTGTTCGGTGAGGGGAACCGGTCGATGGCGGTTTGCCTTCCCATCGGGAATAATGAAACCCTCTCCTTCTCCAAACTCAAGCGTCTCTTCATCAAACTCCAACGCCAGCTTCCCCTGCAGGATGTACCCGATATGCCCACGCTCGCACCATGCTGGATGCTCTAAACCCCTCTCAAATTCAACTACACGCAACTGTTGATCGCCCACGCGATGGAGCTTTTGACGTACCTTTGGTGTAGACGATTCCCAGTTCATTGCAACAAACCGAGCGGTATACGGTAGGTTATCCATGATACTCCTCTTGAATTACACGAAGCATGAGCCGATTACCCATATTTGAATCTGTTCCTGCAGGGTGCATCATTTGCTCTCTTCAGAATTATCGTGTGAGAATATAATTTCGCATTGTGAAGTAACTCTATCAATTATATTTGAAAAAATGAAAGGCACCTACAGTGTGCGAAATTAGAAAACAATTATTGTCATTTCTGTTCGTTATCATTGGATTAACGACCACGCTGTTGGCACAAGATTGGTCAAAGGTAGAGATCCAAACCACTCGTCTAAACGACAGTTTATACGTACTAATGGGAGGTGGGGGGAATGTTGCATTGCTGACTGGTGGAAATGGTAACTTGTTGGTTGATGACGGATATGAACAACTGGCGGAAAAAATGACTGCCGAGATCAAAAAAGTAAATGATCTTCCGATCCGCCTCATCATAAATACTCACTGGCACTTTGATCATGTCGGAGGGAACGAGGCCTTTGCTGAAGGTGGCGCGATCATTCTAGCTCATGAAAAATACACGAGAGCTAATGAAAGAAGATAGACACATCTCTACAATCGATGTTGATGTGCCTGCCAGTCGTCCTGCTGCACTGCCTGTGGTTACTTTTACAGATTCGCTTACACTTCACTGGAATAACGAAGAGGTGCAGGTCATTCATGTCCCTGCTGCGCACACTGATGGTGACTGCCTGGTTTATTTCAGAAAGGCGAATGTTTTGCACATGGGGGATACCTGGTTCAATGGTATGTATCCTTTTATTGACGAAAACGCAGGTGGTTCATTGTCCGGCATAGTTCAAGCGTGTGATCTTGCGCTAACGTTAGTGGATGAAGAGACAAGAATCATTCCAGGTCATGGGCCAATAGCAGATATGGCACAACTCAAGGAGTACCGTGAAATGCTGGCCGCCGTTCTCGACAGTGTGCGCGCTCTCAAAGAGCAAGGGAAAACACGTGAAGAAGTCATTGCCGCAGAGCCAACAAAGAAGTATGACTCGAACTTCGGGCAATCGTGGTTGAAAGCTGATACCTGGGTGGGATTAGTTTATGACTGTATGAACTGATCTTGGACATCTATGGTGTACCGTACCGGTTGGCCATCTCGCTGCCTTTCGCTGCCATAAACACCAGGAGTACGATGGCACCCAGAATTGGTACGAGCAGGATCAGAAGCCACCATCCGCTGCGGTCGATGTCGTGAAGACGCCGGACCGTCACGGCAAGGCTCGGGAGCAGTACAGCCAATGTGTAATACGCTGGAAGGGCCGGGACGTCAGCCCCCGCAAGCGCATTGACAATGCTCAGCATAATAAGAACCACCACACTGATGAGCACGTACATCCAGAACTCTTTGAGTCGTGCTCGCCCGGTAAAAACGACGTACTTGCGCAATACTTCAAAATACCATTTCATTGTTACATCCCTTTGGTTTTAGATCCAGGTGATCCCGTCATAGTCGCAGATATTCAGGGGGAGGCACAACCGGTTCGAAGTGGACGTTGTCCCCGCCGGCACTCTCTTCCGCAACCTTACTCACTCGATTGCGGGACATCGAGAGCCAGGATCTGGCGTACCCGCTCGTCGAAGTCAGTGCCGCATTCAGGGCAGGCCGGACCGGGCAGATCAAAGAGTGGATAACCACAGGTAGTACAAATCGGCACACCACAATCGAGAAGCTCACGCCGAAGAAGCTCCGGCATGCAACGACTCAACCACCGATTTGCGAAAATTACGACAACGATGATCACGAGCGCTAATGGGATAGTGGTCCACGGGAGCACTGCACGAAAAGAAAACGGATACCACGACTGTACCGCGGCAATCAAAATGAAGGTAACAAGCCCGAGCAGCACAGCAAACACTATCGACTTGACAATCACCCACCAGAATGCCCGATGCCACAGGAACCTGGAGACAGCCCGGCGTATTGCCCGTCGACGCTGCTTCCGGGTTGGGAACAACTCAAGCTCGGGATGCCCCCTCAGATACGCTCCATCAACATACTGAAACGCGCGCCAAGTCTGTCGAAGTGGATGGCGCAGAAAACTCCGGAATACAGGTTCTCTCTGGACGTCTTTGCTGTGTTCGTTGGACGATGGCGGTGATTGTTCCTTATCACACATCGCTCTGAACTCCGCTGAACCGGATCTCCTTCCAGCCATGATTCCATACTATCATCAATGTGATGATCTTGTATGAGAGTCAACCGACGGAATGATTGAGCATCACAATGGTACTTATCGAATGCAAGTTTGGGGAATGAATGCGGGCGGCTGGGATAATACAGAATCATCCAGTCCCAGGTGAGCACAAATCTCGGACGCGGTCCTGGTGTTTCCCAGCGCATGGTGAAGCTCTGCAAGAAAGTTGCCGATCATCATGCAACGACTCTCACTGCCGAGTCGCTGCGCCATTTCATAGGCCTCTGTCGCTCTTTGTACGGCCTGATCAGACTTGCCGGTTTCGTATAATGCCCACGCGAGGTGCCCCAGCGTTTTGCATAGCGTCATGGTATCCCCGATCGCACGAGCCTCTCCCGTGGCCGCTTCTTCCAGAATGATTGCGGCCTCCGCAAAGCGCTGTGAGAAGAGAAGACACTCGCCCAACATGGACATCGATTTCCATTTGCGGGCATCGAAGTCATCAAGCACACGCCGTCTTATGGCAACCAAATGTTCGAAGACCGTTGCAGCATCTTCGAAGCGCTCGGCGCAATAAAACACATGGCCAAGCTGATAATAACGTATCTGTTGGCTGCGGCTTTCATCTACACCGATCGAGCGACCGCGCCGGATCGCCTCGTCCAGCTGTGAGATGGCGTCGTCGTAACGGCCAAGGCAGCGCAGAGTGTCTCCGAGGTTGCCCATCGCGCGAAGGGTGGCAGTATCATTCGGGCCGAATTCACGTGAACGAATGTCGACGATGCGTTGGCGATGCGGCAACGACTCTTCGCTATATCCGAGAGTGTCGAGTACATTGCAAAGACCACTTCGTGCATTGAGTAAATACGGATGTGACTCGCCGTGAACAGTCGATCCGATCTCAATCACATTCTCGTAGATCGCTCGGGCCTCTTGATATTTCCTCATCGTCTTGTACTGGTTGGCAAGGTTGATCTGAGAACCCAGCGCGTAAATATGCGTTGGCCCGAGGATCCGTGGTCGGCGCTCCGCGAGGTACTCAAGGAGGGGTAGCGCATCGTCGTGTCGGCGCCAGTCGATGTACAGGATCGCAAGTTCGTTCTGTGCTTCCATGGTGCGAGCAGTTCCTTCACCGACTGACTGCATAAAAAGGTCGATTGCGGTGAGCAGATGTTGCTCAGAAGATTCGTACTCATCTATGGAGTGATAGACCATACCAACGAGTTCATGGATCTCGGCGCGTGATTCGGGATACGCGGCGAGTGTATTGTCGACATCAATGGCAGCCTGTTGGAGAATACCTTGCAATACTGTTGTGTCAGCGCCAGCGGCGACATCCGGTGTAACACCCTCAAAAAGTTCACGCAGGAAGCCCGAGACGGCTGTCGCTTCTGCTTCCGCTTGCACAGCCCGGACGAGCTGCACCCGTGAAACAACAGCTGCTGATAACAACACCATTACAATCAGCACGACGGACAGAACGATCACTGGATTACGCCGTACGAAGCGAGAGAGCACGTACATCGTCGATGGTGGTCGTGCCATGATCGGTTTGTGGTAGAGATATCGTTGAAGATCCGCAGCAAGCTCCGCCGCTGATCCATAGCGCCGATCCCGGTCCTTCTCCAGCGCCTTACCCACGATCGTCTCGACATCCCGGTGGAGTGATCGGTTCAGGCGACTTAATGGAACAGGCTTATCGTCGCGTATGATACGCGTTGCCTCATACACTGAAGAAGTCGATAGATCGTGGGGTAATTGCCCAGCGAGCAGCTCATAAAGGACGATACCAAGTGCATACACATCTGCCCGTATGTCCAGATCGTCAATTGTTCCTGCGACTTGTTCGGGGCTCATGTAGGGCAGTGTGCCAACGAGTTGCCCTGTGCGAGTCTGATGCATGGTGATCTGCAGGTCGGCATCGGTAAGCCGTGCGACGCCGAAGTCGAGGATCCGAACGTGGCCATGTTCATCTACAAGGAGATTGCCCGGTTTGATATCACGGTGGATCACGCCTTTTTGATGTGCATATTGGACAGCATCGCACACCTGCAACATAAGCTCGATGCGCTGCACAACGGAGAGATCCATTCGGTCGGCGTACTGAGTAATCGTCTCTCCCCGTACCAGTTCCATGGCGAAATAGGGTTGACTGCCATGATCGGTCTCGGCGGTTCCTGCCTCGTAGATCTGCCCGATGCCCGGATGTTGCAACAAGGCGAGAACGCGCGCTTCCAGTTCAAATCGGTGTCTGAATTGCCCGGTAATCGTGCCGCCGCGAAGGATCTTCAATGCGACGGAACGATCTGGATTCTTCTGCACCGCTTCGTAGACGATACCCATACCACCCTCCCCCAGTACTCCGCGGATGTTATACCGGCCGATTTGCGCGGGCATCGCAACAGACGTATTGACGTTCAATGAATCACCGAAGCAGTCCACGTGATAGCGTGGGGGAAGGTTGAGGGCAGCATGAGGCTGCGAGTCTTCCACGAGTAATTGACGAACCTCTTCGAGCAATTCGGAATCATCGCCACACGTTTCGATTAAAAGTGCTTCCTGCTCCTCGTCCGTCAGATCGCATGCCTCATCGAAAATTTCCTGGATTCGTTGAAATTGCGCCTGGTTCATCACGATCCTTCTACGTCACCGACTTTGCGGCTTAGCCATGCGCGGGTGAATCGCCATTCTCGCGAGGCCGTTGCGCGCGAAATTCCAAGGACGTCAGCCGCCTCCTCAAGACTCATCTCCGCAAAGAAACGAAGCTCGACAAGAGCCATCTTCCTCTCATCAAACGACGAAAGTTCCTTCAGCGCCTCATCCAATATTAATAAATCTATGTTTTGATCATGCTTTGGATCGTCAACTGCACTGAGACTGATACGGTCCCAGTTCGCGCCTCGTTTCTCACGCCGCTTCGTGCGGACATGATCCACGAGCAACTGGCGCATAATTTTTGCAGCGAGTGCAAGGAAGTGCTTGCGATCCGATACCTTGATACTGGTTTGATTCAGGAGCTTAAGGTATGTCTCGTTGACGATAGCAGTAGGCTGAAGTGTGTGGCCGGGCTGCTGGCGCGCGAAATAACTTCTTGCAATTGTGTACATGTCCTCGTAGACCAGCGGTGCCAACCTTTGCGCCGCATCCCGATCACCCGCAGACCAGTGTTTAAGAATACGCGTGATATCAAGCTTCCCAGATCCTGAATTTCCCGTCACCGCCATACCTGCATAATACGGGATGAGTGTATTAAAAGAAATATAGAGTTTATATGAGGCGCAGGTTTAACTTTTGTCGTGTTTCATTCTGACGGCGCTATGCCGACCTCACCTGATCACTTGATCACTTTATCAAGATAACAAACAGACAGAAAGGAAAGTTTATGTTTAACAACACGACAATGTTAGTAATGACCGCCGTGTCGGTCGTTGGTGCTCCCCTCACTTCAGATGTTCTCGCCGATGAGTTTGCCGGTGACTGGGGACTCAACAACTGGTCTCAATCGGGAATTGCAGATGGCGTTACATCCATCGAGGCACTCCCAGAGCAGTTATTGCTCACCTATGACAACGGACCCGGCCCCGTCGATCCTTGGTCGGGTACCTATTCTGTGACGGCTGCCGCTGATGGGCACGTCGGATTCGACTGGAACTGGACCGGTTTTCATGCGTGGCATATGTCATACGGCGGTTTGCAGATGTTCATTGATGGTCCGGGGGGAACTGAGGTTATCGACCTCATCTCATACTATGACACCCCTTCCTCCTTTGATCATGCAGGCAGCGCGAGCATTGCTGTCCACGAAGGTTACGATTTCGGCCTGATCGTAAGCGGTGAGAATTACGACTCCTCCGGATCATTCTACGGCTCGATCAAAATTGACAACTTCTGCATGCTATCAGACAGCAATCAGTTCGGTCTCGGTGAGGATTACATCGCGTCGATGTGGTCCACAGCAACCGGAAGCAGCGCAACGCTCGGTGTAGAAGCGCTGCTCGAAACCGCAGACACGGCGCGACTGTGTTACGATGTTGATCTTGGTGGTGGCGGCGTGCCGTATCGAGAAGCCTCCTATACCGCACCTACCCCCGATGATGGTACAGTCGAATTCGATTGGAGCTGGAATGGTTCCCATTCGTTCTTTGAGTCCTATGGTGCTCTTCGGATTGAAGTAAACGGCCCGAATGGTGTTGAGGTTGTCGACCTCGTCGAATACCAGGATGTGAGTGCTCCATTTTCTTTCGCAGGTAGTATCGAGTTCACTGTCCATACCGGGTACAGCTACAGCATCATCGTCAGTGGCGAAAACTTCGATTCCAACAGCATCCTCAAGGGATGCGTAGAATTGAGCGACTTTGATTTCGACGTGCCCGTAGTTGATCCCTGCCCGGCTGATCTGACTGGTGATGGTATGGTTAACATCGATGATATCTTTGCCATCCTCGGACTGTGGGGAGCATGTGATTGATCGTGATTTGATAAATGAAATGCTAGATTTGTATACCACACATAGTTAATACTACAAATCGTCACCCTTGGGAGGAACATTACGACTAAGGGTGATTTTTCATTTTTTGGATATTCAATTACGAAATCACGGGCTATTCATCGACACCACGTCTGGCTCCCATTCTCTGCTGAGATCAGATTAGCAAGGCTTGTACTTGCTTTTATGCAGGATTGGCGAACTGGAATATGGTGTCTTTTCAGAATAAGAGTGTTCAATTTGTCATGTGTGGGCGGTACACTGTGGATCATGCAGAGTTCTATATTTCTGATCTTTCGTTCAAGTAGAGTAAAAAACCTTCGCCCAAAGAGATGGAGATGGAATTGGTTGTGCGCCTCGCGCATCAGGCTATTCATTTTTGTTGTGGTTGTGCTGCTGGTATGTACTTCATGGGTTCCGGCAGAACAAGGACGTGGCGGCAGGAAGAGAACGAAGCCAAAGCTCGACACAGTAATCTGCGAAACGATCTCACAGACGCTCGATCAGCTTGAAAAGGATCATGATTTCGCCAAAGCTGAAGAAGCACTCTCACAGAGTTTTGACCAGGTGATCGCATTTGCTCAAGACCGGGACAGGATGTTATTTCGGGATGCAGCTTGCGCGCGGCGGTTAGTTTCGCAACTCGCAAAGGCAGATGAAAAATACCGAATTTCAATGCTCCAGTATCTTCGGGCAAATCCCCATCTGGCTCGATCGCTGATATTTGCCATGAAGCCGAAGTACGACCAGCCGGAAAAAGTCTTTGCAATACTCGAACGATTGCGGCAAGCGCGCGGAGACAAGCTGGATCGGTACGCAACTCTGACAGCTGCGCTTTGCATCGTGCATGACGAATACGTCATAAGGACGGTGAACGAGAACAGCGCTCGAGCTCCGGATCCACTCGTGCTGTTTGACTACTACACCTTCAATGAAAAGCGCATGTTCTTTGGCCTTCGTGACGTCCCTGCGGAGTTGCTCATGTATGTCGTCGATTGTGCAGCGACGATTGACGATATGGTTTGGGCACTGGATCGTTATGCGGGAGATCGGAATGTTGGCGCACGTTTCTTCGACATAGATTATGACTACGATCATGTTCGCAAGGGTCAGCCGAAGAAAGTAACCGTGGCGGGGTGGAATCTGCCGAATATTCTGCACTATGGCGGCGTGTGCGCCGATCAGGCATACTTCGCAGTAACAATCGGTAAGTCGATCGGTGTACCTACGACGTACACGCGTGGTCAATCAGCTAATGCGAGCCATGCCTGGGTGGGTTTTCTCGAAACGGATGGTCGGCGGGCATGGTGGAACTTCAACACCGGTCGCTATCCCGAGTATCAAGGTGTGCGCGGAGTTATCCATGATCCGCAGACGAGACAAAGCATCCCGGACAGCCACGTGTCGTTGATGGCTGAATTCGTACATGCCGATGAACTTGATCGACATTTTGCTGCTGCGGTCACTGATGCTGCACATCGTCTGGTGAAAGTCGAACAATCAGGGGAGCCGTTTATGCCGCCCTCGCCCATCGAAAATGAATCCAAACGTTTGCGCGAGCCGACGCTGAAACATGAGCTTGCGCTGCTCGAAGTAGGATTGCGGGCGTGCCCCGGCTATCGGGACGGATGGACGACTGTGCGCGATCTGAGTGCGGAGGGTTGTTTGTCACTGGATGATAAAAAGAAGTGGGCGACGGTTGTTCATCGACTCTGCGGCCGATGGTATCCGGACTTTTATCTGTCGATTGTCACGCCGATGATCGAGACTGTGGGGGATGTGGAGGAACAGAATCGACTCTGGAACGCAGCCTTTGGTCACTTCTCGCATCGACATGACCTTGCCGCCACCGTGCGCATGAACCAGGCAAGCATGTGGCGTGAGAATGGCGATATTGAAAAGGTCGGGCAATGTTATGAGGATATCATCAATCGCTACACCAATGCCGGACCGTTTGTGATCAGCGCATTGCGCGAGGCTGAAAAGATTCTGCGTGATAAACAGGATGGTCGACGACTGCTGATGCTCTATGATCGCGCCTGGTCACAGATCGAAAAACCTGAGACGAGAGCGGGGATCTTTGCGCGCATGAGCAACTGGTATCAGATCGGTTACATGTATGCATCGGTACTGGATGAAGCTGGAATGCACGAGCGGGCAGCATCGATCCGGCAAAAGGTTAACTCAGTTGTGTCAACACATTGAAGGGACTCCAGTTATGTGCGTAATCAAGTGATAATGGTCTGGAGTTATGAAAAGTAAAAACAACTCAAATGTCTTCTGTTAATGGCTTTATGTTTTCGTTAAGGGAGCAGTAAATGGAAAGTTATCATTGACAACATATCTCGGCGTATATTCAATAGAATCGAAGATTCTGCTGTAATTTGTTCTACAAGGAAACTGACATGTCAATCACACTCAAAATTCGGGATCAGACAACCACCGGTAATGAATTCAATGAGTTGATACTGGAATTGCTGACTGAAAATATCACTATCCGTGAGTTGATTCGCAGCAGGGTATTTCAGGAAGTCAAGGATTACAACGCAAAGTCCGACCAGTTCTTTTGTGGGCTTGTTCAACCTACCGGCACAGAAAAGACCCTGAACGGCTACAAGATGGAAAAATCCCGCCAGATTGATTGGGAGCCGCAATTTCAGAAAGCACTAGAGGCGTTCGAGACCAATCGGATAATCGTATTGATTGATGAACACCAGGCGGAATCACTGGAAGAGGAGGTCGTGATCACGCCCGATACTGTAGTGACGTTTCTAAAGCTCGTACCATTAGTTGGGGGTTGAAATTGTGCTCGTGGGAAGAAACAGAAATTCGATCACAGCCACTCATCGTGCTGCAAGGCAAGCGCTCCGCAATGAAGTGAAAAAGACACATCCAGATGCAAGGAAATTCGTAGATGATTTCATCACTGATTGGCGTAACAATCCATATGATTATCGCCTGTCTGGTACAACAAGCGAAGCGCTTATGACTGCGGTCTGTCAAGCTGATCCCTACATTCGCCGTGATGTAGTGATTATCTGTTTCGACCAGATGTTTGAAGCAAACAGTCGCAGGAAATCCAAATATTCCATTGACCAGAAAAATTCCGATTGGCATATATGCGATAAGTTAGCAAGTCGGGCAAAGTTTCTGCTCCAATCCAAACTTCCATTTGAGCAACAATCGATCGTTGTGATACTTGCTGCCTGCATCACAATGCAGGATCCGATCTGGTTATCATTCCCCATTCGCCAACTTATCAAGGCGCTGAATCTCTGTACCTCTGGATCTGAGCTTGAACCTGATGCCAGAGAGTTGCTGGTTGCGCTACGCCCTGTGTTTGGAAATGGCAATTCAGCAGAAGGTAGACGGTTTGGATTCCTCATTGACAGAATGTTGCAAGTTGAAACACTGATACCGGATATTAAACCAGGTGAAGCGTGGTCTGATGCAGCCTTGGGGGATCTATCAAGGATTTCCGGAAAGTTGCATCAGAATCTCAATGCACTGCTCTATCACTGCATGTCCGCTTCCGCACCAAAGCCATCGAAAAAATGGCAGAGAGAAGCTCGCGTATTACTTGATGCCATTGGAACAAAACAGTTTGTTATGAGCGTGCTCAGATGGTTTCCACTTGTTGATAAACCACGGACACAACCGCTTGCACCCAATCGGTATCGTCCGCCGGAACAGAATCTGCTGATCACAGATGGAAATGCGGAGATTCTCAAGGGACTGGTATGGTGCTGCTCACTCATTGAGCCAGAAGCAGGGGTCATGCGCGAACTTTGTGCGTTGGCGATAACCGCTTATAAAAAGGTGTCGGGAAAAGGCGCGCGATGCGTGAAACTTGGAAATGCCTGTGTATATGCGCTTGGTGCGATACCAAGCGAAGATGCGATCGGTCAACTCGCAATACTCAATGTAAAAATCAACATAGGTAGTGCCCGCAAGCAGATAGATAAGGCATTGACAATAGCCGCCGATCGTTTGAATGTGCCTCGTGATGAAATTGAGGAGATGGCAGTTCCCGCTTATGGTCTGTCCGATGTTGGTGTTCTACGCAAATCGCTGGGTGATTTCACAGCGGATCTTCGAATCACAGGCACCAATTCAACAGAACTGCGTTGGATCAGGGTCAACGGGAAAATTCAAAAGTCAGTTCCCGCAGCAATCAAGCGAGATTACGCTGATGAACTGAAGGAGCTGAAACAATCCGCAAAAGACGTCAGGAAGATACTTCCCGCACAGCGTGATCGCATCGACAATTTATATTTACAGCAGCGTTCGTGGACATACAACACTTGGGCAGAACGCTATCTCAACCACGCACTGATTGGGACGCTTGCACGCAGATTGATCTGGTCATTTCAGAACGGAGATGTAACCACCAGCGCAATCTGGCACGAGGATCGTTTTATCGATCACCATAGTCAACAATGTATACCCGATCCTAAAAACACGACGGTCACACTCTGGCATCCCATTGACCACGAAGAAGAAACTATCGTGGCTTGGCGGGTTCTGCTTGAAGAAAAACAGATTCAACAGCCATTCAAGCAGGCTCATCGTGAGGTGTATCTTCTTACCGATGCTGAGCGGGAGGCGGAGGTATATTCAAATCGATACGCTGCTCACCTGCTGCGCCAGCATCAGTTCAACGCGCTCTGTAGTGTGCGCAATTGGAAGAATAGGCTGCGTTTATTGGTAGATGATGAGTATCAACCTGCGACACGTTACCTTGATTTATGGAATCTCCGTGCTGAGTTCTGGATAGAAGGGGCTGGAGAAGACTATGGTGACGATACTAATGATGGGGGAGTATACCTGTACCTGGCCACGGATCAGGTGAGATTCTATCAGATTGATGCTCCACTACGAACAGCGCATGCTTATGGAGGAGGCTATGAGACGCATGGTGCGGAAGGAAGTGACAATCCCATTCCCCTTCGAGATGTCCCCCCTATGGTCTTTTCGGAAATTATGCGCGATGTCGACCTGTTTGTAGGCGTTGCAAGTGTTGGGAATGATCCCAATTGGGCAGACGGTGGGCCGGAGGGACGGTATCGTCAGTATTGGTATGGCTACTCATTCGGCGACTTGTCTCAAACTGCAACCACACGACTCGATATCCTCAAGCGCATCGTGCCCAAATTAAAGATTGCGGACCGATGTTCATTTGATGATCGATCCCTGATAGTACGTGGTGATCTGCATACATACAAGATACATTGCGGCAGCGCAAACGTTCTCATGGAGCCAAACGATCAATACCTATGCATCGTTGGAGGCGGCAGTCGACAGGCGAACTCCATATTCCTGCCCTTCGAGGGTGATACCAGACTGGCCGTAATTTTGAGTAAAGCGTTCCTACTCGCAGATGACACAGTCATCACAGATCGATCAATTATCTCGCAAATCAAGCGGAAATTATGATTGCTCCAGCATTACTCAACAAACCCGACTTACGAACTTGGTGGACCAAGGCACTCTTTAAATAGTTGTTGATAAAAGAGAGCCGACCTGATTGAGGCGGCTCTCTTGTGATTTGTAAACAAGAATAAGTAAGAAAAATGAATGATCAGTTACACGGTCCCCACATGCCAAGGATGGCAAAGATATCATCGATGTTAACCGTGCAATCTTCAGTCAGATCACCTTCGCAATACGGCGGACACGGATCGGGGCAATCACCCCAAAGACCTAACACCGCGAAGATGTCGTCAATGTTAACCTGACTGTCGCCGGTCAGATCGGCTGGACACAAATCATCACAAACGAAGGAGGTAAATCGCACGCTGTCGATACCTGCTTCAGTGACCGAATCATTGGGATTGTCCGTCGCACTGAACCGCAACTTGATCTGATTGTTGGGCGTAACGAAGTCCTCGACAAGGAATGTGACGTACTGCCAACCAGATTCGTTCCCAACGTCCTCCAATGTTACCCAGGAAGAGCCGTTGTCGTTGGAAATCTCGCACAGCAGATTGTCAACGTCATTATCGTCATTATAGAACCAACGGGCATAGCTGAGATAGGGCTCCTGGACGTCAGTGAGATCATACGTTGGCGAGGTCAGAACCGTGGGTCCACTGTCAATATCCTCATCGTAACCGTTACCTGTGACGAAGCATTTGCCCGAGCCGTCATAGTCGGCTGACGGATCGCCACGGCCGCCGCCACTACCGGCAGGAACGGCTCGCTCCCAAGCGCCGGTATCCAGGTTATAGTTCTGGACGGTCCATCCGTTGTCGTCCTCGAAGTCCTCGTCCAACACCATTATGAGTTCCCCGACGATCACAGAGTAGATGCTATTGGGTGCATCGTAGGGACTGTACACCATCGTTCGGCCATCGCCTGCTGCACTGAAGTAATACTCTGGTGTGTCGTCACAGGCAGCGGCGGGAAGTGTGGCTTCATAGAGATCGCCACCCACATGAACCAGAGGTGAGGTCTGATATGTCCCGCCGTCAAACCGGTAGTGAAGTTGTCCGCTACCGGGCACGTAATTCTCGGCGCGATCCATAATCTCAACAGTGATGATCGTCGGCACACCCGGATCGATGTACTCTGGGTGTCCATTCGGGAAGAAGATGCTCAACGGAGGTACTGCGCCGATAAACGAAACGGAAGGATCTCCAAACAAGTTAAGTTCGTATGTGCACCAACGCATGCAGCTTTCGTTGATACGGTAGATGTTGTCTTCTTTGGAGTCGGAGTTTGCCTTACCCAATTCGGGAAGTCCTTCATCCTGATTGAAGACTGCGTCCCAGAATTCACGATTGAACCGTTGAGAGGGACCATCCGTGGAATTCCACTCCCCGTATCCATAACGAGCGTTCATAATGACGGCGTATGCGCCTTCGTCAATCTTGATGTTCATGTGCTCGGCCCAGCAATCCGTTCCGTCGAGGTGGCCAGCAGAGCAGGTCTGGGAATAAATAAAGCACAGATCATCATTGTGAACGTCGGCGAGGATGTCACTGCTGTAAAGGTGCATGGCGTAATCCGGTGCACCATGCCCCAGGTGGTTGAGGATATGAAGGCCATCATCAAGCTTGCCAATAAGATCCCATTTGCCCCATGACACGTCACGTTCATAGAGCGTGTCAATGTTGTATTGATCAGTGGGGATACCCACCGTGGTGTAGCCGTGTGCGCTTGATCCATCGGGTAACTCATCAAGGTAGTTGCCGCCCCACTCAGCAACGCCACCAAAGCCCAGGTACTCACCCACTAACAGCGCTTCGGTAGCTGTGGTGTGTTGCCCAGTGAGGTACCAGAGGGTTTTGTCCACGAAACGATCGGCCTCGGTGGTATTACCCGCACAGGCACGTCCGACATAGACCTCAGCGATCAGGTCGACGTCTCCGCCGCCTTCGCCGTCATTGGGTTCACCGAAGTAACCATCGTTGTCCCAGTTCCAGGTTCCATCAAGGCAGGAGAAGAAGATGTCGCCCGGCATGTTACTTTCACCATCAACATACAGATCCTTGCAGGGGATTATGTCGTCATCACCCCCAATCAGTACATATTCGATCCCATTGTTGATGTACTGATCACGGATGTAATTACGTACTGCGACTGGATCGTTGCTACCTACATCTGTGGTAGTGTGAATCTCTGTAATTACCCCGTTGGCATCGTGATACGCTTTGAGCGGCCCGAATGAAGATGCAAATGCAGGTGTAGTCAGGATCAGCATATCGAATCCCCCACGTCGTTCACTCACCGTGGGGTATGTGTCGGCGACGACTGGATTGTCAACCATTTGCATCACACGGTTGTGGTCATCGATCTGTTGCCGCAATAAGGGGGATTTTTGATCCACTCCCTGTACATGCACATTGACCGTCATTTCAGGAAACCATGTTAATTCGCCGGACACAGGAACATACTGCACGGGCTGCAGCTTCAGAACCAGTATCTGATAGCCACGGAATCCCTGGATGCCAACATTTTCAAACTTCGCTATGGGGAATGCATGATTCAACTCATACACCTTCGGGTCCGGTTCCGGGATCCGTGCGGTCCCGGGAGGCGCAGAAAGTCTCACCGGCTCACCGACTGGTTCGATGAGATAGTCAGACCCAAGCGAAACGCCCGCGCCGATTATTACTTCAATGCCGACCACATCTGTACCATAGGGCAACAGAATGTGAGTCCCCGTGGCCGGCAAGGCAGGCTCTCCGGGATAACCGCCCTGCGGGCAATCACGCATAGTGATACGGTCGTACCACTGTTCGCCGATTTGGATCTTTGACAACACCGGCTGTTTGAACGAGTAATCAACGGTCAATTGTCTGCCATCGGCTATTGCCTTAGGAGAGCCTCCCGCCACTGCAGTTGCCAGCATTGCAGCAACCGTGATGCCCTTACATGTACCTGGTCCTACGGGGAACAACATGGATAATATCCTCCTCTTTGGTTATTGGGCTAAACAAAATGTGACCGTGTCACTCTCTTGAGTGCCTTGCTCCAGTGTCCCTCGGAATGTCCAACAGTCCGTCCACACACTCGCAAACGATCAGTCGGCCCACGGCTAGCACGAATCGAGAGCTATTCCGGTGCATCTATCGCCATATATCGCAACCTATTGTAATGAAAGCTAGTTCCAAGGGTTCAAAAATATGGGATTTCTGGGTATTTAAGTCTCCAGGGCGCCTAGAGTGGATACAGATGTCGTTAATATTACCCCTGTCAGGGAGGTTGACGTCCGGCTTCAATATCCGCTCAGGAGGATATTCAGGCGTGTTTCCACCAACACTCTTTTGGTAAATGTACCTGCGCTGCAGACTCCAACTCTACGTATCGGCGCATGTCCCAGGCTCGGGCGGGATCGTCGTCTCCGTTTCGCGCAACAGGTATTGGATGACTTCGACTGCTTTGTACGAACTGGCACCGGGTTTGAGAAACCGTGCGATGTTTGCGACATCGTCTCCCGATGTGGTAAAGGGCTTCTCATGCTCACCGCTGCGCTGGATTTGCCCCATGCCGATGTTTGCCATGAGTCCATTGCATACGCATTTGCGTCCAAGCGTGTCTGTTTCATCACCACCTTTGCGCACATAATCCTTCACCGGTTCAGCGGGGCATCGCCAACCGAGCTTGCCGTCTGGTTTTGTGTAAGCATGTCGTAAATAACCAAGGTCGCAGATGCGAGTTCTGTTCTCGTGGGTTGTTGGGTCTGAGTGTGTACCCTCCATCTGCAGAACCTTGAACGGGAAACCGGTCGGTGAAGCAATGGGATCCGTGAATACTTCTGCACGACCCGCCACGCTCATGGCCAGAGTTGCTTCCTTGAGCTTTGGATCAAGACTGGATTCCTCACAATAGGCAAATGCAGTTCCGATCTGAACACCTGTCGCGCCCATTCGCAGCGCTTCAGCAATGTGCTCTGGTTCTGCATACGATCCGGCGAGCCAGAATGGCAACCCCAGTGCTTGAATTGTCTCGAGATCGGGAATATCGCGCTTACCGTAGATCGGTTCCCCCTCGACACTCAACTGCATTTGCCCGCGTGGCGGCGCATTGTGCCCACCGGCAGTTGGACCTTCGACCACAAATCCGTCGACTCTTCCTGTCGATTTCTTTTTGAGCATAGTCCCTAATGTCGCAGAGGATATGATGGCAAGGAAATTAGGCCGATCAAGTTCCGGCGCTTCTCCATCGCAAAACGAGTTGGGATCGAAGCTGGTGGTGTACGAATCGCTCCGATCTGCACCTTTGACATCAACGCGCAGCTCCACGGGTTGTCGCTGGGCAAGATCGTCAAGGACGCCGGGAATTGCTTTGGGGATTCCCGCTCCGATGAGAACATACGTTACACCCGCAAGCATCGCGCCATAGATGGAAGGAAGTGTCGGTAACTGTATCTTCTCGAGGTAATTGATCCCAACCGGCGCATTGTGACCTTCCTTGGCGAGGAACACCTCCACGAAATTGCCCGTTACCAGCAATTCCTTGAGGTGACGCGACGGCTTCATGCTCGGGGCCGGTTTGGATCTGTAGGATTTGTCTTTGGCTTTTCCACCGGGGATGAAATAGCGATCAATGATCCGCTTGGCGACGCCGGGGATCGGGAAGTGCTCAAGTGCCCGGCGCATGTGGCCACCCGGATCTCCAAGCTGAAGGCGTCTGGCGAGAATCACATCCATCGCAGTCCCGGACACTACGCCGAGCTGGCCTGCTT
>JANQEQ010000112.1 GCA_028278245.1 Phycisphaerales bacterium | reverse complement strand
GGAGTGGTCCAGCCGGCATCATCAACCGCCGCTGCCGCCGCTCCGACTGCCAGTTCAATATCCCGACACATGACCTTCGTCGCCTTGCGGTAACTCTTGGGCACCACCTTCCGCACGTTGAACTTGTCCGCAGACAACTCGGCAGAAATCTGACAGGGAAACTTATCCGGATTGAAATACTGGATTCGTCCTATGGCGGATTCACCGACCAGCATAGCCTGAAACAACGGCTCAATGCCCACCCCATAAGCGGTGATCGGTCCCAATCCGGTGATGACAACGGGTCTGGTCATGGATAGATAGTGTAGTCGAACTACCGCAACTGAGAACACCGCGCCGAATGTTTCAGCGTGAACTCTATGGGGTGTTGTATTTATTCAGCCGGTGCCGATTCCCAGGGGCGGACATCAATGCGCCATTCCGTGGGATCAGGCTCTGCGACACTCAATCGCTTCAACTGCTCTTCGGTAAGCTCGGGATTCCGTTCAACCTGCTCCAGTCTTGCCGTTTTACGATTGTCGTTGATTTCAATCACGTTGATCCCGACTGGTAGCAGTGTCACCTTGTCATAGAAAAGTTCGATGGATTTGTACTCATCAGCCAGGGAAGTGTCCGGTTTGGGTAGAAGCTTCAGGCCGTGTACTTCAGTGGTCTCACGCAGCTTCGCCAGGCTTCCGGTTTCGGGCAGATCGATCAGACTCACGGTGAACCGGGCGAGCACCTCATCTTTCGCCTGTCCGATCGGCAGTGGAAACGGTCCCTCACCCAGTTTGAGCGGATCAAATGTCTGGCCCGGCGGGACGATTTCGCGCTTGATGAACACCTTTTCCTGCGGATCAACTTCAACCAGCCAACGGTTGTTGAAGATGTATTGTTTTTCGCGCTGCCGCCGCCGACGATTTTCGATCATTGTGTCAAAAAGGATGGCAAATTCTCGAGCTTTAGTGTCACCATTGATGTGATAGATCAAATTCCCCTGGCGAATCACTTTCTGACCCAGCAGTGCATCTTCAGTTTCGTAGCGAATATCAGCCGTGAACGAATGCAGGTCACTCGCGCTACTTTCCAGTTTGGTCAGCAGTTCAGCAACAGGATCATCATGTTCGCAGGACACATCCTCATCGTCGGATTGCTCGGTTTTGCCGTCAGTTGCCTGTGTGGTGTGTGGGGGGGG
>JANQEQ010000084.1 GCA_028278245.1 Phycisphaerales bacterium | reverse complement strand
CACACAAAAAAATCGAATCAGTTGTCAGGTCGCCCTGGTGTTTGCTTAGTAACCAATCAGTCCACGACCCGCTACACTGCAAATATGGCGCAACTTCTGGGACTACTGATACTCCTGGCGATCGCATTCATCGTGCTGCAGGGGTTGTTTACGCTGCTCGTGATTCGGGGAGCGCGCCGCCCACCGCGTCACACGGCCAGCTATGCCCTGGCGCATCAGCTTCCCTGTGATCCAGGCGATCTGGATTTGCCGTTTGAATCCTGGCTCGTTACCTGTCGGGATGGAGTGCAACTGCCGGTGTGGGAAATCGCCTGTACCCGTGAGAAAACAAACGACAGATTGCCATTAACACTCGTCATGGTCCATGGCTGGGGTCAATCGCGACTCGATATGCTTACATACCTGGAGCCATTCCTGCACGAATGCCAGCGCATCATCCTTTATGACCTGCGCGGGCACGGCGATGCTGAAGAGTCCATCACAAATCTGGGCTGCCGCGAGGAAGACGATCTGTTGGCGTTGCTTACACAACTTGGAGATGGTCAGATTATCCTTGCCGGCTATTCCATGGGATCGGTGATTGCACTTCACACTGCTGCTGCATCATCTTCCGTGAAGCAAAAGATCGTGGGCATCATTGCCCATAGCCCGTACATCGATTTTCATACTGCACTCCGGGGACGCCTCATGATTAATGGTTACCCCGCACGACCGATGAGTCGCCTGGCCATGTGGTGGTTTGCAATGATCGGCTTGCGTCATCGTGATCTGATGATGTGCATAGGGGATATCACCTGTCCCATTCTTGTGGTGCACGGAAAACACGACGCTATGGTACCGATCAAGCAATCACACCAGATTGCGCAAACGGCACAAAATGGTTTACTACACGTACTGGAACACGGCAACCACCTTGATCTTCCCGAGGAAGATCGCGAGGGCTATTTACGAATTATCAGTAATTTCCTTCGGGAATTTGATCAGTGAAGCCGAGTCTGAGGGACGGTTTATACCGTCACGAAGGCTCGGGTCTCTTTACGCGGCATATCCAAACCTTCCTCGTAGACTCGTCAGGTTCGGCTTACGTGTGCTTTCTCACGAACTCGGATCGGTCATTGATCGGGCATCCAACAACTCATCAAGACGCGCTTCATCCACCAGGCCATGCTCCAGTACGTACTCCCGTACTGTTTGGCCGGAAGCAAATGCACCTTTGGCGACCTTGGCGGCATTGTCGTAACCGATCTCCGGAGCGAGCGAAGTACACATCATCAAACTCTGCTCAACCATACCGGTGGCGATCTTCCTGTTGACTTTCAGATCTTTCACGAGCTTATCAACGAACATATTCGCACTGTTAGCCAGTATCGTGATGTTGGTGATCAGACAGTCGGCCATCATTGGCATGGCGACGTTGAGTTGCAAGAGTGATCCGATACCACCGGCGCCGCCGAGTGTAATCGCCTGATCGTTTCCAATCACCTGGCAAGCCACCATCATGACCGCTTCACAGATAACCGGATTGACTTTGCCCGGCATGATCGATGAGCCGGGTTGCGTGGCGGGAAGTGAAAGCTCAAACAGCCCGCAGCGGGGACCGGAGCCAAGCCAGCGAATGTCGTTGGCAATCTTGCTCATACTCACGGCGATGGTTTTCAGTTCACCGGATGCAGCAACAACACAATCGCGAGTGGCCTGTGCTTCGTAATGATTGGCTGCTTCCTGGAATTTCACGCCGGTGGCCTTGCTGAGTTTTTGTGCGACAAGTCGGCCGAACCGTTTATGTGTATTGATTCCTGTTCCGACGGCAGTACCGCCCAGCGGCAGGTTTTCTGCCATGCGTTTCATCGCTCGTTCTGCTCGTTTGACGGCATATTCAGCCTGTGCTGCGAAACCGCTGAATTCCTGCCCCAGTCGAATCGGCGTCGCGTCCATCAAATGTGTTCGGCCGATCTTGACGATCTTGTCCCACTGACGAGCTTTGCTTTTCAACGAACGAGCCAGATTTTTCATGGCGGGGATGAGTGAATTTTTGATCTCCAGACACGCAGCGATCTGCATCGCAGTGGGAAACGTGTCGTTGGAGGACTGCCCCATGTTGACATGATCGTTGGGATGGATCGGTTCCTTCGCTCCGATCTTCTTGCCTGCTGCAACACACACGAGGTTGGATATCACCTCATTGACGTTCATGTTGGTGCTGGTACCGGATCCGGTCTGGAAGATATCGATGGGGAAATGCTCCATCGCTTCCACTGCGGAGGTTCCGAGTCTGGATTTTTTATCACACAAACCTGCGATGATTTCATCACATGCTCTGGTGATCAGTCGGGATTGCCGCTGATTGAGTTTTTTCAATTCCAGATTCGATTCAGCGCAGGCTCTTTTCAACAACGCAAATGCGAGAATAACCTCAGCGGGTACCGGTCGTCCGGACACGGGGAAATTCAGCACCGCCCGTTGAGTTGATGCTCCATAAAGAACATGAGCGGGAACAGTCATTTCACCCATGGAATCGCGTTCAATGCGGGTTTTCATAACGTACCTCGTGTTGTCATTATTGATTGTCGAATCAACAGATCATCATAGCGTAACTCAAAGTACCTGACGAACATTCGCCTTATTCCTCAGGAGTAATCCTGTTCACATCACAGTCCACAGCGATCAGATGAGATCGGGGAGAATTTCACCAGCCTTGCCGATCAATTCCACATCAGCCAGACCGCTGGCAGCACTGGGTTCGGTATTGATGATGATGATCCTGGCACCGTGGCTGTGGGCCATCTGGATCAGACCGGCGGCTGGGTAAACTTCCGCACTTGTGCCTATGACCAAAAGCACATCACATCGTCCGATCGCATTTTCCGCTGCTGCCCAAGCTGCCATCGGTAACATCTCGCCGAACCAGACCACGTCCGGCCTCAACCAATCTCCACACATCGGGCAGCGCCGCAGTTCAGGTGGATTATTGACATCAACATCTTCCGTGTAGTGACAAGAAGAACTGTTGCATTTGTCGGTCTTGATCGTGCCGTGCAGATGGATGACCTGTTGCGCACCTGCTCGGTGAAGCAGGTCATCGATGTTCTGGGTGATGTTGATGATGTCAGTTCGCTGAGCAAGGGCGATGTGTGCAGGATTCGGCTTGACCTTTGCAATCCCCTGACGTCGATCACTGTACCACCGATAGACCAGAGACGGATCGGCGAGGAATCCTTCCTGAGTGGCCAGTTGTTGAGGATCATAGTTGGTCCAGAATCCGTCCGTTCCTGCGTCGCGGAATGTCGGAATGCCTGATTCTGCACTCAGCCCGGCACCGGAGAACGAAACAATGCAATCTGCGTCCTGGATCAGCTGACGTGCCTTATCCATCAGGTCTCCTCGTCAGTTGATCCTTCAGTGAGTGTCGTATCAGTCGGAGGTGATGCATCACCAGCCTCATCACTGATGCCAAGTACTGCGTCGATGGATTGAAGCTCTGCGAGCATCTGTTCGTTAAGCTGCTCAGCGAAACGACTTTTGATTTCCTGGGTCAGTCGCGTTGCAGCTTCCTGATCGAAGTTCATGATCCATGCCAGCAGTTGAATCCAAGCCTGTGGATCATTTGTTTCTTCAGCGGCCAGGTCATAACGACTGGATAAGGCGGCCGCTCGAAAACGTTCCCGCTTCAACGCAGCCGAGGAATTGATACCCCCGTTGAGTTGGGCAAATAGTGCATGCGCCTGTTGTGCCTGCCCATGTTGCATGAGAAGAGGACTGAGCCGCACGAGTAATGCTGCTCGTTGCTCGATACCTTCCGGCGTGACAGGTGCAGCCGCGGCGCGCATCATGAGTTCGATGCGCAGTTCCTCTGGTACTGAATCCGACTGAGCCAGAATCTCATCAACCGTCAACAGATCCTGTTCCGACATAGTGCTGGTGATTGTGCGCGCTGTCTCCGACCAGGCTGCATACTGTTCCTCAATGCCTTGAAGTAACATCAGCTTGCGGAAATTGTCCAGATCCCGTGGTCCGTTTGCGATGGTTGCCAAAGCCCAGGGATAGATTGCGGGATCTGCCTTTGCTCGCACGAGCAATGGTTCCTGGTGATTGCGACGTGCAAAACCCTCCGCAATCGCAGATCGAATCTCTGGCGATTCTCCATCAAGTAACAGCTCAAGGGTTGCGATATCTTCCTCAGTTCCAATAAATGCGAGCAGGCGTGTGTGAGAGATAGGTTGGGTCGTTGCGATTTGCTCTCGTAATGCGAGTTGGAGTGCTTGTTGCTGCTCGACTGAGCTGGAATTCAGATC
Source organism: Phycisphaerales bacterium (assembly GCA_028278245.1). Classification (GTDB taxonomy): domain Bacteria; phylum Planctomycetota; class Phycisphaerae; order Phycisphaerales; family SM1A02; genus JANQEQ01. Next base: position 21,970 of record JANQEQ010000084.1, on the reverse strand, counting down.
AGGGATCAACCAGATAGCTTTTGCTGCTTGATGACCGAGGTCCGGATCGCCCAGCCACTTCACCAAAGGATCCAAAACAGAAATCATCGGCCGATGCGACAGGATCTCCAGATACGATGAAACAATATCGGGAGAGGTTTCACTGCCCAGTCGTTCACTGACGAGTAGAGCGATATTCTCATACCCCAATTGATCGAGCAATTCCGCTGCCTGTTTCCGAATCTTCGGAGATTGTGGATCATCAAGGCAACCGACGAGTTTTTCCTGCACCGGTGCGGGGATACGGACACTGTCGCGCATCAATCGATCCACCCGCGCAAGGGCAAACTCACGTACCGGGAGCAGTTGATCTTCCATCAACGCGGGCAGTTGCTCGAATTGCTGCTCGATGGAGAGGGCAGGGAAAAGGTTGGCATAAGTTGCCGTGAGGCGTTGGACCGTCTGAGTATGACGTTGTCGTTCCTGGTGAACTGAACGCTCCAGTTCAGCGATACGGTTGCCCAACTGGCGGGCCATGGATTCGTTCCATTGATTCCGCGTGAGACTTTGTATGCCGGTCCACCATTGCTCCCACCGCTGAGTATCGCAACCGTAGGGGAATCCGCTCAGTCGGCTCAGGCTATCACAAGAAGCGCAAGTGATTGCGGAAGATTCCGCACGGGCAGGATCCAACAGTGCCATCAGGTGTTGTGCGCTTTTCGGTAGTCGAAAAACGCCGAGTGTGTAAATAGCGCCGAATCTTTCGACTTCGGGAAGATCCTGGTTGCGCGCGATAGGTGTAATATGCTCGATTGCCAGATCGCCATATCGCTCCAGCGCCTGGGCAAGCAGATCCCACATATTTTCCGAGGCGGCAGGTAGAAGAGCTACACTCGGCTGTAATAGCGCCGCTCGGGGGGTTGCGGTGGTAGCCAAGGCGCTGAGTACCGCTTGTGGTATATGCCCTGTGCCGCGGGTTAACCCCTCAATCATAATATCGTCAGCTTCGGCGATTCCCATGCTGAGTAATCGCTCCGCAGCGCCAATGTGTGTGTTCAGTTCATTGTTCGGGTTTTGCAGAACAGATCGAAGGAAATCAAGATCATTTCGCTGCTGTTCGCTGAGCGCATCATCGGATGTTACTGACTCTGTTTCACCGATGGTTTCTGCAGGTTGAGGAGTCGTATCCGGGTTGACTGTATCATCGGCAGAACCCGACCTTCCGGTCCCCCATACCAGCAAACTCACGGCCAACAGGACGAGCACTGCCCATCTATGCCGGCTTGCTCTATAACAATTTATTTGCATAAAAATCCGCATTGAAGGTCTGTATCGGGACACACCGTTGTCAGGTGGTGTTCCATCTTATCGCTTTCCTGACTCTGAAGGTACCCCAATGCGATTATTCTCGCTAAAGTAATGCCATGAGCGACTGGTTGGATGCCGAAGCCCACGCCGATCGTGCGCTGGAAATGTTTGAATCCGGCAGATGGGCTGAAGCTGAATCCGAACTTCGGAAAGCACTTGCCTTGAATCCCGAGCAGGCGGAGTGGCACTATAACCTTGGCCTGACCCTGGAAGCTGGATTGCGCGATCTTGAAGCGCTGGGGTGCTTCCAGCGCGCTGTTGAACTTTCACCGGAACACCCCGAAGCTCGACTGGCAGCCGGGATCGTCTGCAATCGACTGGGGAGGCACAGCATCGCGATCAATTGGCTGAATTCCGTCCTGCAACTGGATGATCATTGCGAACCAGCTTATGCCCACAAAATAGCAAGCCTGGTCAGCCAGGAGAAGCACGACGAAGCCGAGACTACCTTTTATCTGGCACAACAGATTCTCACCACACCTTCCGCCGCCTGTCTTGCTGCCATTGCCGAGAGCCTGATTCAGCGAGAATTGTACGACCGGGCCGGCTGGTGTCTGCGTGAAGCATTGCGTCTTGACTCGTCACTTCCCCATCTTCGTGCCCGCCTGGCGGTTGTCGCAGCAGCTTCAGGAAAACCGCAACGTGCATTGCAGCTGTATCTGCGCGACCTGCGCGATGATCCGGGCAACGTCGACACCCTGTTGGATTACGGAGAGTTGCTGGTCGATCTGGGGCGACTTCCCGAAGCAGCCGAGAAATTCCGCAGAATCCTCGAGCTGGAACCGGCCAACGTCGAAGCTCACTTCAAGCTGGGCCAGCTGGGGATGATGTCTCAATGCTATGAACAGGCTCATCTGGAATTTGAACTCGTACTCAAACTCGCGCCGGATTTCCCTCGAATCCGACTGGCTGTGGCAGATGCCCTGCTCCGAAAGGGGCAGATTGAAACGGCTGTGACCTACCTCCAGGAGCAGTGGGCTATCGTCAAAGAAAGTGAACCGGGCGCTTTTCCCACCGGTGCTCTTTTCCGAATGGGAGAACTCATGCTGGAAGCCGATCAGCCGCAGCCCGCGGTGGATGTGTTCCAGCGCATCCTCAATCTCAGCGAGGAAAGCCCGGAAGTGTTGCGGAAGTTGGCGCTGGCTCGATTTAAATCAGGTGATCAGGCCGGAGGCGTGGCGATAAGTCGACGCGTCCTGCGTCTGGAACCAAACTGTATCGTGTCACTTCATAACCTCGCTCTGGCTGCCTACGAAGATAAACAGATCCCCCTTGCCCGCGCCTGGCTCAAACGTGGCCTCCGGGTCGATCGGCATGATGAGGAAATTCGTAGACTCCGCATTCGTTGCTGGTTGGCGTGGCTACCCGATCTGATCCGTCGCACATTTAACCGCTGATCACACAAATCAAGACGCGTCACGATCCTGTCGTGTCCAGCGCATTCGTCGCAGACGACTCCTGCGAGCAATTTACAGAAATTGCCAACGACGAATTGTGTAATTACAGGGTTGCGCTGGTGTAAGGCAGCAGTGCCATGTAGCGAGAGCGTTTGATTGCCTGAGCAACCATGCGCTGCTGGCGGGCTGTCAGCCCCAGACGCTTGCGGGAGTAGATCTTGCCGTTGGGGGTCATCAAACGTCGTAGATCATCGACGCTTTTATAGTCCACATACTGATCACCCTTCACAGTAGTTTTGAAGTATGTGGGTTTGCCTCGTTGGGGGAAACGCGAAAGCTGGGCCATGAAATCAACTCCAAATCGTCATGGATACTTGTGACAAGCAGCCTCCCCAATGACAGGAGAGGCGACGAACAAAGCAAAATAGCACCGATCCGGCAGGAATCAAGCCCCCACCCCCCAACACACAGTAGAAATGTGCAGGCTGCGTCTGAAAAGGCTATGAAATCCTCACATATCCATGGATTCACTACGAATTGCAGTATTTTGGTGAGGATGAGTGTGAAACCGGGACTGTAGCCCGTATTGATGATGATATATGGAGGGTATTGTTTGTTGGGGGAAGTGTGGGGGGGGGCGGAAGTCTATGTTTTTTCAAAGTTTACGCGAACAATTGGCCCTGTTCATGCGAATAAATTGATGCCAGCACGGTCCGTATCCTCCTTTTCGTCCTTCCTCCTTCGAGTCCGCCGATTGCCCGGTAACTGAATCTCCTCCCTCCGGTCAGTCGGCGGTCCTCTTCCCCCCCCACCCCCCACACATCCCCCCCCACACTTCACCCCCTCTAACGTTCCCTTATTTCCCCAAGGTGAGTGGTCATCAATTGATTATTGTGTGGGGGGAGTGTGGTGTGTGGGGGGTGGGTGACGATAATGATCCTCATGCGACCGGTCATCGGTATAACTGCGGATGTTGAGGGTGAAGCGTGCAAGCTTCGCCGAACGTACTTCACTGCTGTTGAACAGGCAGGCGGCACACCTCTGATCATTCCCCCCTGCCCGGATCGTGTGGAACAGTACCTCTCGATCTGCGACGGTTTCGTCATCAGCGGGGGGGATGACCCGATCATGGAAGAGTACGGCAAAGCTACCCATCCTCAGGCCACAAAAGTCGATCCCATTCGCCAACAAAGTGAATGTCAACTGCTTGATGCGATGCGTGATCATCCCCAAGTGCCACTGCTGGGTGTGTGCTGGGGAATGCAGCTGATGGCTCTCCATGCCGGCGGAGATATCGATCAATGCCTCCAGGAAACCCTGCCGACCTGGCAGGACCATTACCCTCAGACTGTTCATACCATCACTGGATCATTGGGTGAGGGTGAGGTGATGAGTCATCATCGCCAGGCGATCAGCGATCCGGGAACGTTGGAAATCGTAGCTCGTGCTCCGGACGGCGTGATCGAAGCGGTCTGTGATCCAGATCGTCGTTTCTACCTCGGCGTGCAGTGGCACCCGGAACGATGTAACAATATCCATCTTGGTCTTGCTCTATTTCAACAACACATCGATGCCGCGCGTGCTTGAATGCAGATGATCCCACCACGCCGTACCGGGCTTTCGAAGATTGTGTTTCAATTGCTGAATTGATCTACAATCCTCCACTGAACCCCGGGAAGGATGCGGAACATGCTGCACGATACACCACTGCGATCACGACACGAGGCGATACTTGTACAAGAGACACCATCAATTGAAGAGTCAGAAAAGGCTCCTCATCGACCGGGCGCGGCGGTCGGACATCAGTTGGAACCTGAGAGGGTGGAGTATTTGCCTTATGGTCCGGTTGATGATGAGGGCATGTCGCAGTGTGAGATCGTTGGTGCGTTTGATATCGTTGAACTGGAGTATGCTGCTCTGCGCCGTGGAGCCGGGCTGTTTGACGCATCGCATCGCGGGACGCTGCTGATCACCGGCAACGATCGGCTTGAGTTTCTCGACAACATGCTCACCCAGAAGCTCGGTGACATGCAAGCCAACACCGCCCGTGAATCGTTCTGGTTGAGCCGCGTTGGACGAATTGAAGCAGACTTATTTCTGCTTGAGTTGGGTGACAGGATCGTGATCGATGTGGATATTCATCAAGCTGCATCGACCACCTCAACATTGGATCAGTTCATCTTCACTGAAGATGTGAGTGTGCAGGATGTATCCGACTCATATCATCATCTTGCGTTACATGGTCCCGCGGCGCTGGAAATATTACAGCATGCCTGCAAGCAGACGGATTTGACACTCGAACCGGGGCAGGCAAAGGTCATAACGATCAATGATATTGAAGTGATCGCGGCACGACGGGATCAAATCGGCGACACGGGTATCGAACTGATCATGCCTTATGACGGTACGGGGGCAGTATGGGATGCTTTACTTACGGCAAATGATCAGCTTCAACAGGATAAGCAGGGCGTGCGTCCCGTGGGTTGGTACGCTTACAACACAGCTCGCATCGAGGGGGGAACGCCACTGTTCAACATAGATTTCACTTCAGAAAACCTCCCGCACGAAACGGGATTGTTACATAAGCGTGTAGATTTTGAGAAGGGTTGCTACCTCGGGCAGGAAGTAGTTGCGCGGATCGAAAGTTATGGTGCACCGAAGCGTCAACTGGCCGGATTGCTGATTACAGAAGGCGGATTGCCCAGTGAAGGTGCCGCGGTGTACCGTGCAACGGAATCGAACGAACCGGGCGATCAGGTTGGGCTGGTTACGTCAAGCACACTCAGTCCCATGCGTAGCGCTCAACCGGTCGCCTTTGCCACATTGCAGTATGAAGCAACGAAGCCGGAAACAAAAGTGTTTGTTGAAGCAGAGGGCACAGTTGTTCACGCAACGGTCAGTGGATTATCCTTCTGGTCCGCCTGATCAATCGCATCTGTTTTCAAAGACGTTTCGTCCAATTCAGATATCGAGTCATCATCAACTGCGCTGGATAGCTTGTATTCAGCCAGCGGTTCCTGAGCAAACTGGTATTTCTGTTTGTATGTTTTGATCGCCCAGACACTCAGCGTTGTGTCATCCAGTATGACAGCGCGCGGATGACCGGGAAAACCGAAGCTGCCGGTGTTAATGAAAGTTTTCCCTCCAATGGTCCAGATACCGGGGTGATGTGTGTGGCCGAGGATGATGTAACGAGCCTCGGGGGCAAATCGATCGGCAAATTTCTTTGCCAGTCGAGGGAAGCGATACCAATACAGCAGAACCTTGATCAATGCCCAGGGACGAAGCATCATGCCGAGGATTGATGCGTGCGATGCTTCCTGTTCCAGTTGAGTCCATTCCTCATGTGATGCATATTGCGAAGCACCGAGCACAGATTCCAGGTGACCGCGCTGCTCGGGCTTGAGTGACGCGATTGCGCGTTGATGCGCTTCGCGGATCCGGCCGGCGGCAGGACTCCACGGTGCCACGGCCGGGTGCATTGCATCGCCATGAGTCACCAACACTTCGCGGTGAGCCAGATGCAGATGCCTGATGTCACTGAGATAAGGATCGTGATTACCTGACAGGAGCGTAAGGCTCACACCGTCTGCATCACAGAGATCAAACAGTTGCATGGTCTGGCGGGCAGCCTCGCCCCAGTGTTCGCGGTGATGGACCTCCGCCACATCACCGTTGATGATGACATGCGCTGCGTCCTGCCAGAGTGGGCGCAATGCATCAGCGGACATCGCGGCATATTGCTTCCGCCCCAGATGTGTATCGGAAAGGATGATTATACGACCAGTGGGCATGGCTCAATCGTATCGGCGCATCAACGTGCAGTATCCAGTGTGCTTCACGTCTTGGGGGGATGTCTTCCTGAAAAAAGACAGGACCGTGTCGCTGCGTCCTGTAGTGATCCGATAAGCAAACAGGAGTCGAAGTCTCATCCGTCTATGTCTGATTGCCTGGTTCGTCATTGTTGCGTTCGTTCACCGCTTTCGGGCCGAAGGTGATCGCGTTTTTCCCGCATCGCTTGGAGTGCAGTGCTCGCTGATCAGCCAGGCGGAGGAGCGTTTCCGGAGTCATGCCGTCCCAGGGATAGCTGGCCAGGCCGCCGGAAATGGTCAATGAGCCGGGAGCATCGCTGCCCAGCTTGGGAAATTGCATCTTTGCGATCTGGCTTTGAAATCGCTGGGCAATTTGCTGTATCTCAGCAGGGTGGTCTGAGCCTGGCTCACGCGGATCTTCAGGATCAGCAAAGATCACCGCAAACTCGTCACCACCGATCCTGCACACTCTGTCCCCCTGCCGAATGCCCGAGGTCATGAGTTTGACAGATTCTTGAAGGATCTCGTCGCCGGCTTCATGGCCATATCGGTCGTTGTACATCTTGAAATCGTCAATGTCGAAAACCATCAGCGTAACGGGTCTGCGGTCTTCACCAGCCCGACTGATAGCATCGCTTAGGAATTGATGGAAGAACCGCCGATTCCCCGCACCGGTGAGATCATCAGTAAAAGCCCAGCGCTGATGTTTCTGGAAGTTATCATCAAACGCCAACCACTGCGCTAACCACTGTGCCCAGGCCTCAAGTTGAACCAGCGGTGCGATTCGGCTTTGCAGGTAACCGAAGCATTCGTCGTTCCATGTGATTGCTGCTTCGTGGATTTCATCCGATATCTCCGCAGATGAATCGTGTAGAGATAGATCGGTCCATTGTGTGTGCAGTTTGATTATCGACAGTGCCAGTGGGGTGACTTGTTCCGGCTTGTGCTGGATGGCATGTACAAGATCCACATCACCCAGGGATGCAGGGGTAGCAGAGTCTGATTGATCGGAGTCAGATTGAGGTGTTTCTTTTTTATTTGTATCCGAATTCTGCGTGATAGTTGGAGTTGTGTGGTGTTCAGATGTGTCTTGGGTGCGGATGAACGATGCCAGTGAGTCGGCATCTGTTGCACCTCGCCATTTGCCCTCAAATCGTCCTCCGAGTTGGCGCAGAACACTTTCGTCTGCGCCGGTTTCAACCAGCAACAGACGAATGGATGGATCGATGCAATGGAGTGCTTCGATTGCCCTGCCTGAATAGGGGCGAAGCGTCTGGGCCCAGATCAGGACCGTATGAATCGGTAGTTGCCCTTCCTTCGTTGAGAGTGCACCGATGGCATCATAAAGCGTGTCGACCTGTTCGATCTCCTCATCCAGACTAGCCTGCAGCTCATCTCGTATCGGGCATTGACCCACGATCAGTAACCGTTGGCGTACCTTTGCAGATGATGTTGTTGAGGTCTGGTTCACGATCCGAACCCTTCTTCATCAGCCCCTAACAGCATGTCGATCTCTTCGCGCGAGATCTGAGGCCGTAGATCCTGCTCCTGATCAGCATCATCCCGGTCAGATTTGGGATGTTCCTTCTCTTTTTCTACGGATTCGGATTCGACGAGGTTTTGTTTCTCTTCTGAATCCATGTGATCCTCAGTGAGCGTGAGCTTGGGGGGTTTTGAAAGGGTTACAGGAACAATGTCAATTTCAGGTTGCCTGGTCTTATCAGGTGAAGGCGCTGTGATTAGCGCGTGTGTTTCTGTCTTGTGAGTGGGTGTGGTGATCTGTGTGGAGGTGGGGGGGGATTTGTGTGTGGGTGTGTGTGGGTGTGTGTGGGGGGGGTTATCGGTCGTTGAGGTCAGGGATAGTTGCGGTGATCGCTCATCATCCTCTTCCTGATCCTCTTCAGAAAACTCATCTTGATATTTCAGTACAGTGAGGTCGGGGATGAATCGGTCCACTGCACGCTGAATATCCGGAATTTCATCTGCCAATGCAGTTGCCGCCTCATCAGAGATAAGCAGGATGCAGCGTTCTACACGGGTGAGTCCCCAGGCAGTGCGGTTTTGCTGAGACGCTTCCCGCAAAGATGCTTCGGCCAGTGCGGTGTAGGGATCTGTATGCAATGACAATGACCACCCACGTTGTGCGATCTGCTTTCGCAATGATTCATCCTGCTGAGCGCCAGCCATGGTCAGCACGATGCACCGGATCTGTTCAGTCATGCTACATGAGGAGATCATCGACAGTTACACCTCTCTCGATGGAATTGTACTCCATCGTGGTCGATTGGCAGAAGAAAAAGTCATCAGGTGATGCAATTTCCCTCTTGAATACCGTTTTCGAGGGAGGAAAAGCTTCATCCATCAAGGAGAAGCTGGGCGATTGTCTCCGCCGCATCCGGAGGTGGGTTTTCTCGTAATTTCTGCCGCATCAATTCCCGTTTGGCTGCGTTGTCCATTAATTCCAGAAGATGTGGTGCCACGTGGGTCATGTTTTCTGCCGGGGTGATGTGATCTTGGATGATGATTGCTCCGCCCTTATCGACCATACTCTGGGCGTTGTACTTTTGGTGTTGATCACGGTGATAGGGGTAGGGGAGAAAAAGTGTGGGAACTGCGTTGGTGGCAGCTTCTGCAACAGAATTGGCCCCGGCTCGGGAAACAGCAAGATCGGCAGCACCCCACGCATGGGCCATAATTTCCTGGAATTTGTCGACCCTGGCATGTATTCCCGCTCGGTCATAGGCGCTTTGAATATCAGGTGCCTTGGAGCCGGCCAGATGATAGATCTGCCAGGACGAGAAGAAGTCCTTTTCCGTTTCTGCAAGAATGGGCATGAAGTTGTTGAGACTGGTTGCACCCTGAGATGCACCGGTTACCAGCAGTGTAGATCGCTCAGGTTCCAATCCCAGCGCTCGTCGGTAAGTGGCAGGATCATCCGTTGCAATTGTCGAGTGGCGAATAGGCATTCCCACCACCCTCTCAGCAAAATTTGGATGGTCCGGCAGATCACAAGCTGACCAGACGCGCGTGCATGATCGTCTAATCCAGCGGTTTGCCCTTCCCGGAGGACGGTCAAGGTTAATCAGTGTGATCGGAATCTTCAGTGAAGATGCAGCCTGAACCACCGGAACTGAGACAAAGCCCCCCAACGCGATGACATGTTGAATGTTGTCATCAGCAAGTCGTGCCTTCGCAATGCGATAACTTTGTCTGTATGAACTGAGGAATCTGATGAATTTCGCAGGAGATTTCCCCGGCGGAAGTATGGGAAGTGCATGGTGTTGGTGCCCTGACGCCTGGAGCATCTGATGATCAAGCGGCCGATTTGAGCAATAGAAGATAATCTGGGCTGAATTGTCCTGCTCCAGGAGCCGCTCAGCGATAGCTAAACCCGGGCTGATATGCCCCCCCGAACCTCCACCAGCAAACAAAAAAGGGGATGAGTCCATTGATTCCTCGCATCATTTCTTCGGCTGATTGGGTTTTCTGAGTGCAGAAGGGCACTATTGACTTTGCACGTATCCTTATCTACCCCAATTTCCGAAGAATCGTAGGGAGCTGAGACAAATAATCGCAAGATATTCGGTGATTTGGACGATTTACTACTGGTACAAAAGTGTTTTGGCTGGTATCTTCTGAGGATATTCAAGTCAGAATAATAATAAGTACCAACCGGGAAGAAACACATGGAAACGACCTGCATCATTCTGAAACCCGACGCGGTTCAACGTGGTCTCATGGGAAGAATCATCAGTCGTTTTGAAGACAAGGGGTTACAGATCATCGGGGCCAAAGTGATGCTTATTTCTGAAGAATTAGCATCAAGGCATTACGCGGTTCATAAAGGCAAACCGTTCTATAACAAGCTATTACAGTTCATGACGTCGAGCCCGGTTCTCGTTATGGCTATCCAGGGAGTTGGCGCAATTGATGTCTGCAGGAAACTCATGGGTGCGACTTTCGGCTCCCAGGCTGATCCTGGTACCATTCGCGGAGACTTCGGTGTATCAAATAGTTACAACCTGATACACGGCTCAGACGCTCCGGAATCTGCGGAGACTGAAATTGGGCTTTTCTTCGATCAAAACGAGCTTTTCCCTTACGATATGGCGATCAAAGGATGGATTTATGATATTTCCGGTGGAGAACCTGAGTAATTTCGGAATTTTATGAAACAAAATGACCTATTTCCTGTTACCATGTATTGGTCATTTGACACTATGAGATGAATCCCAGTCAGAAGTGGGATGTAACTCAAGGTAAGTTCGTTTTTTTAGAATGTTTCTAATTCGATGAACATTGATATCTAAAGAGCGGTAATAATCCGGCGGAGAGATCGTTAGTGCTCTTCGCAGACCGATAAACCTTTTCTGTGTGGAATTTTAAGGGGGAAGCGCAATGTTACAGACCATTATTGGAACAAATTCACCTCTCGATCGACTGCGGCAACGGCAGGGTCGATCGCATGCCTCTGCACCTGAATCGGGTGTGGGATTCATCGGCTTGGCGATGGATGAGGAAGAGCTTCTCCGCATTCTGTTGTCAACACGGATGGACTTCATTGATTCGCCCTCGTTCTACGAGACGGATGCCGAATTCCGAATCTATGAGGACGTGCCCCAGGTCGAGCAACCGGACGTGACGTGGTATCGCCCATTGATGGACGACTTCACGCCGAACCAATCGTTGTCCACCAAGGACAACAACACGCTTCGACTCTCGGCTGAAGAGGAGCGTATTCTCTTCCGGCAGTACAACTATGCCCGCTATCGAGTCGCTTCACTCCAGGAGCGAATCGGTACGAGTCATCCCACCGATGAAGAGGTTCAGGCACTACTCCGTTGGTGTAGCAAGGCGAAGCAGTATCGCGAGCAGATTGCAGAAACCAATCTGGCACTGGTTCTGGCAATGGCAAAACGAACCCGCATGAGCGAAGTTGATTTTGCTGACCTGGTCAGCGAAGGCAACATGGCGTTGTTACGCTCGGTTGACAAGTTCGATTGCGAGCGTGGTTTCAAATTCAGCACCTATGCCTGCCGTGCCATTCTCAAAGCATTCAGCCGGCAGGGTGTGAAGCTGAGTAAATATCGCCAGCGCTTTCCTACCGATTTTGATCCGGCAATGGAAAAGTCCAACCATCTGGAGACGGTGCGTCGGACTCACGAAGAGGAATGTGCTGACGAGGTGAAGCATATCGTGCGGACAAATTCCGCGGAACTGTCTGAAGTCGAAAAGACGGTGATTGCCCATCGTTTCGGTGTCGATCAGCAGCCGGATTCACCCAATCTCACGCTTGAGCAGGTGGGTCAGATCATTGGCGTAACTAAGGAACGTGTTCGCCAGATTCAGAATAAAGCACTGGAAAAAATTCGTGACGTGCTGGAAGAAACCATCAGCGAACCTTCAGTCCTTCCTGAGGATCAGGATCTTACTCCATCACACAACTAACCTGCTTTCTTTGTGTGTGATCATTCACCTCCCAAAACCCTGTCATCAAATGGCAGGGTTTGTTTCATTCATCAGAGTTCCTGACGGGATTTATGCTGGCTCCTCAACGAGACGTGTTACTTCATGGCGATAGAGGAACCGCATGCTATTGCCGCTCAAGAACGAAGCGTAGAAATCATTTGTGAACCGTATTACTTCTTTTCCGCCTGTTCGATTAAAGCGTACATCGCTTCAGCTGTTTCAGCGGCAAATGTTTTTTCCCGGAAATCCTTGTCGGCCATGAGTCTGCTGATCTTCCCCAGTGCCTGGATATGATCGGTCGTTTTGTCCGGGGGAGAAGCGAGAAGTACAACCAATCGCACAGGTTTTTTGTCAACGGAATTGAACTCGATAGGTTCAGCAGGGCGTCCCATAGCCATGATGAGTTTACTGGAGCAGCTCGATTTGCCGTGGGGTATTGCCAGACCTTCACCGATGCCCGTGGTGCGCTGTTGTTCACGTTCCCACACCGCTTTCTTGAGCCCTTCGCAATCGGTGATCTGGTTGTTGGATCCGAGGAGATCCACAAGCTCATCGATAGCCGCTTTCTTTTCAGTCGCTTCAAGCGGGACTTTGATAGCTTGTGGTGATAGTACGTCCAGTATATTCATTGTGAGGTACTGCCCTGATTTGCAGAATCCGGCATTCTAGCACCGGTATGCAACCTGAAAAGGTCAGAGCTGGATATCTGGCGATCTGTTTTCATTGTTCTTCGTGACGCTGGAGGAGGGCGTAGTAGCCACCATCACGGTAAAGGGTTGAAGAATCACCTGGCTGCCCAGCGGGTAACGTCATTACTTCGTTGAGTAAGTGAAAACCGAACTGCTCCTGAATCCAGTGGGATTGCTGCTCGTTTTCAGCAGAATCAATGCTGCACGTCGAGTAGAGAACATACCCTTGACCGGTCAGGAGAGGTAGAGCATTGGTGATGATCTGCTGTTGCAGGTGCACAAGATCGGCCAGATGGTCAGCGTTGACACGGTACTTGGCTTCAGGGCGGCGGGCGAGTACGCCTGTATTGCTACAGGGGACATCAAGAACGATGAGTTCAGCTTGTTCTGTAAAAGTCGGAATGTCGTCAAATTCAACCACCGTGACCTGCTCTAATGTCGCACATGCTGCCTGAAGAACAGCAAAACGCTTCGGATCGATGTCGCTGGCAATCACTCGCGCCTGGGGAAATAGTTTTGCCAGTTGTTTTGTTTTCGTACCTTTGCCGGCACATACATCGATTATCAAGCTGGGTTGTATCTGACTGGTTGCATATACCGCGGCACTGGCGGTTGGATCCTGTACGCGCCATTCGGGTTTTTCCTGAAGCATTTGAAGCAACTCATCGTGCGATCCGGTGAATACGAAAAACCCATCCTGCTGATGTGGGATGAACTGATTCGATGGCGCTTGTTGTGGGGGGAGAGCGGTCAGGATGATCGGAGGGATAATGACATTGTGCCTGGCTAGAAGTTGTGTCGTGACGTCGCCAAATATTTTGCACCAATGTTTGATAAATTGATCAGCGTGTGATGCCTGTTGTGCAATCCTGCGTATCGGATCATCATCAAACACCGGTTCGGTGAGTTGCCAATGTTCTCCATCAGCGCGCGGGAAAATATCCGGCAACCAGTCTGTTGTTGGCGGTGCTTTTTCCTGCCGCAAAGTAGCAACCTGCCGCAGAACCGCGTTGACAAATCCGCCGGCAGTGGGGCGGACATGTTGCTTTGCCCACTGCACTGCTTCATTGATAACTGCATGATTGGGTATTCGATCCAACAGCAGCAGTTGAGCTGCTCCAGCCAGGAGAACAGCACGTAGGCTCTCTTCTACCTGATCCCATTCACGGTCGAGTCTGCTTTCGATAACTGTGGTCAGAGTAAGCCAGCGCTGGATCACCGCATGGTAGATAGCGTTTGCCAGGCCGGTATCGCGCGCGGATAGGTCATGCGTATCGAGAGGTGCCAGATCCAGGTCGGGGAACCGCGATATCTGACGAGTCAATGCTGCATGTACACAATGGCGCGCGGATGTCATGGTGTACACAGAGTACATGAAGAGATGGATGAAGGTTAAATTATCACGTGGATCTGTGGGATGAGATTGTGTGTCACAGGAAAATGTAGATCGGTTGCTAGCCTGTAATACCGGCGGATGTTGCTGCAGCGGCTTTGAGCGCTTCAACCTTGTCGATTATTTCCCAGGTAAATGTGCCTGAACCGCCTTCACCCGGGACACGACCGAAGTGGCCGTGACAACTTGTGGGTTGATAGATCGGACGTAGCAAATCTAGCGAATCGATGATACCTCGAGGAGTCATGGGGAAGTGTTGGCGTATAAGATCTTCGATCTTTGTCTCTTCAATGGTTTCAGTTCCATGGCAATCCACCATGACCGATGTCGGCTCAGCTATACCGATGGCATAACTCAGTTGCACTTCACAAATATCGGCAAGCTCGGCGGCAACAATGTTCTTGGCAATGTATCGTGCCATGTAGGCTGCGGATCGATCTACTTTGCTGGGATCCTTACCTGAAAATGCACCGCCACCGTGTCGGCCGCGTCCACCGTAGGTATCGACGATGATTTTTCGGCCGGTGAGACCGCAATCACCGTGGGGGCCTCCAAGTTCAAAACGTCCGGTCGGGTTGACGTGGACTTTGATCTGATCATTCCACCAGTCGCCAAGCACAGGCCTGATGATGTGATCAGTAACCGCATCCTGCAAAGCGCGCTGATTCTTATTCCACTCAGGTCCGTGTTGGGTTGAGATCACCACGGTTTCAATCTGCTGGGGCTGGTTTCCTTCGTAGCGAACCGTGACCTGGCCCTTTGCATCCGGGCGCAAATGTGGAATGGTGTCGTTGCGGCGTACTTCAGCCTGGCAAGCCATCAGTTTATGTGCAAGGTCAATGGGCAGCGGCATGAGATTCTGAGTTTCTCGACAGGCGTAACCGAACATGAATCCCTGATCACCGGCTCCCTGTTCCTTGTGTAAGCCCTTGTCGTCATCAACTCCCTGGCTGATATCTTCGCTCTGCGGATCCAGGGCAAGCAGAACCGCACAACTGCTGCCGTCAAATCCTTTGCACCCCTCGTCGTAACCGATTTTCAGGATGGTCTCCCGCACGATTTTGGGGATATCGACATATTCACTGCAAGTGATCTCGCCGGCAATCACAACCATACCGGTTTTGACTAATGTCTCACATGCCACCCGCGAGTTTGGATCTACTGCAAGCATGGCATCTAGAATTGCATCAGAAATCTGATCGGACATCTTGTCGGGGTGTCCCATCGAGACTGACTCCGAGGTGAATAATGATGGTCGTGATAACATGAACTGCCTTTCCTTATATTTCTTATCAGCGACTGTTCCAATGCGTGATACACGCAATTGGAGATGCCGTTACGTTGACTATTGTAGGCTATTGCAGACTAGTTTAGACGACGATCTACGCTTGAGCAACAACACAATGGGAGCATGAAGCAACTCTTGTCAGACAGGTTTTAATACTGATTGCGTGTGGAATATTGAGAGATGAATGGTTAAAAACTTTTTGTTGGAAACTTGTATCTTGTATAATCTCAAATGTCAGGACTGGATCGCCTGAGCGCGAGCAGAAATACAGGAGGCATGCGGCATGTTTCACCGAGGAAGAAAACTGTTTTTCGCAGTCGCACTGATATTGGGAATGGGGGAATCACCAAAGTCAGTTGCATCGAGTGTCAATGAAGCTGGTTCGTCCGGGTGGGGTGTGCAACAGGAACAGGGAACGCCAATTCGGGCAGCACTCAAACAGGGTGATCTCATCGTCTTCACCGCCAATCAGGGTTGGCTTTCGCGCATATACGTTCTGAATTCTCAGGGGGCAGTCTTACGTTATTTTGAATACGAATACTACATCTTCTCCGACCTTGAGATTGCTGATAACGAACTTTACGCAACGGATTGGGTTGCACCTCGGTTGTATCAGATTGATATCGACACCGGCGCGCTTGATGTAATTGTCGATGATTGGTCCTTGATATCAATGTATGATGTTGCCTGGGATGGACAGTATTTTTATATCAAGGAATGGAGCCTGAATCGGTACTCTTTCCAGGGCTCATGGGACAGTTCAACTTCATTCAGTGAGTCACTGCGAGGCAGTGCGTGGGATAGCACATACTATTGGACACTCAACTCGGACGGTCATATTCAATGTTGGGATATCTCCGCTTGGCCGACGATAACTGAATTACCGGAGCATGCATTTGATCCACCATCATCTGCCTGCCGGGGATTGTGGTTCGATGGTGAGTACTTCTGGACCGCAGAGAGTATTGACGGCACGCTGGGGTATATCTATCAGTTTGGCTATGACGGGCAGGTGGTCAATCAGTTGCTTGCCCCGGCCTTCCGTGGTTATGCCGCAGGCGTCATCAAACAATCCATTCCCGGCGATATTACGGGCGATGGAATCGTTAACATTGATGATATCTTTGCTGTACTCGGCTTGTGGGGAGATTGCCCGGATCCCTGTCCACCGTATTGCGAAGGCGATGTCAACGAAGATTGCACAGTGAACATCGACGACATCTTCTTCATCCTCGGCCACTGGGGCTGACGCCACACCTCAACCACAATTCTCATTTCGATTTTCCAAACTGACGATGTGAAATGTTCTGACCAAAGCAGGTCGGGTCCGCTTCAGCGCAACCCGACTTTTTTATGTTATCTGTTGGATGTGAGGATTACTGACCAATAGATTGCACTATGGACATCGACGACGTTTTCTCCATTCTCGGCCACTGGGGGGTGTGTCCGTGAGTTCTTCAAAATAGGCAAAATCACCTCTCAGAGCCTTAAATGCTGACACATTGAGAAGATAAAAAAAGATCTTCACATCCCATAAAAGTATGGTTACACTATGAGGCGGAACCATTCATCCCGCCTGGGCGAACATTTAACAAACGACGGGCAACTACGGGGTTCCTCTTCGGCGGTCAAGCTGATCTGCCGAAGATCATATATGCCGGGGTGTTGCCCCTGGTCTCTTACACGAGCATCGAGTTCGAGGAGGATAATAACGAGATGAATTCACAAAAATCTGTCATGAAACGATCACGCTTGTCGGGATTGTTCCCCGGTTGTCGGGTGTCGGTTGGATTCTGTGCTGGTTTGTCATTGGTTGGTTCAATGATGTTTATGTCCAGCCTGTCAGCTGCGCCTGATAACTCAGCCCCGGCTGCCACGAAATCCATGTACTATTACTACTACTTTGATCAGGTTCAGCCCCTGCCGTTGAATCAGATGCAGATTGCTGTCTTCAAGTCTCCACAGGGGAGGCAACTTGGGCTGGATCAGCAACTGGCTTCGTTCGGTATAACGAAAGCGGACATCAACGAACAATGGCATTCTCCCGGTTGGGCGTTGATCGACACACCGGCGCAGGCGCGCAATTTATCGGGCGTGCAGCAACTGGTGAATGAAATCAGCCAAGCCGGTGTCGTGGATTTTGTATCGCCGGTGTTTATTGATGATCTCGGCGGACCGCGGGTGATCCTGCAGGATCTGATTATTGGTTTCCAGGAGAATATGGAACCTCAGCAGATGCGCGCGGTTCTCGCTCAAATTGATGCCGGTGAAATTCTGGAAGAGCATTACGGTGATATGCCCGGTGTCTATCGTTTGCGCAGCAACGCAACCAATGGGTACGAGGCTTTGGCGATAGCCAACCGCATCGCACAACGGGACGATGTCATCTTTTCCGAACCGGACATGATCTGCTCGGTGCAGTACGACCTGATCCCGAACGATACGTATTTCAGTGATCTCTGGGGTCTTCATAACACCGGGCAGAACGGCACCTGCCAATCTTCCAGCGGCGTGAACGATATGGACATGGATTGCCCGGAAGCATGGGATATTACAACCGGTGATTCCTCGATCATCATTGTGATTTTGGACGATGGTGTGCAGCTTGACCATTTTGATTTAAATGTCACGCATGCTGCGGACTTCTCCGGAATGGGCACAGGTGGTTATCCGGGTAACGAGTGTGACAATCATGGAACCGCAGTGGCAGGAACATGCTCAGCGGTCATCAACAACTCTTCCGGCGTGGTGGGCAATGCTCCCACCTGCTCGGGTGCTTCTGCTAAGTATTCTATTTCGAACATTCCCTGCAATACCGGTGGTACGTATTCAGTCACCGGATTTGTCGATGCGCTGACCTGGGCGGGAAGTATCGGGGCGCGTGTATCGAATCTCAGTGCTACCCTCGGAGGCAGCAACAGTTCGATCACGAATAAGTATCAGTCTACGTATGACAACGGGATGGTCCACTTCTCATCTACGGGTAATGATGGAATTTCATCAATAGGTTACCCGGCGAATCTGTCCACCGTTAATGCGGTCGGCTCTATCAGCGATAGTGGAAATAGATCAACTTTCAGCAATTACGGCTCCAATATGGCGTTCGTTGCGCCGGGTGAGGAAATTCGCACGACTGACCGTACAGGTCCAGACGGATACGGCGGCGGTAATTTCACCTGTACTGAGGGAACTTCGTTTTCATCACCTTATGCTGCCGGAGTCGCAGCCTTGATTCTCTCCGTCAATGATGGCATGACCGCTTCCGATGTGGAATACACAATGAACACCACCTGCATGGATCGTGGTGCTACAGGTTTTGATAACTTTTATGGGTGGGGTATTGTGAATGCCCATGATGCAATGGTGCTGGCCGGGAGTGTTCCTGCAAATGATAACTGTGGTAATGCCACCCAAATCTTTGGTGGGCCTCAACCATTCAGCACCATCGGCGCAACCGGTGCCGGCCCATCGGAACCCGGTGAGTGCAGTGACTTTGATAACGATGTCTGGTTCAAGTACCTGGCGGAATGGGATGGCCCGATTGAAATCAGCGTGTGTGATGCCAACTTTGATACAGTCCTGGCTGTTTACGAAGGTGACTGCCCCACAGAACCGGGCACCGCGCTGGCGTGCAACGATAATGGTTGTGGTCAACAGTCAAAGCTTACCTTTACCGCTGAGGCTTGGTATTTCTACCCCATCCGTATCGGTGGTAAAAATGGTGAAGAAGGAACCGGCACTCTGGAAATCGTACAAGCTGGTGAATGTCCTGCTGATCTGACCGGCGACGATCAGGTTAACATCGATGACATCTTCGCGGTACTCGGTTTATGGGGTGACTGCCCCGATCCCTGCCCGCCTTACTGTGAGGGTGATATCACAGAAGACTGCACTGTTAACATCGACGATATCTTCGCAATCCTCGGGGAATGGGGTCCATGCTAAAGGATAAAGAACGATCCGCACAGTAATCTCTGCAAACCTAAGAGCACCGCATTTTTATGCGGTGCTTTTTTACGCTTACCCTTGCAGATAATGGAAGTGTGGGGGGATTAGCCGCGTGGTGGCAACCTGCGGGTCTTTGTGGGGGTGAAGTGTGGGGGGTAGCCGCGTGGTGGCAACCCGCGGGTCTTGATGTGTGGGGGGCAGCGAGCCGGCTCGTCCTCGAGCCCGGCTATCTTCGAAGCACCGTACTGCTAAAGGATCTGACAAAAACTCTGAATATTGCTCAATTCCTTGGCGTAATGTGTGTGTGGGCGTCGCGTTGTGGGGTGAAGTCATCCTCTTTGCCTGTTTTTCCTTGACCGGGATTATTGAATGGAGGACACTGGTGTCCATTGGAGGCGGGAGCAGGGATTGCTTCCCTACACGTGGAAACATGAGGAAACGGAATGATGATGCACTACATCCAATCCTTCTGGTTTTTTTTTCTCAGCAGTGTTTTATTGCTTGCAGTTTCTTCATCTATTACCACTGCACAGGATGGTGAGATCATCGCATGGGGTGATCCTACTGGTGGTCCACTCAATGTACCTGAACCAAATAGGAACTATATTTCTATTGCAGCGGGGGTGTTTTACACACTAGGTTTAAAGTCAGATGGTTCCATTGTGGCATGGGGAAGCAATAGCCATGGTCAGTGCGATGTACCTTCACCGAACGAAGATTTCATAGCCATTGATGCCGGTTATGCTCATAATCTCGGATTGAAAATTGATGGTTCGATCGTGGCGTGGGGACGAAACCACTATGGCCAGTGCAATGTGCCGGTTCCAAACACGAACTATATTGCAATTTCAGCCGGGGAATACTTTAGTTTGGGGTTGAAAGATGACGGGATGATAGTTGCTTGGGGGCAGAACCTATTTGGTCAGTGCGATGTACCAGAACCGAATGAAGATTTCATAGCTGTTGATGCCGGTCATTATAGACACAGCCTCGGACTAAAAACCGATGGTTCAATCATAGCGTGGGGTGAGAATGGCGGTGGCTGTTGTGATGTACCAGAACCGAATGAAGACTACGTGGCAGTAGCGGCGGGAAGTCGGCATAGCTTGGGATTAAAAATCGATGGTTCAATTGTTGCATGGGGAGATAATGCTTATGGCAAATGCGAGGTGCCAGCTCCGAATACAGATTACATAACAGTAACGGCTGGTGATAATCATAACTTGGGAATTAAAACCGATAGCTCAATCGTAGCGTGGGGGTGGAATGAAGAATATCAATGTGACATTCCAGAACCGAACATAGATTTTGTAAGTGTGTCAGCAAGTACATTTCATAGCCTTGGTCTAAAACTTTACGATTGTAATGAGAATGGCGTTTACGATTATATAGATATGGCTGATTGTGATGGCAGTAATTGGTGTGGTGATTGTGATAGTAATGGACAACTCGATGAGTGTGATCCAGGATTTGACTGGGACGGTTATATCGATGCCTGCGATTGCAATGACAATGCCGTCTTCGATTGGGATGATGTAGATCCAGAGGATCCTGATGGGGATGGAGTGGTGTGGGAGGATTACAACCTGAATCTCGTTCCGGATACTTGTGAGGAACCGTGGTCCGTTGGTGAGGCATTCTGGAGCGAACTTGCTGGTGGGCTGTTCCGCGATTATCTCAACTGGGATCCGGAAATGCCGTGGCCTGATGATCCTGCAATCTTCAACCTTAATACAACATTTACTGTTCAATTTGATCTCGACGCAGAGAATACATCGCTCCACGCAAGGTCAGGAACAGTTCTCTTCGATCTTGGCTTCAATTCTTATACGCTGAATGAGTCCGCCGGCTCCGGCGTAATCGTGGGTGATTTAACGGGTGACTTTGCAGAACTGACGATCACGAATGGCATACTTACGAATTTTTCTTCCATCATTGGCCAGGATCCTGGTTCGTATGGTCGTGTGGTAATCTCTGGTTTTGGTACTTCATGGTTGATGCAGAGTTCCCTTGTGGTTGGTTGGGATGGAATTGGTGAACTTGAGATAAATAATGGCGGATTCGTTCAGAGTATCGATGGTGTGATAGGCGCAAGGACGGGATCAAGTGGCTCAGTATTACTGACCGGTGATGATTCTCGCTGGAATTCCCTTTTCTTTCTCGACATTGTGGATGGGAGCGTCATCGTAGAGCAGGGAGCGACAATTTCGACTGCGTATGGTGGTCTACTTCTGCATCAGAATGGTTTCCTTGGAGGTGACGGCACCATCGAGGGTGATGTAATCAATTTTGGTGAATTAGCCCCTGGAGTGAGCCCCGGCATGCTGCTTATCGATGGTGACTACACACAGGTTGGTCTGACACCCGGTTTCGATAATGCCACAGGTTTACTCAGTATAGAAATCGCTGATGCCGAACACGACCAGCTCGACGTAACGAGTGATGCAGAGCTTGGCGGCGGTTTGATTGTTGACATACTCGACGAGTATAACCCGCCGGCTGGCGAGCGCTTTTCGATTCTCAACGCATCGTCAATCACGGGGAATTTCGACGTGGCATTGTTACCCGGCTTGCTTGAAGATAAATTCATGCGCTTTGAGACGGGTAATGGTTTACGTGGTGGCCAG
>JANQEQ010000097.1 GCA_028278245.1 Phycisphaerales bacterium | reverse complement strand
CATTTGCCTTTGTGGTGACACCGCTTCAAATTGATACAACTGAACGGGACTCATCCTCGAAGGCTCCTGAGTAGTGAATTCTGTTATCACAGGCAGGTTCCGTACGATAGTGCTTTCATGCTGCGCGCTGGACATGGCCTCATTCTGGTGGTGATCGCCCTGTTGGGATTTGGGGTAGTCATGGTCACCAGTGCGTCATTCACGATCGACCTGGAACACAATCTTCAGCTTGCTGACATCCTGCGAAGCCGATCATTTATCTTGGCATTGCTGGCGGTTGGAGCGCTGATTGTAGGATCATTAATTCCCATCCGTTGGTTACGTGCAGGTCAGGGCTGGAAATCACCCATGCCATGGCTGCTCGGCCTGATTATCCTTCTGCTGATTCTTGTGCTCATCCCCGGTGTGGGTAAGCAGGTCAATGGAGCAAGACGGTGGATCGAACTGGTTCCCGGTTTAGGGTTTCAACCCAGCGAGCTGGCTAAGTGGGGCATGATTCTGGTGCTGGCATGGTATGTCTGCCATCAAATGGAATTTCTCTCCCGGCGACTGATCGGTTTCCTCATCCCCATGATACCCGTATTGCTGGTCTGTGCCCTCATCGGATCGCAGGACTTGGGGACAGCGGTGCTCGTGGGTTGGATCAGTGTCCTGCTGTTGATCGCTGCCGGCGCCAAGATCCACCACGCATTGATCCTACTCCCTGTCGGCGGATTGGGATTTTTCGCTGCGGTCATGGCCAGCCCCTATCGCCTGGATCGCTTACGCGCATTTCTCAATCCATACGATGATCCACAAGGCATCGGATACCATGTTCTCCAATCCATGGCGGCAGTGAGTGGCGGTGGATTGGCCGGTCGTGGTCTGGGAAACAGCGTGCAGAAGTTCGGCTACCTCCCGGAAGATACGACCGATTTCGTCTTTGCTGTGATATGTGAGGAGACGGGGCTCATCGGAGCGTGCCTGGTCGTGATGCTCTATGTCATTCTCCTTGGATGCGGGGCTTCGATCATCCGTCGGCTCCGACACCCGTTTGAGCGATTGCTGGCAATGGGTGTCGTGATGACCATCGGATTTCAGGCGTTACTTAATCTGGCGGTGGTGACCGGATTGGCTCCCACCAAGGGGATTGCCCTGCCTTTGCTCTCATCAGGGGGGACCGGTTGGCTGTTTACCGCTTTTTTTGTGGGGCTTCTGGTTTCGATGGAGAGGCAGTTGGCTCGTACGGAAATCTCAGGGGAAATCGTGGAATCGGCAGTTTCTGAGCCTCAACCGGCACTGGAAACCTAGAAATCACCTTGAGATCGCAGGGGATTCTCTTGGACGCAACCTTGAATGGATGCTAAAGTACCCGGTTTATATCCCCAGACATATTCAAACGGAAACATGAGTTTCGATAATGAGCATAGCAGTTGAAGAGAAACAAAAATTGATAAGCGATTACCAGCGCCATGATGGAGACGTCGGTTCTCCGGAAGTGCAGGTCGCCATTCTTACGGAACGTATTCGTGAGATTACGGATCATCTCCGCCGCAACAGTCATGATTATGCATCGCGCAGAGGACTGCTCATGCTGGTGGGTCGGCGCAATCGCCTGCTGCGATATCTGGCGCGATCCAATCGTGATGCATATCAGCAATTGATCAAGCGGCTCGGTCTGCGTAAGTAGGCCGTCCTTTTTTATACGTGTTCGCGTGGGACAACCACGTGGGGCAATTGAAAGAGACACGGGTGGCAGTAGGCAAGCCACAGTTTGCGGTCTTTGATTCCCAAAGACTTCCACACCTGCGGGATTGATAACCCACAATACCGACTGTTGCTTGCCTTCTGCCTCTGGGTGTCCAGCACTGCTGACGTACAGTTCCACGAACACGTTGACAACCTATTTTTGAGGTAGAAGACATGTCTCATGTGATTCAAGTTGAACGTGAAATCGCAGGGCGGATGATGCGATTTGAAACCGGTCGCGTTGCCCGGCTCGCTACCGGATCAATCATTGCCAGTTACGCTGACAGCACCGTTCTGGCGACAGCCATGCGGGCTGATCCGCGCCATGGTATGGATTACTTTCCCCTGCAATGCGATTACCGGGAAAAGCTCGGCTCGGGCGGCAAGTTCCCCGGCGGCTTCCGCAAACGGGAAAGCGCTCCCAACGAAAAAGAAATCCTCACCATGCGGATGATGGATCGTCCCATTCGCCCGCTCTTTCCCGATGGTTTCATCGAAGAGATCCAGATCCAGGCCTGGACGATGAGCCACGACGGTCAAAACGACACGGATGTTCTGGCTTGCACTGCTGCATCGGCTGCACTCTGCCTGACTGATGCACCGTTCCAGGGACCGGTCGCAACTGTTCGGGTGGCGCGGATCCTCACCAGTGACGGTGAAACCTTTGTTCTCAACCCGACCCATTCCCAGATGGAATTTTCCGATCTCGATCTGGTGCTTTCCGGCCACGCCGACGGCATCAACATGATTGAAGTCGGAGCGGCGGAAATTTCCGAACACGATGCGCTGGAAGCGATCAAGTTCGGCTACGAGCAGGGCATCAAACCGCTGTTGGAAATGCAGCATGAACTGATGGAAAAAGCGGGCACCACCGAGAAAAACATGGGGGAGGATATCTCGCTGCCTGATGAGGCAATCGTTGAGCAGGTGAACAACCTGCTGGGCGAAGAGATGAAAAAACTCCGCCAGATTCACGGCAAGACCGAACGTGGTGATGCCATCGAAGCGTTGCGTGAGTCTTTGCTCCAGGAGCACTTCTCCATCCCCGAGGGTGTACCCTACTCCGAACATCTTGCCGCTGAACAGCGCCAGCTTGATGCCAAAGAAGCGTTCCGCAAGTTGGAGAAAAAGACAGCCCATCGATTGCTGGCAGAAGATCATATTCGCGCCGATGGACGAGGCTTGAACGATGTTCGTCCTCTGGAAATTGAAGCGGGCATATTCACGCGCACTCATGGTTCGGCATTTTTCCAGCGCGGCGAAACCCAGGCACTGGCAACATGTGCCTTGGGAACCGGGCGGGATGAGCAGATTGTCGACGGTTTGATGCCTGAATATGCAAAGAAGTTCTACCTGCATTACAACTTCCCCCCCTTCTGTACTGGGGAAGCGGGTCGCATCATGGGGCCGGGCCGCAGAGAGATCGGTCACGGAGCATTGGCTGAGCGATCGTTGCTGGCAATCCTTCCCGATCCTGAGGAATTTCCTTACACCATTCGACTGGTGAGCGATATCACAGAATCCAATGGATCATCTTCCATGGCTTCGGTGTGCAGCGGTTGTGTAGCGCTGATGGACGCGGGTGTACCGATCAAGGCAACCTGTGCAGGAATCACCGTCGGCCGATTCACTGCTGAAGACGGCACAATCACACACGTTACGGACATCATCGGCGAAGAGGATTTCTTCGGCGGGATGGATTTCAAAGTTGCCGGCACACGCGACGGTATCACGGGAATTCAGCTTGACCTGAAAGATCGCGGTCTGTGGTTTGATGAGATCGAAAAGATCTTCGCTCAGGCGCGCGAGGGACGACTGCATATTATCGACTCAATCGAAGCGGTCATTCCCGAACCCCGAGCTGACATTTCGCAATATGCCCCGCGGATATTCACGGTCATTATTGATCCGGAGAAGATCGGTAAGCTCATTGGACCGGGTGGAAAAACGATCCGCGGTATCCAGGAGAAAACCGGCGCAACCGTTGACGTTGACAATGACGGCACGGTGCTCATCGCCGCAACTTCCGGTGAAGCGGGCGAACAAGCCAAGGCCGAGGTCGAGGCACTTGCGGCTGAGATCAAAGTTGGCACGATTTTTGAGGGCAAGGTTGTCGCCACGAAGGATTTCGGCGCGTTTGTCGAAATCGCACCGGGAACGGATGGCATGTGCCACATCTCCGAACTTGATGAAGGATTCGTCAAATCGGTCAACGACGTAGTCAAAATGGGTGACGTCATCAAAGTGAAAGTCATCAACGTGGATGACAGCGGCCGAATCAAACTCTCCCGTAAAGCAGTCCTGCGTGAGGAAGCGGGTGACGATGACGGAGGTGATGGTGAAAGCAAGGATGATTCAGATTCAAAGCGATCAAAACCCGGAGGCCGCAAACGCGGCAGACGAAAACGTAACGATGAACCGGTTTCTTCGGACAGCCATTAACTTCCTATGAATACAATCTTCAACGAGCCGCGACCGTGAGGAAGCGGTTAACCCCTTGCTGACACGGTTGGCTCATTAAGGCATGCAGTGTGACTTGGTATTGGGGCATCCTGATTGGTTTTTCCCTTGGCGTTTTGTGCCTGACGCCGCTGGTGCGCTGGCTTCTGCGTCGAGCAGAACTGCGCGCACGCCAGGCGGAACGTCGCGCGCGCAATTCCGAGCGGCTCGCAGAACTTGGTTCCATGACCAGCGGACTTGCCCACGAGATTAAAAATCCCCTTTCCACAGTCGGACTGAACGCACAGTTACTTCGAGAAGGTATTAATGATGCTGATTACTCCGACGAACAGCGCCAGCGACTTTTGAACCGATTGGATTCACTGGCACGTGAGGTTGAACGTCTCAGCGATATCCTGGCCGACTTCCTGCAATTTGCCGGCCGCATGAAACTCGATCCTCAACCTCACAATCTTGCTCAAATCATCACGGAACTCAGCGACTTCTTTCATCCGCAATGTGATCAGGAAGGTGTTGTCCTGCGAACATCACTTCCATCTTCTGCAATTACCGTTTCAGTTGATGAAACACTTTTCAAACAGGCGCTGCTCAACCTGATGATCAACGCAGTACAGGCAATGAAAACGACTGATACGCCTGCCGATCAGCGTGGCGAATTAATGCTGCGCCTGGATGAGAACGACGAGGAAGTGAGCGTTCACATCATCGATACCGGCCCGGGTATTCCGCCGGAGAAACTGGAAGAAATATTCCATCCTTATGTTTCTCACAAAGCAGGCGGTACTGGATTGGGCCTGCCCACGACCAAACGCATCGTTGAAGAGCACGGCGGGCGAATCACTGCGCATTCTGAATTCGGCCGGGGCAGTGATTTTGTCATTACTTTGCCACATAAGTAAGTTTATTATCTACAGAAAATCTTCAATGAGCCGCGACCGTGAGGGAGCGGTTAAGAATGAATCACGGGTATGGTTCCGAAGATTCACCCTACCCGTGGCACCCGTCGAAACAAGAATCCTGTCGGGTCCGCTGTGCGGACCACATCGCGCCGCAAACGCCAATAGAAAAATGGTCCACACAGTGGACCCTACAATACTCGTTTTGCGGCGCCCTCAATGTTAACATGCGTATTGATCTTGAAACACGGAGCCGCCGACTGTGTCGGCGGACCGCGATCACAGATCGCGGCTCTGTTTACATGTTAGATCTCACCTCTTCTCGCCTTCGATATCGGGCAGGTCATCAAGACCGGCGAGGCCGAACACTTTGAGGAATTCCTGCGTGGTGCCGTAGAGCATGGGGCGACCTAACTCTTCGGCGCGGCCTGTGATTTTGACAAGGCGTCGCTCCAACAGTCCTCGCAACACTTCACCACACCCAACCCCCCGGATCGCTTCGATCTCCGCACGCATCACCGGTTGGCGATAGGCAATGATGGAAAGTGTTTCCAGCGCTGCCTGGCTGAGTCGCGATTGCTGACGATCCGCATGGAGTTGCGCAAGAAGATCGCCATACTCCGACTTGGTCATAATCTGCCAGCCCCCGGCCAAGCGCTCGATCACGAACGCCCGCTGTGTCGATTGATATGACTCGTTCAATTCATCAATCGCATCTTTGACCTGTTGTGCAGTCCCCTTGCCCGGCAATCCCAGCAGCGC
Source organism: Phycisphaerales bacterium (assembly GCA_028278245.1). Classification (GTDB taxonomy): domain Bacteria; phylum Planctomycetota; class Phycisphaerae; order Phycisphaerales; family SM1A02; genus JANQEQ01. Next base: position 163,555 of record JANQEQ010000097.1, on the reverse strand, counting down.
ACTCAGGCGTGCTTCACTCAACGGTCGATCGGAGCTGATGAGCAGCGCTTCGATACGAGCAGTCAAAGGTTGGTCATCAGTATGTGTGGTCTGTGGTGTGGGGGGCGAGGTTGTTTCACTGCTGGTGGTCATGACTGGTCACATTACGATACTGAACTGATCCTGCAAGTTGAGTGTGATGAATACCGGTGGGAAGATTGAAATTTCACACGGAAGCCAGAGTAAGTTTTTTCATACGCTCGACGACGTTGAGTACGTTTTCACGAGTGTTGAACGCGCTGATTCGGATGTACCCCTCACCGCACGCACCGAATCCCACGCCGGGCGTGATGATGACCTGAATCTCGCGCAACATTGAATCAAACATTTCCCAGGATTTGAGACCATCCGGACACGCCACCCAGACATAGGGGGAGTGTTCACCACCGTAAGCCGTCAGGCCCATTGACTTGCAACCTTCCCTGAGTAGATGTGCATTTTCAAGATAGTGGCTGATCAGTGCGTATGTCTCTTTTCGTCCCCGGGGACTGTATAGCGCCTCGGCGGCTCGCTGCACCACGTAACTGACGCTGTTGGCTTTGGTCGACCACCGCCGGGACCAGAGCGGGTGCAATGGATGCTTCTCGCCACTAGTAGTTTTCCCCGAAAGCTCCTTTGGACAGACGGTATAGCCGCACCGCACGCCGGTGAACCCGCCACTCTTGGAGAAACTGTGAAACTCCATGGCACATTGTCGAGCACCTTCTACCTCGTAAATCGAGCGCGGCAGATTCTCATCCCGCACAAACGCTTCGTAGGCCACATCATAGAGAATGATCGCTTCGTGCTTGAGTGCATATTCGACCCAAGCGTGGAGCTGCTGATGGGTAATCATCCCGCCGGTGGGATTGTTGGGATAACACAGGTAGATCACATCGTATTTCTCTTCGGGGATCTTCGGTACAAACTGATTCTCAGCGGTGCAAGGCAGCGAACCCAATCCTTCATAACTCCCATCACCTTGGGCGGCTCCGGTGTGGCCGGCCATGACATTGCTGTCGACATACACGGGATAGACCGGATCGGTGACGGCAATGCGATTTTCATTACCCTGCGCAAGGATATCCAGGATCGCACCGCAATCGGTTTTAGAGCCATCGGATACGAAAATCTCATCAGGTGAGACATTAATACCGTGCTTGACGAAATCACCCTCGGCGATGGCTTCACGCAGAAACGGATAACCCGTTGGAGGACCATAGCCATGAAAAGTTTCAGCTTTCGCCATCTCATCCACCGCGCTGTGCATGGCTGAAATGACGGCAGGGGTGAGCGGTTCGGTGACATCGCCGATACCGCAGCGAATGATGCGGGACTCCATCTGCCGATTGTCCTGCACATAGGCGTCAACGCGCCGGGCAATTTCGGGAAAGAGATACGCCCCGCTCAGTTTGAGATAGTGCTCGTTGAGATAAGTCATTGGTGGATTTCCATAAGTGGCTGGCTAATAAAATGCACATTCATCATAGGCAGCGGTTTCGCCGAGGCTTCTATTCATCGCCATTGTTCAGATGTTCCGCCTGATCACGCAGTTGAATCGCCGATTCCGACACGGTTCCGTAGACACTTGCTAACAGGCCCACCAGCGGAAATTTCCCTTTCAGTGGTGATGGCCCGAGTCGGCGGAGCAGGGCATGTGGCGCGTGTGGAGGTGGCGGGCTTTCCTGCAGTTCGCTCAGTCGAGCACCCGCTCGCCAATAATCCTCCAGACACATTTCCAAGGGTGGCATCGGTGCTCTGGATTCAGGAATCATGGGATCTGCGTGTGCCACTGCGACACCATGCGTGTGTATCGCCCGAGTCTGCTTGAGCCGCTCGACCACCTGATGCCCGTGCAGACCGCGCAGGGTAAATGCCGTGAGCGGTTCCCGATTGAGTTGTGCGGCGATGAGATAAGCCACGGCCGTGATGTGCTGGCAGAATTCTTCTCGCCCACAATCACAGGAATAGCTGACCGCCGCAGTATCCGTCGGAACCAGTGAAAAGCCTTGCTCTGCGAGTAAATCATCAACGGATGAGGGAAGCTCGTTGGCGACCAGTTGCGTGATAAACATCGCTTCTGCCGCCATGGCTTCGATGAATTTAATCCACAAAGCAGTATCAAAGGACTCTATCTGGAGACGGAAATGGAAGGGCTTGGCCGATCGTCCCTGCACTAGTCCCTGAACCAAACCCGGTTCTACTGAATATCGAACGGTTTGGCCACTTCGAGCATACACCATTCCCTCATGCAACATTTCCGGGGAAGCAATTGACTCGATGAGGTCGAGCCACTGTCGAGCGATCCACGATTGATCAAGATCCTGCGTTTTTACTCGCAACTTGATTCCATGCGGAACGCGGCGCAACGTACCCGGCTTGCGTTCCGGATACCGACGCTGAGTCTGCCCGGTATCAGGCGGCGATGACGACGATGATGATCGAACTTCATCGTTCACGTATCTTTCTCCATCGTTTCGGTTCGCAAAGTGAAGATATCCTGCAGTTGTTCAGTCGATAATTCGGTCAGCCATGATTCGCCTGCGCCGATGATGTTGTCAGCCAGTTCTGTTTTCTGTTCGATCATTTCATCAATGCGTTCCTCCAGCGTTCCCAGGCAGATGAATTTATGCACGTGTACGGTGCGTGCCTGGCCGATCCGGAATGCACGATCGGTCGCCTGGTTTTCCACTGCCGGATTCCACCAGCGGTCATAGTGAAACACATGATTTGCAGCCGTCAGATTCAAGCCCACCCCACCGGCTTTCAAGGAGAGTACAAAGACCATCGGACCCGTTTCGCGCTGAAAATGATCGATCATCGATTGCCGTTTGCTCTGTGGTGTCCCCCCATGCATGAACTGTACTTCCGCGTCGAGGTCATGCTGGATCATCGAAGTCAGAAGATGTCCCATCTGGCGGAATTGGGAGAACACCAATGCGCGTTCGTTGCCCGCCAGGATTTCCTCCAGCATGGTCATCAGCCGCGATGCCTTTCCTGATCGTGTCGAAAGCACCTGCTGCGCTGCATCATGCTTGGTTATCGTCAATCCCTGGAAACCTGCTTGGCGCGATGCCCAACCCGATGCGGCAGCCTGCGCGGGATGATTACAGATCTGTTTGAGCTTGACCAGAGTTGCCAATACCAATCCGCGACGACGAATTCCCTGAACCTGATCGACATCGCTGAGCATCGAATCCACCACACGCTGATACATCGCAGCCTGTTCGTGGGTCAACGTAGCGTACTCCCGGGTGATCACGCAGGGTGGCAGATCATCGAGCACCTTCGGATCGGTCTTCACCCGCCGAAGGATGTATGGCTGCACGAGTTTTCTGAGATGTTCCGCTCGTTCATGATCGCGGTGTCGCTCGATCGGTACTGAAAACCGTCGCCGAAATGTGCCCGCCGTCTCAAGATATCCGGGATTGCAGAAATCCATGATTGACCAAAGTTCGCTGAGACGATTCTCCACCGGTGTACCTGTCATGGCCAGACGCCGATTTGCTTTCAACCCACGGATTGCGCTGGTTTGTTTCGTCGGTGGGTTTTTGATGTATTGAGCTTCATCCAGCACGACTCGATGCCAGGTCACACTTTGCAGCGTGTCACGGTCACGATTCACCAGCGCATAGGTCGTTATCACCACATCGTTTTGGTGAGCTAGTCGAGCGAACTCCTCACCACTGGGGCGGTCCGGGCCGTGCTGCACATGAAACATCAGTTCCGGGGCAAATCGGCGCAGCTCGTTGCTCCAGTTCCCGATCAGCGAAGTGGGAACGATGAGCAATGTTGGGCCGATCAAACTGTCGTCCCCGACCTGCTGACGTTCGTGAAGCAGCAGCGCAATAAGCTGTATCGTTTTCCCCAGACCCATGTCATCGGCAAGGCATGCCCCCAGACCGAACTGGTCCAGGAAGGCCAGCCAACTGAGACCGACTTTCTGATACGGTCGCAGAGTGCCCTGAAATTGATGCGGCTGATCGAGCATGGGCATTCGATGATTGGGACCACTGGCTTGCAGGATCTGCTCAACCCATCCCGTGGCGGTGAGTCCCTGGATCGGAACCCCAACTTCTTTGCTCTCAAAACCATGAGCAAGCTGGAAAGCCTCTCGCAACGAAACTTCCCCTCCGGGATGCTCGGAGAAGAAGCGCATCGCCGCGTCAATCTGCTCGGGCAGGATTTCCACCCACTGTCCGCGAAGACGTAACAGGGACGCTTTTTGCCGAGCGAGATTCTCGAATTCGTTCAGCGTCAGCGGCTGATCACCTACTGCGATCTGCCAGTTGTAGCGAACCAGGTGATTCAGACCCAGGATAGTCTTCCCGGCATGAATTCCCTCGCTCTGGGCGGTTCGCGTTTTCTCCAACGTGGGTGATTCGATCTGCAGAACGGCACCGATTCGTGCCTGCGGTTTCTGCCACCAGTTCGGTGCCTGGACCACAAATCCGGATTCCTCTAATACCGGTAGGTACTCGCGCAGGAACTCATACGCTTCATTCGTGGATAAATCCACACCCGTGGGTGTTGCTTCAGCCAGCGCCTTTTCCAGTTTGGGGTAGATGCGACTTGCGCGCGCCAGCTCAGATAACAACACTTCATGCGGCTGGCCTACCGTGACGCTGCTGATGTTCCGCCCCCCCTGCTTTGGCGACCAGAGCAAGTCCGCATCCAGCAATGAATGAGGATCATCAGGGTATTGCATGTGCAGGCTCAATCGCCAGTTCACATCGTTTGATACAGGTTGAAGATCCTCAAGCTCGGAAGACTCCAATGGTTCGTTGAGACGAAAGCAGAGCCGCAACGGTTGATCCTGACCGGTATCATCCAGGCACCCAACCCACCCTGCCACATCACGCAACAGGGCAACCGCGCGATCATGAGATGCAGGTACTACGGTGGATGAGCCGAGTAACCCAGCGAGCCAGGCAACATGTGGATCAGCCGGATCCCGCTCATCCAACGCATCAGAAAAATCATCACGCTGGAGGACCTGGCGAACAGTGATATCTGTCAGCGTGCAAAGAGCATCATCAAGAATCAGCCAGGGATGACTATTCTGTAAATCAGTCACAGCGCGAACAACGGGCGGCATGGAGGAGATCAACGCTCCCACACGAAGGCGAATCGGCTCATCGTGCAGCCACGGCTGCCATGCTGCGGTGAATTCAGAATCCCGGGAGTGGAGTAATGTTGGTATGAACCGCTGGTCAACCAGCAGCTCAAGCACAAAGCGCGATACGGTGATCCAATAGCGCAACGAATGCCCAAACTCCAGATCCTTGTCTGATCCCCGATCCTCCAGAGCCAACATTGCTGACAATGCCTGAGGATTATCCAGAGTCAGTGCATGGATCCTGGAGTGACACAGTCCCACCGGTGCGGTATGTTCACTCAGCATGCTCCCCAGTCGCGTACTGGGACACGGACCACGTTGATCATGTGGTAATAGCAGCGAGAAGGAAAAGGAATCACCCAGAGCTGCCGGTGGCAGATAACCTCTTTCTGTCAATATTTTTACGAGATCATTTGGTGGAATGAGAAAAGGGTGATCCAACTCATCGATAATTTGGGATACATCAACCGGATCATTGTCACGGGCAGAACGAAGAGATGCTTCCTCGCGGGAATGGGCGAGGTAAAGGTCGAGCGATTCCGCCCATAAATGGAAGGCACCACAGATCCAGTTTGCGTGCAGGATGAGCATATCCAGATTTGTTCTCTCGGATCGTGTTTACCGAAATCAAGGTGGGGTGGACCAGCCAACCCCCTCCCGAAGCAATGATCGCGCTGGGACTCGAACCCAGGACCTACCGCTTAAAAGGCGGTTGCTCTACCGACTGAGCTACGCGACCGCGCAGCGGGTAGTGTAGCCGATCACACGCTTTGTGGCGATACAGCGGTGTTTCATTCCAAGAACCATCATTATCAAGAGAAACAAGGCGGAAATTATCAAACCCAGACTCAGGAGGAGTCTCCAGGTTGCCGATAACGTCTTAGTCAGAGCCTCGGATCTTGTTCTTTGGGTTTCAAGGATTACCCCGATTTCGTCCGATAAACATGTGTCGGAAACTCGTTTCCGACCCGGAATCGGGTGGAACCTTCCGGTCGATCGCGACTGGGCGATCTCGGCGGAGCCGAACCCATATATGGAATTAATCCAGGCTGCTGGATGGTCAAAGTTCCTACAGGATCAGATGGAGAGAAATCCGTGAGTTCGGTAACCAAACTGGCCACTCCCGTCATTGTCGTCACCGGTATTGCCTTGCTTTCCGGCTGTCAGCAGGGTTCTGATTTCTTCTCATTTGGTGACTCCCCCACACTCGATGCCAAGTCAACTCCCACTCGATCGAGTTCGCTGGTTACCAACGCTGATCCAGTTGATCCTCCAGTTGTCAATTCACCAACCACGGTCGAGAACGGTTTCACTGAAACAGGTGTCACCTGGGGAGGCGAAGAGCCAAAACCGCTGAATCCATCTCGCGCAGCGCTGATCGGGTTGTACGGAGAGATAACACCCCAGGCAATGTATGCTGCCGATCAGGGGCAGGGGGAAAGCAATATCTCCCAGGTAAGTTTTTCCACCGAAGGGGGATGCTTCAACCCGGATGTGAATCAGGATGGGACCAAGCTTATCTTCGCTTCAACCCAGCACCGTCCTACAGCAGACATCTACTGGAAGAGACCGGGGTCACGTCCGCACACACAACTGACGCGTGATCCGGCAAATGACATCATGCCGGTATTTTCGCCGGACGATCAGCATTTCGCGTTCGCATCAGATCGTTCAGGCAACTGGGATATCTACCTCATGCCGATAACAGGCGGCCCGGCCGTCCAGCTTACGCGTGATTCAGACGACGAATTACATCCGACCTTTTCCTCTGATGGAAAATACCTGGCATACTGCAAGCTTGGAAGCCGTTCGGGGCGCTGGGAAATCTGGGTTCAGGATCTGCAGAACTCAACCACCCCTCGCTTCCTGGAATACGGCCTGTTTCCGCAGTGGTCTCCCGATGTGACCTCCAACAAAATCCTGTTCCAGCAGTCGCGTCAGCGGGGAAGTCGATTCCACAGTGTATGGACCTTCGATTTTGCTGATGGGGAAGCATGGAACAAAACGGAAATCGTTTCGGCTGAGAATGCTGCGATTATCAATCCCTCGTGGTCGCCCGATGGCAGGCGCATTGTCTTTGCCACGGAAGTTAATCCCGATCGTCAGGTGGCCGGTAAGCCGGCGCAATCCGATCTGTGGGTTATTAACCTTGACGGTACTGAATTGATAAGCCTCACCAACGGACAGTTTGCAAACTTTGAACCGGTCTGGGCTGCTGACGGAAGTATTTATTTTGTCAGCAATCGTTCCGGTCTGGACAACATCTGGGCCAAGGCTGCAGGTTCACTTCCGGAACATTACAACACCACGACGGAGGCTGGACTGGTCACAGTCACTCCGGATCAGACAGATACCAACGACGCCCCGTAGGGAGCATCGTTGCGATTTATGAAAACGACCGAGTAACGGTCAAAAACAATCGGTAAGCGGAGCTTACTCCATCGGCAGGACGCCATGACAAGTGCACAGTCTATGCAACCAGCTCTGATTCGACCTTTGCGTCTGGTGTGGTTCATTTGCGGATTCTTCATGCTGATCGGTATGGGATCATGCCACCATTCAGAGACCGTCAATGTTCCGTACGCCCGTTCCCAACTCTGGGCCGTGGCACCGCCGATCAATGAATCAGGCGTTTCCATCGTTCAGACCGATCGGGTCGCTGATCTGCTCACAGAGGAAGTACAACGAGTACCGGGTATTAATGCTATACCGGTGAATCGTGTGATCGCAGCGATGAATCAACTTAACATCACTGCGGTGCATTCAGTGGGTGATGCTCGAGCGCTCATGGGTTTGCTGGGTTTGGACGGTATTCTCGTCGGTACGGTGACTGCTTATGATCCGTATCGTCCGCCGAAGCTCGGCATGGCACTTGAACTTCACGTGTTCACGCCACACCGTCGGCGGTACTGGGGCGATCCGAATGATCTTGTGCGATCCCCCACGGGTGAGCCGTCAGCCAATGCCAACATAACACCCAATCCTGTCGCTCAAGTGGCGGGTATATTTGATGCCGAGCATACCGAGACTCAGCAACTCCTGGAATCTTACGCCAATCACCATCCCATCCCGGAAAACGCATACGGCGATGACATCTATCTGGTCCGCATGGATCTGTACACACAATTTGTGTGTCATCAGTTGATCAATGAACTGCTCCGAACTGAGCAGGCACGGATCGGCGCGATGACATCAGCCGAACCATCGCGTTGAGGACCTACATTCCAGTCCTCGGCGCAAATGCGAGGATTTGGGATGACCCAGCGCTTTTCGCACAATTCATCTCCACGACCCAACGCCAGTTCAGTAACGAACCGCCTGGTTCATAAACACGGCGAACAATGCTGGTCGTTTATGTGGGGGCAGGGGGATGAAGAACTTCTCATCGAAGAAATCAAACTTCTCGCAAACGATCCTCATGCGCCGCTTGACTGGGTTGAAGCGGCGCTGATCTGCGCCCAGGTTCAGCAACAGGGATCGGCCGGCCTGATCACAGATCTGCCGCCGCCTGATTCCTACCTGTAACCGAGTCTTCGCTCTCGGGCAATCGCTTTTACACCTCACGAGAAACACTTCATCTAAGATCGGCTACTTACCATGAACAACGAAAAGAACGAATGCCTCCCCATCGTTGACGCCTTCCTTCATTACCTGATCGATGATCGCCACTTCAGTCCGTACACTTCGCGATGTTATGGCGTGGATTTGCGTCAATACGCAGAATATCTCACCGAAGAATTCAATATCACGGCCAGTCACGAACAGGAACGTGATGTTCTGAAGCGCGCGCAGGAACGTGCGGCCAATCAGCCGAATCAGACTGAAGATGTCGTGGGGACACTCGGTCCCAGTTCCGTCACCACCATGATGCTTCAGGCGGATATCAATCACATCCGGTCCTATCTGGCGCATCTCAGCGAAATGCAATACTCCGCTGCAACCATGGCCCGGAAGATTGCTACGCTGCGATCGTTCCATCGCTGGCTCGATCGAGAGCATCTGATCCAGACAAATCCGATGCTGCTGATCCGCACACCTCGTCAGGACAAACGCCTTCCCAAAGCGATTGATGTCGAGCAGGTTGAAAAACTACTTGCTGCTCCAAATGACAGCGAGCTTCTGGGCGCACGTGATCGAGGTATTCTGGAAACATTGTATTCCACCGGAATCCGGGTCAGCGAGCTGGTGGGTATCAATCGAGGCGATGTCGATGATACCGGTGAAGCGATCATCATCCGAGGCAAGGGGAAAAAGGAACGCATCGTTCCATTAGGATCACACGCGCTGGCAGCACTGCGACATTACATCTCCATGCTTGATACAACCACCCAGTTTCCTGACCTCGATCGGAGCGCCGACGCACCACTGTTCATTAACAAGCACGGCGGGAGGCTCTCCACCCGTTCAGTGCGGCGCAAAGTAAGCAAATATCTTGCCCAAGCAGGACTTGATCCGGACATCAGCCCCCACACGCTCCGCCACAGCTTTGCTACGCATCTGCTGGATAACGGCGCAGACTTGCGCAGTGTGCAGGAATTACTCGGCCATCAATCTCTGTCAACGACACAGATCTACACGCATCTTACAACTCAGCGTATGCGTGAAGCTTATGACGATGCTCACCCCCGAGCCGAAGCATCCTGATACGATTTCAAACTCAATCTGCATGTAACAACGACGGGGCGCCCGGTGGAAGCGCCCCGTTGTTTGTTAACCCCTTGGGCAGGGATCGTCCCGTTTATGCACTACAATCCCCCGCGGGGCTCGCTTGTTCTCTCACACGGTCCCGATGGATTAAGGATTGCGCGAATTCGTGGGTATGGTAATCTATAGCTGGTATCGGGACGATCTCGTTCCCCGTCTGTACAATAACCAGTACTGAGTGCGCTATGGCCGATGAAAACCACCATCACGAAGTAGATCACGAAGCTGAAACAACGGATTCCCCATCGGTTTTACCCAGCGATACGAATGCGCATTTAGAAATTTCACCGCCGTTGCCTGAGAAAATCGGTCATTACACGATCAAGAGTCATATTGGCTCAGGCGGCATGGCGATTGTTTATCTTGCCATGCAGGAGCATCCTCGACGTAAAGTCGCGCTCAAGCTGATGAAGAAAGGTATCACCTCTCGCTCAGCGCTCAATCGCTTTGTGTTTGAGTCACAAATTCTTGGCCGGCTCCACCATCCGAACATAGCTCATGTCTACGAAGCAGGTAAGTATGATGATGGTTCCGGCGGCGTCCCGTACTTTGCCATGGAGTACATCCCCAACGCAAAAACGATCATCGATTACGCCCGGGGAAAGAATCTCAACATAAAGCAACGTCTTGAATTGTTCTCCCGGGTCTGTGATGCGGTTCATCACGGTCATCAGAAGGGTATCATCCATCGTGATTTGAAGCCGGCAAACATCCTGGTGGATTCATCGGGTGTACCGAAGGTGATTGACTTTGGAGTAGCGCGTTCCACTGACTCGGACATGGCTGTCACAACATTGCAGACAGAGGTAGGCCAGTTAGTCGGCACGGTGCAATATATGAGTCCCGAGCAGTGTGAAGCGGAACCAGACGATCTCGATACGCGCAGTGATGTGTATGCCCTTGGTGTGGTACTTTATGAATTGCTGTGCGATCAATTGCCCTATGATGTGACGAGGGCAACCGTATACATGGCGGCAAGAGTCGTCAGGGAGGAGAAACCAAAAAAACCAAGTTTGATTAACAAGGCACTCCCAGATGACGTGGAAACGATCACACTCAAAGCGTTAGAGAAGGATCGGGAACGTCGGTACGAATCAGCGTTAGAGCTAGCCAAGGACATCCAGCGCTTTTTGGCAAATGAACCCATCGAAGCGAGACCGCCGAGTCTGACGTATCAGATGAGGATGTTCGCACGTCGGAACCGCGTAGTATTCGCAGCAAGTCTGCTGGTGTTTGTTGTTCTGATTGTGGCGACGGTTGTCAGCATACTGTTCGCCCTATCCGCAAACCGAGCGGAACATGAAGCTCAGGAGAACCTGGAACTCGCCCAAGCGCGTGAAGAGGTGTCAAATGAGATCAGTGATTTCCTGACGGAGGATCTTCTGGCAGCGGTCGCTCCGTCGGTGGAGGAAGGCAAAGGCAAGGATGTGTTGATGCGGGATGTTCTCGATGAAGCAGCACAACGTATCGAGGATGCATCCGCACCAGAAGGTCGTTTCGCCGACAAAGCGCTTGTAACAGCATCAATTCATGCAGCTCTAGGAAGTACTTACCGCTTGCTGGGCGAGTATCAAAATGCTGAACCACATCTGGAATCTGCCCGAAGACTGAGGCTGAACGAACTCGGTGAAGAGCATCCGGAAACGCTCGATTCCATGAACGATCTCGCCAACCTGTATGCCGACCAAGGCAGCTTTGACGATGCGGAACCACTGTATATCAGAATATTGGAGTGCCAGAAGAAGGTTTTCGGCGAGGAGCATCAGAACACTTTGAGTTCCATGAACAATCTCGCGGCCCTGCGCGCCGATCAAGGTCGCTACGACGAGGCGGAATCACTATACATCAGAACATTGGAGTGCCAGATAAGAGTCTTCGGCGAGGAGCATCCGGAAACACTCAAAACCATGAACAACCTGGCGATCCTGTACTTGAATCAGGGCCGCTACGACGAGGCAGAACAGCTAAATGTCAAAACGCTGAAGATAACGAAAAGTATCTTCGGCGAAGAGCATCCGGAGACATTGGACTCCATGAACAACCTCGCAGCCTTGTACTTGATACAGGGGCGTTATGATAAGGCGGAGCATCTTTGTGTTAGAACACTTGAGATCCAGAAGCGAATCCTGGGTGAGGAGCACCCAGGTACGCTGGCCACCATGAACAATCTTGCGATCCTCTTCAGAAATCAAGGGCGCCACAACGAAGCAGAGCCGCTGTACGAAAAGTTGCTGGAAATCAGGAAGCGAGTTCTCGGTGAGGAGCATCCGAAAACACTGGATTCAACCAATAATCTTGTGATTCTGTATCAGCACATGGGACGTTACGAAGAAGCAGAGTCCCTTGTAAAAACGGCGATAGAGATCTACCGTGAGGTGCTCGGACCGGAACATCCGGACACGCTCAACGCTGAGGATACTTACGCAACGATTCTGATGGGGCTTGATAGAGTGAGCGAGGCTGAGAATCTACTCGGCAGAATTGAGGCGGTACTTGATCAGCGCTACGGAAGCCAGCATTGGTTGATGCCCTACGTGTGCGCGCATCGTGGTATTTGCCTTGTTGAACTTGGCCAGTTTGCTGAAGCCGAGCAGTATCTTCTTGATGCGCACGCGTCGCTACTTGCTCAGTCAGGGGGGGAGAACGCAGAAATCCTGACGGTTTGCGAATCTCTCATCACACTCTACACCGCTTTGCACGAAGCGGAGCCTGACAAGGATTTCGACGATAAAGCCGAGGAATGGCGAGCGAAACTGCTACCCAATGAAACGGATAACAGCGAACCGGATGAAATTAAATCCGGAGAGAGTGAATAGTTATTATTCACACGGTCCCCATTGGCCGAGGATGGCGAAGATGTCGTCGATGTTAACCATGCAGTCATCCGTGAGATCACCGGTACAATAGGGTGGGCAGGGATCGGGACATGCTCCCCATAAACCCAGCGCCGCGAAGATATCATCGATGTTAACCTGGTCGTCGCCGGTGAGGTCAGCGGGGCAGGGTGCTGCCGTCCTGAAAGCGGTCATGGGATATTGCCCGGACGATGTGACTACAAGCGTACCGTTGGCGCCGAGCGCCGGGCCTCCCCGATGAGATGAAACGCCACTCATTTCCCACAGGAGGTTGAGTTCGGGACTGAAGCAAAACAATCGGCTTGATGATCCACTTGCTCCGTTGTGGATGTAGATTCGCCCCGTCGCATCAACCACCGGCCGCAGGTTTGTGCCGAAATCTGGAATCGGATCAACGGTGGTGTCCATGACCGATCCGTCGGTTGGTTTCAGCCTCTGGTACCGGCCGTCAGGTGCAAGACAATAGACAGATCCGTCGAATCCGACGGCATTTGTTTCGAAGGGTACACCATCCATTGCCGTTCTCCAGAGTTCCACCAGAGCCGTGCCGGTATCTTCAAAAGCAATCATGAATGCATCGTGGCGATTCATGTAAATCGTTCCATCGTGACCGATCATGGGACCGGACTGCTGGGTGTTACCGGGCACATAAGGTGTGGAATATTTGAACGCTCCGGTAGTTATATCGAACGCGCTGATCTTCGTGTTGTTAATACCGTTGGTATACATATAGACCGTGCTATCAGTACAAGCTGGGATGGAAGATCCGGAAGCGACTCCAATGTAAGGTGTTTCCCACAAAACATTACCGTTGTTCTTATCCATGCGCGCGAGTTGATGACCATCGGCTGCCGTGTAGGTGATGGTGATAAGATCCCCATTGGGCGCAAAGGAAAGGCTCTCGGTGCCGCCCTGGTGGATACGCTCTGGAGATACCCAGATGGTGTGGCCATCGGCAGGATCCAGTGCGTAGACGAAATCGGGCCTCGGAGCGCCTTCGCCGGATCGGCTGGCGTAGATCTGACCATCCCTCACTCCCAACAAGCGATTCCGCCAACCGGGAAAACCAGGATCAACCGGTAACTGCCGCGTCCATATTTCATCGCCCGTGTTCAGATCATAAGCAGCAATGTAGGTTTGATCAGGCTCAGAAAAACTGGGCCAGAGAAACGTCACCACTACATCATCGAGTATCAATGGTTGTTCCGCGATGATCGTGTGTTGATCACCAAGGGATGTGTCATGTTGCCAGAGAATTTGGGCTGCGTTAGGACCATTCTCAAGGGATTGGCCGTTCCGGGCGGCGTTACCTCCCACGGTGTTCCAAGCGTCAGCGTACGCTTGTGTAAAAGTGAACGCAGCATTCAGGCAACCAATCAACACGATTTGCCTAAGTGACTGATGGTGAGACGTCTGGTTTATCTTACTCATGACTCCTCCTTCATCCCTCTGATTCTCACGAGGGTAATGTCCTGGAAACTTCGAAAACCCTACATGACCCTGGTTCGGCCAATCAACTGAATCTTTACACCAGCATAACGTCAGTTGTGCCACAGTGAAGTTAATTCTACCTGTTTTCCTCTCCGTTTTCCCCAATTCATCAGAATGCAAAGGACATTCAACACATCAAAATGTGTCAGCTCCACTGTTGAACTCATCAATAAAATTATTGATTTTAGTTGATCAATGCTTCACTGGCGTGATGTTGTTTGTCAGCAAACTGAGATGAACATAATTATCGCCGCGGCCGATGATTTCATTCCACAAATTGCTCAACGCATCATCTTCCCGACGCGGGGAGTTGCGTGGTCCATGGCCGGAGAAATAAGCTGGATTCGCCAATTGATCCGATTCCACATAAAAACCCCACAGAGGATTGAAACTGGAAGTAGGCAGGCAGAAGCGTACATCTCCAATATAGAATTTACCATTATCAACACTGGTCAAAACCGTGTAGTGATCAGCAAACATACTGAAGCGCGTATACAGGTCACGAACACGTGGAGTCACATCCTCCGGAAGGTCATCAAGTGTGAAGGAAGCCATTGATCCGCCTTCCCGCACCACAATTTCATCGAACAACGAAACGCGCACCGCATCAGCGTGCAAGACTCCATCGCACTGATAAATACTGCGCCATAACATCACATTCCCGACCGTAGGCAAGACTCTCCCTCGATCAATTTCATGGCCCCGCAACTCTGCCAGCTGATGTTGCACATTCATCGCGCGAACATGCTGCACAAAGCCCAGGGTGATATATCCGCAACACAGGGCAAACGCCGCGATAGCCGGCCGCGCTCTCTTGAATATCACAGTAAACAAAATTCCCAGGATCAACATGCCACTGAAGATCGGATCGACAATCGGCATGGCATCCCAACTCGTGCGCTCCGCTACAAACGGCCAGTACAGATGGGTTCCGTAACTGGTCAGATTGTCAAGCAAGCCGTGCGTGGCGATGCCGATAAGCGCCGCCAGGTATGACCACCCCATTCGATTCCGGAACCAGGGAAAAGCCAGGAACGGCAAAGTCGCCAGCGCTGCCCCCAGCGGAATGAACAACAAAGAATGGGTGAAATGTCGATGGAGTTCAAACGGAACTGCCGGATCGGTGATCCCCTCCAGGAAGACATCCAGATCCGGGAGCAGACCACCTGCTGCACCCAACAGGACCGCGCGCCGACCGAGTTTTCCGGTCATGGTTGCCTGGGCGGCTACGGCCCCGAGCATGGTCTGGGTGATGAAATCCACGTTGAACTCCAATGATGCGGTGATACTGCCTGTGATCATATCCAACGCAGCAGTAGTAAGACCTATTCCCCCGAAAGAGCAACCTGAGTTGCCAAAAGGCATTGCCCGATTTGTGGTGTCAGGCTGCTACTCATCAATGCGGGTGTAATAGGGCGCCTCCAGGTAATACTGTCCGGGTTCGTCGGTTTCGCTTTCTTCAAACTGCTTGACCGTACCGCCAAAGCGAACCACTCTTCCTTCCAAAGGGGGGTGCTTCTTCGGCACTGCGATATGCGCTCCCTCGTCGCTGGATGAATCGTGATCGGTGACTTTGAAGACATCGAATTGCTCAGTAATCGGAATCGTCATAAAAGATGTCACACTCCCCGCTATGATCGGGATCATGATCATGCCGCCATAACGTGATACATCTTTGACGTGCTGCGCGCGGCCGGCGACGATTGCCGTTTGATCCTTGAGTTGAGCTGCGACGTTGGCGAAATCCTCCGGGGAGACCGTGGCTGGGACATGTTTCCGGCGTAGCTCTATCAGATCAGGATCAAGCATTTGCGCGAGTTGCGATTGCTCTGATGCGCTGAGCGCGAGTATGGACATCTCAAAGTACAGAATTGCGACAGGCCAGGCAGCCCGCCCGCCCGCTGCCTTCTTGAGTTCGGTCTTGCTGACGACTTCATCACCCGCAGCGGTGAACACGTTGTAGAATCTCCCGCCATTATCCAGGGCACGTGCCGCACCCGACACGGTTCGATAGGGTTTAATCTGTTTCATCAGGGACTCCTTGGTCTGCTTACGTACCGTATTTCCATACGATACCCGGGAGTATATTTACTCCGGGCTAAATACTATTGATTTTAGACGTTGTCCACAATTCAAAAATAATCAGCCCCCAGTGATGACACCGGGGGCTGTTACATTTGGGAATGATGTGATCAATCACACGGTCCCCACATGCCGAGGATCGCGAAGATATCGTCAATGTTAACCGTGCAATCTTCGGTGAGGTCGCCGGCACAATAAGGTGGGCAGGGATCAGGGCAATCGCCCCAGAGACCCAACGCTTCGAATATATCGTTGATGTTAACCTGATCGTCCCCCGTGAGATCCGCTGGACATACATTCATATCCACCCCGGTGACAATCAGTGCATAATCCACATCCAGCTCCGGCGTGTCCAAGTAGCTGTCCTCAATGATTTCACTGGCGATGACTTCAACAATCCACTCGCCTGGATCGGGATTCTGGATGAAGACATTCTCCACAGTGTCGATGGTGTTTGCTACCCCGCCTGAGGTCGACCAATTGTCATCATGCAATCCGTTGTTGCCCCAGTACACCGTATCGGTGGGTGATGTTACTTTCAAACTGAGGTCGTTGATGCGATGTTCCGTGGCACTTGGATTACCGGCCGGATCGATGTACACCATCGTCGCGCGAAATACCGGCTCACCGGGGGGGACCGTTAAGGTGTATTCGGTACTTTCAAGATTCTCCAGCACATCTGATTCATCAATGATGAAAATCTTGTTGCGATAGTCGTACAGCTCGCCAACGTTGACCATGCCCCATCCCTGGCGGGTACGCCACAAGTTGCTGTTGGGGCCACCTGAGTTCCAGTCATAGCGATACGCGGTATTGACCAGCATGGCTTTGACTGTCGTGGAATTGGGGCGGCTGTCAAAAACGGTGGCACCGCCACCGAAACCGGGAAAAACCTCTTCGTGCCACATCTGGAACACGAGGCCGGCATGCCCAGCGGTGCAAGGAGTAGCGCCGGACGTGCCACCATATTCTATATAACCTCCTGACGCGGAGGTGGTGTAGATCCAGTCGTAGAAATGTGTCAGGTCTGGTTTGACACGGCCGTCAGCTGCAGGACCGGTGCTGCCATCAGCGTAATCATCAGCTCGATCGACCGTATTCTCATGTACAACACCACCAACGGCAACGATATTTTTCGCCCATGCCTGGGGTCGTGTTTGAGGTTGAAGGAAAGCATTGCTCATTGATTGGCAACTGAAGTAATCAACCTGGAATAAAACATCATCGGTTTCAGCAGAGATTGTTGTGTACTCCGTCGTTCGCGGACTTCCGACACTGGAAGTGTGCAGAACGGAACGGTACGGTCCATCAGGGTCTGTCGCTTCGGTGTTGAGCAGGAGCGGCGTGAAGGGTCCGCCATACACGGTAGACGCCTCGTAAAAACAGAAGATGCCCTGTCCATCAGGAAGTAGGCCACGCGCATTCGGATCAAGTCCTTGAGCAAACAGTACGCCATAGCTACTTGTACCATGAGGTATGGTAGAGCCGTTGAAATGCACGATTGGCGGATTGAGCCATTCCGGATGAGTTAGTAGGAGCTCCGAATCGAAAATTTCTCCACGAACACCTTCTCCAGAGAAACCCCCCAGCGCTTCGATGTCGTTCGCGCCGCTGATCTCGCGCACAATGTCCATGTCCACTTCACCCGGCCCCCAGGGATCGATGAAATGCACTTCATCCATACGCACCACGTTCATAAGCTGGTTCAGGTTCATGACCACTGTCATACGGAAACCGTCCGGTGAAGTATTCATGATCGAACCGCCCAGCGTTTTGATGCGATCCGCTACATTCTGTTGATGTTCCATGCCACGCTGGAATACTTGAATAGAGTACGTTTGCATTTCAGAATCATCATCACCGCGCGCGATGTCATCTAGAATCGATTCATCAAGTCGATACGCAGGGTGGAATTGCCCAACCCACCGCACACAGGGGAGTGCTTCGACTCTATTGCGAATAGCTGAATCCATCCTGACGATGTGACTGTGACGTGGTAGATAGCTGTAGACTTCCACGCCATGAGCGCGAAGCTGCTTGCGATAGGATTCCAGTGGTTGGGTGTGGAACTGCACGATGTAAAGATTCGTGTCACGACCAGATGTGAGCTTGTCATCGATCATTCGCTTGGTGCCATCTACCAGCGGCGTGAACTGCTCATACCGGAGCTTCAATTCGTAGGAAGTAGCGCGCGGCTCGCTGTACATTCCATCTTTCAATTTGATCGAGTAGTACGGTACTGACTTCCCCCTGGCATCTACTTCCTGCCACAGCTTGAATTCTGGTTCATTGACATCCAAAGCGTGCAACGAAGCACATACACATAACGTCAGACACACTGCAAGTGGTTTCATCGCGTTATCCATTTGATTGACTCCTCTCCTCCCCCCGGGGGTTTCGATTATCACACCCCCCCCATCTGAGCACCAAGCCCCGTATTATCGAATCCCCACACTATTACTATACCCCATAACCTGCGAATATTAATACTCATTGTCTCATATTACACGTTATCGTCTTTTTTGGCCGCTAAATGGACATAAACCTTCACCTTCACCGAGGTCTTCCTGTGGGATAATCACCTCTCGGATCGGTATAACCAATCAATCACACGGCCCCCACATGCCGAGGATCGCGAAGATATCATCAATGTTAACCGTGCAATCTTCGGTGAGGTCGCCGGCACAATAGGGTGGGCAGGGATCAGGACAATCGCCCCAGAGACCCAACGCTGCGAAGATATCATCGATGTTTACCTGATCGTCGCCGGTGAGGTCTGCCGGGCATGGAGTCGTACTGATATTGAAGATATATACGGAACCGGAATTGCAATATGGATAGCCGGAGCAAGTATCGTCGTAAGGCATTCCGACTACCACCATGTTTTCGGTAACGAGGACGGATGTACCGAACTCATCGTCCATAAACCCATCACTCGGCGAGAGCTTGGAATCTTCGTTCACAATCCCTGTCCAGCCGCTGATGGGCTTTCGAAATATGTACGCTGATCCGGAATTCTCGCCGTTGTCATCATCCCTTTTTGCACCCACGGCAATCGTATCATCGAAGATCGAAACCGATACCCCAAATTGATCACTCATTTCAACATCACTGGCCACAAGCCGGGCATTTTCATTGAGTGTCCCGGACCAGCCGCCTGCGGGTTTTTCAAACACGTAGACAGAATCAAAATCATATTCATGGTGATGGGATTCTCCGACAACGACCGTATCACCTGACAGAGATAGTGCTCCCCCGAAAAAATCATTTTTAGCACCAACGGTGGGGAGCAGTTTAGCACTTTCGAAATACCACTCCGATCTCCTCGGATCGTATGGTCCCACGAAGACATACGCTGAACCGGAATCTTCACTATTGTCATCATCCTCGTTGGCTCCGACCACCACGACATCACCCTCGATGGAAACAGACCACCCAAAGGAATCACCCTGTTCACCATCACTGGAAAGAAGTCTAGCATCCTCGTAAATGTTCCCGGACCAGCCGCCACTTGGCTTGTGGTATACATACGCCGTTCCTGATGTCAAATGCCAAAAACTATTCGGAGCTCCCACCACAATGACTTCACCAAAGATGTCATGAGGGGAGATCGAAACCGATTTGCCGTATAAATCATCGTAGTCACCATCACTGGCAAACAATTGAGCACTCTCGTAAATCATCCCGGACCAACCCCCGATCGGCTTGGTATACACATGTGCCGAGCCGGGGCTTACTCCGTCCTTGTACCACGATCCAACCACAATTGTGTCCCCTGAGATGGCTACGGAATCACCAAACGTATAATGTGCACCGGTGTCATGCAGTAGCTGCGCTACTTGCTCCCAATGTGAACCTGTCTTCTGGAACACATACGCAGCAGAATCCCAGGGATCCCAATTTGGTGCTCCGATGACTGCCGTATCGCCGTCAACTGCTATTGCACTGCCAAAATGATCCATCGGCTCTTCGTCGTCAGCCACGACTTTAAAAACGTCGGCGCAATTGATGGTTACACATGATGTGTCAGTACCCTGCCACATCCCTCCATACGTGAACTCGCAATCAAAAATTGTAACGGTATCGATACACTCAACACCTCCGTTCAGACAGCAAGCTCCCACGCATGGGTGTGGTTCGCAATTCACACCGTCACCCAGGTAAGTACCACCGAGTACAAGCTCACAATCCATCAGTGTCGTGAATTGACATAATTCGCCAGGGATGCAGCACGCCCCTAAGGACACACTCTTCAAACCTGCGCTGTATGAAGACCCCCCAGAGAGGGCGATGAATTCAGTGTTCGGATTCGGTACGTTGCATTGATTGTGGTTGTTATTGCCCCAGGCCACGATCGAGCCATCGGACTTGAGGCCGAGACTATGATTCGTTCCGGCTGCGATAGTAATAAAATCCGCGTTCGGATCGGGTACATCACACTGGCCGAAGGAATTGCTCCCCCATGTGAAAATTGATCCGTCTGATTTTAAACCGAGACGGTGGAACCGACCTGCGGAGATTGCGACGAAGTCTTCGTTGGGATCAGGATTTTCCGCGTTGCGCCCCCACATAAGAACAGTACCGTCGGATTTTAAACCGAGACTATACCTGTTGTCCCCGGCAGAGATCGCAATGAATTCACTGTTCGGATCCGGGACATCACATTGGCCTTGGCCGTTGTCGCCCCAGGCCACAATCGAACCGTCCGACTTCAATCCCAGACCGTGATCACCACCTGCTGACACTGCAATGAAATCAGAGTTCGGGTTCGGGACAGCGCACTGACCATCATTATTCCTTCCCCATGCGATGATCGAGCCGTTTGCTTTTAAGCCAAGACTAAAATATTGACCACCCGCAACTGCCACAAAGTCTGCATTGGGACCCGGAACGTTGCATTCACCGTAGGTATTGCTTCCCCACGCCTCTATCGAGCCATCTGACCTCAAACCCAGACCGTGGGAATTCCCTGCAGACAGGGCTATGAAATCCATATTTGGATTTGGGACAAAATGCAGAATCGAATTGTAGTCTCCCAACACGACGATCGATCCGCCATCAGCGGAGACTATCGTTCCCCAGACGAATGGCACACACACTATGATCGTGTGAACAAGATCAAAAACCGTTTTGCATTTGAATGACTGTTGCATGGTTTTACTCCTCCACTTCCCCGGCAAGCAACATGGTTACCCTTGCCTCGTACCATACACGGATTTCTATTAAGGAGTATAATCCTCATCCACGATTATCCAAGATCAATTCATCGATTTTACCTACGAATATTCAGCCTGATATTTAAAATAAAAAACCGCAGGGAATTAACCTGCGGTTCGTATTCATATCCAACTCAGTATTATTCAGGGTTGTCCCTAGTTGCACGGTCCCCACATACCGAGGATCGCGAAGATATCGTCAATGTTAACCGTACAATCTTCGGTGAGGTCGCCGGCACAATAGGGTGGGCAGGGATCAGGGCAATCGCCCCAGAGACCCAACGCTGCAAAGATGTCATCAATGTTAACCTGATCATCGCCGGTAAGATCAGCGAGGCACACATCCAATACTACGCCGGTGACTACAAGCGCATAATCCGCATCAATCTCCGGTGTTTCCACGTGACTATCTTCATTAATCTCACTGGCGATTACTTCGACTATCCACTGGCCCGGTGAGGGATTTTGAACGAATACATTTTCCGTCGTATCGACGGTATTGGAAGAGCCACCGGTAGTAGACCAGTTGTCATCCATCAATCCGTTATTACCCCAATACACCGCATCAGTTGGGGATGTCACCCTGAGGCTGAGATCATTGATGCGATGAACATTTGAACCGGGATTTCCGGCCGGATCGAGATACACCATCGTAGCCCGAAAAACCGGTTCGTTGGCCGGCACAGTCAGCACGTATGCTGTACTCCCCAGGTTTTCCAAAACATCTGATTCATCAACGATGAGCATCTTGTTGCGGTAGTCATACAGCTCGCCAACATGGGCCATACCCCATCCCTGGCGGGTGCGCCACATGTTGCTGTTGGGACCACCGGAATTCCAATCGTACCGATAGGCGGTATTGATCAGCAATGCTTTTGCAGTGGTCGATTTGGGTCTGCTGTCAAACACCGTCGCACCACCACCGAAGCCGGGGAATACACCTTCATGCCACATCTGGAACATAAGTCCGAAGTGACCAGCGGTACAAGGTGTTGCACCGGACGTACCGCCGAACTGGGTATAACCACTACCGGAACCCGCGGTGTAAATGTTTTCATAAAAATGGGCAAGTTCCGGTTTGATACGACCGTCGGCAGCCGGTCCCGTACTTCCATCAGAGTAGTCATCACCTCGATCGATTGTATTGTGATGAACAATACCCCCGACGCCGACGATGTTTTTGGCCCAGGCCTGGGGACGGGTTTGCGGTTCAAGGTAAGCATTACTCATCGATTGACAACTGAGGTAATCAACCTGGAATAAATAGTCATCGGTTTCTGCGGATATAGTCGTGTACTGCGTGTCCCGCGGGCTGCCAACACTTGATGTCTGGAAAACCGAGCGGTACGGCCCGTTCGGATCAGTTGCTTCAGTGTTCAATTGAAGGCGGGTGTACGAACCACCAAATTGGGTGGAAGCACCGTAATAACAGAATATACCCTGACCATCAGGGAGAAGGCCGCGCGCATTTGGATCAAGCCCCTGGGCAAAATTGATGCCATAACAGCTTGTACCATGGCTCCCGTACCCTCCGTCCTGGTGAATAATCGGCGGATAGAGCCATTCCGGATGATTCTCATTGAATCCGATATCAAAGATCTCACCTCGTACTCCGTCTCCCGTAAAGCCACCCATGGATTCAACATAGTTCGCGCCACCGATCTCTCGCACGATATTCATATCTGTCTCACCCGGACCCCAGGGATCGATGAAATGCACCTCATCCATGCGAACCACATCCATGAGTTGATTCAGGTTCATGATCACCGTCATACGGAAACCGTCTGATGATGTATTCATGATCGAACCACCCAGCGCGATGATACGATCCGCTACTGTTTGCTGCTGCTGCAAACCGCGCTGAAAAACCTGAACGGAAAAGGTGTGCATCGTCGTGTTATCTTCACCGAGGGCGATCGCCTCAAGAATCGACTCATCAAGTCGATAGGCAGGATGAAAAGACCCAACCCAGCGCACGCAGGGGAGTGTTTCCACCGCGCGGCTGATGACCGGATCCATCCTTACGATGTGGCTGTGATGCGCGAGATAACTATAGACTTCCGCACCGTAAGCGCGAAGTCTTTGACGATAGGATTCCAGCGGTTGAGTGTGGAACTGAACGATGTACAGATTTGTTTCATCATTGGATGAGAGCCTGTGATCGATCGCACGCCTTGAACTCACCGCAAGAGGATCAAATTGCTCATATCTGAGTTTCAACTCGTATGAGGTTGCTCGTGGCTCGCTATACGTTCCATCTCTCAATCTGATGGAGTAATGTGGAACTGCCTTTCCACTGGCATCCAGTTCCTGCCACACTTTAAATTCCGGTTCGTTTACACTCGTCGCAAGTGAAACAGCACACGCGCATAGTGACACTGAGACAGTTAACAGATTGAGCACATTTTTCATTGAGATAACTCCTCCCCTCCCCTGTTTGGGTCTCATAATTCCAGTACTGCTTCGATTGTACTTAAAATGCCCCGGAAAGACACCCTTTAAAATTGCCAATTAATCCACTATGCAAGACGAGTCGCCATTAATAGGCTTTGCTCCATATCACACGTTGTCGACTTTTTTCGCCGCTAAATGGACATAAACCTTCGCCATCACCGAGGTCTTCCAGCGGTATACATCGGATTGTTACACTCAGGTCATCATTGATACGTGCCTCAACTTCCGGATCTCCGGACCAATGTGTCAGCGCAAATCCTCCGTGAATCGGTATCGGAGCGTTCTCTGCGGCCTTGGGAGCGGTAAAGAACTCGTAAAAGTCCTCTTTCGTATCGATCTTCACCAGATTCTGATCCCGGTATGACAAAGCGCGGTCATACAGATTGCTCTGCATCTCATCGAGGATCGAGCTGATCTGTTCCACGAATTCCATGCGTGGCAGGGATTGCTTTTCCTTGTGAGCCTTATCGCGTCGCCCCATAAAAACTGCATCCTGGGCCACATCACGCGGCCCAATTTCCAGCCGAATCGGGATGCCTTTCTTTATCCACGACCATACCTTATCACCACCACGCATATCTCGTTGATCGATCTGCACCTCAATCGATCGACCGTGAAAACTGATCACGCGTAAATCATCAGCCAGCTTGTGACAGTAATTCATCACCGCATCCGGGTCATCCGCCTTGAACGTGATCGGAATGATCACCACATGCGCCGGCGCAATCCGCGGGGGAAGGATCAATCCGTCATCATCACTATGCGACATGATTACCCCGCCGATGAGTCGGGTCGAGACACCCCAGGAAGTCGTCCACGCGTGTTGGAGCGATCCGTTTTCATCGAGGTATTTGATGTCCGAAGCCTTGGCGAAATTCTGGCCCAAGTAATGTGACGTCCCGGACTGCAGCGCCTTTCGATCCTGCATCATCGCTTCGATGCTGTAGGTTTTGACCGCCCCCGGGAAACGTTCCGCCTCCGACTTCTCACCTTTGATGACCGGCATTGCCATGTGCCGCTCGGCAAACTGCGCATACACATCAAGCATGCGCCGTGTTTCCTCTTCCGCTTCTTGTTGCGTGGCATGGGCGGTGTGACCTTCCTGCCAGAGGAATTCCGTGGTGCGCAGGAACATCCGTGTGCGCATCTCCCAGCGGACGATATTCGCCCACTGATTGATCAACAGCGGCAAGTCGCGATACGACTCCACCCACTTGGCAAACATCGCACCGATGATCGTTTCACTGGTGGGACGCACGACCAGCGGTTCTTCCAACTCCCCGGCCGGGATCAATCCGCCGTCCGGTCCAGCTTCGAGTCGATGGTGCGTGACCACCGCGCACTCCTTGGCAAAGCCTTCCACGTGCTCGGCTTCCTTTTCCATAAAGGAAAGCGGAATGAACAACGGGAAGTAGGCATTCTCGTGCCCCGTGGCTTTGAACATGCCATCGAGCGTCGCCTGCATCCGTTCCCAGAGTGAATATCCCCAGGGCTTGATGACCATGCACCCGCGCACCGGGCTAGGCTCAGCCAGATCCGCCGCACGGATTACCTGCTGAAACCACTCCGGGTAGTTTTCATCTCGGGTCGGGGTGATGGCGGTTTTGACCTTGGCCATGGGAAATATCATCCTCTAATAATCAAAAACACTGGTAGATAAAAAGGAACGAGTGGGCATCAGTATCGCAAGATAACCCCTGAAGGCAAGTTTATAATCCCTCATATGACGACAAATACGAATCAACCGTTACATGTGCTCATCATCGGCGGCACGGGAATGCTCGGCCGGCCGGTCGTGCGGAGAATGGCTCGTGAAGGATTGAACATCCGCGCTCTGGTGCGCGATGTCGAGCGTGCGCAACGGCTCCTGCCCGGAAGTGTGGAGCTGGTCCCAGGCGACCTCCGCGATGTTGCATCAATCGAAGCCGCAATGCGCGGCGTTGATGCTGTCTATACCAACTTGGAAAACAGTGTGACGCGTAAACGTCCGGCCTGGGATCCGGACGGGAACGGTGCGATGACCGTACTCCAGGTCGCCGAGCGATCAGGCATCCAGCGCCTGGGTCGAATATCCGCCATCGGGGTGGAGGAAGCTGCAGACGCATGGTGGCCGGCAGCCGCCAAGGCGGAAGTTGATCGCGCCTGGATGGAATCCAATATTGCCACCACCATCTTTCGCCCCACGTGGTTCATGGAATCCCTTCCCCTGTTCATGATGAAAAACAAAATCATGATGCTGCGCTATCGCAATACCAAGCTGCGCTGGGTGGCCGGCGATGATCTGGGACGTCAGGTGATCGCCACGCTCACCACGGATCAACCACTCAATCAGATCTGTTATGTGCAGGGACCGGAGCGCCTCACCTATCGGGAAGCGACCGAACGATTCGCCGCCGCACTCCCGAATCAGCCCAAGGTCGTGGAGTACCCAGTCTGGCCGTTCCGTGTGCTGGGTTTATTCCACGCGCAGGTGAAGTATCTGATCAAGTTGATGGACCTGACTGATGAATTTTTCGCGCCGATGGCTGACTCACTTCCCGAGAGTGAACTGCCCACGGCCACCATGCGTATTGAAGATTACGCGCAATACATGACCGACACCGGCGACGTCCCGAAAAAATAGCGTGAGGATAATCAACGTGGAGAGCCCAACCGCTCCCTCAGAACAACCTGGTTTCATCGGATCGCTGCGCATCTTCGCCGGTGATATCAAGATCGCGCACAGCATCTTCGCATTGCCCTTTGCATTATTAGCGGCGGTGATGGCGGGGGAAGAATGGCTGGTTCTCCCCGAAGATCCCGATGAAGCGTTCTGGCCAGGCTTGTGGTGGTTGGGAAATATGTTCTGGCCGCTGCTGCTCATTATTCTGGCGATGGTCTTTGCCCGAACCGTGGCGATGACGGCAAATCGCCTCATCGATCGTCGCATCGATGCAGATAATCCCCGCACAGCTCGGCGCGCTCTACCCTCCGGTCAACTTTCAGTCAGATTTGCGATCATTACCTTGCTCCTGAATGCCGCATTATTTCTTGGAGTATGTGTTGCGTTTGGAATTTTCTGGAAAAACTGGTGGCCAACGTTTTTGAGTGTGCCGGTACTGGTGTGGATCAGCGCGTATGCATATTTCAAGCGGTTTACATGGCTCTGTCATTTCTACCTGGGTTCATCACTGGCATTAAGTCCGCTGGCGGCTGCGCTTGCCATTCATCCCCCGGCCATCGTCCATCAACCAGTGCTCTGGTTTCTGAGCCTTATGGTGTTGCTGTGGGTGGCAGGATTTGATGTGATTTACGCCCTGCAGGATGTAGCAGTTGATCAAGCCCAGGGATTAAAAAGCATCCCCGCCAGGTTTGGTGTGCGTGGGGCGCGGTGGATCAGCCGTCTGTTACATCTGGTTGCCGTGATCTCGCTTATCTTTGCCGCCCGGGTTGATGAACGTTTGGGCGATCTCTTTGCTGTGGGAGTAGGTCTGATGATCGTGCTGCTGATCATTGAGCATATCACGATCACGCGCTGGGGAACCGCGAAAATAACCCTGGCCTTCTTCACCCTCAACGGCTTTATCAGTTGCATCCTCGGAATGCTTGGTATCATAGATACACACATCTAATCCCCCCACCCCCCACACAAAGCGCAGGAACAAGGCGCATTACAAACACATAATATTCACATTCGGGAGCACCATCATGAAGAAGATCCTTTCACCATTGGTCGCACTGGTTGTCATTCTGATACTCGTGGTTCTGGTTCTGTTCTTTTACATCGACCATATCGCCAAGGCCGGCATTGAAGAAGGCGGCAGTTACGCACTGGGGGTTGACACCACGCTGGACTCGGCTGATGTCGGTATCTTCACCGGTGAATTTTCCATGTCCGGCCTGAACGTCACGAATCCCCCCAACTATGAAACAGCCCACTTTCTCAATCTCAATCAGGGCGATGTCTCGGTCACGCTGGGTTCACTCCGCCAGGATGTCGTGGAATTGCCCGCATTGATCCTGACCGGCGTTGATATGAACCTGGAAAAGAAGGTAGGCAAAGCGAACTACGATGTTATCCTCGATAACCTGAAACGCTTTGAATCTGAAGAGACGACCCCCACTGAAGAAACCGAATTGGGCAAGCAATTTATTATCCGTGATGTGTATGTGCGCGACATTGATGTGCACGTTGATCTCATTCAGATCGGCGGTGAAGTTACGAAGCTCGACCTGGAAATTGATGAAATTCACCTCACCAACGTAGGTAGTGGAACAGATGGCGGTGTGCTGTTGTCTGAACTCTCCGGCGTGCTCGTCAAGGCGGTCTTTGCCGCGATCGTGCAAAAGGGTGTTGGCTTACCCGTTGAACTCATCGGTGACATCCAGAATAAACTCGTCAATCTCGAATCACTGAACGAGTTGGGGATCGGCATGATGACTGAATTCGGTGGCCGACTGGAGGAAGTAACCGGGCGGGCGGAAGAAGTGATCGGCAATGTCGAACAGGTCGGCGAGAAGGTCGATGATGCACTGCAGGGTATCGGCGGATTGCTCGGTGGTGATAAGGACAAACCAAAACCGCCGAACGACTAAAAATGTTCTTCTCTTTCTACATCCGCGATGGTGAGGGCGCGGTTTATTGTGTCTTCGCCAATGCGCCCATGGGATCCCAGGGTGGAAGCACTATGGGTGTTTCATCCAGCGCCGCTTGAAGTGACTTGGGAAGATAAGATTTCCGCGCTGCGATCTCGAACATGTGCTCATCAAACCAGGAATCACTAATAACAAAGAAACCCTTGGCACCGGTGTTGTCATCACCCCAACTGTTTTCCACACGCCATTTGCGGGGTTTGTTATTCACCACATCGATACCGGTAAAGAGCATGGCGTGTGTCATGCAGGTCTGGTGATAGTTCAACCTTTCTTCCTTTTCCAGGTTGAACTGTGTGTCATAGAGTGTGTTGTAATCAAACAATTTCGCATCCCACAAACCCATATCGCGGCGTATCATCTTACCCGAATCGCAGCCGAACCAGACCGGCTCGCCATCCATGATGGTGCGCATTGCAATATCTTTCATCACATCGATTTCGACATTGAGATACTTGACGATCTCGCCACCTACAACATTGCCCAGATAGTTCACGGTGAAGGTCTTACCGTAGGGACTGCTTTGACGTGTGTCGTTGACGATGCAGACGTACTCGTCCCGGGGCAGTGTGATGTACTTATCAGCAAATTCAAGAGGAGTCATCTCAGAGTCACGATGGAATTCCTTATCCTCATCGCGCCATTGCCAATCGAATCTCCGCGGTGGAGTACCGAGATGGATGCAGAGCATGCGGTAGATCACCTTGAGAATCTCGTTCTTCTCCGCCCGTAATTTTTCAATTGACGCACCGGCAGAATGAAGTTCACGCAGAGAACGAGCACCTTCATGTAGTTTATGAACAAGAGTACGATTCATGAACAGAGTGTGGGACGAACTCTTTGTTTCCGGCATGACGGATTGAGGTACCGCGCCGTGCTTGTTGAGGAGATTGATGAACATGTTCCATTGCCCGCCGTCATCAACCGGATGATCCAGCAGGAAACACACCGTTCGATCGTCGATCGGGCGATCCGCCGTTTCAATAATCGCCTCGAGGAAGTAATTAGCCCGCTCAAATTTGTCCCAGAACAGGGGATAGTTCTGGCTGAACTCAAACTCCTTGATGTTCATTTTTTTCATCGCACCGACACGGAACAGGTTCAGCGCAGCAAACATCCAGCATCGTCCCGACTTCTTCTGGTTCGTCACTTTCCAGTCATCGAGCTTGTGGGAGAATGTATGGTCAATACCGGTGACCACTGAGCGGTCCAGTGCGACATCACCCAGATCATTCTGCGTGACAGCATTTTGCGCAAGTCGATATTGCGGATTGTTCTGGAACTCCTCACACCAGCTTTTCACGCCGGCTAAGTCGATCGCGGCGTTATCGTTGTTCATGAATTCGCTTCCAAGTTCCAGACTATTTGAGGTCATTGCCGTGGTCATTGATATTGCATCCTTATGAAACGGGTTCACAATCACAATATCGTAGAATTGCCTTCAGGCCAAACCAACATCAGCTCAAGTTAAAACGGCAAAGCCCGCGGGAAGGGGAGTCCTGCGGGCTTCGTGTGGAGGGGGAATAGGGAGCTGAGGAAACTATTGGGAATGTTCAGGAATCTTCCTTGACTTCATACTCTGCATCAATCACATCATCGCCGCCGTCATCTCCCCCACTGTCACCACCACCTTCGGATGGTTCCTGACCCGGTGCGGCTGACTGCTGGGCTGCGGTCGCTTCATACACCGCTTTGCCCAACTCCATTGACGCATCGCTGAGTTGTTTCAGCGCGGCTTCGATTGCATCCTTGTCATCACCCTTGATTTTATCTTTCAGGTTGTCGACGGCAGATTCAATGTTACCTCGCACTTCAGATGAAATCTTATCGCCGTGCTCTTCCAGTGACTGATTCGTCACATGGATGTGTTGCTCGGCCTGATTTTTCAGATCAACCAGTTCACGACGGGCTTTATCTTCAGCCGCATGTTCCTCGGCTTCACGTTTCATCTTGTCGATTTCATCTTTTGACATGCCCGAAGAGCCGGTGATTTCGATCTTCTGGCTCTTGCCGGTTGCCTTATCAGTCGCAGAGACATTGATGATGCCGTTGGCGTCGATGGCAAACTCGACTTCGATTTGCGGCATACCGCGCGGTGCCGGGGGAATATCAGTCAGATCGAAGCGGCCAAGTGTGCGGTTATCCGCCGCAAACTCGCGCTCACCCTGGAGTACGTGAATGGTCACCGAGGTCTGGTTGTCCGCGGCGGTGGAGAAGATTTCCTTCTTACTGGTGGGAATGGTGGTGTTCTTTTCGATGAGCTTGGTCATCACGCCGCCGAGTGTCTCCACACCGAGGCTGAGCGGGGTGACATCAAGCAACAGAACATCTTTCACATCGCCCTGCAGCACACCACCCTGAATTGCAGCGCCGATAGCAACGACTTCATCGGGATTGATCGAACGATTGACGTCCTGGCACTGGAAGATCTCCTTGGCAATCTCCTGCACCTTGGGAATGCGGGTCGAACCACCAACCATGATGACGTCATCAATCTTACTCGGATCGATTGATGCATCGCTCAGTGCCATCTTGCACGGACCTCGGAGTCGATCAAACAGTGCGGTGCAAAGTGATTCAAACTTCGCGCGGGAAATCGTTTCCTGCAGGTGCTTGGGACCGCTCTGGTCCGCCGTGATGAAGGGCAGATTGACCGTGGTTTCCATTTGTTGTGACAGTTCGCACTTGGCTTTTTCTGCTGCTTCCTTGAGCCGCTGCAGGGCCATGGAATCTTCACGGATATCGATACCTTCCTTCTTGCGGAACTCTTCTGCGATGTAGTCGATCAGGCATTGATCAAAGTCATCACCGCCCAGGTGGCCGTCACCATTGGATGCGAGCACTTCAAACACGCCGTCACCGACATCGAGGATTGAGATATCAAAAGTGCCGCCGCCGAGGTCGAACACTGCGATGCGTGCGTTGGCTTTCTTTTCCAGACCATACGCCAGTGCCGCTGCGGTCGGCTCGTTGATGATGCGCTCGACTTTCAAGCCGGCAATTTCCCCGGCATCTTTCGTGGCCTGACGCTGCGAGTCATTGAAATATGCGGGAACGGTGATCACGGCACGATCGACGGTCTCACCCAGATAATCTTCCGCGGTCTTCTTCAGATCCTGCAGGATCATGGCTGAGAGTTCAGGCGGAGTGAATTCCTTATCACGAACCTGCACTTTGACGAGTTCATCCTCACCACCCGTGATGGGGTAGGGCACAATCTTTTCTTCGCTATGAACCTCGTTGTGTCGGCGGCCCATAAAGCGCTTGATCGAGTAGATCGTATGCTTGGGATTAGTAACCTGCTGGTGACGGGCCGGCTGGCCGACAAGACGCTCACCCTTATCAGTAAACGCAACGACGGAAGATGTCGTGCGGTTCCCGGTCGAGTTGATGAGAACCTTGGGCTGATCGCCTTCCATGACGGCGACGACGGAGTTGGTCGTTCCAAGGTCAATTCCGATGATTTTGGACATAATTAATCTCCTCTCATGCGAGAGTAGGGGTTCCATTGACTGACCGCCCCTGTTCGGTCACTGATCAATGGGGCAAGGTAGATGCCAAAAAAACCGCCCTCACAACCCCATTCAGGGGGATATCAGCCGTCTTTTCGGCTTGTGGAGTCCGTTCACCTGCCAGATTGGCGGCTCCCCTCATAAATCCGCGTCTTCGCTGCGCTCAGGCGCGGCTTTCACCCAATAGAAGCCGCTTCTGACGAGCGAAGCGAGGAAGATGCGGATTTGTGTGGGGGGGTGGGGGGGGATTACTCCTGCTCACCCGTTGGTTTTTCTGCGCTGAAATCACCTTCTTCCATCCGCCGCATGAAATCTTCCCACGCCAGATCCCACGCTTCGTCGAGCTTTGTGAGGTGAATATCATCCTCGCTGCCAGGCATGCCATCTTTGCCGGGGCTGATGAGGTCAAACTCCAACTCAGAATCTTCGCTGAAGTGGTATTGATACCGATTACCCCATGGATCCAGTATTGCTGATGTTTCAAGATTGAGCACATCCA
The DNA here is from genome assembly GCA_028278245.1 of Phycisphaerales bacterium. Classification (GTDB taxonomy): domain Bacteria; phylum Planctomycetota; class Phycisphaerae; order Phycisphaerales; family SM1A02; genus JANQEQ01. The sequence continues at coordinate 130,973 of JANQEQ010000097.1, read as the reverse complement.
GGCTGGCGGGCAGGACACGATTCTCCTGTTGATATTGCTGGATTGCTGTTGTGATACGGATCATATCCGATGTGATTTCGATCTGCTCACCTTCAGTCATCACGAATGCTGCTCCCACACCGATCAAGGTGAGAATCCCCAATCCGAGGAATAAAAGGATCAGAATTCCCGCGCAACATCCAAGCAGCCCCAGGATTACACCGGCCACGGCAAATCCTCGAGGTTGCCGCCCCAGCGCGATCAGACTCATGATCAAACCCACAAAACAGAGCAACCCACCCACACCGGTAAGGACACCCAAAACAAAACCGACCAGTGAACAGATAAATCCCGCAAGCCCCAGACCGTTACTCTGACGATGTTGCACTGTCGGGTCATACGCAAAATGACTCATGGTTTGCTCCTCATCAATGTTGGCTTTGAGCGCAGGGTAAGATCAGTCGCGATGCGCGAGCAATCATGGCTCAACTTTGTGAATTTTGGGTAATGAGTATCTTACACTGGTTTCCCTGAGTGTTTCGGCTTTGCGGGCTTGTCCGACTTCTTGGGTTTCTCCGGTTCAGCAGGCTCTTCCACAGGCTCAACAATCACAGGAATTCCAGTATCCGCAGGGACTTCGATCCTGATCACCGCCTCACTATCCGGTGCTACGAGCAGGTGTTGTCGGACCTTGTCTTCATAGGTTGAAGCATAATCGCCCTTGGGGCAGCAGTCATCACTCTCAAATGTGATCGTGGTGCAGGATGAGTTGCATCGCTGGAGGCGTTCCATTTTCTCGCCGAACTCCTCCATCTTTTCGCCGAAGTTCTCACAGGCATTTTCCCAGAGGTGGTCCAGTCTGCTCAACAACACATCATCACGGGTATCAAAGACACCATCCGGGCCGTTGCTGATGACATCAAATCCCGGTTCGTCATCAATCAGAACAAGTTTGTATGGCTTGCCCCAGGGATCGGTAGAACTGGCAACCCCAAGGCTCAGTAAATCGATCTCTTCGGGCATCTCATCATTCTGTTGCGCATAATCCTGAACGGCGATGGCGACGTTGATCATGTCGGTGGTCACCTCAACCACCTCCGGCTGCACGAGCATGAATGCACCGGCAACAAAGATTGCACCGAAGAACGCAGCAATCAGACCGAGAATCAGCGCTCCGATCATGACGATGAGCCAGAACAGTGATCCCAGCAAGCCCAGGATCACGCCGAAGATTGCAAAACCGCGCGGCGATCGCCCGATTGCAGCCAGGCATAACACCAGACCCAGCAGTGAGACAATCCCCGTGGGAATGAACAATCCCACCAGGGCAATCAGAAATCCAAAGACTCCCAGGGCATTCCCTGTCCGAGGCGGCATAACCACCACCTGCGGTTGAATGTAAGGCTGGTTCATTGGCTGGTCCATTGTTTTCCCTTTCCATAGCTCCGGCAACTCGGCGGCTTTCATCGCACGCGCCCTGGTGATGAACCGAGGATCCGCCTCATCCTATTGTTCGGAAAGCCGGTCTGATCTTTCCAACCTCTTTTATATCTTCAGTCACACTTTGAGCCACCACAAATCGGTGAAATTCGATATATTTGATCTCTACCCGAAATTTTACCTAACATTTTACTGGACACCCGAACATTTTCCAGTCATAATGACAGTGAGACTTTATGTGACCATTGATGGGAGGCTGACAATGATTAGTCCGCAAAATATCAGTCGTATGATCAAGTCAAAATCCTACCGCCCGCTGATCCAGCGAATCCTGGGTAATGGACGCTGCTATGCCCCGGCCGTCATTTCCCGCCTGTGTCAACCGCCGCTGGATGCACCGGCTGCACTGGGCCTTGCACTGCAGAGAACCGTCGAGCTGACGTACAGCTCTTCTCCCCTCATCGATGACCTCGTTTACAAGCTGTTGAAGCATCAAAACAGTTCTGGCTTCTTTGGCCGGAGCGCTTCCCCGGAACTCGCGGCATCTGCCATCGCATTGCGCGGACTCCAGGTCGGCATGGCCCAATTCGAAGAAGAAGCATCGTCGCCGGCCCGACAGGCTTTGGATCGCGGTATGGCAACGCTCATCCGATTACTCAATTCCGATGCGGTGCAGTCGATCGATCACATCGACACTGCAGTCATCCTCTGGCAACTCGGTGATCTACAGTTGTTCCGCGTTCGAGTTGATATTGCACAACTCCTCAAACAACTCAAGCATGCTCATGCTGATTTAGCCGATGATGATATTTTGTTGCCGGGATATGCCCAGGCAGTCGCAGCATAATCCCCCCCCACACCCGCCCCTTTCCATCACACAAATAATCCACAGACTTCACATCAAAAGAACCACGCCGGGGTTTCCGGCGTGGTCATTTGCAGTGTCTTTTGTCGAGAATTCAGTTTCGGCTTAGCGTCGACGACGCATAACAAGTCCGGCAAATCCAAGAAGTGCCAGTGTACCGGGAGCGGGTACACAGAACGTGCAACCGTTCAGGGCGATCGTATATTCGCCAGTAGCACCAAGATTCTCCCAGTGGCTGAACGGTCCTGTTCCAGGAGCCTGCCCATGCAATGCATCGAAATCTGAACCGAACGCAACCATTGCGGTATTGGTGGCATCCATCGCATCGTTGCTGTAGCCCGTGATTGAGAGAATGTAGCACTCATCAGGAATGATGTACTGCGGATCGTTGTACAGCACATGAGGATACGTGCTGGGATCAGTCAACAAAGACTGAAGTGAGGACCACGGGGATGGAGTGTCATCATTTGCCATGATGAGGTTGCCCTGCAGATCCCACAGGAAGAGTCGCGTATCCCAATCTGCCATGGCATTGGAATCATATGCCGAATTGGTCGTGGCATAGAATGCCTGCACGTCCGTGATTTTGATGCAGTAGGAATCAACCCAATCCTGCGTTGCCGAATTCGTTGCACCGTGGATGGTGGTGAGTGGTCCGAAACCTTGAGTGACCTGGTACGTACCGGCCGGGAAATCGCCGGCATCACCTTGCTCAAACCATGGATTTGCCAGTGCCGCGCTACTCATGAGGCCAACGGCAGCAACGGCGGTTAAAAATACTCTCATAATCGTGTCTCCTAGTCTTGAACCTTTCTTTCCTTCTGCCTTCCCTCCCCCGCCCCCACGGAATGCGATCACGGGAGTTGAAGACAAGAAAGACGAGAGAGAAAAACAATCAACTGCATCTCACAATGAGAGCAGATCACAGCAACTTCAAGACAACACGTCGGCATCCTGCCAAATCACAGTGCTGTTCTTCAGCACCATCACTCTCTCTTCAGGCAAACCCACAACAATCCCGCCCCAATATGAGGGGGGTGACATCCTTACATCAGATATTTTGAACCATGATTTCCCGGGGGCAATTGAATAGTGATCGAGAAGACAATTTATTTCGGATATTTAAGACGGCTTTAACATTCAATGCACAAAAAGAACCACGCCGGCGTAAGCCGGCGTGGCAATTTGCAGTGTCTAATGCCGAGAGAGATTCAGATTCGGCTTAGCGTCGACGACGGGAGACCAGACCCGCCAGTCCAAGAAGTGCAAGAGCACCGGGTGCCGGAACGGCAAACGTCGCACCGGTCAGGGTGATCTCATAGTCACCACTACCCACTCCGTAGTTCCAACTAGCGACTGGACCGGGTGCACCAGGACCATCCGGAGCATACTGGCCACTGTAAGGCGAACCATCGTGCCAGATGTCCAAACCGCCGGGGTTCAGAGCATCGCAGTCATAATCGCCGATGGCCAGGTAGTACAGGCCGTCGGCAACCACGTGTGTCCCATCGAGACCCGCCAGAAGTCCGGTGAAGTCATCGTTGAAGACTACGCCCATTCCAGCACTGTCAAACAGGAACAGCTGGGTGTCTGAGCCGGTGTACGCAGTGTTGATCGCAGAGAAGTTCGCATGGTCGTCGATGATGATCGCATACATATCAACATCGTCTAAGAGAGAACCCGTGATCAACGTCAGTGCACCAAAGCCCTGTGTGAGCTGAGCGGTTGCGGGAAGATCGCCCGCATCCGGAATCTCATTCCACGTCTGAGCCATTGCAGAACCACTGATCATCAGTGCTGCTGCACATACAATCATTTTCATAACTTGATCCTCCTAAAAATTTGGCCAAATCTTTCGCCTCCCGAGGTTCGCTCCGTCCTGAACACATGCTCAGAATATTGCAGATTGAATTCCTCAAGAGCAACAAACCAAGAAGATGAAAAAACTCTGCACCACGCTCCTCAGCGTGATACAACATCTCTGTTACATCAATGAGCTTCACTCATCGATAAAACAGACTCACTTATGCTCTCTCTCTTGGGGTGGTTGAATCAGCTGGAGCCGATTCGACCGAGCGACTCATGCATCGTTCTCAGCGCATACAAAAACCGAAGCTGAATCTCGGAATGTTTATCCTACACTGCTTATGGATAAAACACTCCTAAACGATATACACAAACTAATTGAACCAGATGCGAAGTCAAGCAACATTTGCCCAAAATACACAGATGTAAAAATGGCTAAATTTGGCTTGAGAAAACGAAGAGACCAGCTGGTCCTGTAAAATCCCGATTCACGCTGAATATGAGCCAATTTTTCGGCGAAATGTCAAAATGGGTAACACAAATCCTTTTATCAGAGGGATTTACACTCTCTTAAAAAATAACAAAAAAACCACGCCGGCGCGAGCCGACGTGACATTTCGAAAGAACTCATGCTAGGAGAGATTCAGATTCAACTAAACGCCCACGACGGGAAATCCAGGGATGGATCCGTGAATGTTTTGATCACTGCGGATGAACTACGATACCCACGATCCATCTTCGAGCTGGAACTGAGTCTGGAGCGTTGAAGGTACCACCGGATAGGAAATACACGTCCGATATTCGCTGAAGGTATCTGCATCCCACCCCAGACGATCGAATACGTTCTGCACTATCTCCGCAAGTCGAGGTACTTGAGGAGAGGATGCCACCAGCGATCCTCGACAAGTATGCATCTTCAACTCGTGGGCGGGGAAGAGATCTTCAAGTCTCCTCAGATCACTTGGAAATGGTAATTCATCCTGGTACCCGCTATAGATCGCATTGCAGATACTCTCATGATCACCAATATCGCGGTGCAGGAGCAAACCCAGGATCTGCCATTCGCAAGGTATGCGTAGCATGCTGTTGAAAATGATCTTTTCATTATTTTCACACCGCCAGCGTGGAGCAACCTGTCGGGCGATCCAACCTGCTAAATACGTTACTGCTCCAGTGTTTCCCACATCCCTGCTGACAAGTTCCGCTATAACAGAACCACTCTCACGCTGCATTGCCTTAAATTGTAAATTCGGTTCGCTGCAGAAATCCGGCAACAGTCCTATTCCCAACTCGTTTACTCCTCTTGGATCGAGCGGCAGTCGGGATGTTTGAATGTCTGCATTATCATCGCTGGCCAGGCGTGAACTGGAAATAATCAGGGGCGCATCATGACGGAGTCGAAGGAGATCCACATGCCCTCCCACAGTGGCCAGATCAACATTTTCCTGATCATCCGAGGGATGGAGGAAGAACATCTTTATCTGTGTTTTTGCTTGTACCCCCCAAATATGCCGATTCGCCCGAAACGCAGCACGCCGATGCTGAAGATTAATCGAGTCAGTATTCTTCGTGGCCACCAGTGAGCTAATCATCGTATTGAACACGTCTCGGCTGCCCGCATGAGTGGTCACGAGTTCATCAAAATCATCAGTTGCCCGGGCAAACTTCTTCGTCACGGAATCAGGAAAATTCCTTCTCTCGAGTGTTTTCAGAACCGCTCGCAGACTGGTTGTGCTGGGTACATGTGCGGCGGCGGCGAGCGGATTCGTGGCCTGAACCACCCGGTAAATCTGCCACCCAAGCTTGTTTTCTATCTGAAGCTCCCGAGCTAGATCTGTAGCTCTGGTAATGGGATTAGGAATTGCCTCCAACGTAGCAACACATGCAGTCTGCAATCTTTCTAGGGTATCAAGAGCTTGGTGATCAAAGGTCTGCATGGGCATGACGATTCCGGTGGTGTCAAATATCCATAAAACGGCGATTTAGAGGGTCTTGCCTCTCTGAATAACATCATACCCGATATTTCTGAGCTCATTTTAATTACTCTGAAAAATTTCTAGAAATTTTCTTGACACTAACTATGCCCATGATATTCTAACTATGGAGGCAGATCGGACCCTTCCAATCTCAATCGATGTGGAGTTTCTCCTCGATTGAGTATTCCTGCCTGAGTAATGCCTTAGAGAGAGAAGAAGCGTAATGCGAGACATCACCAAGCCGGTGGTGGGCTCTTTATCTAGGCACTTTCATGGGAACAATCAGGGGTGGATAAACAGAAAGGAGAAAACGGTGAGTAATCAAGCATCAATGATTGGAGTGTTGATCGGGTGTCTTGCAATCGTGAATTCAACACATGCCAATATCTTCCAGAATGGTGATTTTGAAACTGGCGACTTTACCGGTTGGAATGTTGTCCTGACCGAAAATGGAGCAACGAATACACAGGATGTTGTCCCCTTTGATATCGATGGTGAGGGGACTCTGCCAGAATCATTTGCGCCGAAGTTTGAGGTTGGCTTAGCGAACTATCAACCAAACGCCCAAGAGGGAATTATGTTGTTCCAGTCTGTTCAAGTCACAGCTGGGACCGCCTACATTCTTGATCTGGATTGGGCTATAACAAGCACCGGTGGTAATGCTGATCTGGGACATTTTGAGATCTTCATTAACGATGAAGATCTCATTTCCGATGGCGTTGGTTTTTCCTGGGGTGGAGGTTCATTCTACGGACACTTATCTACCGCCTGGGCGGCAAATGACAGTGGCTCTGTTGATATTGGAGTAAGAATCACTCGTGGATACACCATTAGTGATTCTCTGGATATCTATCAGTACGTTGATAACTTTAGTATCACTGCTGTACCAACCCCCGGCGGACTAGCACTACTTGGGTTTGGATGCATGGCTCCACGTAGACAACGACGCTAAGCAGGCATATCGGTAGAGGGGTTATGACAAATCCGGTCCTTCCAGGATGAGGGACTGGATTTGTTTCTTTTTATTTTCAGATATGATAAGTCAACTGGAATATAGGTGAATTTCCTTTTTAAAACGTGCAGAATGCTTCATGCTTACGATTGGATCACAAAAACTTTCTACTCCACTCCTGCTGGCTCCGATAGCAGGGCAATGTGATCTGCCATTTCGTCTTCTGTGCCGAGAACTGGGGGGAGTGGGACTGGCGAGCACGGACCTTCTCAATTGCCATGCCGTCCTGCGCAAAATTCCAGCGATATCGGATCGTGCTGCTTCCGTATCTGAGGATCATCCGCTCTGTGTACAACTGTATGGCAGTGATGACGATCCCCTGCCCGATGCAGCGCGTTGGGCGGCGGATCACGGCGCGGATGTGATTGACATTAACATGGGTTGTCCCGTGGACAAGATAACCCGGAAAAGAGGGGGAGCTGCACTGCTGTGCAATATCAATGAAACCACACGACTGACGGAGCGAATTGTGCAGGCATTGCAGAGTACGAATGTTCCCGTCACAGCGAAAATCAGACTGGGCTGGGATGATGAACATATCGTCGCGCCGCAATTGGCCAGTCAATTGGAACAGGTTGGTGCTGCAGCGGTGATTGTGCATGGCAGAACAGCCGTTCAACAGTTCCGGGGGCGGGCCAGTCTCGATCAGATTGCGGAAGTTGTCGCAGCAGTCAAATACATTCCAGTAATCGGAAACGGCGATATCAGGCAGCCCGAGGATGTGCTGACGATGATGCGCATCACCGGCTGCGCGGGAGTGATGATCGGCCGGGGTGCATTGAACGCACCCTGGATATTCCGTCAATCGCAAGCGCTTCTGGAAACGGGAATAAAGGAACCGGAACCTTCACTCGCAGAGAAAATCAAAATCATTCAAAGACACCTGGAACTGCTGCTGCAATATCGGGGGGAAATTGCTGCCGTACGCTGTATGAACCAGCGCATCAGCCGATATGGCAAGACCATGAAGAACATCAAACCGCTCAAGGAAGCGATTCGGCTTGCCCGGAGCACAGGGGAGATCCAATCCGCATTGCAGGAGTGGTACGTACACATGGTGGAACGAGATGTGACAGGTACTGTGTGATTGGGTGGATGGTGGATTAGCGAGGATTCAATCCTGCGGCTTGGAGTACGCTTTTCAAACCATCTGCGTCTGACTGGCTGAATGATGCAGGTTCCCAACTGTCAAGATCGAGAACTGCCCACGCTTTTCCATTGTCATCAATCAGGGGAATGACGATTTCGGACCGATCACGCGGATCACAAGCGATGTAATTCTCCCCCAGATCACGCACATCTTTGACGATCAGGGTTTCACCATCGATGAGCGCTTTCCCGCAGGCTCCATTCAGGCCAATGGGTGAGCAGGCTGGTTTATCACGATGTGGTCCCAATACCAGGCGACGGTCATCGGGTTCATTCGGTTGATCCAGATAGAATCCCAGCCAGGAAACACCCCGATCAGAGAGATGTTCCCACAATGCTTCCACAACAACGGGGAGCTGGTCCTGCCGTGAATTTCTGAGCGTCAGGTTTGCTGCAATGGATACATAATCGCGCTGTTGGTTACTCATGGTCCAACATGATAGAGATCAACAGTGTCTTTGTGTTGTTGGAAAATAAGTTGGATTTTCTCATCCACCGCCGGAGACGACTTTCCCCATACTGAAGATCGGTAACAACAGAGCCATCGCGACGCCGCCCACGATGATCCCCATACAAATGATCGCGATGGGTTCGATATAGCTGGTGACCTGTTTCACTGCCGATTCCAGCTCTTCCTCGCTGAATGCTGCGATCTTCTCCATGACTTCGGGCAATTGACCGGAACGTTCTCCTGACGCGATCATGGAACCGATATTCGAGGGGATGTATGACGCCTTGAGTACCGCTTCAGACAGCAGACGTCCATCACGGATATCTCGTTCCATCTGGTCCCACAGCTTGTCATAGTAGGTGTTGTTCGTCACGCCGCGGCAGATCTCGATGATGTCCAGTATGCTCACCCCGGCATTGAACAGCGTTCCCATCGTGCGTGTTGCCCGAGTGATGTAAAGCTGGGAATACATAGATCGTAAAAGTGGGATGTGGAGACGAAGCCAGTCCAGAAAATGTCTCCCCGATGGATGACGAAACCAGAGAAACAGCACCACACTTATGACGATCAATGCCGGTCCATAATAGAGGTATTGCGTCGTGATGAAGTTGCTCATACCCAGCAACACTTTCGTCGGAATGGGTAGTGATGCTGAGCGTTGGGCGTAAATTGAGGCAAACCGGGGCAGGACCACGACCATCAGGAAAATAGTCATCACCACGCCGGCAAGCATCATGAATAACGGATAACTGAGTGCGCCACGAACCTGTTTGACGGTTCGTCGTTCCTTGGAGAGATATTCACCAACCCGTCCGAGCATCATGCCCATCGTTCCCGATGCTTCGGAAGCTTTCATAAGGCTGACCATCAGATGGGGAAATACGCGGGGCCATTTTTCCATCGCTGAGGAAAGCGACTCGCCGGCATGGATGTCATCCCGCAATACCTTGAGCACCTCCCGAAACTCTTTTCGCGATGTCTGCTTGCAGAAAGAATCCAGTGCTTCTGACAATGGAACTCCCGTATCGATCATTACAGAAAGTTGCTGACAAAATGAAATCACATCATCTCGGCGAACACGCTTGGCAGCCTCGTTCCGCTGAACCTGAATCGGGTCAAGTTCCACTTCGCTGCGCAGAGGTTTATCCTCCACCAGCAGGATATACATGCCTTCCGTGCGCAAACGTGATGTCACTTCATCGGCTGTTTCGGCAGACATTGTACCGGTGACGATCTCGCCGGCCCCATTGCGTGCACGGTAGGAGAATGTATGACGTGTATTCGCCGGACTACTTTGTGATATCGCCATATCAGGTTACCGTCACGTAAAACACTTCTTCTGCAGTGGTCAAACCATCACGTACTTTTTGCATACCGTCGGCGCGAAGCGTGCTCCAACCTCCTGATTTCAAATATTCGCGCAGTTCCTGAAGAGATGCACCTTCTGCGACAGCGGTGAGGAATTTTTCATCGGGAAGAAGCAATTCGAATATCCCAATCCGTCCGGCAAAGCCCGTACCTCGACACCGGGCACATCCTTTGCCACGATAAAGAACATCAAACGGTTCCACGTACTCCGCTACAGCTTCGCTGGTAATCGCATCGGGCTCGTAGGATTCCTTACAATGAGGGCAAATCTTCCGAACCAATCGCTGTCCCAACACGCCGCGGATTGTCGCCGCCACCAGATAGGGTTCGATACCGACATTGACGAGTCGAGTGACCGCACTTGGTGCATCGTTTGTGTGGAGTGTGGAAAATACAAGGTGTCCGGTGAGTGCCGCCTGTGTCGCAGTTGACGCTGTTTCCGCATCGCGGATTTCGCCGACCATTAATATGTCAGGATCCTGACGAAGTAATGCGCGTAAAGCCGTGGCAAAATCGTAACCGGCTCGCTCATTAACTTGTGATTGGTTCACCCCGGGGATATTTGCCTCAACAGGATCTTCAACGGTGGAGAGGTTGTGCTGCTCGCTGTTGATCATGCTCAGAACTGAATAGAGCGTTGTTGATTTCCCGGATCCGGTCGGCCCCGTGACCAGCACCACGCCGTTGGGCTGACTGATGATATCCTTCCAGTTTTTCAGCATGTCCTGCGAGAAACCGAGCTTGTCCAGAGACACGATGGCATTGCGATTATCAATGATACGGACCACCGTCTTCTCGCCGAATTTCCCCGGCATGGTGGAGACACGAAGATCGATGGGACGTCCTTCCAACATGACGTGAATATCACCGTCCTGTGGAATGCGCCTTTCGGAGATATCCAGATTGCTCATGATCTTGATACGACTCGTGAGCGCTGCGTGCATTTGATAAGGCGGGTTTAGCGTTTCGTATAACCGGCCATCAACACGATATCGAACCCGAAGATGATGATCATCCGGTTCCAGATGTATATCCGACGCGCCCTCCTGCACTGCGGAGTAAATCAAATAATTCACAAGCTTGACGACTGGGCTGCGGCCGGCCACTTCTTCGAGATCCGCCAACTCCGTGACCTGGTTTTCAATAATACTGAAATCCGCATCGTCGACATCTTCATAAATGTCATCAATGACAAAGACATTGGCTGAAGGAAGATAAGCCCGAAGTGATGATTCGATTTCCTGTCCTGTGGCGGCAACAATCTGGACGGTGAAACCCGATTCCCGTTCAACTTCTTCAATAAGAAACAGATTTGCCGGCTCTGATACGGCGACCGTAAGAACATCACGCACGAGAAACAAAGGAAGAACTCGATGTTCCTCCAAGAACTCACGAGGCAATTGCTCGACCACACGAGGATCTGCAATTCGTGCCGTGTGGGTTACAAAAGGAACGCCGTATCCATCTGCGACGACTTCCAATACCTGCTGTTCGCTCAGGAAGTTAAGTTCCACCAGGATCTCACCCAGGAGTTTCTTATGCCCCTTCTGCTGTTGATATTCGAGAGCTTCCTGAAGTTGTTCCGCAGTGATCAATCCATTATCAACAAGTGCCTCCCCAAGCGGTTTACTGGGAGTTGCCTGATAATTTATGTTTGATTCGTGAGATTGAATCATGTCTGATCACTCATATACGTAAACTTTTTGCCGCCGCTTCGATGGTTCCGTGAATGTCAAAGCGCCGCTCTAACCTGGTCACTTCAAGGATTTTCTGAATTGTGTCATTGGGGTTGACCAGTCGGAGGTGCCCGCTGTTCTCGGCCAGCAGATCAACCAGCCACAACAGCAGTTCCAGCCCTGCTGAATCCAGCAGTTCCAGATGCTCTAGATTCAGCACGATATCGTGGATATCCTTGGTGATACGATCCTGACAGGCACGTCGAAAATTATCTGCCTGATCAGTTGTTAACTCACCGCTCACAGTTAATACCGACACTGTCCCATGATCTTCGTAGCTGAGTTTCATGCGACATCCTCCTGCCTATAGGTGGGATAGTTCATGTCAGCTTCCTGATGCTCCTGCACCATCCGGTCAAACTCGGAAAAATCCAACTCAATAAAAATCGGGGCAAGCTCGGGATCAAACTGGGTACCCGCACACCGTTTGATTTCGCTGAGCACTTCAGTGCGCGACAAGCGTGAACGATACGTTCGATTGGAACTCATTGCGTCAAATGAATCCGCCAGTGCAATTAAGCGTGCTATGACGGGAATCTTATCTGTATGCAGGCCATGAGGATAACCACATCCATCCCAGCGTTCGTGGTGATAGAGAACACCGGGGAGAATATCCTGTAGCTGAGGAATATCTTTGAGAATGCGATACCCGATTTCAGGATGCTTCTTAATTTCATCGAACTCGGCCGGGGTGAGACGTCCGGGCTTGGTCAGCACGGCTTCGGGTACGCCGATCTTTCCCACATCGTGAACCAGACCGGCAATGTGCATGCGCTGAACTGTGCGTTCGTCCAGTCCGACAGCGGTAGCAAGCTGCTGCGTAAGCTTTGCGACGCGTTCTGAGTGGCCGCAGGTGTATCGATCCTTCGCGTCGATGGAAGCGGTCAGAGCCTCCAGCGTACCCATGAACATACGGTTCAGATCTTCGTAGAGTGCAGCATTCTCCAGAAAGATTGCCATGTGTGAAGCAGTCGCACCAAGCAGTTTCATATCGACAGATGATGCTGCGGGATCTTCTCCTTGCTTATCGCCCACAACCAGAATGCCGATCACCTGACCATCACTGCTGATGGGATGAACCAGCGCAGTACGTCCGAATTTCGCATAGCGCTCGTGGTCCGGATTGTACGCCGGCTCCAATACCATCGGAGTATCAACTTCAGCCTGAACCATGATCTCGCGACAAAGCGGATGAATATCAGCCGGCGAAGATCCGGTTTGTCCGGAAAAATGAGACATACCTGACAATTGCTTCAAGCGGTTTTTGTCATCACTCATCTGCGCACAAACCCAGGCATAAGGCAGCGTCGCCAGGAGTTCATCACAGGTCATCGAGATGAATCGACTCGGATTCTGCACTTCCTTCATGCTCTGGATGATTGTGTAGAGCAGATTGATTTCCTCGTACGATTCTCCGAGTTGCTGTCCGATGGACTCAAGAGATTGATGACTGTTGAGCAATTGGCGCTGATCTTTGTGGGCAAAACGTACAATTGCACCCAGCCGGGATACTTCAACCTCCGTTGTGAGTTCCAGATCACTCAGGAGATTTTTAATCACCTGAAAATCCTGTTGAGCAGACTGGCATACGGCAGCTAACTGCTCCGATTGTAAAAAGGCCTGCGTTGGAATGAGTGTCAGGCTGTATCCCATGTGTTGGCGACGATGGAAGACTGGAATAGGATCAATCCACACACCGGGAAGAATCTTCACGGCCTGGGGATTGTCACTCTTCTCCCACATTCGCGCAGCATCATGCAGGGCTTTTTGAAACAGCGGCGAATTGCAGAACAAGCCTTCCAACCAATCTGTATTCCCCTGGGCTGATGGAACGAGTTTACCGCTGGAGTCGCAATTCAACAGCAACAGGCCAACGTGTCGAAGACACTGGCTGAGTTCGCCTGCCTGAGTTTGCAACTCACTGAGATAACTCATTCTATCATGCTGCCTCCGATTGAACTCCGGAATCCAATAATTCAGAAACCTGTTGCACAATGGCGCGCGGGCTGAACGGTTTACTCAGAATCCCCTTGATGTTGCTGATACTCAAGTCGTCATCATCAAGTGCATAACCCCGAGCTGTCAGCATCAATACCGGGATTGACGCGGTCGTTTCATCCTCATTCAGGGCGCAACACAATTCCATTCCCGTCATATAAGGCATTTGGAAATCGGTGATAATAAGATCGGGGATCGAATTTCGAGCAACTTCCAGACCCTCTTCCCCATCCTCAGCAGTGAGAACTTCATATCCTGCATTGCGCAATTTAAATGACAAAACCTGAACGATATGCGTTTCGTCATCGACCACCAGAATAGTTTGAGTCATGATTGTTCTCCTTATGCCGCTTGAGATCCTGCGTAACGCATCGGTATCGAGAACCAGAACTTTGATCCCATGCCTAATTTTGATTCCACCCCAATTTGTCCGTTATGCAGTGTTTCCACAATATGTTTACATAGGTTTAACCCCAAGCCTGTTCCCTTAGCGATGCGCTTGTAATTCTCCACTCGGAAGAATTTCTCAAACAGTTTGGATACGGCATCAGGGGGGATGCCCAGGCCTGTATCAACAACCGAAATCACCACACTGCGGGTCAGGTTGTCAGAGTCTGCCGTCAGAGTCACCCGTCCTCCCTCCGGAGTGTACTTCACTGCATTGGATGCAAGATTCAACACAGCCTGATAAAGCATGTCCGCATCACCTTCAACCTGAAGTGAAACCGGTGCCAATTTAGTATGCAACGAGATATTTTTTGCCTGTGCCTGAAGACCGATGGTTTCCACAGCGCGTTCTATTAACTCCTTGGGATCCACAATCTCTCGTTCGATCTGCACAATACCAGCTTCAATACGGCTGATGTTAAGCATGTTGTCAATCAATCGCCCAAGGCGCTCAGTCTCATTGTGAATGATCTGGTAAAACTCCTGACGCGATGATTCATCTTCCGCTTCACCATCGACGAGCATTTCCACATACGCGCGGATCGAAGACAGCGGTGTGCGCAACTCGTGACTTGCCTTGGAAACAAAATCACTCTTCATTTGAGAAATTTCACGTTCCCGGGTCAGGTCGTGAAGGATCGTCACAACCCCTCCCACTTCATGTTTATGATCCTCGACACAGGCCAGGGTCAGATCGAACAGACAGGAACCCGTCGGGTTGCCGTTTTCATCATGTCCCACCGCCAATTCATGTTCCACATGAAAACGTTCAGCCGTGTTCATGGTTTCCTTGGCATCGCTGACCAGTTCAATCATGCGTTGATCCTGAATCACCTGCTCCAACGGATGGTGAATTGCATCTTTTGTTTCAAAGCCCAGCGCATTTGCCGCCATGTCATTGGCCATGACAATCTCATTGAACGAATCGGTCACAAGAACACCATCGCGCAGCGCATGGAGCACCGCTTCGATTTGCCTTCGCTGTACTTCCGAAACCCGGTGGCGTACTTCCAAATCACGCAACTGGTTTCGAAAGTCGACTTCCTGTTGACGGAAATGCTCCACGGCACCTGTAAACGCGTGCATCAGGGGTATGAGCCATTTCGGTACTCGGTAGGGTGTCACCTGTTCGCTCGTAGCGACTTCGACAAAGAAACGGTGCATCTCGCGCATGGCGCGATCAAAGAGTAATCCGACGGGACATAGGATCAGGTAATATATAACACCCAGAGCACCAGCAATGATCCCTATGCGCACGATGATCGGCACACCTTCCAAACCTTGCTGTAAGCCGGGTGCAGTTTCAAAAATCAACACCATCAATGCTGCTACCACAGCCAGCGTTGCAGCCACGACCAGGCTTACCACTTTTCCTGCCTTCACCCTGGCTCCCTTTTCAATCGAATCAGAATGACAGAGAATTCCACCTCGTCATGCTTGAACCTCTCTAATCATGGCTCCGCCACGGTGAGTTGTCTTTCGCGGATTTGCTGCCACAGCAACTGGGCATCGGGATTCGTCGGTTCTGCCTGTTGTGCCGCAGCATACGCAGCCTGCGCGCCCTTGTAATCACCTACATCCTCCAGGAGATTGCCCAGCAGAATATAGGGCAATGCATTTCCCTCCGCCCGTTGACTAGCTTTCTCAAACATTTTGCGCGCTTCATCCAGATTGCCTTTTTGCTGCTCATAAACTCCACGAAGCATGAATCCTTCATGACGATCAGGCGCAATCGAAGTAGCGCGCATTCCGCTTTGGGCAACCCTGCGATAATCACCCAAATCCCAGGCTATCGCTCCCAGCTCGACCCAAATCTCGACATCTTCTGGTTTCAGTTTGCTTAATTTGAGATACAGATTACGGGCATCGTTGTTCCGTTCCATCATTGCCAGGCAACGGGCTTCCAGATGCATGAGGTCGGTACGCGGCTCGGGCAAACGTAGTTGAAGATGCTGCAGGGAGTCATAAGATGGAGAATACTGGCCGGCCAGATATTGCGCCCACGCTAACTCCTCCAGAAGGAAGAGATCATCAGGTTTCATGAGTCTTGCCTGGGTCAGATATTCCACAGCTTCCTGCGGCCGATCCTCCAACATTTCAATTTGTCCGAGTAAATGGCGTAATGCTGAGTTATATTCAAAATAAGATAACTTTTCAGTCACCAATTCACGTGCGGCATTCAACTCACCTAGCGCGACCAGTGACTCCGCCGAGGCCAATAGGTATTGCACATTGCTCGGCTCCAACTCGTAAGCTTTCTGGTATTTTTCGTATGCGGATTCATCATCAGACCAGCGCTGAAACACGATGCCGGCAAAATACAAAGCCTCGGCATACTCTTCATTAACTTCCAGCGCACCCATGAATGATTCGATCGCCTCTTCAAGACGATGCGTTTCAAGGTAAATGCGTCCCTGGAGGACATGATATTCCGGCGCATCAGGAAAACGCTCGAGCGCATCGTTGATCTGGCGCAGGGCGGTATCGAATCGTCCTACAGAAAAAGCCTTCTCCGCCTGATCGTAACTCAGCTGTGCATTGAAAGCGTCAACGCGCGAACGAGCATCAGCACGCACAGTTTCATGGTAGGGTGTTCCACATCCCGACAGACCAATAAACGCACCTGTCAGGAAAAGTGTGGGTATGAGTCGCATCCACATGTTTTTGAACTCCTTATGATCGAGGCAGACAGCCTTGATCGATTCAGCGAAATCCCGCCCTCCATGACGATGAAACTTGAATCAATTATTCCTGGTCCCACACCTCCGCTAATTCGATGTCACCTTCAGCGTTGAGGTCCGTACTCGTGGGAAACTCAACGCCGGCAGCAATGTCCGTCGCAGTACGGAAATCCGGACACAGTTCAGGCATATCCAGGGCGGAAAAGAACTCATACAGGAAACCGGTGTAGAACAATCGCTGTTGCTGGTTCCACTCGCCGTAATAAGGATCCGTCCCATCCATCGGGATATTCCAGGAGACGGTGTTTACCTCAACATCTCCCCTGGCTTCCGGTTCCAGTTCAAGCAGCGGTTCCGGCGCCCAGGACGACAGATCATGATCGTACAACTCACCCAGTTTCTTTCTGATCACTCGGTTCAAAACACCACGTTCATAGGGTTGATCGATCGCGCCGGTCACTTCCTCGCGGAACCGAATCATTTCCGGCTGATCTGTATTCAAGCGCAGTGAGTTGTTGATCTGCAATAGGGCGCGCTCAAGATCACCATGCCGGTAGGCATCAACCGCATCCTGATTGTAATTATCAGTCATTCGGTAGTTGCTGAAAGGCAACAATCCGCTGCGAGCGCCAACCACGACCGCATCGGATAGTTCCAGTGTATCCTCCCCCATTTCCCACAAGGTTTGATCCTGCACAATCGAGGGGGTGATGAGGAAGATGATCTCTTCTCGTTCAACTTCATCATCCTGGCCCCTGAACGCCGCTCCGAGGATGGGAATATCACCCAGTAATGGAATCTGGCGGCGAGAAACAGCGGTACGCTCCCGGAACAAACCACCGAGCACGAGGGTTTCGCCATCGCGCACTCGGACGTTGGTTGTCAACTCATTGGTGAGTTCATCGGGAATGGTAACCGCCTGCCCATTGGGAGCTGTGACCGTATTGACGATACCGATTGAAGTGCTCGGAGCGAGTTCCAGACGAATCATGCCATCCTTATTGATGAACGGCCGGAAAACCAGGTGAATACCCGTATCCAGAAATTCAACAGTCTGGGTCGTGGTGGTTTCGGTTGCGGTCGTTGACAGGTAACCCACGCGTCGACCGACCAGAACCTCAGCCCGCTGACGATTCAGACACATAACTTTCGGCCGCGCCATCACGGTTGTATCTGTAACTTCATCCAGCACACGGACAAAGACAGAGATGTCGTTGCTGAGAATACCGATTTTTAATCCACCGGGGCCCTGCGTCCCACCAACAGAACTGGTGGCGGCCTGGGCATTATTATCCAGTGGTTGGAAACCTCCCGCCTGAGCGTCGGCACCGGTGAGAAGTCCATTTACGGCTGAAAGTGGATTGGCCAGATCAGTGAAATCAAGAGATCCGAGCACGGAGAAATCCACGCCGAACGCATTATTCTCATCGAGTGTCGTCTGCAGGATTACGGACTCAACCAGAACCTGCTGGGGCGGTGTGTCCAACTCGTTGAGCAGCGTTTCGATGCTCTCCAGTCGATCGGGGTAATCACTCACGACGAGCTTTGCGGAGAAAGCCCAGTGATCTGCTCCGACATCGCTCATATCAGTTTCGATACCGTCGATGACGTCACCTCGATACGCACTTGTGCCCGACTCGCTCAACAGAGGTGTGATGAGTTCGTTGGCATCGGAGGCTGACATGAAATCGAGTTCGAAGACCCGGCTTTCCGTCTGCCGACGGGCTGCTTCGCGTTCTTCCCACTCGGTTTGCGTGTAGATGTAAATGAAGTTGTCCTGCTCTTCGTACTGATAACCATTGACATACAGAATGGCATCCAGTGCTTCATAGAACGTCACATCAAAGAGGTTGGCGGAAATCGTGGCTGAAACACTCTTGGAAGTGATGATGTTCTTCTTGCTTTGTATCGCAAGCATTTCCAACACCTGTGCCAGATCGGTATCAGTGACCTGGAGCGTGACGGTGTCGTAATCGGTGACTTCAACCGTGGATTCCTCGGTTGCATCCTGTCCGATTGTCGGCATCGCCAGGGTTACGCAGAGCGCACAAACCAAACCCCAACGCCAAAAAAAATACCCGGATTGTTGTGTGTGGTTCCTGATCATAATGGGAGATACTCCTGCCTGGCCCGGTTGCTCGTGTGTACTACTCAGCCCCCTGGCGTAGTCATCTCTAATGTGAACTGTCGACCTTCGCATTCAATGGTCACCTTTCGTTGCTCAATGCTTTTCACTTCAAATCGAATCTGCTCTTGATCGACACTCGTTATCCAATCGCCCGGCCGATAAAGATTGCCATTCACCACTGCCATGGGTGGTTGGTTCAACACACCCTGCAACGTGAATTGACTGGCCAAGCTCTGCAATTCGGCGGTTCTCCGAAGTGCTGCCTGTTCAGGATCTTCGGTCGGTTTCACCCCCAACTTGCCTTGTTCTGGGTCGAATACCGGAACTTGCGCGATAACTGGAAAATGCTCTGCGTTGATGAGGAAAGGATCGCGATTGGGAATCTGATCCAACTCAATATCAATAGGCGGAGCAACCGGTTTATCGGACACCTTCTCAACGTCAGTCGATGCTGTATTGACCTGTTCATCCTCCTCCGCCATAACCACCCGCGGGGCTTGTGATACGACGATCAGTCGTGCCCAGAAGAGCAGCAGTACGAGGAAGGCAGCGCAAAAGATTCCGAATCGTTTCCGATCGGCGCTGATCTGTATCCAAAGCCGTCTCAATATCACGGACATCAGTGCACCTCCCCTTCCGCAACAGGTTCAAAGATTGCATCCAGACCAACTGAGGCCGTGACAAATCGGATCTCTGCATTCTCACAGTCGTGATCGATTTCCATACGAACCGAACTCACACGCAACAGACGGTCCATGGACTCAGCCGCCCTGATCAGGGCAAACACTGAATCAAACCTCCCAACCATGTCGATGGTGAGCGGCATGGATCGTGCGCCTTCCTCTTCACCCGGTATTGCGGGATTTGGTGAACCGGCAGTAAAGGTCTGATCCTGGATCGTGACGCCATCCACAGGCATCGAAAGTTTTCGCATTAATGATGCCATGTCCGGAACTTCGGGAATCACTTTCAATTCCCGATCAAGACGCTCATTCATTTCCGATACTGCATCCGCCAACTGAGTCACGGTCATCGTCTGATTTGCCAGGCCGGTGATCTTGGCTCTGAGCTTTTCAGTTTTCGATTTGTTCTGATTGGCCTGGTGATATGCCGGGATAATAAGGAATCCCCCACCGACAATGACCGTAAGGCACAGCGCCATAACAAGAAAGAGAAGGTGACGATTATTGGACATCTTCCACCTCCTGACCGGTCACCCACCGAAGTGAGGAAACCGTGGAGATTGTGTATCGAACATCAAGGTCAATGTGAAAACTCAAGCGAAACTCACGGGCTAATTTGCTGCGAACCGCTCGGGTGCGGCTGAAGTCCATGCTGACGTCTCGAAACGGCGGTGTGCTTTCCAGCGCTGCGACGAGTTCCGCAATCTGCAAATCACTGGCAGCGAAACCGGCTATTTCTCCAGTCAACACCCGAGGGATGGTTTCATCTGAGTCAACTTCACCCTTACTTCTGATCGAGCGCGTTCGACACCGAGAGCCTGCATCAAAGTCAATACGATCGAGTGATACGCTTTCAGGTAATCGGTTGATCAAAGTTGACAGAACAGTGCTTATTTCAAGCGGGAAAGCCAGTGTTTGATAGTGCTCGATCTCATCTCGCCCCGCCTGCAGAATAGAGCGAAGATCCTGCGCACGCTGTTCAACGGCCAGAGCCTGATTTGCCTGAGACTCCGCGACTACTAATGCTTCATGTGACGACTGTAATTGAATTCTTGAATGTGTTACCAGAGCCACGACCAGAAGCGATGTCCCGATCATGAGCATCAACCACCGCCCCATGCGCATCCCCGCCTGATTACACAGACGGATGGAATCCGGCAGCAGATCGACGGAGTGTTGCCTCATGCCGCTTCCTTTCTCGTTTGCACGGCAGTGCCGCCGTCTTCTTCAAGCGTGGTTTGAGCGCGAATTCCGCGCATACTCAATCCCGTTGCCACAACCCAGGAACCGCTGAGGCCGCCCCCTCGATTGATGGTCTTGCCGATCTGGCCCATCACCGATTCCATCGTGCCGGCTGCGTCATCGAACTGAACTTGAATACCGCTGCCTTCAGCAAGGATCTGATCTAGCCGGGGTTCCATTCCCTCACCTCCGGTCAGAATGATCTGATCTGGTGGACGGCCACGGAATGTCACGCCATAGTGACGCAGACACAACACAACTTCCTTGGTTAAATCACGGAACAGCGGCCGAACCGCTTCATAAATGGCACGATCAGTTGACTCATCGAGATGGACTTCTCCCGTGTCAACTGCATTCATCTGACGCATGCGTCCCGCGCGCAACTCTGCCGCAGCAGACACTTCCATTTGCAGGTGTTCAGCGACTGCAGTATTGAATTTCGTGCCGCCGATCCGGATCGGTTTGCAGAAAGCGATCTGATCGCCCTGAAGCACAATCACCATCGAGCCGGATGATCCGACCTCCACAATCGCTCGGACGATGCTGCGATCTCCCATCCTGCGGCAACGCCTCCCAAAAGTGCGCGCTATCGCAGTGAAATTCGTCTCCACACGAACAGGTCGCAATCCCCCTTCCACCAACGGTTCCAGTCGCTGCAGTATTTTTTTCTGGGATGCAGCGATTAAAAGGATTTCCTCTCGCTTCTCTCCGCTTTGCCCCAGGGCACCTGTACGAATGAAGTCCGCCTTGACATCCTCATGTTCCAGATCAAATCGTTGTGAAGCTTCCCATTGAATCGCCTGGCGCAGTTCCACATCAGACATAACAGGAAGTCGCAGTGACTGAACATACACATCGTCTCTAGGCAGATTCACCGCACATCGCCGACCGGTAAAACCTCCTGCATTAAAAGTACTGCGAATCGACTCACTCAAATCGGAGCCGGGGCGTGATCCCTCCGTCACACTCCCTAAATCACAAACCGTTGCACCGATGACCTGCAATTGCTCCTGATGCTCGCGCAATTGAAGAAACTTCATGGCATCAGAGCCATAATCCACCCCAACCAGTCCCATCGAAGATGAAAATCTTCCCGCTAGCACGTTAATCTCCCGTGATTGTTATTTATCAATTCTTCGTATGCCTTCCCTGAATCGGTTATTGCAGCGTTACCGTTAACTTCCCGGTGAACGGAGCAATATCAATCTCATAAGTATCTTCACCTGCAGTGATCTTAATGGTTCCCCCGATCCCCGGCACACCCCCGGTCATCACAGTTCCCCCCAGGGGATCGAAATACAGATCGTGTCCGTCATCACCGTCGATATCAACATCGGTGATGGAAACACCATCGAATCCTTCTTCCGTTGACAGATCGAAAATGTAGTGGCCGGCTTCATGTCCGGGCGCGATGGGATCGTGAATGTAATCCGCGGTTTCCGCGTCAAATTCTGATCCGATGTCAGCCTGATCAACCCGCACCAGGCAATATCCACTGCCGTCATCGTAAAAATGTACTCGTCGATACTCCTGGTGCGACAGGGCATCGGACTGCGCGAAACTGATATCGGCCACCACATGCCGAACTGCGGCCTGGAGCTGCATGCTGTCGCCGTGAACGAGATAGGGAATCAGCAACGCACTGGCCAGACCCAGAAGTGTGACCACGATCAATACTTCAATCAGGGTATACGCATAACCCCGGTTGCGATGACATGAACGATTGATAGCCATGACGACGTCTCCGGCCTCCGCCCTCAACCTCCTCCCTGGTTTATTTCAACCCGCACCTCATCGAGATTGGTCACTTCAACCTTCACTTTGCCGCTTTCCAGCAATCGTGTCTGTTCGTTCACGGATTGCCGCACGCCCTTCAAAGCATCAATCATCTTCTGCCGCTGATCCGCTGCATTGGGTACAACGAATCGGCGCGTATCAGCTTCGGCAGCCTGTGAAAGCATCGGCTGCTCTGCCACATTCCCCCAGGCTATGGCCAGGAGCAATACAGCATTCACCGTAAGGATGAAGTTCAGATAATTCAGTTGTCGTTTACGCATCTGCAGAAACTCCTTGAGCGCCTTCCGGGGACAATAAAACGTCCACAAAGACCGACGCCTCGTCTGGACCATCGGTCGAATCTGCCGCCCAAGTGAGTGAGATCCGCAGGAGAGATGTATTGTTATCACCCTCTTCCATCTGCTCACAATGTAAGTCCGATATCCCCACTGCAATGACCTTTGGCTCAACCATGCTTTGCGTGCGCCACCAGTTGCAGAATGCCGGTTGGCTCAATCCTTCACGGCACCAGAAGAATGAGTCGCTTTGTAAATACTCATCAGGTGACATCGACCCTTCCAGGCGATAGTACGTGATCGTCCATAGAATCTCGCTGTGACACAACACGGCTACTTCCTCGGGATCAATCTGCCCGGGATTGCGCGTATCCTCCATCCACAGGACGATTTCAAAGTAAGGGGTCGGTCCACGCTGATGCACAGCCATCACTTCCACACTACTGCCGATAAGCGTAGCCAGTGCTTCGATAATCCTCTGGTTCTGCGGATGCGCTGCAATGCTCGGGGTTGGTGCCTTAGCATCAGCAAAGAGAAATTTTGGCTGAGCGGTCATGGTGACCACTGCCAGCAAACTCCCGCAACACATGAACAGCAACACTGCCGACATTGCCGAGCCGAGCCGATGCTTGCGCCGAAAACCTCCTACGGCCAAGCATGTGCCTGGAGTAGGATGGGTCATCGGAGTTGGATCACAGGTTCTTGCCATGCACCGCTCCTGGAATTAAACATGACAAACAGTCAGCCTCCGTGCCTCCCCCAAATTGCCATTTCCTCCTGATTGGTGTTGAACCTTACCGGTTGCGCTCCCCTACCAGTTTTCATCAACACTGGAGAGCAATTCTCCTGTTTCCGCGTCATAGACCCATTCACCCTCCCCGGGATGCTCCGGCGGGCTGGAGATGTACTCTGCGGTATGCAGGGTGTCCAAATCGGGGGGATATTCATTCTCATAAAAAAGGTAACGGCCAATCTCTGTGCGTAACACCTGGAGTTGAGTCCTAACGGCTGATTCCTCGGAATCGTCAATAATGTCGATGTAATGAGCCACGACGATGGCCGCGAGAATAGCCACGATCAACACAACAATGAGAACTTCGATGAGTGTGAATGCTTTGTATTTGATACGTACTATCTGTTTCTTCATCATGCTCCTCTCATATCAGTAGAGCCTCACAACGATGAATTCAGGGATTACACAGATAAAGAATCCTGGCGCGTTACCGCGCCAGAATTCGTTGTTACATATCATCCCCGTGCAGTCATCACGATGGTTTACCAGATACCTTCTTCTTCCGTATCATGCTGATCACACATGAATGTCCCCGACTCAGGATCTGCAACATAGGTGTAGGTGAAGGTATAGTCACCAATTGACACATCGTCTTCCGGATCCTGCTGGAGATAATTGGGAACCAAAAGGTCGATCGTTGCAGGGAATCCACCATTCTCGAACTTGTACAGTTGTATCTGGGCTCGGACGGTCTGGAGGTGGGACTTGGCTGAACTTTGTGCTGCATCATCGGACGCAGAGGTGAACTGCGGGATGACGATGGCTGCCAGAATGCCGAGAATGACCACCACAATCAGAATTTCAATAAGTGTAAATGCTCGTTGTGCTCGATACCGCATCATGCGTACTCCTTCGACTGACTTCGTCGTTGTTAGTGGGCTGGGCGTCACGATCCGCCGCTTCGTCCCTCCCTTACCTGGAATGAACTGAGTTGTGCTTCACTCAGCTGCCTTCAACTCCTCACTGGGCCATAGTTTCAATTTCCTGCAGCCCGCACCGAGCGGATCTCACAGGTGCCAGAATGAAGTTCACGATTCCTATCGGCTTTCGGCAAGGACATGTCGAGCAAGAACATGCAGTTGGGACCATTCGCGCCGTAATAAAACGCAGAGTCTGCGTCATCCTTTGTTCTCATATCTCTTGTCTGACAGGTTTGATCGAACAGGGATCGGGATCCTGATAGAAAGTGTTGGGACGAATTGGGTTATCGCACCTGCAAAAAACCGCAATTCGAACAGCGCTTCCTTGCGCTGACAAATTGCGGTTCTCTCTTCCGTCCGGAAAGCGCCGCCTGCTAACCAAGCAATATTCCTTCAAGCTGCCTGGCGGAGTTCAAACTGAACTCCCACCCGATAACCTTTCCCACACGGTTGACAACGTCTGACCACGCCGCGTCGTGCGACCACGCCGGGCTGTTGAAACCCGATCGAGATCAACGTACCCGGTTCGATGGGTGATTCGCTGATCACCCCCACGCCGCCCTGGGAATAATCATTGACCACCAGATCATGCATGAGACCAAAGCTGTCTCCGGTCAGGCGGAATGCCGACGCAGCGCCATCCATCGGCCAGCGTTCAGCGCGTCGCCTTTCGAATTTCAACGGGGCATCATTGAGATCTTCGGTCTGCTCGGTAAGGTTCCCGACCGTGTTCACGGGTTTACTCCTGTTCTAAGAGCCGGACCATCTTCTCTCCACCACGTACATTTCGGCCGGTTGGATAGCCACCTTCACTCCGAACCGATAATTCCGTGAATTAAGCTGCATCTGCGTGTCTTTACGCCGGCTGACCTGCTGTCCTACACTATTCGGCCCTTTTTCCAGTATTTGTTTTTTCGCCCTGGGAGATACCTCATGCTTCGCATCAAGCCGTTTGCCGCACTGCGTCCCGAACCCAGCCTTGCCGCCCGTGTCGCTTCCGTGCCGTATGACGTGGTCAACACGGCAGAAGCGCGGGAACTTGCGGCAGATAACCCCCTCAGCTTCCTCCATGTGGTTCGGCCGGAAATCGACCTGCCCGAAGGTACGGATCTCTATGACGATCAGGTGTATGCCAAAGCCCGCGAGAATCTGGACCGTCTGGCCGAGGACGGCACATTCATCACCGAATCGCAACCACAGCTTTACCTCTACCGCCAGGTCATGGACGGGCGATCTCAGGTGGGGCTGGTCGGCTGCTGCCACATAGATGATTATGCCAATGACATCATCAAAAAGCACGAAAAGACACGCAAGGAAAAGGAGGACGACCGAACCCGGCATGTGGTCACACTCAACGCCAATACCGGACCGGTATTCCTGACCTATCGTGATTCTGATGAGATCAACAAGCTCGTCGATCATGATATTCACGAACGGCCGCTCTACCACTTCGATGCGCCCGACGGCATCACGCACACGGTCTGGATCGCGAGTAATCCGCAGGCTTATGTCGATGCATTTTCCAAGCTCGATTGTGCGTATGTCGCCGACGGTCATCACCGTTCAGCTTCCGCTGCCCGCGCCGGTGCGGAACGACGGGCAAACAATCCAAACCACACCGGCGAGGAGGAATACAACTGGTTCCTCACCGTTCTCTTCCCGGCGCAACAGTTGAATATCCTGTCCTACAACCGCGTAATCAAAGACCTCGGGCAGCACTCAGCGCAGGACGTTCTGAACCAACTTGCCGCACTGGGGAAGCTCAGCCAAACCGATAATGCACAACCCGATCGTCCGGGAGTCTTCTGCTTTTACCTCGATCAGCAGTGGCATAGTCTCGAACTGAATGAAGATCTGATTGACCGTAGTCATGCTGTTGATTCTCTGGATGTGGCTCTGCTCCAGAACCATGTTCTCTCGCCGATTTTCGAGATCACTGATCCCCGCACCGATCATCGCATCGATTTTGTCGGCGGGATTCGGGGCACCGGGGAACTGGAACGCCGGGTCAATGAAGGTGGCTATGCCGTCGGTATTTCCATGTATCCCACCACGGTGGATCAACTCCTGGGTGTCGCCGATGCGGGCATGATTATGCCTCCCAAATCGACATGGTTTGAGCCAAAACTCCGTAGTGGCCTGTTTGTGCATACCCTGGATTAGTCCTGTATTTCCAGGATTTTATTGATTGCTTTCATGTGCTGATCTTCCCCTCCCCTTGAATAAGAAAACCGCTGGATTTTTCCCTGATGAAAGCGGCTTCACACCTCTCAGAGCGATAGAATCCCGCCACAGCAGTTATCGATCCCGAAGTATCTCTTCAGACGTTTGGACACTTCGGGCTTTTCCCTGAACACCGTTTCCGGAGCCTTCACATGAAGATCCTCATTGCAGACAAATTCGAGCAAGCCGGCATCGACGCCCTCAACGAAGCCGGATGCACCATCACATTTCAGCCCGATCTCACAACCGATCAACTGGGCGACACTATCAAGGAAATCAATCCGGACATTTTGATTGTTCGCTCAACGAAAGTACCCGGTGAGGTGAGTGCAGCAGGTGAGAATCTGAAGCTTATCATCCGAGCCGGTGCCGGCTATGACACGATCGACACCGCTGCTGCGGGCCAGCGCGGAATTGCCGTGGCCAACTGCCCGGGCATGAACTCCGCCGCCGTAGCTGAACTGACACTGGGCTTCATGGTCGCGCTGGATCGCCGAATCCCGCAGCAGACCCAGGAACTTCGCGAAGGCAAGTGGGCCAAGAAATCCTGGGCCAAACTCGGCCGGGGACTCAAAGGCAGAACACTTGGCCTCATCGGTGTGGGACAGATCGGCAAACTCGTTGCCCGTCGCGCAATCGCGTTTGACATGAAGATTCTCTACCACGATGTCGTTCCCTGTGAGGAACTCGATCAGCATCCCGATGCTGAGCGCGTTGACATGAACGAAGTGCTCAAACGCAGCGACATGATTTCATTGCACGTGCCTTCCAACGAAGCAACAAAACACCTCATCAATGAAAGTACATTGAAACTCATGCAGAGCCATGCGTACCTGCTCAATACCACCCGGGGAGCGGTGGTTGACCAGGATGCACTGCTGGCAGCATTGAAAGACGGAACGATCGCCGGTGCTGCACTGGACGTGTACGGAGATGAACCGCGCGCCGAGGACAAGACATTCGAGAGTGAAATCCTCAGCTTGCCGAATTTCGTCGGCACGCATCACGTCGGCGCTTCCACCGTCCAGGCGCAGTTGGCCGTGGGTGATGAAGCAGTCCGCGTCGTCAAGCATTTCAAGGACACGGGCGATGTCGTCAACTGCGTCAACTCCGATTCACTGGCCACGCCGGCAACGTAAGAAAACTTCATCGCGCTGAACCACACGCGCTTACCGGCAGATACTCTGATCTGCACATTCCATTGAGAAAGTAATCATCATGACAACCGCCACCGCAACCTCGACCCGAATTTATAACTTCTCCGCCGGCCCCGCGGTCCTACCGGAACCGGTCCTTAAACAGGCTCAGGAAGATATCTGGAACATCCAGAACTCCGGCGTGGGCGTAATGGAGCACTCCCATCGCGGGAAGGTGTTCGACGCCGTGATGCAGGAGACCGAAGCGAATTGCCGCAAACTTGGGAACATCAGCGACGACTATGCCGTCCTCTTCCTGCAGGGTGGTGCAACGATGCAGTTTGCGATGATCCCGATGAATTACTCCGGACAGGGGCGTACCGTCGACTTCCTGCATACCGGTACCTGGACGAAAAAAGCCATCGGCGAAGCGAAACTGTTCGGCAACACGCATCTCGCTTTCGACGGCACTGATTGTCAGTTCGACCATGTACCTGCCTCGGGTGAAATTAACTACTCTGACAATCCCGCTTACGTCCATTACTGCTCCAACAACACGATTGCGGGTACGGAATATTCATCTGTTCCCGATGCCCCCGCACCGCTCGTAGTTGATACCAGCTCGCACATGTTCAGCCGTCCGATTGATGTTGATAAGCACGCCCTCATCTTCGCCGGCGCTCAGAAAAACCTCGGCCCGGCCGGTTGCACGCTGGTGATTATCCGCAAAGACTTCATCGAGCAGGCGAATCCCGATATGCCCATGATGCTGAACTACAAGAAGCAAATGGAAAAAGGCTCGATGCTCAACACCCCTCCGACCTTCCCCATCTATATCATCGGCGAAGTCTTCAAATGGCTGCTTGATCTGGGCGGCCTGGATGCGGTTCACAAACTGAACCAGGAAAAGGCGAAGTTCATCTACGATGCCATTGATAATATTCCGTTCTATTCCGCAGTCGCTCAGGTCGAAAGCCGGTCGTTGATGAACATAACGTTCCGTACTCCGAACGAAGACCTGGATAAGAAGTTCATCGCTGAAGCGTTGGATCAGGGTTTCTCCGGCCTCAAGGGGCACCGCTCCGTCGGCGGCCTGCGCGCTAGCGTCTACAATGCCTTCCCCAAAGCCGGCTGCGAAGCACTCGCCGCATTCATGGCCGACTTCGCCACAAAGAACGGGTAAGTCTCCTCAGTTTCAATACGAAATTCACAAACCCACAGTCTTGAGACTGTGGGTTTTTCCGTAATCTCAGATTAAAGTGAGTTTGCTCT
Source organism: Phycisphaerales bacterium (assembly GCA_028278245.1). Classification (GTDB taxonomy): domain Bacteria; phylum Planctomycetota; class Phycisphaerae; order Phycisphaerales; family SM1A02; genus JANQEQ01. Next base: position 101,596 of record JANQEQ010000097.1, on the reverse strand, counting down.
GAGATCACCCTTCCCACTAACCGCGACTGTGAGATAGCTGCTCTTCAATTGCGCAAAAATATCAGGACTTTAGCGTGGGTCGAGATCAACCGACGGGTAGATGATCTCGCCGATTTCACGAACGAACTTCAAGGGTATTTTGGGATTGTTGATATCTTTATCTCCACCATCGTGCCATTTTAATTCCCATTTCTGGAAGTATGGTTCAAGATCGGACGGCGTGAGGCGATAGATTTCATCGAGGGCGATACCATCGTACACGGCAAAGATCCAATCGACCTGACGGTACTTCGCGATAATAGTCGGATTCATGTGGTGGTGGGTAGAGAAACTGCGCGTCAACTGGATATTTACTGACTTTAGCTCATATTCGTAACCGTCTTCGTCCACCGCATCGTTGCCTTCACGACCTGGTAGATTCTTCAATCCAGTGAGTAACAAAACTTGGAGGATCTTGCCTCCATTGTCTTGAAAAACATCGCCGATTCCGTGCCTCGTCGCCAACTCCTGATAGCTCTCAATCGCTGGCCAGAGCTTCTTGAATTCCTTGTAGTCTGGGTGTGGCTTCATCGTTCACCTCTCTCTTGCAGAAGTTCAAGTACAGACACACCGAGGGCATCGGCTAGCTTCGTCATGTTATCGATCGAGATATTTCTCTCAGCCCGTTCCACTGACCCAACATATGTCCGGTGGAGTGAGGCCAGATCAGCGAGAGCTTCCTGTGATAACTCTCGGGATTCGCGAAGAAACCTCAGGTTCTTTGCAAACAATTTCCGCGTGCGATGAAAGCGATTCGGAGCTACCATATAAGTAGCATTACCGGTTGACGACTTTGAGTCTACAGACTATAAGTAGCGGTCGAGCAGGAAGGTTAGGCGCATGACATTACCAACTTTGTCCACGACGGCCGCATACATGACAGACAGGGGCGCAGCATATTGCGGCGATTCACGTGAGTTACTTCGACAACTATCCGATGAGTCGGTTAATCTGGTAATCACGAGCCCGCCCTTTGCGTTGCAGCGCAAGAAGGAGTATGGGAATAAGGGGCAATCAGAGTACCTTGACTGGTTGATGGAGTTCGCAGAGCTTGTTCACCGAAAGCTACGATCGGATGGAAGCTTTGTACTTGACCTTGGTGGATCGTACCGGCAGGGTGTACCTGTTAGGAGCCTCTACAATTTCCGAGTACCAATTCATCTCTGTGATGATCTCGGATTCTATTTAGCTGAAGACTTCTACTGGTTCAATCCATCGAAACTACCAAGTCCAATCGAGTGGGTGAACAAACGAAAGATCAGAGCGAAAGACTCAGTAAACAACGTATGGTGGTTCAGCAAAACTGAATGGCCAAAAGCCGATGTGTCGAATGTGCTTACCGAATACAGCGAGCGAATGAAGAAACTCATTCAAGATCCCAATGGATTCTATAAGCCAAAGAAGCGACCATCGGGACATGATATCTCACGCGGTTTCGGGAAAGATAACGGCGGGGCAATTCCCTCGAATCTACTATCGATCCCGAACTCAGAATCCAGCGGGCACTACTTGGAGGGGTGTAAAGCAGTTGGTGTCAAAGGACACCCTGCTCGCTTCCCTGTGAAGTTGCCAGAGTTTTTCATTCGGTTCTTGACCGATCCTAACGATCTAGTGGTTGACATATTTGCAGGTTCAAACACAACAGGATATGTCGCCGAGTACGAAGGTCGTTGTTGGTTAGCTTTCGAGGAATCGTTAAAGTACTTGGCAGCATCATCGTTCCGTTTCGTTGAGAAAGGCGTTTCGGTTGAGCAGATGGCTCGAGTACATGACCAAATTGCACAGGGTGAAATGGTGAACGTGGCGGAGGAATTGGCAGCCGACGGACTCTTCACTGGATCAGGCATACAGCAGGCAGATCAGGCCCGTACCAGCGCTTCCTGACCTATTTGATCATCTTCCATGTACCAATTGATCTAAAAGCCTGTCACATGCCTGGTCCACCAGCGCGTACACCATCTCAAATTCCTTGGGCCCGCTCGTGTACGGATCAGGCACATCCAGCAGGGGCGTTTCCCCGTGAAAATCAAGCAGGCGGTGGACCTGCTTTTCTTTTCCGCCAAGTGCCAGGACTTCTTCAAGATTGTTTTCATCCATACACATGATCAGATCGAATTGGTCGATATCGTCACGCGTTATCTGGCGTGCTTCGCCGCGCATTTCGATGCCGTTCTGCTGAGCCAGCGCGCACATGCGATGATCCGGCGGATCGCCCACCCTCCAGCGCCCCGTACCCGCAGAGTCAATGACAAAATGATCGATGACGCCGCGTTGCTCGGCCTGGTGACGTAAGAGATTTTCCGCCAGGGGGCTGCGACAGATATTTGCCGTGCAGACAAACAAAATGCGGATGGATTTGGTATCACTCATCATGGCATTGTGTCAGGGAGCGTGTGGATAGCAAGCGGGATTATGATTTACCGGGCTGCGGGGTTGAGGATTCCTGCCGAGTGTGTGGTGGGGTGCGTTTTTCAGGAGCCGGCTTATCTGCTGCCTTCACCTTTGCTGATGATGATGAACGAGAACGTGATTTACGTTTCGATTCGACTTTCTGGAGTTGGCGGAGTCGCGCCATTTTAAGTCCCATCATGCCGATGAAGCTGAACAGCACAAATGCGATGACATAAACTACCCTCACCCGCATGGATGTGAGTAACGCTAATGCCGCCAGTGATACGCCGACGATGGCAAAGATGATGCTTATACCGTACAAGGCGACTACAGCGCGCTTTACCCCACCCAATGCTTGTTTCAGTTGATGGTGCAGATGCTGATCATCCGGAACCGACATTGGTATGCCTGCTAATTTCCTTCGGATGATGGCCAGTGTGGTATCGATGATCGGAAGAGAAAAGACGATCAAACCCGCAAAGACCAGATATGTCTGTGCCTGATCACCCAACATGAGGATGATGCTTACACAGGAAAAGCCCAGGAGCAGACTTCCGCTATCGCCGAGGAAAATACTTGCCGGATTAAAATTATGGGGCAGGAAACCGACGACTGCGCCGAGCAGAGCCAGACACAGCACAATTCGTGCATGACTCAGATCCATTCCGTGTAACAATTCTGCCGGAGGTTTCAACGCCATCAGGATACTGATGCAGAGCAAACCCACGGTCACGATTGCCACCACACCGGTAAGCAGTCCATCCAGTCCATCGAGGAAGTTCGCTGCATTGCAACCGCCCAGAACAAAGATGGCAATGATCGCCGTCCCCACCCAGTAGAACACCTGGGCATTGGTCAGGGACATCCCCCACTGGGCAAAGAGGATCGTATCCGCCGGGCCGATGATCGGTGTCAGCAAGCCCTCAGCAACATGCACTCCGACTTCGTTGATTGCAAGTGCTGCAGCTGCGACCAACTGCCCAGCGAGCTTAATCCGTGGGAACAGGCCGGAAACATCGTCTACCAGTCCTGTAAATGCAATGACGACCATCCCCAACACCACCGCCAGTGGTACCCCAACTTGCGGCGATCCCAGATCATTAACATAACTGACTGCGATCGCACTGATTATTCCCAGAAAAACAGCAACCCCACCTAGGTACGCTACGGGATAGGAATGTGTCTTACGGGCTTCGTCCGGATGATCGATGATATCCAAAGAGATGGCAATTTTTCTGATGACGGGGGTGATGAACAACGTAACCGCAAAGGCGATGAGAAAAATATGTGCGTGATTGTTAAGTATGCCCAGGGCAGACTCAGCCACGGGAACCTCATCACCATCGACCATGGTGGGGATCTCCAGCACCTCGCCGGTATCCAGGGTGGGATCCGTAAATGAGATTGGGGCATTCATGGGGAGCTTGCCTCCGCTACGACTGAATCCTTATCCATCATATCCGCAGCGATATCCCGTATCGTCTGTTCGAGAGTATACCGTGGTGAAAAACCAACTGCCTGACATAATCTGGTGAGGTCCGGGCGACGATCCCGCAAATCGTCAAATCCACTTCCGAACGCCTCATCATACGGAATTGATCGAATCTCGGACTGACTCCCCAGAGATGTTTTCACCATCTCCGCCAATTGACCAATGCTAATTGACTCATCTGAGCCAACATTGAACACGTGACCGCAACACGCAGGATCGGAAACCAGCCTTGGCAGGACATCCACAACATCACGAACATCGCAAAAGCATCGAGTTTGTTTCCCATCCCCGTAGACTTCCAGTGGACGTGATGCAAGAGCCGCCGCAATAAACCGAGGAAGCACCATGCCATACTCCCCCACTTGTCGCGGTCCAACCGTATTAAACAAACGGGCAATCACGACCGGCAGATCTTTCTGCTGGTAATACGCCAGTGCCAGGTATTCATCAATGGCTTTGGAACACGCATACGACCACCGGCTGAAAATAGTTGGGCCGTAAACCACATCATCATCTTCCGACATCGGGGTTTTAGTTGATTTGCCATAGACCTCGGATGTCGAAGCGATCAACAGCGGCACTTTGGATGCTGCTGCAAACTCCAGGATGGCGGAGGTTTCCCGAACATTCGTTTCAATCGTGTGAATCGGCTGCTCAATAACCAAACGAACACCCACGGCTGCAGCAAGGTGATAGATGACTGCGAATTCCTGTCCGTCAAGATCCGGCAGCGCATCTGATACATTCCGCTCGATAAATGTAAGATCCCTCTGGTCGATACCAGCTAAATTATCGAGTCGACCGGTGGACAGATTATCGATCACGACAACATGGTGACCTTGTGAAATAAGATATTGAGAGAGGTGAGATCCGATAAATCCTGCACCACCCGTGACCAGACATGTCCGTTGTTTCGACCGAGAATTCATGTACGACTCATATCCCGCTGGATCTGGGTTTACGTATGCTGTGGTGCCTCACACCGATGTTGCATGTCATAGATCCATCCTGACCATAAGGTTGCATTCATACCCATAGTAATGAACCTGCTGACGAAGGATTCGGGAAACTCAGTCTGTCTGTTTCGAGGCATATTTCGCCATTGCTTCGTAGTTTTTCTTGAAATATCCACCCGCGGTGCCTCGCGGTCGATTGAGCAACAGACCCAGCATTTCACTCTTCATGTCTCTGAGTTGATTGACCAGGCGTGCTACCAGGCCACGGTGTTCGTGATTGGCACGGATAATCAACATCGTTGCATCAACCTTGTTGGCAAGTACCATGGTCTCTCCTGCCACGACAGCTGGAGGTGCATCTAAATACACCACATCATATTTACTCCGTAACAGGGCCAGCAGGCTGTCCAGCTTTTCTGTATTAAAGCGCTCAATAATCCTTTGCGCCGGCGTTCCGGCTGATATCACATCTAGACCTTGAGAAGTTTGTTGAATGGCGTCCTCTATGGTGACTTCTTCGGTAAGCAGATCACCAAGCCCAATTTGATCATCGCTGACACCTACCGCGCTGGCCAATCGGGGTCGACGGAAATTTGCATCCATCACCAGAACACTGTTCCCCGATGCTGCAGTACACGCGGCAAGATTGCTTATGGCAGTTGATGATCCTGCCCCGGGTAAACCACCCATCAGTAAAATCGTTTGGTGACCGGCCCGCTGCACAACTCGCAAAATGTGCGCGAAAGCCTGGCGATACGATTCCGCCAAAACGCTGTCCGGGTGATTGACCACCACCAATTCTGCCTCCGGACAAGTCGTCGGATCCTCAATACATTCCGGTATTGCCCCGATGACATTGACACCCGGCATAACTGCCAGATCACTGACACTCTTCACCCGCTGATCGGTGATTTCGCGCAGAAAGATGATTCCAATAAATCCACCCGTGAATAAAAGAAATCCAAGGGGAACCATAATCTCCAATCTGGGAAAACTCGGTTCTCGTGGAACCTCAGCCGCCAGAATAAGCCTGACGCGATTGGCGTCAGCCCGGGCACGCATCAGCTGAACTTCCTTAATCATGACAAGGTCAGAATCACGCGCTGCCAGCAGATAATCACGACGATTCTCCATTGACTCATATTCAGAATGCTGTGCCGCCAATTCCTCCAGTCTCGCCGCTGCCACCTCGCCATCCTGATCCAACGCCACCAGTAATTGCTCCAGTTGCTCAATCTGGTCACCCTGGATTTTTAACATGGCATTGAGATTTCTGCGTATGATCTCCGCCTTCTTGGCTTCAATCTCTGTTTCTGTTGCCCGGATCGAAGCTTCAATGTCTGTCACCATCGGGTTATCGTGTTTATATTTTTCCATCCGACGGCGTAACTCTGCTTTCAACGAAACCATCAGTTGCAATTGGCTTCCTACGGTGGGATCGTTCTCTGCCGTTAAAATGTCCTCTTCTGATGGCTCGATTTCTCCGGTCAGTTTTGCCGCTGTTTGCTGGTACGCCGATCGAGCAAAGGACAGTTGACTCGCCGCCTGCGCTGCCTGCGCTGTAATCGAGTCCAGTTGTTTTGCATACTGACTGTAACGTGAGTCATCCAATGTCGTGATGCCTTCATCGCGGATGAACTGTTTCATCTCTTTCGCAAGCATGTCGATTTTCAACTGTGTTTCATTCAGCTGATTTCGAAATGCGGTTATATTTTCATTGTATATTGCCGTATCCTGTTGTTTGACACGCTCCATATATGCCTTGGCAATGGCATTAAGAACTGTAGGAACGTCCTGTTTATCATACGTTGACCAGGTTGCTTTGAAGAAACTGGTTCCTCGCAATGTTGGCGTGCCAATTTCATCTTCTAATTCATCGATGGCTTCCTGCCAATCGATTACTTCCATCCCCTTGTCGTCACGTATAATAAATTTTTTAACCCACTCTGTGCGGGCAATTTCCGGGTTCTTCACCGCTTGAGAAAGCACTTCACGACTTCCGAGGATAATTGCCTGATTATTACATAAACGATCAACGACATCATCGTTGGTAAAATCTACTGCCGCAATCTCTGATGCGCCAGGCAAGGCGGGTTGCACTTCAAACGTCACCTCTCCGCTGAAACGAATCATTTTCAACTCTGGATAGCGGAAGAAGAAAAAAGATCCCACTCCAATTACTATCCCGAGCATGCCAGCAAGAATGATTCCCAGAATGTAACGCCGGAGAACACGCATCGGATCGATACTTCTGGCGGTGGTGATTGTCTTGGCAACACCCGAATGTGAATCAGGCCTTCGAAGGGTTGTGGGTCTGCTTGGTGTTGAGGTACTCATTCATTTACCCTGTCTGTCTGGTTTCTCGTTCCCTGGTTATCGGATTGGCGGTATTTTCAACCACCTCCTACCCTCCCGCCTCGTTTCTATTTCGTATATCGGTCGTTAAGCGTTCAATCTCAGCCTGAGTCGCCGGATCCGGCGCCATTTCTGAGGCCTGGCGTAAATAACGCTCTGCTTCGCTGAACTCTCCCAATTCCACAAGAGTAGCTCCAAGATGCATCAGGCTACTTGCTGTTTGTGTCTGGGAAATCGCTGCCACAAATAATCGACGTGCGTCTTCATATTGCCCAAGCCGATAATAAATCCACCCAAGTGTATCCTGTATGGCAGGATTGTCTGGCCTCAGTTCATTTGCCCGCTGAGCATAGGGAAGTGCTTCTTCAGCTTGATTCAATTCCTCTGCGAGTACGTAGGCATAATTATTGAGCGCCTGGGAATTATTCGGCTCCAAATCTACCACCGTCCGGTATGCTGCGGCTGCTTCATCAACATTTTGTACGAGCATCTGATAATCAGCCAGCTCCTGATACAAACGGGCAAGAAGAAACTTGTTCTCAGGGGGACATGCATCAATCGATCGTTTCGAATATTCAACAGTTCTTGAATATCCTTCTTTACCTGCATTCAGCCATAATCGGGCCAGTGATGCCAGTTCAATGGGATTAAGATCATCTCCGCATATCTCTAAAACATAGGTTTCTGCTTCTGCTGTTTGCTCGCGTGGGAAGACAAATGGAATATATGCAAACCACGTCGTGATGGAGCTTGGATCAACCTGATTATTATCAATGAGCTTCTTGAAACCTGCATGGGATGCCGATAATTGCTCGATAGCTTTTTCCCGTTTCCCCTGAGGTGCGAGTGCTTTGGCATATAATGCACAAAGTTCCGGATCTAACGGCAAGTATTGTTCGTGCGCCGCGATTATCCTTTCTGCGTTGGCATAATTCGGCTCCGGCACCGAGAGCGATGCTCCGATGATTTTTCTCAACCTGAGAACAGTCGGTTCCAGTTCAAATGATTTGATATACGGATCAATTGCAGACTGTGGATCCTTAAGAACACTATTATAGAAATTCCCCAGTGACTCGCGCCACTGAGCGCTGTTCGGATCATGTGCTATTGCTTCCATGATCTCTTCTCCAGCTGCTTCAATTCTGTCATCATTGAGGTACATATTGACAAGTTTTGTTCGAGCTTCCTTAATCCCCGGGTTGACCTCAAGTAAACGATCCAGTTCACTCATGGCACCACGTTTATCACCCCGAGCGAGAAGTACGTCGGCTCGGGTAATTGTGATTGGAAGATAATCTGCTCTGATGCTCATCGCGTCATTAAGTGCAATCATCGCGTCATCAAGATAAACCGGAGTGGGATTGTTTTCTGCCGTTCTTACATGGGCTCTTAATAAACCCTGTGCTCTTAATACATGTGGTAAAGGATCATTAGGACGTAATTCCGCAGCCTGATCCAATATCGCAAGAAATTCCGAGAATTTTTCATCGCTCTGTTCGATCTCGTTCTCTTCGTAAAATTGTTCCGCTAAACCCTCCGCGATATTTGCCTGGAGCATGAGGGCAATATGGTTACCTGTGATATCCGGCACTGCTTGTGTCAATCTCTCTTGTGCTTCATCAAATCGGTGTAACTTTATCATACATTCGGCAGTTTTCAGCGCAATCGTCTGATCATATCTAGCCTCCAGAATATTATCGAAATATGCCAGCGCTTGATCGGTAAGCCCCTTTGAAAACATGAGCCTTCCAAGAACATCATCCACTTCCAGGTTCTGAGGATCCTGATATTCCCTGGCATTGTTGAGTGTGTCCCAGGCTTTGGCGAGGCGACCTTCTCTTACCTGAAATTGCCCCAGAGCAATGAGCATGTCAACAGTCTTTTCTGATTCATCAAGCCCATCAATATAATCAATTATTAACTGTTCGCCGGACGCTCCTTCTCCCTGAGCCAGCAGAACATTGGCCTTTACTAATAACAATTCAAAGGATACTTCATCTTCCTGTGCCATTAATTGGTTCACAATGTCATGGGCAGTTTGATGCCAATATTCCTTTGTTTCCTGTCTCAATGCACCTTGTTCATTCGGAGTTAATCTTTCCCAAGCCCTTGTCCCGCCGATCACGTCTCCTTTATAGGCCAGAACCAGTTCATCTGTTGGCTCTGCAGAAACCAGCATACCAACGAGTTGAATCGCATTACTACGATCTTCGGGTGTGCTCTCATAAATTTGTCTGCGCCGCTCAAATGCCAATTCCAGTGAACCCAATTCGGCTTCCAGCGAGAGCCAGGTATCTCTTATTCTTCTGTCCTGAGGGGCCAGGCGGCGTGCTTGCTGCATGACTTCCAATGCCCGGGTACGCTCCCCCAGTTGCAATAGCAGAACAGTATATGATTCAATAATACTTAGATCTGTGGGATTTCGGCGGTACGCTTCCTCATAGGCACTGCGTGCTTCATGCAGATTTCCCACACGTTGATATGCCTCTGCCAATACCGACCAGGGGCCGGCTGCATATTCCTTTACTTCCGTTGCCTGGGTGAAGGTGCGAATAGCTTCTTCGTACTCACCTCGGACCATCTGGTATTGTCCCTGGAAAAGCAATCCATTTGCATTGTCAACATTAAGTTCCCGTGCGCGCTGGAGAATCTCCTCAGCTTTTGTCCAGTCTTCCGCTGCCAGCGCAGTAGTGAAATCTGATGAAATTAATGTTGGATGATCCGGAGCAATTTCCTTTGCCTTGGTGTATGCCAACTCTGCCTCCGCGTCGGCTCTATCAGCCGTTTCCCGCGCTTTTGCTGCCTCCTCAGTCTTCCCCTGCGCTTCAAGTGTATTCGCAAACTCTCTTCGCTGTGCCGCTAAGCTGCGATAATTCACGATAAGACCGATTGTCTGCCTGATTTCATCATCTTCAAACGCACTGAGTACAGAAGCTCTAACCCAGTCGATTGGATCTTCGTTATCCAGGGACAATTGAATATTTTTCAACTGGGGATTATCCGGGGATAACACAAAAGCACGATCCAAATATTCACGCGCAGCTTGTCTGTCTCCACCTGCGAGTTCCAGGCGGATCAACGCATTCAGGAGAGCTAATTGGTCATTGGGATTCTCTGTGGAATCAAGCAGTGCAATGAGCGGTAATCGTGCTGCATCAAAATCGCCTTCATTGATGGCATTTTGAGCATCGTCCAACGCCCGGAACAGCGGATTGCTTGCCTGTGATTCACCTTCTGAAGTAAGGCGATCAATCACAAGCGACAAACGAATTGCCTCCTCATTTTCCGGTTCGATAGCCAGAATCTGGTTGATTGTTTCCTGCGCCAGCTCAAGCCGGCGCATATCAAATTCCAGCCTTGCCTTTGCCTGCAAAACAGGTAGAGCGCCAGGTCTCAATTCCGTAGCTTTTTCAAGTCGTTCCTGAGCAAGCCCGACTTGTCCCAATTGGTTCAAGCACCGGGCAGACAGTATCAAAAGTTCTGGATCATTTTCTTCAACGCCGCTGACAAGCTCCTCAAAATAATGCGCTGCTTTCTCTATATCCTGTTGAACATAAGCCAATCTACCATTAGCTCGAATCAAGTATAAATTTGTTTCGGGGTTCGGTACCAGAAATTCCAACTCATCACGCGCGCTCTCAAGTGCTGCAATTTGAATCGGTTTGTTTTCCTCATCAGCCATTTCCCACCGACGGTACACTATGTCTGTAATGAGAGCAGCAGCTTGCGATTTGATTTCCATCTGCAATTGAGCGAGGAAGCAAACTGGCAGAGGATCTGACTCGATAACCAGTCGCGCATTGGACTGACCATCCTCCAATTCCTCAGCTAAATACTGGTTTCGTGCCAACGTATATCGATGAAGAATAGCATCCGGATGACTCTCAACATATTCTTTCAGTAGTGCTATTGAATGTTGCAAACCATCCATAAAGGTCAGAAACTGAAGTGCCTGAGCAATCTCTGTAACCAGCCATGGATTTGTTTGGGGTGTAATGAGGCTCAGCAAGTGTTCTGTAGCTGATCGCAACTCATCTTCGGTCACGCTGGTTTCATCACTGCCGCGTTTGAGGATCAAACGGACAACCTGAGCTTGAGCAACCTCAATCCCATCGGGCGCACTTTCCACTGCCAGCTTGAGAATCTCATCCGCTTCTGCATACTTTTCCAAGGCTTCTGGAGTTCGCCCATCTGTGTAAAGCTTTTCTGCGATTGCCATGTGCCCGTTAACCAGTGAAGCCCACCCCAGATCGCTGTCAGGTACTGCCTCGCAAAATACCTGGAGGTCGTTGAGGGCTTCTTCGATTTCAGTACTTTCCAGTGTGTCAACACGACGTAAATCAGCCATTCCCCGATAGAGCCTGGCATAGATTCGCTTCGGATCGCTTTCAGGGAGATTGGTATACATTTCATCCGCTACCGTGCGGAGAAATTGCCAACGTGGTGCTACGTTGATGAGTCGGGCATTATCGTGAGCCTCATTGATCATGCGTAAGTGAGCATCGGCATTCGTCGGGTAGTGACGGATTTCGTGCCCCAGCACACTTAAGCGCTTGGAATAGAGGTCACGTGCTTCGTCAGTCGACTCAGGCTTAATCTCCAGTATCGTATCCCACAGCGTGCGAAGATAATCCAGATTACCGGGATCCCTGCTTACACCACGGGCGTAGTGTTCTCTTGCTCTGCGTAAATTACCCTGTTGCTTATATTCATCCCCGATCCGCATGAGACGTTCAGCATCGTTGCGCATCTGCAGATACCATAATGCGCCGAGTATTCCTCCTCCCCCGATTAGAATAATAAGGAGGATAACGATCATCTTGATGTTTACACGAGCTGCCATGATTGCCTCGCTAGTTTTTCTCGTTGGCTATTGGTCGTTCGCCACAGATAAGGTTTGAGAAGGGAACTGTACTTCATACCAGTCGGGAAGACACCGCATCAGTTCCGGTAAGAGATGTCCGGTGAAATCAGCACAGTCAGAGATAAACTCCTCCTTGCTGAAATCTTTATCCCCAAACATTGTGTATTGTACTTTCAAGTAATAGGCATAGCGTTCCGTAGGATCAAATGCCAAGAATTTCAGTCGCTCGGGGGTCGCAGTCGTTTCTCCGTTGGCGATAAAAAAATACCCCGCAAATATTTTTACATCCTGTTGGTCAATTCGCTGAAACTCTGTCACCCGCAGGGAAAAATCACCCGCAGGCATATGCACTGTTATAGGCTGGCCCGTGACCGGATGAGCATAGATGACCTGAGGAAAGGACGTGGAATCCTGGTGCTGATCGGGATCGCTCTCCCTCCACTGACTTTTATCCACTTCCAGAGGATAATTGTCCGGCAATCCTTGTTTGCGAAGTCCTCCGGCTTCAAAACAACGATCAGGAACGTGGGGCACAGCATCAATAAAACCGGTGTAATATGCAAGGTGAAGTTGCAATACCCCGTTTGAAGATTCGCCATCGATTGCATAACTACGACTGAGATATTCTTCCGTATTGAGTGTTTCCAGCATCGCTTCGTCAAGACGTGCATCCTGACCGACTTTCTGCCAGTTGCCCAACGTTCGCGACACATTGGCCAAATTGTCTCGAAGAGGTACTGCTTCCTTTTCCAGAAAGACATTCAGTGCATTCACTGCATAGCGAAAGCCCACACCACTGAATCCAAGCAGGAACGTCGCTACGATAAATGCATATTTTGCTTGCCGATCAAACAATACCACGTTGGTTTACCTCTTCGACACCTCTTCAGTAGTTGATTGTACGCTCGAAGATTCAATAACCAGATGACGGATGATCCACATTAATCCCAAGTAAATAAACAAGGCAGGCACAAGCCATACCAAACCAATAAACGAATGAAAATCTCCCGCAGCAAATCCGGTATCTAAGAGACTCAAGAGGGCTAATGTTACCACACGAAGAATGTTAACGAATACCGCCGTGGGAAATGCCAACAGAATCAAGAGCATTCTCTGCCAGAATCGTTGAAATCCCGTATAGGCAAGAAACACACCAAGGGCAAGGAACGCCATCAACATGCGCATACCGGAACACGCTTCGGCAATGTTCAAGGGCTTAGGGACACCCTCATCATAAAGTGTGATGGTATTTCCCACGCGCTCGACATCGAGGGTCAGCATTCTCAAGAAAATATGGGATCCCTGTGCGGTGATATCCTGCATCTTGAATGTGACCATCTGCATGAAACGATCAGAAATCGTCTGACCGAAAATCAACAAGAACAGCAGGGGGAACCACAGGTATTTCATGCTTCGCCACCCGCCGAACAGCAGAACGATCCCTACCAGGGACAACCACACCCCACCACCGCGCAAATTGTGATGATGCAGTGGTTCTGGGCCGAACATGCAGAGCATGTACCAACCCACGCCCGCGAGCAACGGCAATAATCCCATCCATGCCGTCTTGAAGGGCCCAGTCAATAATTTCTTGCGGTTGATATAAACGAGGTAGGCACTCATGAACGGGATAACCAGCGTGTGTCCCCAGTCTGCCTGATGCTCAGTCGCCCAGCGAAATTGTGCGTAGAGCCACTCCCAGAATATCCAACCATAAACCACTGCCAACACACATGATGCAATAACAAGAGGGAGCATCCTGGCCTCAGGGGGAGTCGATAGAGGGATAGCTTGGCTTGTTTGCTTCATCGACCTCTCACATCGACCATGATTGACGACGGCTTGATGCTCAAACCCAACTCCTCCATTATCGTGGGGCTCCCGGACAGGCGCATACGAATACCCGCCTGGGGAATAATCTGCTACGCCTGACAACGCCCCTCGGGTTCACTACTTTTGATGAAATCCACGAGTATTTCGTGTTGCGATCCCAGTGTGATGAGATGTTTGGGGTGAATCCTTTAAAAGCCAAGGCGATTCGTAGGCGGTGCGCCGAAGACGTCGTTGCCAAAGTTCCGGTCCAACAGAAAGCCAAATCCATACGTTGCCCGAAAGCCGTTCCGAATGATTGCCAGTGGGGTTGCCACCCAGCTTGTCCCAATAATGACGTGATCGTCCGGTTTAATGTAAATATCTGGTTCTGTTCGATTTCGGATCGCTGCCAGGTTGAGTCGGATGGTCGCTTCACGGTCATTTCCCACCACTCTGGTGAGATCAACTCTCTCAGGTATTGCGATCGGTCCAAATCCCCCTGCTGCTGCCACCATACGACTCAAAGTCAAACGACCTGTCTGGGGAAGTTGATAGACACCCGGTCGTAAAATTTCTCCATCAATGTACGCTACACCAACCGGTGGAGCATCCACATAAATACGGTCATTTGGACGGATGACGATGTTGTACGCGCTGTCACCCTTGCTGAGACGCTGGTAATCAATCTTGATCACCCGCTCCAGGATCATCGCCTGTTCCTGCTGGACACTCTCGGATACTGCCTGTCCAGTGGTGGAATCAGCCACTCCGCCTCGGACTCGAATCCACTCATCCCGCTCAGGTACGTAGATCCACTGATCGTCACCGGGCACTCCTCGGCCCATACCCAATTCATCCACATCGATGTCCGGCTCCTGTGCCACACGTACCGGCTCCAAATCGTCCAGATCAATCGGTGGTTCATCATCCAGTGCGGTCATCCCCGGGCTGGGTTGATCTCCTCCATCCTGTCCAAGTTGCTCGATCAATTCCTCCACACTGATCGGAGGCGGTTCATCAGCCGAGGGCGTTGTGCCTGTCCCTTCCTGCTGTCGATCCCAGACAGGTTTAATATCTTCCGTCAGCACGATTTCACGAATGACGTAGATATCTTTAATGATCGGAGAAATCCCGCCGGAGAGAGCCAGTGCGTCCAGCAGTTTCATATCCGGATCGCGCAGCGTGAACACTCCGGGCCCCGGAATCGCACCGTAAATCGTATAATGAAAACCGCTTCCTTCTTCGATAACCACATTGACGACAGGATGTTCCATCACCTGTTCACGCAACAGATTTGTAAGATGATCCTGAAATTCCTGTGCGGTCAGACCGGCAGCGCGGACATCGCCCAATTCAGAAATCCTGAAGTTCCCCGAAGCGTCAATCCGCCGCGTAGCCGTCGTCCACATGCCTGATGCATAAAGTTCAAATATCTCCACCGTCACCACATCAGATGTTGTTATCCGGTATGACAGATCGCTGGGGATAAGATCCTCGGGCGTAACGTCGACTGCGTTTTCCCAGTAATCATCGCCTGGCTCAATGATGTCAATCCGATCCAGGATCGGCGTACTCGTTGCGGAAAACTCGAACCTGCCTGTCTTGGAGGGATCGAAAAAGTTATCGACCTCACAACCCCCAAACTGACCCGCAGCGAAGATCATCAGCCCAAACAACAAGGCTCGGCAAAATCTGCTGTTATGAAGGTTCATCCTGAATCTCACTATGATTTCCTCGGTTCTTGATTTGAGTGGGTTCTCGTACTTTTCATCCAGCTCAACTACGTCCATACCTCACGAAGCCTGCATCAACCGTGCCCCAGGAGCCCGAGGCACACCATCATGCCAAATGTACGCACCCTCACCCCCATGAGCAGGGTACGTCACCATTCATTATCACTGTATCGGACCATCACCCCAAAACGGTTCGCAATTCCGGCAGAAGATTGCCTGCCGATCTGAATTTTTCTTATCAAAGAACCGGTGACAATGGGAAAATGAGCAATCTCCGAAATTCAACCCCTTTTACATCTCCGGCCTACACTTCATTGATGACATGTACTTCTTCCAACAACTCGCGCGGCGAATCGGGATCGGTGAATCTTGGGGGCATGGTTTTGAACAACCATACCCGGGAAAACCAGCAGCTCAGGATTCCCCGCAAGCCGGCGTGGCTCAAGGCCCGCATTCCGGGAGGGGATGGCTATCACCGCCTCAAGGCAATTGTCGTTACCCATCATCTGCACACTGTCTGCCAGGAAGCCTCCTGCCCGAATCAGGGGGAATGCTGGTCCAACGGGACCGCGACGATCATGATCCTAGGGGATACCTGCACCCGAGCCTGTGGATTCTGCAATGTCAAAACCGGTAAACCGCTGCCACCCGATCCAGCGGAGCCGAGGCGGGTGGCGGAATCTCTGGCCCTGATGAAACTCACGCACGTGGTGATCACCTGTGTTGATCGAGATGATCTTCGTGATGGTGGTGCAGCTCACTGGGCAGAAACAATCCGCAATTGCCACACTCTCTGCCCGGACATGTCGGTGGAGGCGCTGATCGGAGATCACAAGGGGAACACGAACGATCTGGACGCGATCATTGCCACCCAGCCTGAAATCCTTTCCCACAATCTCGAAACCGTGGAACGCATGCACCCGGCTGTCCGCCCTCAGGCAGATTACCAGAGATCACTTAAAGTATTGGCATACATCAAATCAGCTGGTCTGGTCACCAAAACGAGCATCATGGTCGGCATCGGTGAAAGAGATGAGGAAGTTCTCCAACTGATGGATGATCTCCGCAATGCTGCAGATATCGATATCCTCACCATCGGACAATACCTCCAACCGACACGGAACCACTTGCCGGTTGATCGCTGGGTAAGCCCCGAGCAGTTTGATCGTTATCGTGAGGAAGGATTGCAGCGGGGATTTCGTGTTGTGGAATCGGGGCCGCTGGTGCGCAGCTCCTACCATGCAGAAAAGCAAGCACGCCTGCTGGCTACACCGCAATAGCGGGGAAGATACACACTACACTTCTGCTGAAGGTGAATCTCTTTTTCCGGGTTATGAATTCACGCTCAGCAGGGCAATCACCCATACCACCGGCACCCAGAATGCCAGGGAGAGCGCGACCCAGTCGACCAATGGGCGGAATGGCGCGGGAATCATTTGAACCGGGGCGTTGATCTGCTGCAACACCTTGAGCGCGATTCCTTCAAACGGCTTGAATACTCGGTGAAGTTGGTCCTTCAAGCCCGCAAGCAGCGTTCCGCATTTCTCAGCATTACCGGATTGATCGTGGTCCTCCTCAGCATCTGAGGCAGATGGTGCAGGTATATCCTCTTGTGCTATGGCAGGAGATACATCCGCAGGTTCTTCACTGAGTGCAGATTCAGTTGTGTCATCAGCAGCAGATGACGCTTCCACTTCATCCTGGTCGCCTGAGGAATCAATATCTGACTCAGATTCGTCATCTTCCTCTTCAGCATCAATGTCCTCGACTGATGCTAACTCCCCTTCCAGATCATCTCCTTCTCCATCCTCAGAATCTGTATCTTTCACTTCAGCATCATCGACAGCTTCCGGAGTATCTTCATCCTGTTCAATTTCATCAACGGTGCTGAATTCGTTTTCTTCCAGTTCATCCTCATCGCTTGATGCTTCGACTGAATCGGGAGCAGAGAAATCCGCATCGTCAAGATCGTCTTCAGCAATCTCCTGATCCTCAAGATCTTCTACCGGAGAAAACTGTGCATCATCATCAATCTGTGCGTTCAGATCCGCTTCGGATGTATCTTCCTCATCAACCTGCTGATCGTTTTCTATATCCAGCACTTCATCAATCGTTTCAAATGCGCCTTCTCCCAGGTTGTCTACATCATCCGCCAGTGCGCTATCAAGTTCTTCGAGGGTTGTCGCCTTGTCAGCTTCTGATTGCTGCTCCGTCGGTATTTCTGACTCAGCCGACGCAGTTTCCGATGATTGAGATGCTGTTGCAGGAGATTCAGTAGTTTCATCACTCGGCGTGTTTTCGTGCGTGATCATCTCCGCTTCGTCAACCTGGCTTATGACATCCTCAGCCGTTTCATAATCAACTTCGCCAAGTAGATCATCAGATTCGGATTCCTGATCGAACGATTCATCAACCGCCTCACCACCGATTTCTTCCTCATCCTGTATTGCTTCGTCTACCTCTTCGTTCTGAACTGGGTCTTCAACCGAATCTACTTTGGATATATCAATTCCAGACGGATCAATCCCCACCGGTGTCACTTCAGAGGGGGAATCGGCGGAGGGATCTGCCACTGGTGGGTCGGCAAGCTCATCAGCAACTTCACTGATTGAATCCACTTCCTCAAAAATGGCATCGAGTTCAGTTGGAAGATCATCAAGATCGCTGACTTTCCAGTCATCCTGCTTTGTGTTATCTGCCTGCTGATCACCCACGGTATCGTGCTCTTGAGGGGAATCAGATTGCGTGGCGTCATCTGCTTGCTCGGTTTCATGAACAAGATCATTCATCTTCCCGGATTGTGAAGTTTCATCCTGGTTCATGCGCAGAAGTCCCCTCTCTAAGCATATTTAGTGCGCATACCGGCTATCGGTCGGATCCGGCCCTCGCTGGACTGAAACCCGCCCGTGAACGGCTATCTCACCTCACCACACCCGTTGCATGCATTGGGTGAGCAGTTATCGGCGGGGACGCTTTACCTGACTCATACACATCAGAGACCGATCCGTATTGATATTCAAATCACTTCCAAATGATTGCAGTGAATGTAAAGGTTGATGCAGCTGGTGGCAGCAGTTGGGAGGCTAACCATGCTCCACGACCGAATGTTATCTCACCGTACCGGACCGCTGACCGATGAGGACCGCAGGCAGATGGCGCGCGTGCCATTCCCCGCTGAGCTGGTTCTGATCTGGCATCACGATGTCAACACGCGCATTCGCTATCGCGTCAAGGATGTCAGCGACGGCGGATTCCGTATCCGCAGCACAACACCCCTGTTCAAGGGAACAACCGGCACCGCATTATCATTACTTCCCGAAGGGCAAACACTCGACGTTGCCATCATGGTCGTATGGTGCCGGGAGGATCCTGAGAACGGCGGTTACGAAGCAGGCCTGCGTCGATTCTGATGACCTGAGACTCGGATAAACGCGGCAAAGCCGCGTCGCTTCATTGTCTACTACAAATCAGTCCATTTCTGCTACCTGACAACGATGGTCAGGCACAAGTTGGAATCCGTATCAATCACTGCAGTGACTCGTCCATCGCCTGGGCAACATCCTTGACCCGTTGCGCCTGATCTGCCCGGCATACCAGTGTCGCATCACCGGTTTGCACGATGATGAGATCTTCGCAACCGATGGTCACGATAGTGTGATTCGGATCATCCGTAACTGCTAACACATTTCGCGCATCAAGGTGAAATGTTTTGGCATTACCGCAATTGCCGTATTGATCAGATATCAGCGTTTCACCATACGCAGGCCAGGATCCGACGTCCGTCCAGTCCACGTTGAGGTCGACGGCGCAGATTGTAATGCGCTGATCGTCTCCAGCCGGCTCCATAATTGCATAATCCACACTGATTTTCGGCAGGCGGGGATACACCTCTTCGAGCACCTCCTGCTGATTATCATTCCCCCAGGCATCGGCGATTTGCATAATGCCTTCGTACGCTTCATGCTTGAACCACTTCAATGCTTCGAGGAACTGGCCGGCATGAAACACAAACATCCCGCTGTTCCATCCGAACGTACCCTCACGCAAATACCCTTTGGCAGTATCTTCATCCGGCTTCTCCACGAACCTTTCCACAAAGTATGCTCCGGGGAAAGTGGGAACTGCCTTGCCGCGCTGAACGTAACCGAACCCGGTAGCAGGATACGTCGGACGAATTGAAAACGTCACAAAGCGACTCTGATCAGACTCCACCAGGTCATAGCCGACGTGCAATTTTCGCTGAAACTCCACGATGGGATTGATGATGTGGTCTGCGGTGAGCACGGCAAATACTGCATCAGGATCCCGTTTATGCAGCACCGCAGCGGTGAATCCGACTGCATTGACGGTATCGCGCCCGACCGGCTCGCCGAGTATCTGCTCATCATTGAATTTCGGCATGACTTCCCGAATTGCCGGGCGGTACGACTCGCCGGTGCAGATGAATCGGCGCTCGATGGGTACCATTCCCTCCAGTCGACTGGCAGCAATCTGCAACAGGGTCTTTCCCTCGATGATGGGCAGAAGTTGTTTCGGTCGCGTCTGCCGACTCATTGGCCACAATCGTGTGCCGGCCCCTCCTGCCATGATCATTGCGTATCGCATTGTTGTTGATTTCTCCTCTTGCCGTTTCCTTGCCGATCACATCGGTCTGAACTCTGTTTCCGCTCTCTTTTTCCCTGATTGTATTTATACCAATTCCTTCAGGCGATACGCCGCTGCAACCAGAGCATCGGCCGTATCAATGTCCGCATCTGCCGCCAGCGCACGTTCGACCAGATGAACTGCCTGCAATTTCGTCTCACCCAGCATGGTGAGCACCGCCACCGCATCATGTTTCAGTTCAGCGTGCTCATCCGGTTCTGCATCTTCGCCGGCTGACTCAGACGACGCGATGACATATCGGTCGACCTTCCCACTGAGTGTGACGATGATCGTCTCGGCCAATCGTTTTCCGATCTCCGGCATTGATTTCAAAAGGTCAATATCCTTGGCATCAATTGCCTCTGCCACCCGAGCAAACGGTAGTTGCAAAGCGCGCAATGCCTTGCGCACCCCCAATCCCTTGACGGTGATAAACAGCTCAAAAAAGTCCCGATCCTCTTCCGTCAGAAATCCGATCAGCCGGGGAATAAAGCTCGAACCCTGACTCTGGCCTTCCAGGTAATGCCGGGTCTGCAGTTCCACAGTCTCGTTGACCATCTGTGCCAGGCGCGGTTGGCTGGCTGAAGGTATCAACACTTCATAGGTCAACGCGCCGCAGCGTATCAGTGCGGTCGAACCGTCCACCTGAATCAATTGCCCTTCAATGCGACTGATCATGCCTGCATGTTACTCGATGGATCAATTGCTGCCGACGATGCAATCACTGTTCCTGCAGAAGATCTCACCATCCGCCGGGAGGGAGCACTTCATCGTTCAGCGGCCAGCCACTCACCTCAGCCAATCTCAGACGGAGCTTTTCGCTGATCTCCTCGGCATCTTCATCCTGGGAAAATTCCATGAGACCAACATATTCCACCCGGGCGTAGCTGCGGGTCGTCAATCCCTCGGTCATGTCATTGGTGACGGGAGTGCCGGAGATCCACGCCAGCATCACCGGTGCCTGTGTCTTCTTGACGATAAAACCGACGCCGGCAAAAAACGGCCTGATCTCCTCCGGAGGCATGGTGATACGTCCCTCGGGGAAAATCCCCACGCACTTCCCCTGCCGCACCATGCGAATCGCATCCCGAACCGGCCCGGAATCTTTGCCGTCACGATCCACCGGAATAATCCCGATCCGCTCCCAGAACCACTCCAATTGAGGCAGCATCGTATCTGTCGCCATCATCCAGTGGATGAGGAATTTACATCGGTTCTGGATGAGAAACGGATCGATCGCCCCGGTATGGTTGGCAATTACGATCAATCCCGGGCGATCCTGTTCTGAGCGAGGCAGATTGTCCAGCCCGGTGTATTTTGCCCGATGCCAGATGCGGCAGTAGATCCGCGTTCCCCACCACATCAGGCCGATGAATCCATCCGGAGCCGGCCCCTTGCGGAGAACCAACAACACCAGCAGCCACCCGGCAACGACCACCACCAGGTAGATCACTCCCAGGATTGCCAGAACCTGCACCATTGGCATACGTCAATGCTCCGTGAAATCGAATCAAGATTCCCCGGTAAATAGGAAATCGAACGGTCGCGTTTGTCTCCTACAGTCGATACACTGCTTCGTCATGATTGACAAGATCCTCGAGAGTATTAATCCACAGACAATCACATCGATTGTGGTCATTGTGATTATTCTCAATATCGCCCTCGGTGCGGCTGCATACTTCATTCTTCTGGAACGAAAAGTCTGCGCCTGGGTGCAGGATCGCTGCGGCCCCAACCGCGTCGGCCCGTTGGGTCTGCTGCAGCCAATGGCCGACGGCCTCAAGCTTTTTTTCAAGGAAGATTACACCCCGCCCTACGGCGATCGGATCATGTTCCTGCTCGCGCCGACACTGGCCATCATCCCAGCCATGATCGGCTTTGCCATCATCCCCTGGGCCGGCACACTCGATCTTTCCACCATTCCCTTCGCTGAATCACTGGGGATCGGCGCTGGAAACGTCAAGGTCATGGGCGCTGATGTCAACATCGGCCTGATCTATCTCGTCGCGACTGCTTCGCTCGGCGTGTACGGCGTAACACTCGGCGGATGGTCGTCCAACAACAAGTATTCCTTCCTCGGCGGACTGCGCGCAACAGCGCAAATGATCAGTTACGAAATCCCCATGGGAATCGCCCTGCTGTGTGTGATTCTCATTGCGGGAACCGTCCGAGCCGACACCATCGTCGCCTCGCAACTGGAAAATCAATGGTACCTCATCCAACACCCGTTGGCAGCGATCATGTTCTACATCTGCATGCTGGCGGAAGCGAACCGCGCACCGTTTGACCTGACCGAAGCAGAACAGGAACTCGTCGGCGGCTGGCACACCGAATACTCCTCCATGAAATGGGCGCTCTTCTTCATGGGCGAATACATTCATCTTTTCGTCGGCGCTGCGTTCTTTGCCGTGCTCTTCCTCGGCGGCTGGTCAATCAATCCACTGTGGGGCTGGGATCTGCCCGCAACCGGCGGCTTCTGGATGATTCTCCTCCAGGTCGGCATCATGCTGGTGAAAGTTTTCCTGATGGTGTTCCTCACGATGGTCGTGCGCTGGACTTTGCCGCGCTTCCGCTTCGATCATCTCATGCGACTGGCATGGGAAGGCATGATCCCCACAGCGCTGCTGCTGTTGATGGTGA
This sequence comes from Phycisphaerales bacterium, assembly GCA_028278245.1. GTDB lineage: Bacteria > Planctomycetota > Phycisphaerae > Phycisphaerales > SM1A02 > JANQEQ01. Next base: position 78,670 of record JANQEQ010000097.1, on the reverse strand, counting down.
CCAGTATCTTTGTCTTCTTCGGCTGGGTGGATTACATGTTCGCCGGTTCAATCCTGGCGTTGATCATCATCTGGCTGGTGCACCCGATCATGCCGCAGCAGGCAAATCCCAACCATCGCGTCCCCCTGATCGGTTCCCGATTCAGTCCCCTGCACGAACGCGACCTGCACGCAACAGAATAGAAGTCCGCGAGACAGGTGGCTAGTTTTTGACCAACAGGTAATGATTACCCTTTTGACATTCGGTTTTGGAATCCAGTTCTCGAGTAGGAATCGAACTGCGATCACGACTCGATAGGACATGTTCGATGTCAGTCAGGATATTGGGATGATAGCGATGGGAGCTATGTACTGAGACTTGCTCTCCACGCCGGTCTTTCAGTTGTTTTTCCTTGACGCTATCTGCGTTGGCATAGTTCTCCGCATTTACTAAGATCACGTTGGAAGGTATGTTTTCATAGTCATCAGCACCATGCCTGCCAAGACGGTTCCCGCCAAAGCGTTTCATACTGGAAGCCTTGAGCGCACGATCGTGTTTGGAGTAATAAACATGTACACGGCGGGAGAACTGGGCGATGTATACGCCCTTGCCGTCAAACTCAATGTCCTTAGACGCAAGATCGGGTGCTAGCATAATCGTCTCGTCAAACATCTTCCGCCCTACAGGAGTGCCGAGGTGATCGGAGAGGTACTCCATCCCTTTGCGCAGCAGGTAATTCCCCATTGAGTGGGCGATGCAAAAACTCGTGGAGACACATCTTCGTTCTCGTTCATTTTTCAACAGGAACTCGTGGATGTCTTTGAGGAATCGAGTAAACGCTGGAACGGAGTCACGGACTTCCTCACGGTCGGCCAGGTAATTTGCCTTCTTACCCGAGGATGGCCAAGAGAAACCAACCAGTACGGGGGGATAACCGACGACAGGCTCGAGCGCTTTGTGAATATCAACGAGTTCATCGATCGATTGCTGCCAGTCATTGTTGTAGCCGTGCAGATAGATCCCGACCTTCGGCGTATTCACAGGCTTCTCCTCGTCGTCGCGAAGACTGATGAGAGCCTTGAGTAAGGCGGCTTGAAAAACACGCTTGCCTTTCTTCCCAAAGCCATCCTCTCCGGGTTCACCGTTGAGATGGTCTGACAGATAGTCGAACTTGAAGTGAGGTTGTTCTTCGTCGCCGTATGTACTCCGAGAAGATGTACTCCCGGCAGGACGTCTGCTGGTCACCATAAAGATCATCTGATTCCATCCTTATTCGACATATTCCATTTATCCCTCGCCCAGGACCACCCCAAGCTTCCGAATATGAGTGTAACACACCCGCCACGGAAAACCAAGTTCCTGTCACTTAATCCTGTTCGAGATCAATGGAACAAACTCAATCGTGATCCATGACAACGGATTGAGAATCCTATCGTAGACCTGATGATTCACATTCAATTCAGATCGCGCGATGGATCATGCTCATGAATCTCACGATACTACCGCAAGACGCGTCGGTTCGCTGTGTGCCAAAAAAAGTGTGGTCCCTTTGTACTGGTTATTCTGAACTGACCAATTCTTTGGACCAGTCCTCATCGATCAGTATCAGCTTGCTCTCGGATTTATCTCGCAAGTAACCTCTTTGCAAGTTCATTCAGGTCAACCCCAACAACCGGACACTTCACGTATTCAAGCTTCTGCATCGAACTCTTTAGAGTATACTCAAACCAGTTCCGAGCAGCTTGTTCTAATTGGTCGGGGTGTTGCTTTTCAAGACAAACCAGTTGTTCGTAGGACTCGATATCAAGCCCACACTCTTCTTTTAACTTTTCCAATTCAAGTGTTTTAAGAAGCTCCTTCAATTTCAAGATTTCACTGTCAAACACATATAATTTATAATTACACGCCTCTGGAACTAGCATCGCTTTTACAACCACCTTATCGGGCAATAAGTTGACTGTCGCTGTCTCATACTCAATCGACTTTCTCTTACCCTTCTTCGTGATGCTTAACATCCCATAAGACATCCCAGGCGAAGGTTTGAGCCAGACATTGTATGTACGAAGAGCTGGGATTCCCTCGACCCTGTCGAGTGTCATGCTCTTGATGATTACATCTGCACTCTCAGGAAGCCCACGCTGCGATGTCTTCTTTTTGTCCAGCATTACCCGATCTGTTAATTTGACGAGTTCTTCTTTGCTATCTATTTCCCTATTTCCTAACCGTTTCTGTATGCGTGGTACCCAGTAGTACATGGTGCGTAATCGTCCCTTTTCCCACTCTTGTCGAGTATCGGACAGTATTGCGTCATGAGGTGGAGGATCTGAAGTTTGTTGCAGAAATTTTTCTGCAAAGTTTCTGTATTCGTCGATCAGTTCCTGATCATTCAGCACTGGTGTGCCAGCGATTTTCATCTCCGACGTGATTTCCACCTTTCCCGTCCCACCAGTACTGTCACTGTCGGTGAATTCATTATTTGCACCGAAGTTTATGACTGCCTTGTCGTCGTCCGAGATCGTACCCGACAGTTCAGCATTTGTTGTTGATGTTCCGTCAATAACGCCGTACTTAATCTGCAGCAATGGTTGTCCGTTGTATGCGCGAATCAGGTTGTCCATCAATTGCTCGTCGTACAGTTTAAGCAGCTCATCCCGCATTACCCGATGGTCATACGCCAACCGATTCGATGTGCATGCCGACACACCGGTCAGAACAATCAGGACCGTTGCGCATCGGATTAAATTCCATGACATATTACACATGTGAATTCCTCCCATATTGTCTGTTATTCCAAAGTAGCCCTCGCCCGGTTACACCCCCGAGCCAATTGAGCACAAGTGTAGCATTATGCTGTCACGCTGCAAGTCGGTAAATGTTTATACAACCAAATGGGCATTGATGAGTTGACAACATTATGCACAACATTTGGTGGCGTATTCATGATACCCACCTCTTGTTAAGAACATGATTTATTTATCTCGATAACACCTAGTCACCAAACATATAAGGGGATAATATTACAACCCCCTGTCGTTTATTATGTTCGGTAGGGTCCGCTGTGCGGACCAATTCGTTATGGTCGACCCTCGCAAGATGTGGTCCACACAGCGGACCCTACAATTTTTTGCTAGGGAACAGGCCAGTACAATCGTTGTAATGGTACCAGAGCAACGGTTGACGCATCCAGATTATTGTAGTGTTCAACGAGCAACTCTCGAAGATCGGGCAGGGTTATCAGAGTGATGGGTACACTTGATCGCTCGGCTTCGTAACGAGCATCCTTGGAAAATCCCCCTGTGCTGACATACAAACAGCGGTCACCCGGTTGGCGACCACCCAGAAACGAACGTATTTCGGTAGCGCCCATCTGTGTACCGCGCCGGTGCTTCACTTCGACGAAAATGCGAGGCTCCTGCAAGCCTAGACCATCAGGTGATGCAGTGATATCAACTCCACGATCAGAACCACCTGGACTCACCCGAGCGCGATATCCCATTGCGGTCAGAATCCCTGCAACAAGATCTTGCATTTCCTGCCAATTGAGTCGTGCGATATGGTCTTCAATAAATTCCTGTGAGCGGGCTACCACATCCTCACGAAGTAATGCTTCCTGTGGATCATCACGAACATCCTGTTGAACTGTTGTATCGGAAGTCGTAACACTTTCAATCGGGACGGCACGGCTCCACATTTCCTGACTTGCTTCATCGGTTATGTGGAAGAGCGTCGAGATTGCTCCAAGTGTATTGCGAGTTGAAGAACTCAAACCATCTCGCTCAACTTTGTGTGTCCATTTGACGCGACGCAATCGGCCAAGGGGATGATCTCGGGATTCAACACCTGATTGGATTGTACCTAGGAAATAAAGCCTTTGACTTGGATCATACGTAGCAACTGCATCGCCAACTTGTAGCTCAACGTAAAAGCGACGTAATTGTGAAGCCCACATCGAAATTGTCCCCGGTGATGCTTCTGGCCAATTATCCTGTAGTTTGGATTCAATTTCCTGCTTGTCCGGTTGATCAGACAAAGCCCCGATCTCATTCCACCCGATGGCAACAAGACCATTCTCGATGAAGTCATCGCTGTGTTTGCCACCACGACCAGCTCGAACCATCCAAATATTTTTTGTAGTCATGCGCCTGACTCCATCAATATTTATTTATGTGATTATTACTCGTTCCTGACCATTGAAGCAAGAGTTGGTCCGCACAGAGGATCCTACATAATGAGATATATGAAAGATCCCTTGCACAAGGCAAAATATGTGGAATGATTCAATAAGACACTGCGTCTAAAACCGGTAAGGAATTCCCGTGAACCGTTCAACAAGAAATCACGCCGCCCGATGGTTTAAAATGTGGGTATTGTTGTGCGCAGGTGCGTTCTTGTGTGTGGGGGGTGTGGTGGGGTGTGCGGGTACGTATGATGGCAATTACTGGTACGGGCCGCAGCCGGCGGAGATGGTGATGGAATCGCCGAATACTTCGCAAGGGGAGGTGGCGCGCGGGTTGGTAAGTCTCTCAGGCATTCGTCGGGCGGATCAGGAACACGGTATTCCCGCAGCGGTTGAAATGAAAGTGCGCCTGGAAAATAAGACTGAATTTCCAATCGTGTGGCATCCAACTTCAATGCTGCTTATCGCAGGCAACCTCGAGGAGTTTCCCACTCCCACAGTTGACCCGGCAGGTGAAATAGAGATCAGTCCACAAAGTCACGCGGAAGTTGTCGCAGCATTTCCATTCCCTGGCGACCAGTACCCCGGCAAATTTGATCTTGAAGGTTTGAATCTCCGCATCACAATTCGCTGGGACGAAATGGAGATCACACAGAGCGTTGCCTTCACCCGCCAGCGCCGCTACTACCCTTCACACTACCGGTATTACGATTACCCCTGGCATCCATTCTACGGTCATCCGTACTATCACCACAGCGGCTTCCACTGGGGATTCACCGTCGGTACCAGTTACTGCGACTGATCACGTCATAATCCAATCACTTGCGTTAGACTGCACGGACTGTGCGATACCTCGCGATCGATCTTGGCGATAAGCGCACCGGCCTTGCGGTCGGCCACGATGAGACCGGCATCATCACGCCGCTCAAAGTCATCACACTTCAACCTGATCAGCAATTGATTGCTGCGATTCTGGGCGAGATCAAAGAGCAACAGGCTGAGGCGTTGGTGCTGGGATTGCCGGTGAATATGGATGGCACAGAAGGTCCGCGCGCTAAACAGGCGCGCAACTTCGCAACTTCATTGAGTAGTCAAACTGATCTTCCGATTCACTTTCAGGATGAGCGCTTGACGAGTTTCGCAGCAGAACAGTCACTGGCGCGCACCGGCAAAACGCACAAACAGAAAAAAGAATTGCGCGATGCTCTGGCAGCAGCAGAAATCCTGCGCGATTTTCTGGATACTTAGTTGGATTATCCAATGAGAAAAACAGCTGTGACCCGAATATTGACCTAACGCATATCGACAGTATACTACGTCTGTGGACCTTTCGATTAATAATCTTGATGACCAAGTGCGTCATGCTGTGCAACATTTCTGGCAAACCCGAAATGCACAGACGACCTCTCAGAAAAAACGGGGATCTACAGATCAGGGGACTCGCGCTGCAGTCACCGGCGGTGCGCAGATGGATGGATTCATCAGGCTTATAGCCAATTTAGTCTCCAATTCAGGGATACCTGATGCCTGCATCTATACGAAGCAGAAACTCGAGTTACCCGGATATTTCCGTGCAACAAAAGAATGGGATTTGCTTATTGTCTCCAGAGAAACACTGCTAGCCGTCATTGAAACAAAGTCACAGGTTGGGTCGTTTGGAAACAATTTCAATAATCGAACTGAAGAAGCGATTGGTAGTGCTGTCGATCTTTGGACAGCTTACCGTGAAGGGGCGTTTGCCGACTCTGCGCGCCCCTGGTTAGGCTATATATTCCTCCTTGAAAATCACACCCAATCGATACGCCCAGTAACAGTCAAGGAACCACACTTCGGTGTGTTTGAGGCTTTCCGCGGGGCTTCGTATGCAAAGAGATATGAACTTCTCCTACGACGACTTGTACGCGAGAGGCACTACGAAGCCGCTGCGTTTCTGATGTCAGATATGGACAGCGGACTCAGCGGTGAATACACGGAACCAGCTAAGGATCTTCGTTTAAAGATTTTTTCTCGTTCTCTTTGTGCCCATGTCGCAGCTTATGCTGCTAATCAGGAGGAAAACTAAGTGTGACTCACTCAACTCACACAATACACCGCCTTATCCACGGCGATGCTCGAGATCTCTCTTATCTCGATGATGAATCAATCCATCTTGTTGTGACTTCCCCACCTTACTGGATCTTGAAGGAATATCACAATACGCCCGGTCAAATGGGCCATATTCAAGATTACGAAGAATTTCTCGAAAATTTACGCCAAGTGTGGGCCGAGTGTTTCCGCATTCTTGTACCGGGTGGTCGCTTGGTATGTGTCGTGGGTGATGTTTGCTTATCACGTCGTCGATTTGGTCGTCACGTTGTTGTTCCTTTGCACGCTGATATTTGCGTTATTTGTCGAAAGATAGGATTCGATAATCTCAATCCAATCATCTGGCACAAAATCGCCAATGCAAACTACGAAGTATCACGGGGCAATGGATTTCTCGGGAAGCCGTACGAACCAAATGCCATTATCAAGAATGACATTGAGTTTATTCTAATGCAACGAAAACCCGGTGGTTATCGAAAACCAACTGAGCAACAGCGAGATCAAAGTCGACTCACAAAAAAAGAATATGATGAATGGTTCCAACAGTTTTGGACAATGACAGGAGCGTCTACGAAAAAGAAACATCCTGCGCCATTTCCACTAGAATTAGCTTACCGACTTGTAAGAATGTTTTCATTCGCAGGTGACACTGTTCTCGATCCTTTTGTTGGTACCGGCACAACATGTGTTGCTGCTATGAAATGTCACCGCAACAGTATGGGAATAGACATTGATCCAACCTACATGGAGCAAGCGCACAAACGGCTGCTGAAAGAGGTGGCCCTCTTCTCGAATTGTGAAATTCAATTTCAACACACCCTTGAGATATGAAGCAACCACATTCATTTCCACGAGTAATTAGATCGCTGATGGGATAGCTGGATCGAATATCAAACTTGCATACTCTTGAAGTTCACGGCAGACAAATTCATATTATCCCCCGCAGGCAGCGGCATCGAGATACCACATCAACTCACCTTCGGTCAGTTGCAATCCCTTTGCGGGAATCACATCTTCGGTCACATCCGGTTGAGTCATGCGTGAGACGATATCCGCCTTGTCAGCACCGCTCGTCACCACGGCAACAACCCGAGCTTCAGTCAACAACGGTAATGTCATGCTGATCCGAGCGGGTTGATCATTCCCCCCCTCTCCGACACGGCATATCCATCGGGTTTCACTTAGCGACTCTCCGCCGGGAAACAGACCAGCGATGTGCCCATCAACTCCCAAAGTCAGGAGGACAAAGTCCAATCGGTATTGCTCCCGCTCACGTTGCAACAGCGTTTCCCTGAGATAAGTCTCGTACTCTTCATCAGCTTGAGTAGATGCTGCATCAATTGCATGGAAATGGTCCGGAGGAATGTAGGAATGTTGGCCGATCGTTTCGTGGATATCGGGGAAACGCGACTGGTGATGATCCTGCGGCACGCAACGTTCATCCACAAACCACAAATGTGTCTTGCGCCAAGGCAGCAGGCGATAATTCGGGTCGTACATCAGCCGTTGATAGAGCGGTTGCGTGGTTGGGCCGCCAGCCAGTGCCAGGTGGAAATCGCCATAGCTTCGCATGCATAATTCAGCCTGCACGACCATCTCCGCTGCGATTTGATCAATCAGGTCATCGGGTGTGGGAGAGACTATGACCCTCCCGGGCAAAGGCGGAGCGGGCGGTGTGTCATCCACCAGGCGATACAGATCTTCCTCATCCTTATGAGAAGCAGCATCCTCGGGTTGAAATGATGAAGTTGTCATGAGCAAGGCCCATGATCACATCTCCCACCCGCATACACAACCCCCCCACACTCCCCCCACTCACACAACATCCCCACACCCCACACGCCTCATGTTTCTTACCCCAGAGTGATGGATCGCTTTGTTATGCCGTACCTTTAATGAGTCATGTTCGGGATGTTGACCTTTCCAGCGTATGGCCACTGGCTGCCGGGTTCGGGGCGAGGATGGATCGATCCCGGCAAAGTGTTAGCGAATAACAATTTCCCGACGCCTGATGAGGAGATCTCCGCTGAGCGTCGCAGGAGTCTGATCTGGCCGGCCCGACAACTCACCATCCCGCAGCAGAGACTCATCATTCAGGATCTCCACCGAATTGCTGATCTGCGAAAAATTCGGCTCATCGCAGCAACCCCTCACACAAACTGTGTGCAGGTATTGATGAAGCACAACGCTGATGAACACATTCCGCGGCAGGTCCAGTTGATCAAGGGGGCGTTGAGTCGATGTCTGACCGTGGCTGAGGGGGATCATCCTGCACGGTCCACACAGGATCGACCCTTGATCCATCATAAATGGTGGACCCGTCAGTATTCCTGGCTGATTGTGCAGGATCATGATTTGGCTATGATTCTCGCAGTTTTTCACCGGATGCAGGATCGGGGTGACGTGGTGTATGTGAATCCTGATCATCAGTCAGAACAGCATGGAGAAGCATGAGACTATGACCAGGCAGTCAACAGGCCATTTTCCCGAATTCAGATAAAAACCCCCCATCGCTGTGCTCCGGCGACAGGGGGGAGGAAGAGGAGGAGAAGAAGGCACGAGGTGCCTTGCGTTTTCGATTCCAGAGGGAGGAAACGAGCTATTTGTGATATACCGAGTGATACATCACGGGTCGCATTATCCTTCGGAAAGTTGCCCAGGTTCTTCCGGAAGCTTTTTTTCCGGGGGGAGAAAAAAGGCATTCAGCAACTCTTAATGGTTTTTTTACGTATAGGGATGTAGGTGCAACCAGCGAGGTGGCACCACTGGATTACGGTAAACCCTCCTTGGTTAGGAAGAAGGAGCTGGTGATGGACATGGCTGGGAGGCGCCGAGCGCGTCTGAAACAGTTGATCGAGTTGGCTCAAGCATATAAAGGCTGGAGCCGCAAGGAGTTAGCAAGGGTGCTGGGACGTGACCCCACAAAATTGGTCCCGGGGAGTGGAATCCCCAAACTGGATCTGGTTGTCGATCTTGCCAATGTGCTCGATTGGCCGGTAGGAACACTTGTTTCGACTCTCTGGAGGCAGGATCCCGCTCAGGGTGATGCTACCCTCCCCAACTCGGATTACGAAGCGCTCGATGAAGCTGCGAAAATGGCTCACCGCCAAGGCCAGTATGCCCTGATGGTGGATTTGGGGAAGCAGGCATATGAAGCAGCAACCACACCGGAAGAGCGTGCCCGTGCCTGCAACCGGCAGGCAGGCGGTTGGGACGGTCAGGGTCGTTTCGCCAACGTGCTGGAAGTCGTCCAGCAGGGATTACGGGAGAATCCAATTTCATCTGATTTCCGGCGTATGCTGCAATCGAACCTCGCCAATGCGTATTACACGCTCTGGTCACTGACAGAAGCAGAGGCAATCGCTCAGGGATTGATTGACTGGTATCAGAATCATCCACCTGAAAGTATCCGTGATCGTAAGACCCAGGCATTTGCTCACTATGTCAGCGGGCATACGCTTCGCCGCCTGATCAGTCAGGATCCAGACAACACGACAATCCATGGTTTTCGTGCCCAACAACACTTGCAATCTTCAGCAAAGCTTTACCGTCAACTAGCACGAGATCTGGATGATGACTCCTTTGCGGGTATTGCCCACACCTGCGAAGGAGGCATGATCGAAGTGGAAGCGGCGCTGGGACAGAAAGAGCCTGACGAGGCACTCAAAATCATTATCGAAAAGCTGGATGCGGTTATCGATACCGACCAGGAAAATGGTCCGGTCGGTGACTGGCTGGAAAGCTATGGCTGGTGGTGCATTTTCGGTTGCAACATCGCTCTGAGACATCTCACCGATGAGCCGACCCTTCAGCATCACATGGCGATTTGTACTAATAAAGCGGATGAAATCGCCGACCGCCTGGACAACTGGTCATTGCGGGAACGTGCATTCACCATGCAATATACCCGCTGGCAACGCGCCAAAGACGCAACCGGCTTTGAAATACCTCAAGTCATCGATCGCGATGACGTTCGTCTTATTGCGGGAACCATGGGACGCTATCCCACTTTCCGTGATACTGGTTGGCAAATTCTTCAAACTGCACAAGTTGTCCGTAACAATTAGGCAGGAGATCACCATCATGTTCAACCAACAAAGAATTTTACAGTGGCGTGTCGGTGGAATCACGATTCTGTCAATCGTGCTGTCATCGTCAGCTTTTGCTGGTATCGAAAATCCTTTTACGAACGATCTTCACATCATTGGGGGTGGATCTACCCTGGATGAAGGGGCAAGTGGGGAAAAGGATCCATCGCCTACGGACAGCGATCCCATCGGCCATTCCAATCAGGATATTGTCAGAGGTGGGGGAGGAGGCCCCGATCCTCATTCCAATCAGGATAAGGAGATCGATCCTATTGATAACTTGGATCCGCCGTGGAATCCCGCACTGCCGGGCGATCCATTCAATCCCGATATCAGCCTGGATAATCTTTTCCAGTCACTGATCCTGCAATCTCCATCTGTAGAGGATGTCCTTGGCAGCCTGCATACCGGTCTGTTATCTGAAAAGACCGCCTCGGATCTGACCGGACAGCTTGGGGATGTACAACATTCCGTTATCGGAAATGCCAATCATTTTTACGATAACGGCGGATCCTTGCCCCTGAAATACAGCGTCGTTCCCACGCCTGGACCACTTCTTCTGCTCGGTCTGGGCACCATGCTCATCCATACCAGACGCAAGCGGAGTTAGTTCCCCGCACACACACATTATGATCAACATGCTACGCCGCAAGCGGCTTGAACAGCTTCGCCGCTTGCGGCGTAGCGTCTTATTCCAAACCCACGACTTTGCGATTACCCTGATTCTTCGCAGTTGCGGTCTTGAATAGCAGTAGAAGCGGGAGTAACCTGTGAGGCAATCTGATTGATTCACTTAGGGGCCGTAGCTCAGCTGGGAGAGCGCTTGCATGGCATGCAAGAGGTCGTCGGTTCGATCCCGATCGGCTCCACATTCAAAGCTCGTGGCCTGCCTGCCACGAGCTTTTTTTGTTGATGTGCAGGAGTAATACGAACCGCAGTTGATGCCGTGCCCAAACAGCGGCGCTTCATGGAATTAGGACCATTCCACGCTTGTTGACAATCAAATGAATGAAAAAACCAGACGTCGATCGAGTCGGAGCTTCGATCAACGTCTGGTTATGTATTTGATATTTCAGGTACCGTACAACAGACGTGCATTATGATTCTGTTTATATAAGAACAATGTTTTGCAATGAGCACAAGTAAAATGTCGCTGGTACACTGCGGAAACATTCGGTAGATCCACCCATCTAAGGATGCGAATACAGGTAAATTTATGGTGCGCCTCATGGATACAATTGGTGGCTTGTGGGAGCTTGTCTGGCTGGCAGTTCGGACTGGATATAAGCCACAAAATGCATATTGGAAGTGGCGAAGAGAAACCGCATTTGGAACTGATTCATTAACAGGCATATCCCGGATTGAACGGTGGCGCGCCATACTGGAATTTGGTCGATGGATATACCGGCTCAAGCGCGGTCGATAAGGCAGAAAGATCGGCGGCAGGATCGCAACCTCATCGTGGGTATTCGTGGCTGAATGTGGGCTGATTCCGAGCGGAAAATGCCCTATCTGAAAATCAATCGTTTGTCGAGTCCGAGCCGTACAACCGACTTTTCAGGGTTGAAACAGGGGCTGGATGAAATAATCCAAATTTTTTTTCGAAGCTCGATTGGGGAAAATTTGTTGAAAATTTTACACCAGTTGATTGATTTCGATACGTTCAGACGCATTCACAACATGTTGAATTATCACGGGTTAGAACGATTGAAAAGTCAATCGTTTTCAGACAGGCGAAAGAAATTGTTGATAAACCACTCTTGGTGTAGAAAGCCACGGGGAAAAGAGTATCATCCCGCGCTTTGAATGGATCGGCATTGTTCGGCCGATATCGATTAATCACGTTCGCCCCGGGCCTCGTTGGCCTGGATTATGGCGTACGGGTGGATGTCAAGGACGCAAGGCTTACAGTCTGCCAGGGCGTCCGAAAGATTAGGAGAGTCAAAACATGAGTCTTACGACGCGCGTTGGTCTCCTCGCGGGTGTTTCGGCGCTGACACTAACTGGCGCCAGCTTCGCGAATGAGACAAACACAGATTCGCTACGAGCGGAGATTGCCGCGTTGCGAGCCGAGGTGGCTCAGCTCAAAACCGAGGATAACTGGCTTACGGAACAGCGTGCCGATGAAATCCGTGGGTTGGTTCAGGATGTACTGGCTGATGCGGATACCCGCTCAAGTCTTCTCGGGAATGGGATGAACGCCGGCTACGATGGCGGTTTCGTCATTGGCAGCACCGATGGTAATTTCAAGCTCAAAATCAATGGCCTGGTTCAGTTCCGCTTTGTCTATAACAACAGTGAAGGCGGTATGGCATTCCTCGATCAGGAAATGCTGACAGGAGACGCAGATCACTCCTTCAATGATATGGGAGGAGCATATGCGGGCTTCTGGGCGGACCTTCCCCTCTTTGGTCCATTCCTGCCTCCAAACTTCTCGGTTCCTCCAAACAACGCTTACGTAAACTATTACATGGGTCTTCTCTACCTGGACGTACTTTTCGGCGGCGGACTGCCGAACTACGTAGGTTTTATTAACACTTCAGGTTGGATCGCCAACTACGGCAACCTTCCTCACTTGTCATTTACTAATGCTGGTCCCGGTACCGGCTGGGCCGGGATTGCTTATGAAGACCAGCAGGCATGGGTCGACTACATGGATGGCCTGCTCGCCGGTTTACCCGCACCAGTGCAGAACTGGTTCTACCTCAACATGATTGTCCTGGATCCTGCGGATCCAACAGGTGGCACTCTCACACTGGCCCAATTTGTCAATGGAGGCTATCCCGCCGCCATGCAATTTGCGATGCAGCAATGGATGCAGGGTCAGATCCAGAACGGCGACAACGCCGACAATCATCGCTACGGCTTTGATGCCCGGCGCGTCCGACTGAAATTCTCCGGTCATGTCGTCAATCCCAACTGGAAGTACATGATCTACGGTGACTTTGGTAATGGTGATGGGAACTTTGATCTGCTCGATGCCTGGATTCAGTATGACTTTGGCAACGGCTGGTCGCTCACCTTTGGTCAGATGACTGCTCCGCTGCTGCGTGAGCAAATCGTCAGCGCCAGCAAGCAACAGGCTGCCGATCGTTCAATGTTCAATGCCCAGTTTACCGGTGGTCGTACCCAGGGTGTTCTGCTTGATTACATCGATGACAAGTTCCATTTCCAGGGTGCCTTCACCGATGGGGCCAACCGGCGCAACACACGTTGGGATGTTCCTGACACCGATTGGGCATTCACCTTCCGCGGTGAGTACATCTTCGCCGGCGACTGGAAGCAGTTCTCCGACTTCACCAGCCCCCGTGGTGAGGAATTCGGCTTCATGCTCGGTGCTGCCGTTCACTACGAACAAGGTGAATTCGGTACCGGAACCTGGACGGCTAACCAGAATGCATCACGCACAAACGCTGTAGGTGCATTTGATAACTACGAAGTGGAAAACCTGACCTTCACGGTTGATGCCTCGATGGAATTCGGTGGTGCCAACCTCTATGGTGCGTTTGTGTACCGTGCATTGGATACGCAGACGGACTTCAACTGGCAGAGTGACCTCGATCAGATCGGTTTCGTCATTCAGGGTGGCGTCTACGTCACTGAGGACATCGAACTCTTCGGTCGCTTCAGCTATGCTGACCATGACATGATGGACCTGACCGTACCCGGTGATGTTGTAGTCTACTCCTGGGATGACCTTGCCATTCTCACCCTTGGTGTGAATAAGTACTTCTCCGGTCATCAGGTCAAGTGGACAACCGACTTCGGTTACGCCTTTGATCGCGTGGAATGGTATGCTGCCAACGCAAACCTTGGTTGGAACAGCGACACGGGCGGCGAAGATGGACAATTCGTCTTCCGTTCACAGCTTCAGTTGACCTTCTAAAGTCGATCTGTAGCACAATCCCCACTTGGGGAAACAATGATCAAAACCGACCGGTCCAATGGGCCGGTCGGTTTTCTTTTTGTGTTTCACAAGTACGGATGACGTCACCGGGCACTCTGTCTATGATGCCATCTGGATCTACAGATGGTCTTCATGATTCAATGGCGCGCACCATCACAACCGAGCCCGCATGTTTCAAGGATCATGCCCAATCCCCATCGCCTCCCTTGCACCAAGTTTCAGGAAAGTGAGCAGTAACGTGTCTGCATTCGGAAATCGCTTCGGCATTATTGGACTTCTGTTTTTTTTACTGCTCGTTTGTGACAACCAGGCAATTGGAAAAGAACAGAATTCGCTTCATCAGCAGATCAGTACGCTCCGCCAGGAAGTGGCTCAACTCAGACAGGAGCGACAGTGGTTGACGCTTCAGCGGGAAGAGGAACTGACCACACTGGTTCGGGATGTCCTGGCTGATGCGGATACCCGCTCAAGCCTGTTCGGGAATGGGATGAACGCTGGTTACCAGGGCGGATTCATCATCGGTAGTGCGGACGGCAACTTCTCCCTGAAAATGAACGGCGTTTTTCATCTCTGGGCCGTGTACAACAATTCAGATGGTGGGATGATGGCCCTGGATCAGGATGACATCGACGGGACCGCCAACGGCACGCTCAACGATCTGCTCGGGACGTTCTACGATAACGAAGTCGGCTTCGGCGATTTCTACTTCCGGGTTGCTGCCGTGGGTGCCGTAACCGATGCACAACTTCTGGCTGACCTTGTATCGCTCCAGACCAATCTGGGGGTGAATGTGATCAATGCTCTGGCAAACCTTGCGGCAAACAACGATGTGCCGTGGAACGCCATTGCCTTCGCCGATCGCCAGGTCATTCTCGATTTCTTTGATGGGTGGGTGGATGGTTTCAGTTCTACCCAGGAACAACTTCTGTTTTCAGGGCTTACTTTCACCGATGCAGACGGCAATCCGATTGCTATTAACAATGCAGCGGACTACCGGGCTTTTATGCAGGAAGCGGCGCAGCGGTTTTATGACGCGGCCATTCAGAATCCCGCCACGGGACAGAGCGATCAGCACCGCTACGGATTTGAAGCAAGACGGATGGCGATGATCTTTTCAGGAAATATCATTAATCCGCAATGGAAGTATTTTTTACTCATGAACTTCGGGCGCGGGGATGGTGTGTTTGATATGGTGGCGGCGTACATCGCCCACCGGTGGGATAACGGCTGGGAGATTCGTTTGGGAAAGTTTAAAAATCCATTCATGCGAGAACTATTGGTCAGCTTTGCCAAGCAGTTGGCCATTGAAAGATCCGTGGTTAACAGCATATTCTCCGGAGGTTATGTCGACGGTATTCGGGCTGACTACCAGAATGATCATTTCGGATTTTCTGCAGCGGTGACCGACGGCTCCGGGAGTACTATCAGTCGCTGGGACGAGGAGCGTGTGGAATGGGCTCTGACGGGGCGCGTGGAATATCTTGCCGCCGGCTCATGGAAGCAGTTTGGTGATTTCACCAGCCCACCCAACGAAGACTTTGGCTGCCTGATTGGAATGGCAGCACACCTGGAGCAGGATGACTACGGGACCGGTGGTTTCAACGCGGTAGGTGATGCGACGCAATTCAACAACGATGAGCGCCAGGTGACCTCGCTCACCGCTGATCTCTCGCTGGAATTTGGCGGGGCGAATCTTTATGCCGCCGCCGTTTACCGGCACGTGGACAGCCCCTTGGCCGGTGAATTTGATCAATGGGGTCTGATAGTGCACGGCGGACTCCACATCACGGATAATCTGGAAGCCTATTTTCGCTACGAATGGATCGATTACGACATCCCGGATCTCACTATTCCCGGGGGTGTAATAGTTTACCGCTGGGATGATCTGAATCTGCTCACCGTGGGATGCAACTACTATTTTGCCGGCCACCAGATCAAGCTTTCCTGTGATGTGGGTTATGCCTTTGATCGAGTGGAATTTATGGCGGCAAACAGCGGAGCAGGTTGGCGCAGCAACACCGGGGGTGATGATGGACAGTGGGTTTTCAGGAGCCAATGGCAATTCATGTTTTGATCAGCATGGATATCAGGAATTGAACGAATTGAGATTTCTGTGCCAGGGAGGGAAGCAATCCTGTCTGTGTGTGGACGAATTCACCCCCTCCGACCGATAAAAACCTCATGACTCGGGGCATCGTTGCCCTTTGGACATCGTGCGATCAATACGGCCGGGTATCAGGTGAGCCGGTCCCGTCGATCAATGGAGTGTAGGTTCATGCACCGGATGCTTGAGAGGGGCTGGCTAGCCATCATCACAGCGTGTTCACTGGCAGGTACCGCGATTGGTGAGGAATCACCCACAGAAGAACAAATGGAGTGGCAGGAACACCTCAGCAGGCTTGAAGAACGGATACAACACCTCGAAGCTGAAAACAGCCGCCAGGCTGAGGAAATCGATGAACTTCATGCGCTGAATGATGCAGACTGGCTCACCGAAAAACGCGCTGATGAAATCCGAGCCCTGATCTCAGATACACTTGCCGACTCGGACACACGATCGAATTTGTTGGATTCCGGCCTGACCGCCGGCTGGGACGGTCATTATTTTCTTGCCAGTCCCGATGGTCGCTTCAGGCTGCAGCTTGATGGACAACTCCAATTCCGTTGGATGTGGAACTTTCACGATGAAGGGGACCACCACCGTCGAGGTTTTGAATTCACACGAACGAAATTCACGTTTCGGGGGCATGTCTTCAATCCTGATTTGACTTTCCTCATCAGGACCGACATGACACGAAACGAACCGGGCCTCGTGACGGGTTTGTATTTCATCCGTGATGCCTGGTTCCGCTATCGCATCAACAACGAATGGACGGTGCGCTTCGGCCGATTCAAACTTCCGTTCACACGGGAAGAGCTTGTCCCCAGCCAGTACCAGCAGGCAGTGGAACGATCATTGGTGAATGAATCGATGAACCTAGGCCGAAACGATGGCATTGAATTCACCTACGCTGATCGAACGAAAAAAATCATGCTCATGTACAGCGAAGGGGCACTCGATTCCCTTGGTGGGTTCGGTATTGCCGGCCAGCAGGGCGGTGTCACCAACATGACGGCGAGTACGGGAGATGTGGAATACGCATTAACGGGAAGAGCTGAATATCTCCTGGCGGGTAGCTGGCAACAGTTCGCTGACTTCACCAGCCCGCTCGGCGAAGAATTCGGGATGATGGTTGGAGGAGCAGTTCACTGGGAGGAAAGCGAATCGACCGGGGGATTCAGTTTCGGACGAGACGAAACACGCTGGTATGCAGCCACACTCGACGCATCAATTGAATGGGGTGGAGCCAACTTCTTTGCCTCTGGTGCCTGGCATTACGTTGATGCTCCCACTTTCCACGCGCAAGCATGGGGTTGGGTCGTACAGGCGGGAGCATATTTCACACCCAAGCTGGAGTTCTTTGCCCGCTGGGAATATGGCTGGTGGGATACTGCTGTTACACGTTTTCAGGATCTAAACATGCTCTCTATCGGAGCGAACTATTACTTTGACGGTCATGATCTCAAATTGACCGCTGATATCGGTTTCGGAGCGTCGGTGATCAGCGATGCCTGGGATTCAGACATCACACAGTGGCGAGCCGAAGGTGGTGGCTCGGATCCTCAGATCGTCTTCAGAACTCAGTTCCAACTGCTTTTCTGATTCTTCTTACGGCTAACAGAAAACCACTCTGCGTTGATCAATCAGCGCGGATTTCTACGGTGCTGCGCTCTTCAACCAGCATCTGATATACCAGTTCTACATCATCTGCACGAAGACGGATGCAGCCCAGCGAGGATTCCTTGCCTATTGATTCCGGTTCGATCGTGCCATGTAGGCCATACCCGCTAAGATCACGCACTGCTTCTGAGACACCCTGCAATCCGATCCATCGCTCACCGATGGGATTGTCCGGATCATCAGATTCATAGCGTTTCCCGGTTCGAGGATTCACCCACTGCGGATTAATGAGCTTGGAGTGGAGACGAACCTGAAACATACCCGTGGGTGTGCTGTTGTATTCACCCAGTCCGACAGGAAAGCTGCACACGTAAATCCAGTCGCTGATTTCACCCAGGTAGATATCCATCCGAAAATCGCGTTTATGCACAACCGCATGAAACGGTCCGGTGATCAATTTGATGCGCTGGCCGGCCCGGATACGACGGGGATCGGTGATGTTGTTGATGCTCTGGAGAAATCGCCAATCCACTGATAGCCCCTGCTTCCGGGGGATTTGTGAAAGCACATCGCCTGATGCAATCGTGTACTGCTGCGCATACGGATCGCCGGAGATTACTTCCGGACTGAATATCATCTGCGCGTTCAGCGCAGTCAGCTGTTCTCGTACAATACGCTCATCTCCGCTCCCCAATGCGCCGGTATCGAGCGCGAAGGTCAGATATTGGCGACCTTCGACCGGCTTATTGACGTTGAGATACTCCATCCCGGAATTCATCAACTCCACCGCCCGGTCCCGTTGCTGGGGGTCAATCGGCTCGCGCGGTTCGGAAACAGATGTGTGCTCTCCCACCTGTGGACTTTGCCTGACACCGGGATCAGTACTCGTTGTAGTTTCCGAAGGGATGACAGGTTCGAGTCGCACCTGCGGTTGATCGACGGCTTCATTCGACTGAGCCTGGGAAGACGATGTTCGAACCGGGTGTTCAATAGGCCGTGGAGACTGAATGGATGGAGTTGATCCATTCTCCGCCGCAACAAGATTTCTGTCCTGTGGATTGAGATCACCAGCTTCATCATCTTGGCCGGGGAGGAAGTACAGGAAATACCAGCCGGCAATGCAAATCGCAACGATGATGATCCCCACAAGCAACAGACGTCCGCGGCGGGATCGACGTCGCTGATACATGTAGGATCGTCGGCTGGCAATGCGTCCATGTTGGCTGGGCAAGGTCATAACGGTGCTCCTCAATCCCACGAAATGGGTCAGGTGCGGGGTTTGTCTGATGCAGCAGATTTGAGCTGTGCCAGGCGCTCTCTGATACGCTGCTCAAAGCCACGATCTGTTGGCTGGTAGTACACGCGTGCTGCACCAAGATAATCCTGCGGCACATATCCATCGGCCGAGTCGTGCGGGTAGACGTAGTTTTCGCCGTGCCCCATCTTCTTTGCCCCGGCATAATGAGTATCTCGTAAATGCTGTGGGACAGGCAACGTACGCCCCTCACGGACATCTGCTGAAGCTGTCCAAATCGCCTTTGCAGAGGCATTGGATTTCGGAGCACAGGCCATGTAAATTGCTGCCTGGGCAAGAGTTAGTTGACACTCGGGCAAACCGACACGTTCCGTCAACTCATACGCTGCAGCGGCAACCTGGATTGCTTGCGGATCGGCATTGCCCACATCTTCACTGGCGAGAATGGCAATCCGACGGGCAATAAATCGTGGATCTTCTCCTGCTTCCAGCATCACCGCCAGCCAGTACACAGCAGCATCCGGATCAGAGCCGCGCATCGACTTGATAAATGCGCTGATGATGTCGTAGTGCTCATCGCCGGTGCCGTCATAAACGAGTGCCTTGGCCTGCATTGACTCAGCAGCACAAGTCCGATCAATCACCAGCGGTTTATCCTGATCCTCCTGTCCCACCGATCCCATTTGCGAAAGAACCGCCACTTCCAGGGCGTTGAGAGCACGACGGGCGTCACCATCACTCTTTCTCACCCACAAGGCAATCGCATCATCATCTAGCTGTATGGACAGGTGAGCGAATCCTCGTTCATCTGACACCGCCTGCCTGACAAGACTCTCAATGTCACCTGCATCCAGGGGATTGAAACGAAAGAGTGTCGAGCGGCTCACTAAAGCGCTATTGAGTGCGAAATACGGATTCTCCGTCGTGGCTCCAATCAGGGTAATCAATCCCAAC
The DNA here is from genome assembly GCA_028278245.1 of Phycisphaerales bacterium. Lineage (GTDB taxonomy): Bacteria > Planctomycetota > Phycisphaerae > Phycisphaerales > SM1A02 > JANQEQ01. The sequence goes on along the minus strand of JANQEQ010000097.1, from coordinate 58,504 downwards.
TCCACATCATGCAGGAGCACATCCTGCTGATTACGCGCAAAGCGATGGATTTCATCGAGAAAGAGGATCGTGCGCTGTTGATTATCTTCCAGACGCGCTCGGGCTGCCTGGAGGATGGCACGAACATCCTTCACCCCGATCTGGGCGGCATTGGCACGTTCAAAATGGCAGCCGGTATGACAGGCAATGACCTCGGCCAGAGTGGTTTTACCCGTACCGGGCGGTCCCCAGAACACGACACTGGTCAGGCGATCGGCTGCCAGCATGCGTGTCAGCAGCTTCCCCTCGCCCAAGAACTGTTCCTGGCCGAGGAACTCATCCAGGGTTCTGGGACGCATACGGACCGCCAGAGGCAGGACCGCTAACCGTCGTTCCCGACGTTGCTGAGACCAGAGATCACCCATGAATGGGATTGTAGGCCCGGATTCTCCGCATGGTTGATTCAGGCCGTTTCATCACCGCCCGGAAGCTCCAAAAGAGCTATCAATCCTGCCGATATAGTGAACAATAACCGATCTCATCTGTGGATCGACTCGTATGAGTCGCAGCAGCCATGCTCTGGACTCATCCATCCCAGAGCGGAGTCCCTGAAGAGGTATTCAATATGTGCGGCATTGTGGCATATATCGGACACAAACCCGCTAAATCCCTGCTCATTGAAGGTTTGAAACGCCTGGAGTATCGCGGATATGACTCGGCGGGAATAGCGGTGCTCAATGATCAAATGCACATGACAAAAACCGTCGGGAGGGTTCGTGTCCTTGAGGAAATGCTCGATAGTGAACCCGGATTTTCTGGGACACTCGGCCTGGCCCACACCCGCTGGGCAACACACGGTGAGGTCAATCACACCAACGCCCACCCTCACAGCTATGAATCTCCTGATGGCAACAAGTTCGTCATGGTTCACAACGGCATCATCGAGAATTACGCAGCCGTACGAACCTACCTCCAGGAAAAAGGGCATACCTTCATCTCCGACACCGACACGGAAGCGCTTGTTCACCTGATCGGAGAACTTTACGACGGCGATCTGGAAACTGCGGTGCAGGCGGCATTGCGTGAAATCACCGGCGCGTACGCCATCGTCGTCATCTGCGAGCAGGAACCGGACACGCTCGTCGTCGGTCGACAAGGCGCGCCGCTCATCGTCGGCGTCGGAAAAGATGAGTATGTGGTGGCTTCGGATTCCAGTGCGATTGTTGCCCACACCACGCAGGCATTTACGCTCGATGATTACACCGTCGCCAAGCTGACGCGGGATTCGTTCCGCACCACCACGATCGACAACATTCCGATCACGCCCCAGGTCCGTGAGCTGGAATTTGATCTGGATCAGATCGAGTTGAGCGGGTACGAGCACTACATGGCTAAGGAGATCCACGAGCAACCCCAGGCGCTACGTTTGTGTCTGAAGGGACGGATCGATCCGAGAAAGGGACAGATTGTATTGGGCGGGATAGCAGATCACGCGCGGGAACTGGTCAAAGCGCAAAGAATTGTTCTCCTGGGGCAGGGTACGGCTCTACACGCTGCGATGATCGGCGAATATCTCATGGAAGATCTCGCGAAGATTCCTACAGAAGTCGACTTTGCCAGTGAATTTCGATATCGCAATCCCATCGTCCAGGATGGAACGGTTGTCGTAGCGATCAGCCAGTCAGGGGAAACCGCCGATTCTCTGGCGGCATTGCAGGAAGCCAAGCAACGCGGCGCCCTGGCACTCGGAGTTGTCAACGTGGTCGGCTCTTCCATTTCCAGGGAAACCGATGCAGGCGTGTACCTGCGCGTCGGACCGGAAATCGGGGTCGCATCGACCAAAGCATTCCTCGGCCAGGTCATGGTCTGCACGATGCTGGCGACCTTCATCGGACGCCGCCGGTTCCTCTCAATGGATCAGGTTTCCACACTCCTTGAAGAACTTCAGGCAATTCCGGATCACATAGAACAGGTGCTCAGCTACAGCGAACAGATCAAGGACGCTACGGCAAAATACATCGAACGCGAAAACTGGCTCTTCCTTGGACGCGGGTACAACTATCCAGTCGCTCTTGAAGGCGCTTTGAAGCTGAAGGAAATAAGTTACATCCACGCCGAGGGAATGCCCGCAGCGGAAATGAAGCACGGCCCGATCGCGCTGATCGATGACGGCATGCCGGTGGTATTCGTCGCTACACGCAACAGTCAATATGACAAGGTGATGTGCAACATCGAGGAAGTGCGCAGTCGTGGTGGACACATCATTGCCGTCGCTACGGAAGGTGATGAAGAAATTCGTCGGCTGGCAGAAGACGTGTTTTATGTGCCAAAGGTACCCGCGCCGCTGGAACCACTGGTTACCGTCGTACCTCTGCAATTGCTCGCTTACCACGCCGCCGTCCTGCGCGGCAAGGATGTCGATAAACCTCGTAACCTCGCTAAAAGCGTCACCGTGGAATAACCCCCCCACACATTACACCAATATTCCAACTTGCATTACTCGTCCGTATCAAATTCATCGAGTTCTGTTTCGGTTTTGATCAGAATCTGAGCGAATGATCGGCGCAGGGGTGCGGTGAGTTCGATGTACACCACACCAATTATCAGTTAAGCTCATCACTGAAATCAGAGCATGAAATTGATTCCGTTAACAATCGAAGCCTAACTCCCAGCAACAAGGGAGAGGACCACCCGGATAACGCTATAGAATCTGGATTATCGGTTGATCGAAGTAATTCCAGCTTGTTGTGATTCGAAAGGGTAAGCATGATACAGAAAAATATGTTTGTTGTAGTAATGCTATGTGTGCTAGTGGTGATAGGGGTATATATCGCACTACATCATCTAGTGCTCTCAAAACTTCCAAATCGAAACACAGAAGCTCACGCTAACGAAGCTCTCACAGTGGCTGCTGAAGCAGTAGCAGAATTTCATACTTCTATCCACGAATCTTACTGGGTAAAAAACCTGAATCAGAATGCAAAGAAAATGAGATCTACTACCATTCCGTTTTTAGCTGAAATCTCATTCACTCTCCACGACAGAGATAGGGATGAAAGATGGGCTAATGTGGAGTTTCGGTATAGCTTGGAATATCGGAAGACGAGGACAACGCTGCGCATCGAGGAACCAGCTTGGTACTGGATTGTTAAAGACAAATATCGACGACAGACCTATTCCGACGGATGGGAACATAACACTGTTGACTTTCAAGATAGAATTAATATGTGGCTCATCAAGATGCAGGACAAAGAGTTCTATAAATTCAAATCGTGAGGCGATTACAGCCACAATAGCTATCCCTTCTAACCCCAAAGAGATGCTTGCTATTCAACAAGCATATCCCATAGCGTGTATGTGACCGATCTACTCTTCCCCTTCCAGTTCATCGAGTTGGGATTCAGTCTTGATCAGGATCTGAGCGAACGATCGGCGCAGGGGCGCGGTCAGTTCGATGTACACCACACCAAAGAGCAGCGCCAGGGCATACACATGAGGAAGAATCTCAAGCTGCACGCCCAAGGCAACGATTGCAAGTTGTGTCGGACCGCAGGCCATGGAACCCAGGACCAGGCGCATGGGGCGAAGGATGCGCCGCCCGCCGGGGATCAACGCACCGAAGACCGCCCCGAGCCAGCGTCCATCACCGGAAATCAGGACAAATAGAATCATCAGCCAGAACGAGAAGCTGTCAAAGAGATCAATCCTGATTATTGCAATCGCAGCCAGAATCGGAAGCAGCACTACATCGAACAAGCCCCGCCCCCCCACACGTCCTCCCACTCCGGGCAAGAGCCAACTTAGCACCATGATCAACAGCGGCAGCATCCAGATGCAGATGCTCCGATCACCGATGACTGCACAGGCATAAACAACTGTCAATAATGCGAAACACGATGACACACGCCCGGCTCGCTGCATCATGCATGATCCGCCGACCTCCGCCTGATCTGCTGCCTTGCGGTCAGCCGGTGTCATCATCCACGGGCCGATCATGAGCGTAGAGAGCGCAAGCAAACCACCTGTGACGCTACTGGTCCCCAACGTAAAATCAAACAGCCAGGTGAGTGTCAGGTACCCCAGTGTGAGGGGCAGGATTGCTGCCCCCAGACCGACACTGATCGGCGTGGTCCAGCCATGATGGGAATCGCGCTGAGGAATTGAGAGCAAGCCATGCCCCAGGAAAACTGCACTGATGAGGATCACCGTCAGCCAGCGATAGGGAAGTTGATCCTGCTGATGTGCGCGGTGTAATGCTGTTTCACGCTGAGCGACTTGCTCCTGATACTTTTCGTTCAATTCCTGAATGCTCTGATCCGGCTGGGTTTCGGTTTGCTGTGCTATTTTGCCAGCCACGACCAGATCGCGGTTCATTTCGTGCAGCAGATCATCCAGCGCTCTCCTTTCCTCCACTGAGCCGACGAACAATTGCTCGTGCGGGGTGGGTTGCAAACGGCCGAAAATCGTCGGCCCCAGGATGATCCCGGCCAGGAGTCCGCCGATGATCGGCCAACCTGCACATCGTGCCCAGCGCAGCAAAAGAGCAAACAAAATCGCTGCCACCACAAGGAAAACGATGCCCAGAGCTATTCCCGGTTGAAAAACATCCATCACCGCACAGGATACACCTCCCCCACACACACGTCCCCCCATGCACATATCTGTCAAGGCGATCGCACATTCATGGAATTCAGAATGCTACGTAGCAAACGGCTTGTTTTTATCGCCGCTTGCGGCGTAGCACCTGTCAGGAGATGTATCCAACTCTCAGTTCATTCAAAGTGGTAGAATCGAATCATGGCTGGAGGCACACCCATTGCGACCCAGTGGCGCGTCGGGGCGGAGAGGACACTGACGCTCGATCGGCCGCGGCTGATGGGTATTGTCAATGTCACCCCGGACAGCTTTTCCGATGGTGGCATGCACTCCAGCGTTGATCAAGCAGTCGAATATGTTCTGAAACTGGTAGAGGAAGGGGCATGTGTGATTGACATCGGGGGAGAGTCCACTCGGCCAGGCGCTGCCCGGGTGTCGGCTGAGGAGCAGATCCGTCGTACCCAGCCGGTGATTGAGAAGCTGCGCAGGCGATCGGAGGTGCTGATCTCAATCGACACCACACTCAGCGAGGTTGCAAAGGCGGCATTGTCGGTGGGCGCGAACATCATCAACGACGTCTCGGCCGGCCAGGAAGATCCGCAAATCCTGCAACTCGCGGCAGACCATGCATGTGGTTTGATCCTCATGCATCGCCTCAGGCCGCCAAATGAGGATTCCTTCAGTCACGATTACGCGAAGGAGCCGCAATATGAGGATGTAGTGCGCGAAGTCAGGAAATTTCTCCTTCAGCGCGCAGAGCAGGCTCAGAATCATGGTATTGATCCGGAGGCAATTGTTCTCGACCCGGGACTGGGTTTCGGGAAGAGCGTGGATCAGAATTTTCAGCTCATCGTGCAATCAGATGCACTTGTTTCCACCGGATATCCCATTCTCGGGGCTGCCAGTCGCAAGAGCTTTATCGGGAAACTCAGTGGAGTGGAATGTCCGTCAGATCGCGTCAATGGCTCCGTTGCAGCCAATGTAGTGCAGTATTTAGCCGGAGTGCGACTGTTTCGGGTTCACGATGTTGCCGCACAATTTCAGGCCTTGCGTGTAACCCATCACCTTGTTCATGTCTCAAAAGATACGGGCAAGACCGGTTGAGGACTCGGCCTGTCATGCTACTATTCAGTTCCCGGAAAAAACCGGTGAATCACACCAACTCATCCATCTCTTTATGGGAGAAGCCGATATGGCCAGCGAAGCGGTTCTGGAATTTACCGACAGCAATTTTGAAGCAGAAGTCCTGAAATCTGACATCCCGGTGATGGTCGATTTCTGGGCCGAGTGGTGCCAACCCTGCAAGATGCTGGGAGCCACCATTGATGAGCTGGCTGCCGACTACCAGGGAAAGGTGAAGGTCGGCAAGGTCGATACCGACAACAATCGTGATATCTCCATGAAGCTGGGCATCAGCGCAATTCCCACAGTGATGATCTTCAAAGACGGCGAGATGACGAAAAAATTCGTCGGCCTGACCCCGAAAAACCAGTTCGCCGATGCTCTCAACGAAATCGTCTGAGTAGGACGGGCTTGATATCGGTTTTTCCGTCAAGCCGGGTTGAAGTGAGCCGAAGGTGAACGCAGACCCGGGTATTCCCCGCACATACCCGGGCATTCGTGACGGTTCCCGTCACTCATACCCGGCTTGGATACTCTCACAAGCGAAATAGCCTACGTTCCGTGTATGATGTGGGTATGGCTGGGACGAAAGCAAATATCGTACATGTACTCACGCTGCTGATTCTCTGCACGACTCTGCGTGCGGAAACGGAGCGGGATGCGATCACAACCACCGATCTGTTGCGCCTGAAGAGTATCAACGGCATAACTGTCGCTGAAGACGGTTCGTGCGCGGTGTATGCGGTTCGTTCGATCTCACCGTCCAAGACAGAGCAGGATCAACAGGAATATGAATATCGCTCCCACCTGTTTTATCTGGATCTGCTGCAGGATGAGCCACAACCCCGGCAGTTAACATTCGGGGCAAAGAATGATCACTCACCGACCATATCCCAGGATGGTCGCTATCTCGCTTTTGTCAGGCGCGATTTCACAGAGCCTGGTAGCAGGCAGCAGGCTTGGATCATGCCGATGGATGGTGGTGAAGCAAGCGAGGTAACTCAATTGCCTCACGGCGCAGCACATCCCATCTGGTCTCCAAACGGTCGCCGACTGCTCATAACTTCCGGGATTCCCTTCAACGATCTGGAAGGTGAGCCCGCCTGGCCGACGGAACGACCGGAACGCCAATGGCAGGATGACACGATCCCACCGGAAAACTCTGCTTCTCCCGATGGTGATGAACAGGAAATTCGCGCCTGGCTGGCACAACATGCAGCCAAAGGCAATCCATTTGTCATCACGAATCTTGACTTCCAGGATGAAGGTGCGCTGAGAAAACAGCGCCGCTTCAAACACCTGTTTCTGATTGATCCCCACGATCCATCGGTTGAACCGATACAGCTCACGCAGGATTATTATGACCACAACGATCCAGCGTTCATGCCGGATGGTCGGCATATTGTCTACTCAGCAAAAAAGCCGACTGAAATTCATCCTGACCGCACCTATGAACACGCGCTGTGGCAAATCACAATCGACGGCAGTGAAGATCAACCGCTGCTGCAACAACCGGGATGGACCTTCACGCAACCGCGACCAAGCCGCGATGGAACGGTCATTGCATTTACCGGCCGCCCGATCGACGATCCGGAGTACCGAATCAAACAGGTGGGGATCGCAGCGATCAACGGCAACGGCGCAAGTGATCCGGTGTGGCTGACGGGCGAAGATATATTTGATTCTTATATCTGGAAAATTCGCTGGTTACCCACGCAATCGGCGCTGTTATTTACTGCATTGCGTGAAGGCGGCGTACCCATCATGCTAACCAGTCCCGGCCTGCTGGAGCCTACCAATTTTGTTTCCGAACTGGACAGCCAACCGGTTTTTACCATGGATTATGCGGTCGGTGGTGGTGCTGTGGTGTATGCAGCCGGTTCTGATCGTAATCCTTGTGTGCTGCGTATTCGTGATGCCGGTGGTGATCGACTGCTGGTTGACCTGAATCCGTGGATTATTAACAGAACAATATCAAGGCCGAAGGAAGGTTGGCTGACCCGACCGGATGGAACGCGCATTCAGTACTGGATACTTGAACCAACGGAACTTGAAGAAGGAAAAACCTATCCGCTGATTGTGCAGATCCACGGCGGACCGCAATGGATGTGGGGATCGGCAGCCCCTTCCATGTGGCACGAATTCCAGTTGATGTGCAATCGAGGTTATGGCGTGGTGTATTGCAATCCGCGTGGCTCCAGCGGTTATGGATCCGATTTTCTCCGCGCAACATTTCAGGATTGGGGTCATGGGCCGGCCGGCGATGTGCTGGCCGTGGTCGATCAGGTTATGTTTGATGACTGGGTTGATCGCGATCGACTGTTTGTTACCGGGGGAAGTTACGGGGGTTATCTCGCCACATGGATCATCGCGCACGATCACCGTTTCAAAGCAGCAGTAAGTCAGCGCGGCGTCTACGACATGGCAACGTTCTTCGGCGAAGGTCATCAGTGGCGTATGGTCACGGACATGGAGGGTGGTTTCCCCTGGGAAGCGCGGATGCGGACTGTCATGCAAAGGGAAAGTCCGTTTCTCAACGTACAGCGCATTCGCACCCCGCTCATGATTCTGCATTCGCTGAATGATTTTCGTGTCGGCGTATCACAGGCGTTGATGATGTACCGCGCGCTGAAAGCACTCAACCGGCCGGTCGAACTGGTATTGTATCCCGATGCAGACCATAACCTGTCACGACGCGGTGATCCCGAACAGCGTATGGATCGCCTCAACAGGATCATCGAGTTCTTCGATCGCTACGCAACGGAAGCGACTACGGGAAATTAATAAATCATCCAACTTGCTCGTGGGATATTATTATGAATCGAAAACGAACTTATGCACGTTACATCTATAACCGTGATCGGATCACACTTGTAATTATCCTGTTCCTCATTGGGTTAACTTGTCCGTCGGAAGCTCTGCATGGAGATGAAGGGGAAAAATTACTGCAACCCGACAAATTGCTGGAAGATCGCGACGCCCCGTTGGATAAGCGAATCAATCCGGAAAAAATAACGGAACAGCCCCTCCCACAATTACCCCAACGGGTGCTTGATCCACAGCCGCCCGTGCATCACATTGCATGGTCGCCGGGGCGCGTTCCCATCAGTCGATATCATTACACGCTTGCATTGAATTCAGTCCAGACCGGGTTAACTTTGCTGCGCGAAGCGCAAAGTGAGAGCGGCGGTTGGATGACTGAAGTGATGGCCCAACCAACCGATCATCCGAATAAACCTTCTCCGATCTCAGCGGCAGTGACCGCCATGGCTCTGAAAGCGATTGTGCAGGCGGAGAAGAATCCCCTGATTGCTCCCTCGGTGATGGAGGCGTCGGAATATATCCGCATCGCTCAGAGAAAAGATGGTTCATACGACGGCGGATCACTGGCCAACTATGTCACGGCCAGCGTGGCGTCGGTGCTGGCTTCATTTAACAACGAGGAATTTGCCGATGAGGTCGCGGCAGCAACCGGATGGTTGATGGATGCGCAGTGGGACCAGGGTGAAGGACTCACCGCACGCCAGGATTGGTTCGGCGGTGCGGGCTATGGCAACCGAGGACGTCCCGACCTCTCCAATACACAGATGATGCTCGATGCGCTTTATGACGCAGGTCTCTCTCCCGACGAACCTGCATTTCAGCGCGCGCTGGCGTTTGTGAGCCGCGCACAAAATCTCCGGGCAACAAACCAGTCAACGTGGGCCTCCAACGATGGTGGATTCATCTACACCCCGGCGAACGGTGGTGAGTCCATGGCCAGCGAATATGCCGGCGAGGGAAGGCAAGGCCAGGACATGCCCCCGGGTCAGCCGCGTAGTCTGCGCAGCTATGGCTCGATGACCTACGCCGGCTTCAAGAGCATGTTGTATGCGGGCTTGAGTCCGGACGATGTGCGCGTTCGCGCCGCTTTTGATTGGATACGCAGGCACTTCACATTCCAGGAAAATCCCGGTATCGGGCAACAGGGTTTGTATTACTACTTCCACACGATGAGCCGGGCGTTACGCATGGCTCAACAGGACATCATCACCGACACACAGGGCGTTGAGCACAACTGGCGGGAAGAATTGATCGAAGCGATCGTCGCACGTCAGAAAGAAGACGGCTCCTGGCAGAACGATGAAGATCGTTGGCTGGAAGGACACCCTGTCATGGCCACCACCTTCGCAGTGCTGGCACTGGAGGAGGCGCTGAAGCCCACGCCTGAAGATCCGGATTCCGGGGACACGGACGATTAAGAATAGGTCACGAACGCGCGCTGAATATTCATGATCATTCGCAAACAGAGCCGCGATCTGCGATCGCGGTACGCCGACATGGTCGGCAGCTCTGAATCGTGTTGCTCACCCCCGCACATTGCCTTCAATCACCGTTTACACGGCTTAAAACAGCCTTCAATTCACGACAGGCGTTGATCGTGGTATCGTCCGCACTATGGAAATCTCACCATATCTACATCGTGAGCTGACGTTTCATCTACCCCGAGTGAACTCAAGAGATGAACTGCTCATGCTCATCGCCAAGGCCGTCAAGCAGCAACTTTCCGATGCCGACGAGAATGTGCTGCAACAGTTCCTGATTGATCGCGAAATGCAGATGCCCACCAGCACGCCCGACGGTGTGGCGTTTCCTCACGCCCTGGCCCCGCAGGTTGAACGCACGATGGTGGTTGCGGCACGTGTGGTGGAAGGGGTTGATTTTGGTGTCACTGGACATCCACCCTGCGATCTGATCCTGTGTCTGTTCGGCACATCAGAAAATCCCTGGGAACACGTGCGCTTATTGGCACGTCTGGCACGACTCGTTCACACCGAGTCCTCGCGCACAAACCTTCGCGCCGCAGTTGATGCCGATGATCTGTACCAGCGACTACTGGATGAGGACCGCTCACATGAGTGATCCCAAAGCAGAACTTCGCCTGCTCGTTCTGATTGCCAAGGATGAAGCAGTCATGGATGAGTTGATCACCGGTATGCTGGACGTCGGCATAACGGGTGCAACGATTGTGGAGTCCAAAGGATTGGGTGCGATCCTGCACCAGGACATGCCGATCTTCTCCGGCCTGGCGTCGCTGCTGCCACAATACACCGGAAGCCGTATGGTCTTTGCCCTAACGACGGTGCAGCGCATCAGTGATCTGCAGCGATTCATCGACGAAGTAGATCCACCACGTCGACCGGTGGGGCTGGTTATTCCGATTGAGGATGCATTTGGTTTCAACTTTTATTGATGACACGGGAGATTCCACCGTTTGCAGGCTGATCACGACGGGGAGTGTATGAACAGGTGTGACGCACTTGGTGAATGACACATTCCATTCATGGACGATAGTGATTGCAGCACAGGGAGCAGAGGGGGGAATCTCCGCCCTGCACGCGCTTGAAGTATTCGGCGCTGCAGTACTGGTGGTCACTCTTGCCCTGCTGGCGACGAGTCGCCGACTGTATCGCTTTCAGCGTATCGCACCAATAGGCGCAATCATCACCGGAGGTTGGCTGGCAATTTTCCTCGGATTCATACTCGGGCCGAACATCCTTCATGTGATTGATGGTGATTTACTCCTGGAGGTAAGACCGCTGTTGATGATCGGGCTGGGATGGGTGGGGGTTATCGTCGGTATGCAGGCCAGGCGGGATGTCACCCGGTTTATCCCGGCAGTGCTGTGGCGGTGGTCGATCTTCGACGCGATTCTCTGTGTAGCGCTCGGCGTATCCGTGAGCGTGCTGGTTTTATCGATGTGGTTGCCCACGCATAATCACACGGCGGCGTGGATGCTTAATGCGGTTGTGGTATTGACGGCCTGCATGATCGGCTGGGCGCCGGAGACGCGATCCATCAGGGTTTATCGCACACCCAAGGCAAATCGGTTGGCGATTCTGGTGCAGAGCGGCGCGGGTATCTCCGCCATCATCGCCATTACGCTGTATGGCTTATCGCACAGTCTGGTCAATCGCGATGCTGCAGGGAACATGGTGTTTCATATTCCCACCACGATCATCGTGCTGTTGGTCACTCTTGCTGTTGCGGTGCTTCTTGGTTTTGGTGGACGATTCATGCTGCGGCAGGCGGACCGCAGCCGACCCGATATGCTGGCGGTGTTTTTAGGCATTGTTGCGCTCACTGCAGGTGTGGCGGCGGATCTGCGCCTCTCACCCCTGTTCGGTTCAATGCTTACCGGAATGATTATCGCCAATCTTGCCGGTCAGCGACTGCGCGACTTTGAAAGGTTCATACTCAAGGCAGAACACTCCGTGGCGTTGATTTTCTTTCTCCTGGCCGGTGTCTTGCTGGAACCGCTCATCGGATGGTGGGGCATCATACTCGTGATCGCTTTGCTGGTGATCCGACTGAATGTCAAACCGCTGGTCATGAGTAAAACACTGGCGATCCATTCGGATGAATTGCCGTTGCGCAGCGCGCTGTACACCGCGTCAACGAGGCAGTCGCCGATTGCCATTGCCATCGGTGTGGGACTGGTGCTGAGCGAGTCATCAATGTTCCATCGTCAATTGTTAAGCATCATCGTATTGACGGGCGTGTGCAGCGAGATGCTGCCGCTTATTTTGAGTCTGATACTCAAACGTAAGGCAGAACAAGATCTCATTGATGCGCCTGATGAATTTGCTGCGGGGAGTGAATCATGAAGCACCGCTGGTTTTTATTGCTTGCATGGTTCCTGCTGATGGGGGGAATGCTCCTGCTTCGTTATATTGAGCCGGGATCACAATCCATGCCGATCGGTTGGGAAGCGGAGTTAACTCAACCTCTCGATCCACTCGGTGTGCCGTTCATCCCCCCACCACCGGGACTTATCAGCAGCGCCGCTGCGCTGGGGTTTCTGCTCATCGGCGCGTGGATGACCGGATTAATTTTCCGGAAAGTTAACCTACCCAAGATCACCGGTTATCTGATATTCGGCGTTTTGGTGGGACCGGAGCTTTATGACACACTTGTATCATCAGCGAGCTTTGCCAGGTTTATTCCAACTCGTCCGCTGATCCCTCATGAAACCCTGAATTACATGCAGTTGGTGAATGATCTGGCAATATCAATCATTGCCTTCACCGCCGGCGGAGAAATAAGGCTCGATGCGCTGAAGCGCGGGATGAAGCATATTCTTTCCATCACATTGGTCGGAGTTGTTCTTGTATTTCTCATCATCACGTCAGTATTACTTTTATTCAGGGGAAGTATTCCTTTGCTGGGTGATCAGGCATTCACAGTTGCAATGATGATGTGCATGCTCATTGCCATTATCGCTGTGGCCAATTCACCCGCCACGGTGCTAGCCATGATCAAGGAGACCGATGCGGAAGGGATCATGACGCAAATCGCGCTAGCCGTCACCGTGGTGAAGGATCTTATCCTTGTTATTCTGTTCACCATTCTCATGGCAATCGCGCTGCGCGTGATACCAAGCGGTGATGATCTTCAACAACACATCACGAGTTCGGCCGACGTGCTTGGACATCTTGCCTGGCATCTCATCGGTTCGTTGATTGCCGGTTGCGCTGTTGGAGGATTATTCCGCCTGGCCGTTCGACGCATGGCAGATCACATGGCAATTTTCGTGATCGCCTGTGGTTTTGGTCTTGCGCTGTTGAGCGATGTTCTGGGTCTGGAGCCGTTACTCGTGGCTTTGGTGGCAGGATTCGTTCTGGCCAACCTCTGGCCGAGAAAATCTGCCACAATGTTCCACGCCACGGAGGAGTTGTCGCTTCCGGTCTATTGCCTGTTCTTTGCCGTGGCCGGTGCGAGCATTCGGATCGACGCAGTGATCGATCTGTGGCTGCTGGCACTGTTCATCGTGGCGTTACGGGGCGTGCTGCTGTGGTTCACAACCTGGCTGGGGGGAACCATAACTCGACTGGAAAACCCGGCCCGAAGCTGGATGTGGACCATTTTCACCGCCCAAGCGGGTGTTTCCATTGCGCTGGTGACGCAGATCTCGCAAAGTTTTAGTGACTCAGATGGACACTCATGGAGTACGGAGTTGTCCAGCCTGTTGCTTGCGGTGATTGCACTGCACCAGTTGATCGGTCCGCCGCTGATGCGCTTCGGCCTGATCAAAGCCGGAGAGATATCCCGAAAGTAAAATGAACCAACATGATCGATACACATTGCCATCTCACGCTTTCCCCATTGTCCAAAGATACTGACCGGATCATTACCGATGCGCGCAATGCCGGATTACGGGGAATGATCACCGTCGCCACAACATCCGATGACAGTCAACGCAGTCTTGCTCTGGCACAACAACATGACCATCTCTGGTGCAGCGCCGGTGTACATCCGCTTTATTCGGATGAGCCGATTCAGTGGGATCTTGTCAAGTCCGCAGCACAACATGAAAAATGTGTCGCCTGGGGTGAACTTGGGCTGGATAATCATTACGACCACCCCCCTCACGCAAAGCAGGTATCTGTTCTGGAGGAGCAATTGGCGTTTATACAAACCTGCCATGAGGAAGGGATAGAAAAGCCAATCATTGTGCATTGTCGTGATTCATTTGATGATCTGATTGATATCTTTAGCTGCGCGCCGTTTGATCCGTCTCGGTATGTCTTTCACTGCTTCACCGGCACGCCCGATGATGCGCGGCATGTGCTTGATTTCGGAGGCTGGATCAGTTTCACCGGCGTGGTCACGTTCAAAAATGCCCGTGAAGTCGCCGAAGCGGCAAAACTGGTTCCCGACGATCGCATCATGGTGGAAACTGATGCCCCGTTTCTCACACCCGAACCGTTGAGGAAGATCCGTCCCAATGAACCGCAATATGTCATTCACACTGCACGATTTCTTGCACAACTGCGCGGCTGTGATGAACATAAGTTCGAGCAGATTACCGATGAGAATGCGGAGCGGTTTTTCGGAATTACGTTGGCACCGATGAAAAGTGGTGAAGGAAATTAGGTTTTCTTGGTAAACACAAAGCTCTTTCCCTGATAGTCAACTTCGATATGATCTTCGCTTTGGAATTCGCCGGCCAGGAGCCGCGTGGCCAGTGCATTTTCCACACGTTGTTGAATAATTCTCTTGAGCGGCCTTGCACCGAAATGCGGATCGAATCCCTCATCTGCCAGCGCCTTCTGTGCATCTTCGGTCAATGTTAACTTCAGTTCGCGCTCACTGAGTCGATCCTGAAGATCGCGCACCTGGATTTTGACAATGTGCGTCAAGTCATCCTTGGTCAACTGGGTGAAGGTGATGGTTTCGTCGATGCGATTGAGCAATTCGGGGCGGAAGGCAGCCTTGAGCACCTGCCGCATGTGCGCTTCAATCTCCGCATCAATCGCCCCATCCTCCGTCATCTGAAGTATGGCATCGGATCCGATATTGCTTGTCATCACGATAATGGAATTTTTGAAATCAACCGTTCTACCGTGGCCGTCTGTCAATCGACCGTCATCCAGAATCTGCAGCAGTACGTTACTCACATCGGGATGCGCCTTTTCCATTTCATCAAACAGGACAACGCAATACGGACGCCTGCGCACTGCTTCGGTAAGCCGACCTCCCTCGTCATAGCCGACGTAACCGGGCGGGGCGCCGATGAGCCGCGCGACG
Organism: Phycisphaerales bacterium; assembly: GCA_028278245.1. Classification (GTDB taxonomy): domain Bacteria; phylum Planctomycetota; class Phycisphaerae; order Phycisphaerales; family SM1A02; genus JANQEQ01. The sequence goes on along the minus strand of JANQEQ010000097.1, from coordinate 43,237 downwards.
GCATGCTGCTCCATGTACTCGCTCATGTCGATGCGTATCATGGCCTCTTCAGTGTCAAAGAGAAATTCCGCCAGAGCTTTGCACAGTTCCGTTTTACCGACACCTGTTGGGCCGAGGAACAGGAACGATCCGATCGGTCGTGTCATCGGACTCAGACCCGCGCGATTTCTCCGGACGGCATCGGACACTGCGCGTACGGCTTCATCCTGACCGACAACGCGCTTCTGCAATTCCTTTTCCATGCGCAGGAGTTTTTCGCGCTCACCTTCCACGAGCCGGGATACCGGTATACCGGTCCATGACCCGACGATCTCGGCAATCAGTTCCGAATCAACTTCCTCCTTGACCAGTGCCTGGTCATCCAATTGGCGTTGATTGAGATTCTCCTCCGCCTGGTTCAGTCGCTTGTCCAGCTCAACGAGATCGCCGTACTGGATTCGCGCCGCCTGTTCCAGATCGCCACGCCTCTGCGATTGTTCCAATTCGACGCGTTTCTGGTCAATCTCCGCCTTGATCGCTTTGATCTCATCCAGTTCGGCTTTTTCCACATCCCAGCGAGCGCTGAGCGCACTGTTTTCCTCGTTCAGCTCCGCCAGTTCCTTTTCCAGGGTGTCCAGTCGCTTGCGCGATTCTTCATCCGATTCACGCTTCAATGCTTCACGCTCGATCTCAAGTTGCATGATCCTGCGGCGCAACTCATCAAGCTCTCGAGGCATGGAATCATTTTCGATTCTTAACTTCGAGGACGCTTCGTCAAGCAGATCGATCGCCTTGTCCGGCAGGAAACGATCGGTGATATAACGTTGACTGAGCGTGGCGGCGGTGACCAAAGCTCCGTCCCGAATCCGAACGCCGTGGTGCGCTTCGTAGCGACCCTTCAGTCCGCGTAAAATTGCGATAGTGTCCTCAACAGAAGGTTGATCGACATACACCGGCTGGAAACGACGTTCAAATGCAGCATCCGACTCGATGTGTTTGCGGTACTCATCGAGCGTTGTCGCGCCGATGCAGCGCAGCTCACCGCGCGCCAGTGCCGGCTTGAGGAGATTACCTGCCGCCACTGCACCTTCAGCCGCCCCCGCACCGACGATCGTGTGCAACTCATCGATAAACAGAATGATCTTACCCTCAGCCGCAGTTACCTCACGCAGCACTGCCTTGAGACGCTCTTCAAATTCACCGCGGAACTTTGCCCCTGCCACCAATTGCCCGATATCCAGCACGATCAAGCGTGCATCATTCATCGACGCGGGACAATCCTGGTTAACAATCCGCTGGGCGATACCTTCGACGATTGCCGTTTTCCCTACACCAGGTTCGCCGATAAGCACAGGGTTGTTCTTGGTGCGGCGCGAAAGTACCTGCAGACAACGGCGAATTTCCTCGTCGCGCCCGATGACCGGATCCAATTTCCCGCTCTGGGCAAGGTCGATCAGATCGATGCCGTATTTCTTGAGTGCTTCGTAGGTTGATTCCGCTCCAGGATCGTTGATGTGATTGACGCCCGATTCCTTGCGCAATGTTTGAATTGCTTCCATGATGCGATCGTGATTCAAGCCGTGAATGGATAATGCTTCGCGGGCAGGGGATTCTATTTCCGAAAGTGACAACAGAAGATGTTCACAGGAGACGTAACTGTCGCCGAGCTTTTGCGCTTTATCTTCGACAGAAGCAAGCACCTGCATCAGTTCCGGACTGGGGGGGATTTGCGCCGGCGTGCTTCCCTCACCGGTTTTCACCGCAGGAAGATGATTGAGCTCCGCCTCCGCAACCTGCGCGACCTGATCAGGATTCACCCCCGCCTTGGCCAGGATTGATCGAGCAATACCCTCAGCTTCTTCCAGCAACACACCAAGCAGGTGCAGCGGCGTGATCTGTGGATTCTGCTTGCGAATTGCCTGAGACTGGGCATCAGCCAGTGCCTGTTGTGCCATTGTGGTGAAACGGTCCATGCGCATATTGCACCTCCGGTACGGTTACACGGGAAAATCTGCAAAATTCGCGCCGCCGTTATGCCCATTTCTTATCGGATTATGGCTGAAAATTCCTGCCATGATGGCAGATGGGGATGGTTGCTTCAGCCGATTTCACAGTCATTGCCCCCCTGCCGCGGTTGCAGTTTCACCGCACGATGTTTTCTGTCATGCCTTGTCCGCTAGGATAGTGCAAGCAGCGGTACAATACCGCGTTTGATATTCGGAGCTGCCTGGATATGAATCAACCTCGCCGACATCATCGAGCACTTCTGATTGTACTGCTGGTGATTGTTGTGTTTGTCGGCAGCGGTTTGACATTCGTGTATTTCATGTCGCGAAACCCGCTGGCCGGGGAATGCAAACACGACTTTGGCATTATCACGCTGATTGACGGCCGGGGAATGAAAGAGCATGTATTCCATCTCACCAACCGGGGGAAGGAAACTGTTGTTATCGAAAAAGTAAAATCCAGTTGCGGTTGCACTGCAGTGGATCTGGCGTCGGCCGTTATTCCGCCGGGTAATTCCATTGATATCCCCGTTGAACTATCACTGACCGTTTCCGCCCGCAAGCGAGCACAGGTCACGCTGATATTTAAGGATAAGGGTATTCAGATCCTGCGGGTTGTAGGGATTGGTAAACGCGAGCCGCCTTTGTTTTACCTGAATAGCTGGCCGGGCATTCCCAACACGATGACCGTTATGTTGGAGGTTGCCGACAGTAACGATCCCCCCCCCACACTTCAGATCGTGACTCCCGATGGCCTCAACGCAGTATTTACTGAGTGGTACCAGGTCAAGAAACGCAAGCGTGGTCAGAAGATGCCTGCCATCTGGCGCGGCCAGGTGAAGTTTACTGTGTTGTATGAAGATCTGCCTGAAGATGCATTCTTACTACTTTCAGTCCCGCCGGATATAAGTATTGCGGTTCCCGTGAAACCGGATCCTCCCGACCGGGGATCTGTGAGGGGAATGCAGGGGGATTGAAGTAGATTGAATTAATCTACTTCTTTTCCTCGTTTTGATCTGAATTAGGTTCAAGTTTAGTCCCTTTGGGAAACCTCAACCAGAATGGGAATGCAACACAAAAAGCAACCAGTACGATTGCACCTAGAGTGATGCTGAAGAGATTTGGATCTCCCAAGGCCAACAATATGCACCCTCCCGTTAATGCAGCGTGAACCGCAAAAAGAGGAAGATATTTTTTAGACTTGTAGCGTTTCTCCGCAGCAAGATGAGCTTTAATTCCATCTTCTGCATTTTGGGTTGCCACCATCCCACCCTGGACTTTCCGGCGTACACGAATTGGTATCGAAGACAGATTGAATCCACACTCCGGGCACTTCTTCCATTCAATAATTGGATAAGCGCATTGCGGGCATCGCAGTCGTTCAAGATGGTCTCTCTTCCTGCGGTATACAGTAAACACGATGAAAAGATATAAGGCGAAACCGTAGAGAAGACTATTGACCAGAAATCCCACCCACAGTGGATGAGTCGGAAACAGGAATCTTGTATCTGCCAGAAAAAAATGAGCCACATCATGCTTTGGCAGTGTCTTTTCGTAATATTTACCTAGCAGACTGTTCCCCCAAATGTAACAGGACAAGCTGCGGCAAGGATAGCCGTATCGAGCCTCGGTCACAAAGTAGATGTATTCGTTTTCAGTAAAACCTGTGGTCAGTGTAAAATTGGAACCTTGAGACTTTGTCATCTCTTCCGGATGCTCAGGCCAATCACTCTGCCGGAATTGCTTCCAGAGAATCGCTGCTGTCGGATCTTGCTCCCGACCAGGAAATACTGCAAATCTCGCTGGTGGAAAATTAAATGCGGCAAACCAAGCCACAAGAATATTTATGGCGCAGCCGACCAAAAAAAATAGCAACAACCTACGAACGGTTTTCATCTTGACGTGAACCATGATACGCAGGACTCCTCCCCGACATTATGCATTCAATATTTACGCAACTCTATCACTACATTTCTATCACAATTATATCACAAGCCGGATTTGAGTGATCGTTTTACGATCACGAAGGCCCGGGTATCTCGGTTACGATGCTTTTCCTACCCGGCTCTTCCTCGAAGACTCGTCAGAACCGGCTTACGATGTATTCACATCAAATGCATGTCAGAACCGGCTTGATTGCAGACACAATGATTGAATTTACTCCCCCTCAACCGGTTCCAGTGGTAATTGGCGCGCCAAGTCCATGTAAGTATCGTAGTTGGCCTGCACCTGGTGCATGGAATCGCCGGCGAACTTATCAAGAAAAGCGCGGGTGACTTCAAAGGCGATAACATTCTCCATCACCACACTTGCAGCAGGCAGCGCGCAAACATCACTGCGCTCATAAGTGCTCTGATCAGCCTGGAGCGTATTTAAATTAACACTGGGCATACCCTGCAGGAGCGTGCTGATCGGTTTCATCGTTCCCCGCACCACGATCGGCATGCCGTTGGTCATGCCACCTTCCAGTCCGCCGGCGTGATTCGTCGGTCGATGAAATCCCAGGCTCGCTTCACTTCGCCGCGCATTATCAAACGTGATCGGATCATGTGCCTGTGAACCCTGGCGTCTGGCATAACCTGTGCCCAATCCAATTTCCACCGCCTTGAATGCCTGTATTCCCATCACGGCTTGCGCAATTGTTCCCTCTAACTTCTGATCAAATTGCACGCAGGAACCCAGACCCGGCGGACAACCGAAGACATGCGTCTCCACTATGCCGCCGACTGTATCTTTTTCTGTTTTGACGCGCCTGATGTGATCAATGATGCGCTGACTGACTTCATGGTCCGGGCAGTACACTTCCGAAGCATCGCGTTGGTGCAACAGGTCGCCGAGATTGTCCTCGGTGATTTCAACTTCCGTACACGCATCCAGCAGACTGCGAACAAAGCCAAATGTTTCAATCTCAAACTCACGCAGAAAACAACGCGCCAACGCGCCGGCGGCAGTTCGAGCAGCCGTCTCACGTGCACTGGCTCGTTCCAGCGTGTTGCGGCAATCGGTCGTCAGCCACTTGAGCGCACCGGCAAGATCCGCATGGCCGGGGCGTGGCCGATACACCGGCGGCGTCTGCTCGGAATCATCCAGGCGATTGTCTGCATTGGTGATCTGCAACACCACCGGACCGCCGGTCGTGAAGCCCTGACGAACTCCGCCCAGAATCTCGATCTGATCTACTTCCATCTTTTGGCGAGCGCCGCGACCATACCCCCCCTGGCGTCGGCGCAACTCGGCGTTGATGAAATCAATCTCGATCTCCAGCCCGGCAGGGATCCCCTGGATGAGCGTTGTCAGAGCCGGGCCGTGCGACTCACCGGCAGTGTGATAGGTCAATGTGGTCATCCCATCATCATACCCCCCCCACACAATTGCGGGGCTTGACAGAGCTGCCAAAGGAGTGTCCGGTTTGGGACCAATGAATAATCAGGTAAATCACCCCCCACACACAAGAAGCGCGAAATCTACTCGAGTTATGGAAGCATTGAGAGTTCAACCAGTCCACACGCGCCGGATCTACCGGAAACCTCTACCATAGGGGCATGAAGAATCTGACCCCGCGAGAGATCGTTTCTGCCCTGGATCATCACATCATCGGCCAGGATCAGGCCAAGCGTGCCGTCGCCATCGCCGTTCGTAATCGCTGGCGGCGTCAGCAATTGAGCCCGGAAATTGCCCGTGAAATCGCGCCGAAAAATATCATCATGATCGGCCCGACGGGTGTGGGAAAAACCGAAATCTCACGCCGCCTGTCTAACCTCGTCACAGCTCCATTTATCAAGGTCGAGGCGTCGAAATACACTGAAGTAGGATATCACGGCCGGGATGTCGAATCGATGATCCGCGATCTGCTGGAGCTGGGCGTGAACATGGTGCGGCATGAGCATGCACAGGAGGTTCGTCCCAAGGCGGAGGAAGCGGTCGAGCAGCGACTGGTCAGCATGCTGCTGGGCGATATCGGCAAACCACCTGCCGAGGGCTGGGTGCAGAGCACGGAAGAGGGTTCCACGGAAGAGACGGAAGCGGATCTTCACGAGCGCACCCGCCAGTTGATGCTGGAGAAACTGCAACAGGGCCAGCTTGAGGAGCGAGAGATTGAAATATCCGTCACGGAAAAGCAAGGCGCGATCATCGGCATGATGGGGGCTGACCAGTTGGATCCTTCCATGGCTTCCATGCTGGAAAATATCATCCCTGAAAAGAGCAAGCGTCGGCGTGTGACCGTCGCCCGCGCACGCGCCATCCTGCTGGAAGAGGAAACCGACAAGTTGGTCGACAACGAAAAGATTATCGAGCAGGCGATTGAGCGCACGGAACAGACGGGCATCATCTTCCTCGATGAAATTGACAAGATCGCAGCAGGGCATGAAGGGAAGTCAGCGGATGTGTCGCGAGAAGGGGTGCAGCGCGATCTGCTTCCGATTGTGGAAGGTTCGTCAGTAAACACGCGCTACGGCGTGATCCACACTGATCAGATCCTGTTCATCGCAGCCGGCGCATTCAACATGGCCAAGGTCAGCGACATGATGCCGGAGTTGCAGGGAAGGTTCCCGATTCGAGTAGAGTTGGATGCGCTGACTAAGGAGGATTTCCGACGCATCCTCGTGGAGCCGGATGCTGCACTGACCAAGCAGCAGGAAGCGTTGATGTCCACGGAAGGATTGAAGGTCGTGTTTGAGCCGAATGCGATCAACACCATGGCGGAACTTGCCGCGGAAGCCAACGATCGCCTGGAGAACATCGGCGCACGACGACTTATGACGGTGATCGAACAGGTCTTTGAGGAAATCAGTTTCGATGCCCCGGACATGGCCAAGAAGAAAGATAAGAAAATTGTGATCACCGCCGATTTCGTACGCGAAAGGTTAACTTCCGTCCTCGCGGATGAAGATCTGAGTCGGTTTGTGTTGTAGTTGTATCGGGTGGATAATCCGCGCCGCGGTTGTTACTGACTCTGCGAGGTGTTACCTCGCAGCTATTGAAGATTTCCAAACGCACATCAATTTAAAATAGCTGCGACTCAACGAGTCGCAGAGTGGTTGCCATGCTTAGGTTCAACATAACTTCATGAGAAATTTATGATGTTAACTTACTCCAATCTGAATTGATGGTTGCAGGTATATCCATTCCCGTCCACAGTTTGAACTGCTGATTTGCCTGGCGGAGGAACATATCCAGTCCGGGGATGATGCGAGCGCCGCGGGCTTCGGCATCCACGAGCATCGGCGTTTTTACCGGTGTATATACGGTATCCAACATTGTTACGCGATCATCAAGAAATGCTTTTTTATCAGCAAAATGATCAAGCGGTGAGGTATCCGGATCAGGTCCGCCGGCCATCCCCAGAGGTGTGCAGTTAATAATAATGTGGAAATGCGGGTGCTGGAGCATTGCTGATTCGCCCATTGAAACCGTGGTTTTCTTCCCGTTTGATTCCCAGCCATCAAAATCATTTACCAGTGCCTTGGCGCGATCGACAGATCGATTGAACAGTACCACCTCTGCTCCGTGTTGCGCCAGTCCTCCCACGACTGCCCGCGCCACACCGCCCACCCCCAGCACGGCAACGCGCAGTTCCCCCAGATCCTTGGGATCAATACTCATCGCTGTGCATAGCGATTCGATCACGACCGGGGCATCAGTGTTCGTGCAGGCCGTGGCACCGGCTGATCCGACAATCAGCGTGTTGGCGGCACCGATACGCTGGGCCAGTTCATCCACCCGGCCGCCTCGTTCCTGAACAAAGCGCAGAAGATTTTCCTTGTGGGGAAGGGTGACCGCAGCGCCGCGAAAATCCAGGCGAGGATGATCGACAAACTCTCCGACCGTTGCCTTGAAATGTTCATACTCAGTTGGGATGGGCATAGGAAGCATTACGCCGTCATGCCCCACGGCATTGAAACCTGCGTTGTGCAGTTCAGGACTGCGGGAATGTTCCACCGGCCAGCCGATCACTCCATACACACTGGTCTTGGGTCCAATATCGTCAAAGCGGTACAGCTTGCGGAGTGTTTCGATCGTGGGTTGTCCCAGCGCGGTTGTTTCATCATCAGCGACTGAAGCAAACGTAAGAAACCCGCCGAACTTCGGAGCGAGCACGCGGCTCATCAACCCGAACTGTCCCATGCACAGGGCAATCATCGGCCTGGTGCGCTGGTGCAACAGATCAAACGCTTCCAGATTGTCGCGCAGTGAACGCGCCTGCCAGGCGATCTTCATCACGCGGCAATCGGGATCTGCGCTCATCGCCTCTACGCGCTGGATGAGATCGCGCGGCCGAGAATCAAAATCATGCGCCGAGAGAATCAATCCCGTGTTCACATCGCGGGGTTGCTCATCATGCTCCACGGCAAGCTTGATTTTCTGTTTCAGGTTGGCGCTGCGTTGCCAGGCAGCCAGCTCGACATCGATGTATCGCGGTTGATCCTGTGTTTGTGAAAGCGATTCAAAAAGGCTCACGCGGGTGGCATCATCGCCCTGATATGAACCGCCCTCCCACGCCGGCCGACAGGTGACAATGCACGGTGCAGGTGATTGGCGAACCAGATCCGCAACCAGCGCGGGACCATCCGGATCCTCACCCAGCACATCGACGCGCCATTCGATGAGCGCTGCTCCAAGTTCAACAGCACGACTTGCCCGGGACAGGGCAGATGCAATGTCGTCGGATCCATAGACGAAGATGGAAGCGGCCAGGAAAGTCATGACTGGGGATATGGTAGGGGCAAGACGGAATCAGTGGTAAGTGAGGTGATGTAACACTGCCCGAAACACGTCAAACCGCGTACCATGCCAGTATGGATGATCCCATTGTCGAGCGAGCTTATGCCTATTTGCGAGGCCACTACACCGGCGAGCTGCAGTTCGAGGAGCATCTGCGGCCGATCCAATACATCATCGCACCGGACGGCCGCATTGTTTCCTCGGTTATGGTGGCGATGCTCCAATGCGTCGACACGGTGCTGTTCGTTCCGGAATGTGCCGAGGGCGCGATGGAAGTGCAGGTGACGCTGGATCAGTTTGACGAAGATGGAAAACTGGGACACCTGGCCGATCGCTGGCGGATCTATCACGGCGAGCCAACGGATGTGCGCTGGGCGTTTCTGGATGTTGATGCTGCCCGTTATGCCACGGTTGTTATCGACGGACCCGCATTCCTTCGACCGAATCCCCTGGCAAAGGTTGAAGCGCAGCTCTGCCGGGAGATCAACCGGCAGCGCAGTGCTGATCTGCTGGCAATCTGCCGCCACTTCGCCCATACGAAGGAAACACATCCCATCATGGTGGGGATCGATTCGTGGGGAATTGATATCCGTCGAACATTTGATGTGATTAGAATTGATACCCCCGATCCAATGCCGGATGAAGACGCTGCCCGACGTGTACTCGACATGATGTTTCAACAGGCAAATGCTGCGTTGGGTGAGAATGTTGAGGAACCACCGCATGGATAATCGAATTGTCATCACACGACCGCTGCCGGGGGATGTTGTTTCCATGCTTCAGCAAGCTGATTGCACAAACATCTGGTGCAGTAATGTGGATGAACCGTTGCCGCGCGCGACTTTGCTGAAAGAGGTGCCGGGCGCTGGGGGATTGATCACCTATCCCGGTGATCGCCCCATTGATGCGGAAGTGTTTGATGCGGCAGGGGAGCAACTCAAAGTGGTGGCAAACTATGCCGTGGGCATCGACAACATCGATCTTGAGGAAGCTAAGCGCCGGGGCATCCGAGTGGGCAATACACCGATCCACGTTACAGAACCCACGGCCGATATCGCCTGGCTGTTATTGCTGGGGGCAGCCCGACGCGCATACGAAGGACAATGCCTTGTACGCAGCGGTGGGTGGACCGGGGTAGGCCCCAACATGCTGCTGGGGCAGAGGATCATCGGTAAAACGTTATTCATCGTGGGGGCGGGACGGATCGGCCAGGCGGTGATGAAGCGATCGCTGGGGTGGGATATGCCGCTGCTGTATCACAATCGATCGGCCAAGCCGGAACTCGAAGCCGCCCCGTACAACGCGCAGCGTGTCAGTCTGGAAGAGGGGCTTGCCCGCGCTGATTTTGTCAGTTTGCACACGCCGCTGACGCCGGAAACGCATCATCTCATCAATGCTGAGCGCCTGGCGCTGATGAAGCCAACCTCAATTCTGATCAACACGGCGCGCGGTCCCGTGGTGGATGAGGCAGCGCTGGTGGAGGCATTGAAAGCCGGTCGTCTGGCGGGAGCGGGACTGGATGTCTACGAGGAGGAACCGAAATTGCATCCGGAGTTGGCGGATCTGAAGCAGGTTTATTTATTACCTCACGTGGGTAGTGCTACACTGGAAGATCGCCAGTGGATGATGCAGACCACCGTCGAGAATCTGCTGGCCGGCTTGCAGGACAAACCCATGCCGTACGAAGTCACGTAATCACGATCATGCAACGATACTCCGTCGGGCCAATAGACCTGAGCATAAACCCCGACGTTCAAAAGAAAGGAACCACTGATGGCTGACCCCTCCATCCCGCAAAAAGAATTTGCTTCCCGTCGCAAGAAGCTAATGCAGAAACTGAAAAAATCAGTGGGCGTGCTCTACGCAGGAAATCACGATCCCGAAGGATCGCCGCACTATCGCCCTCATCCTCATTTTGAATATCTCACGGGGATCACCGATGAACCGGGTGCGATTCTGGTGCTCGATCCCGCAAGCCCGATCGATTCACGAAAAGAATTGCTGTTCCTGCCGCCGATTGATCCGGAGATGGATAAGTGGACGGGCTATCGTCTGGAAATCAGTGCCAAACTGCGGGAGAAGACGGGCATCAATGCAATCTTTCGTGAATATCACTTCGGGCGGTTCCTGCTGGAGGCGGTGAAGCGCAGCCGATCGCTGGCGTGTCTTCATCCCCTGGCGCAGCATAATCAACCGGTGTCACCGGATCTGGAATTGTTCCAGAAGATTGCCGCGCGCGTCCCGGGCACGAGCATTGTCGATCACACGGAAGAGGTGGCCAAGATGCGCGCCATCAAGTCCACCAAGGAAGTGGCGATGATGCAGAAAGCGATCGACATCACCGCGATCGGATTTGAAACAGTCATTCGCGCGATCAAACCGGGAATGAACGAGTTTGACGTGCAGGAAACACTGGAGCACACCTATCGATCCAACGGCGGTCGTTTCACCGCCTTCAACACCATTGCAGGTGCCGGCCTGAACACAACTGTACTGCACTATGAAGACAATTGCGGACCGGTGGAAGACGGCGACCTGGTGCTCATCGATTCGGGCACAACTTTCGGAGGCTACGCGGCGGACATTACTCGCACCGTACCGGCCAACGGCAAATTCACCAAGCGGCAGAAAGAGATTTACAACATCGTGCTCAAGGCGGAGGAGGCTGCGATTCGCGCCACCAAGCCGGGTGTGCGCATCGCGGAACTGGATCAGATTTCCCGCGCCATCATCACCAAGGCCGGCTACGGGGATTATTTCAATCACTCCATCGGCCACCACCTCGGACTGGAGACGCACGACATCACACCCGATGAACCGCTCAAGGTCGGGGCAGTGATCACAATCGAACCGGGGATTTACATTGCCGATGAGAAGATCGGCGTGCGGATCGAAGATGACGTGGTCGTGACCAAAGATGGTTGCCGCAATCTTTCCCGGAAGATTCCCAAGTCAGTCGCAGCGATAGAGAAACTGATGGCAAAAAAGTAAATCCACCACACACACATTAACCGTAAGCCGGATCTGACGAGTCTTCGAGAAAGATCCGGATCTTTCTCACTCGCTTCGCTCATTCGTCAGATCCGGCTTACGTGTTCATGCCGACTCCTCCAACGTCATCACCCGGAGATCCTTACCCGGGCGCAGCTCCTTTTCGTAAAAATCGAAGCGTTGATCGATTTCCATGCCCGCGCGCCGGTACAGCTTCAAAGCGCCGGTGATGTTCTCCGCATCAGCATGGAGCGCCACCCGGGGGTACCCTCGTTCCTTGAAAACCTTGTACGAGTGGTGCATCAACGCCAGGCCGAGCCCCTGCCCGCGCCATTGACGAAGTACACATAGGATCCCGATGTAACCGATGGTTGGATCTCCATCGGTTTTCGGCCAACAGATTGACATCCCAGCCACCTGGTCGCCATCCCAGGCCACGAACCAGAGATCTTCATCGAGTTCTTCATCGTTAGTGATCCAGTGGCACCATTGCTCGTAATCCTGATCTTCAGTGCGGTCCACATGCCCCCAGTGATCGCGGAATGCCTCGACGTGAGCCAGGCAGATGGCACGGTCATGAACCTTGCGATCCACCGGTCGCAATTCGACCGAACCGGGCCACACCGGCTCGGGGGTATCGAAATCATAATCAGTGATCATGCGGACAAAATGCCGCGAGACTTCCAGGCCATGCTGCGTGAGCAATCGGGCGCCATGGTCATTGGCATCGATCAAACCTGTCACGAGCAGAACGCGGGCATCTTCGGGAGCCTGTGGAATAAGCTGCTCGGCGCGCTGCTGCACCCAGGCGCAGATTGCCTTGCCGATACCTCGTTGCTGGAAATCCGGATGTACGTATGCCGTCACCCAGACCTCAATAAAGGGAGGTCGGTGATTCAGATGAACAAAAGCAGCCATTCTCCCGTCAATGGTTTCTATCACGCGGGAGTCCAGCGCCAGGTCACCGTCTGGCGAAGTCCATCTGACCCTGAAATGCACCTCTGAATTGGTTTGAATCCCTGCTACAGCCTGGTCGCAGGTGTTGGCCAACTCGAGCGCTGTTTTAATATCATCCAATGTGGCAGGTCGGACCTTGAATTGATCCCCACCTGTGACATCGGTGAGCGAGAGTTCGATTGGTTGCGTCCTGGTCGTCATTGTGCGCATCCTTCATGTCATTTTTCGACAATTCGCGATCAAAGTTGCGAATGTTGTTGTACGTGCGGCTTTCTATATCCCATCAAAGCCGTAAAAAAGAAAAACGGCCGCCCATTTGGACGGCCGCGTGTCAGTGTGAAATTGTTCCACTACTCAGCTGGGGTCATCTCCAGGGCATGATGGCGCTTTGTTTTTGTTGTAATCAACTTTCAGCATGTCATGCCTCCTGAGTCGAGTGGGAAATATCTTGCGCAAAACGAACGCAAGGCGTCAAAACATACACGCTTCACACCATCATGCAAGTCTTTTTCACATTTTTTTCAATGGGAGAAAGCTAACATCAGAAGAAATGAAAAAACCCGCTCCCAAAGGGGGTTTTATTTCAGGAATTCACCGTCCGTCGATTTCCATTGCTCGAGTATCCCTCCCTTGAGGAAATACCTCCGGAGAGTCGGTTCCAGCGGCTGGATAATCCTGCATTTGAGGCCTAAAACTGTTGCACGAATGACCATCATTGGATCTTATTCATCTTGATTATCCCCCTGCATTATCTGGAGTATCACAATGACACAAATGGCAGATAAGACTGCTGATCTCGCCGGACCCGGGATCGGTACGTACGAGGAAATTGAAGCGGGTCTCCCGACCGATTACGACTCGCTACTTGATCCCAAGGAAACGCAGCATGCGCTGCACGAAGCAAAGATGAAAATCGAGGAAGGATTATGTAAGGAACTTAATCTCTTTCGGGTGGAATCACCGCTGATCGTCGACAAAGCCAGCGGGATGAATGATTACCTCGATCGTGATGGTTCACGAACACCGATCGATTTTCAATGTGGTCTGGGTCTGGAAAAACGAATCGATGCGCAGGTTGTTCAGGCTGCGACCAAGTGGAAACGCTGGGCCCTGAAACAATTCAACTGCGAAGTTGGTGAAGGGATCTACACCGACATGCGCGCCGTCCGAAAGGATTATTTCCTCGACCACGATCACAGTTCCTATGTCGATCAGTGGGACTGGGAAAAAGTCATCACCGCAGACGATCGCAACCTCGACTACCTCAAGGACACGGTGAAAAAGCTCTGGAAGGTATTAAAGGAAACCGAGACATATCTGCTCAAGGAATTCCCCAAGCTTCAGAACGACAAGTATCCGGAACTGCCTGATGAACTGGTCTTCCTGCATGCGGAAGAAATTCTCGCCATGTATCCCGATCTCCCCCGAAAGAAGCGCGAGACCGAGATCATCCAGAAGTATCCTGCGATCTTCATCATCGGCATCGGGTGGGTTCTCGACGACGGCTACCCGCACGAAATGCGCGCTGCCGACTACGATGACTGGGTAACGGAAACTGTTGATGAAAAAGGCAATCCGCGCCACGGTCTCAACGGCGACATTCTGGTGTGGAACAATGTCACGAAACGGCGACACGAGCTTTCCTCGATGGGCATTCGCGTCACCAAGGAAACACTGAAGCAGCAACTGGAGATCACCGGGCAGCTCGATTTCCTCGAACTGCCGTATCACAAGATGATTCTCAACGATGAGATTCCGCTATCCATCGGTGGCGGGATCGGACAGTCGCGCGTGTATTCCTACCTCCTTCGCAAAGCCGCCCTCGGAGAATGCAGTGTGACCGTCTGGCCGAAGCAATTGCATGACGTATGCAATCGGAAGAATATCTCTCTTCTGAAGTGATCCGAGCCGTTGATCGGCAAGAATCGTGAAACCACCACCCCGCCCTCCCTCCCGGAGGGCGGTTTTTATAGGTTGACACTCTTTTTTCAATCATCTGATAACCGGCAAAGAGCCTTGAAGTTTGTGCCGATGAACTGGTTGAAGCAACCTTGGCAAAGGTCGATAATCCATGCTGCGCGTCCCGATCCATCAGGCAAAACCCGGAATGATCCTCGCCGTGGATGTCCTTCATCCCGGGCGCGGTTTTCGGTTGTTGAAGACGGGATTCACGCTTGAAGATCTCGTCATTCACAAGCTCCGCGATCTGGATGTACATGAGATTTGGATCGAATACCCGCATACGGAGCAGATCGAAACGTACATCTCACCTCTGGTGATGAGGCTACAGGGTAAGGTTGTTTCGATGATTGCTGACGTATTCAGTTCGATGCACGACGAGGCGTACGCTGATCTGGAATATCCTCGCTACAAGCGGACACTGCGCGATATGATCGAATCGCTCGTCAGCGAACCACAATCAGCAGCATACATCGTGGAAACGAGCGGCCGGGGAAGTAACGCACTTCGCCACGCCAGCGAAGTCTGTTTCCTCAGTTTGTTGCTGGGATTGAAATTACAGGGATATCTCATCAAGCAACGACGTCGAATGCGCCCCAGCGATGCACGCAACGTCGTCAGCCTGGGTTTGGGAGCGATGCTCCACGATATCGGAAAAACACAACTATCCGATGACGTCGTCGAGCGTTACGAAACCACGCGCGACGAATCAGACCTGCAGTGGCAGGAGCACGTTCAACGAGGACACAAACTCGTTACGGGAAATATCGCGCCGGCCGCATCCGGGATCGTTCTGCATCATCACCAGCACTTCGATGGATCGGGATTTCCGACACTGGAGTCTGTTCAGGAAGACCCGGAGGAAGGTCCACGAACACTGAGCGGGGAGGATATTCACGTCTTTGCCCGCATTGTTTGCGTGGCCAATCATTTTGATCGATTGCATTTCCAGGGTGACGGATCGATCTGGCCGAGAGTCCGCGTCCTCCACGAAATGCTGTTGGGATCACTGACCGCACGATTTGATCCGGTGGTGCTGGCGGCACTGCCGATGGTCGTACCCGCTTACACTCCAGGTGATCGTGTGCTGCTGAGCAATGGCGAGACCGCCGTCATCCTGCGATGGCATCCGGAAGCTCCCTGTCAGCCGTTGGTCCAGGTATTTGAAGAGAACGAACCGACCCCACAGAATGCGAATCAGAAGAAACGGCCAACGTGTTACGACCTGCGTGAGCGGAGAGATTTGCTCATCGTGCAGCAGGATGGATGCGATGTTTCGCCCTTCAATTTCCGTCTGTTGACGCTTGATACGAATGCTGCGTGAACCAGACCCCGGGCTCCGTACACAACCGGATAATTAAGCAGAAATACCCGATTCGGCATATAATGAAATGCCTCGAAAATAGCTGCATCCTTACAGGGAATCGGCAGCATTGATGTGATCTGATCAAACCCCTCAAGCAACCTTTATGCGGCTCAGCCGCCCACCCCACACGCCCACTCCAACACATCACACGAATGAAACCTGAGCAAGACAATTACACCTCTGAATCGATCCAGGTACTGGAGGGACTGGAAGCCATTCGCAAACGACCCGGCATGTATGTCGGCGGGGTTGGTCCCAACGCGCTGCACCACCTGGTCTACGAATGTGTGGACAACTCCATCGACGAAGTGATGGTGGGATACGCCACGACGGTGACCGTGCGACTGGGTGTTGATGGATCCTGCACGGTGATCGACGACGGGCGTGGCATGCCGATCGATCCGATGAAGCACGATACGCCTTCGATCAACGGTCGACCGGCGGTGGAAGTCATCATGACGGAACTCCACGCCGGGGGAAAGTTTGACGACAACGTGTACAAAGTCTCCGGAGGATTGCACGGCGTAGGGGTGAAATGTGTCAATGCTCTGGCGGAGTGGACGGAAGTTGAGGTCGTCAAGAATCAGAAGGTGCACCTGATCACCTTTGCCCGGGGGGAGATCGTCAAACCACTGCGTGAGATTGCAGAACGACACGATGCCACGGATACCAATCCCCGCAATACGGGAACGCGCATCAGTTTTCTTCCCGATGCGGAAATTTTCCCGGACATTCGTTTCAGCTTTACCACACTGCAACACCGCCTCCGGGAACTGGCATACTTGAATCCCGGAGTCACGATCCGCCTGATCGACGAACGGGTTGATGAGTCCGGCGAGATTCGCAAAGACGAATTCCACTACGAAGACGGTCTTATCGGTTACGTCGCCCATCTGAACCGAGCCAAGACAACCGTCAGTCCGCCGATCAGCATTCACACGGAAAACGAAGAGACGAATATCACCTGTGATATTGCCTTGCAGTACACCGATGCGACAAACGAACTTATGCTTGCGTTCGGAAACAACATCATCAATCCCGACGGTGGTACACATGTTGCCGGCTACAAAACCGCACTAACCCGAACGATTAACAGCTATGCCAAACGCAATAATCTGCTCAAAGGGATTTCACCTTCAGGTGACGATTTACGCGAAGGTTTGACCGCCATCATCAGTGTGAAGTTGCCGGAACCGCAATTCAACAATCAGACCAAGGAAAAACTGCTGAACCCGGAGGCGGAGACGATCGTCAGCAGCGCGATTACACGCCACCTGGGCGACTGGCTGGAAGAGAATCCCGCCGACGCCAAGAAGATTTGCCTCAAGGCGGTGCTGGCAGCCCAAGCGCGCGAAGCTGCCCGCCGCGCAAGGGAACTGATCAAGCGCAAGGGATCACTGGATTCCGGCGGCATGCCGCAGAAGCTTGCCGACTGCGCCACCAATGATGTCGATCGCAGCGAGTTGTTCATCGTCGAAGGTGATTCAGCCGGTGGATCTGCCAAGGGCGGACGCGATCACGAAACGCAGGCAATTCTTCCTTTGCGCGGGAAAATTCTCAATGTCGAAAAGGCACGCATCGACAAGGTGCTCGGCTTCGAGGAAATTCGCACGCTGATCCAGGCACTGCAATGTGGGATCGGGGAAGATTTCAACATTGCCAAACTTCGCTACGGTCGTGTCATTATCATGACCGATGCTGACGTGGATGGTTCGCATATTCGCACACTGTTGCTGACATTCTTCTTCCGGCAGATACCCGAACTCATCCGCCAGCAGAAAATCTTCCTCGCTCAACCACCGCTGTACCAGATATCGCGGAACAAGAAGTCACAGTACGTCCTCAATGAGCAGGAGATGGCGAATGTGCTCACGGAATTAGCGCTGGCCAATTCGATCCTGATCATTCGCAACAATGAGGGGGATGAAACAGCCCGGCTTCAGGGTGATGATTTGCCCCACCTGGTGCATACACTTTCGCGCCTACGTGACTTGGTCGGCGTATCGCAACGACGGGGTATTACGTTCACCGATCTGCTGGAATCTCGTGACCAGGATCCCGACGGTGAATATCGCCTTCCCACCCACCGACTGACCTGGCCCGAGGGTGAAATACTCTGCTGGTCTGAAGATCAGGTTCAGCAGATCATGGCAGAGCACGATCTTATCCTGGACGATCTGGGAACGGCTGAACAACTCGAACATGCAGACAAACGAAAGATCGCGTCCCTGCGTGAACTGCACGAGAACCGTGAAATGGGCCGTCTGTTCGCGCAACTTGCTGCCTGGAATATCGACATTGATGACTACGCGCTGGTGCAGGAAGAATCGGTCAGCGGTGAGAAACTCCCCACCCGCTACGCGTGGGTTGTCGATCCTGGAACCGAGAAGGAAAAAATTTTCGATGTGGCCAACATCCCCTCAATCCTCACCACTCTGCACGAAGTGGGACGTCGCGGCATCGAGCTGAAACGGTTCAAAGGCCTGGGGGAAATGAATGCAGAACAACTCTGGGATACAACCATGGATCCGGCAGAGCGAACTCTCCTGCGCGTCACGTGGGATACTGCATCCGAAGCTGATGAACTCTTCACCACCCTGATGGGTGAAGATGTGGAACGCCGCAGAACTTACATCGAAGATCACGCACTGGAAGTGAAGTTCCTCGACATCTAACCCCCCACACTCATATACATGTATTGATTCATTTCTTTTATTGAAGTTTATTCTTCCTCATAATTATAAATTATCGACGGGAAATATAGTGGGAGGTAAATAATGCAGTATTTCCAACCTCACGTTGATCAGATTGATCTTGCCGGACAGCAACTCCATACTACAAGCGCTACATTTGCCCGTTTTGCTCTACTATTAATTGACAATACGGTTGAACTCATGTGCCATCAGCAAGCAGAATATCTTGTTATGCGGGATAAAGACCGTGCACATTGGGCTACACGACATTATTCATTAAAAGATGAACAGAATGCTCTCGGCCAGCACTTCAACGAGAAGATAAAATTCATTTTCCGTAATGGCAAAATTACAGATACACAACGTGATTTTATTCTTCGTGCCCATCAATTCAGAAATGAATGTTACCACGTGGGACTAATACATAAAGACATTATTTGGGATCTGGCATGGCATTACCACGATTTGGCATGTGGTTTAGTTGCCCAACTTCGACCAGGTTGGTCCTGGACCATTCAGCCCCATGGATCTCTCTCCAGTGCTATTTTGAAACATCTGAAAACCGCTGGTTTAAACGATCAATCAGATTGGTTTAGAATCCCAGAGCACCTGCCATCTATCATTGAATCACTGAAATCGTCAAAACCACCTGCACGTAGAACACTTTCGGAAGCTCTTTCGAGGTCCTCAATCCAGCAACTTGATTTGCTTGTCGATCGATTACAGTTCATTGCGGATGACGGTTTAGAAACTGGTAACCTAAATGATGCACTAAAGGCTGTTCTATTCCGAAGACAACCCGAGATTGATCACCTCCAAGATGGACTGGATATCCAATCAGCTGATGGTTTCAAACAATGGGCAGAAAGATTTGAAGAAGCCGAAGCCTCTTTTCAATCGCCCGTGACAATGAGAGATATCGACCGATGGAAGAATCGAGCAGAGCTGTTGAATCAGTGTAAAACGCCAACGGAGGCTCTAGTTAAGTATACGGACTTGTTCCGCGAATTCAGAATCTTGACATATACCATAGCGGAGGCGGCCACCCAACTCGATCGATCGATCCAGCTAGAGATCGATATTCATAGAGGAAAATAGATACAAAATTCCACCATTTGGTATTCACTGATCAAAGAATAGAAAAGTGTCATCTAAGCGCCGGATCTGATATACCTGCTTCTTTGAAACCCGCAGCGCGAAGCAGACATGAATCGCATCGTCCGCAGGATCGGCCTGTGTCATCGGGATCGTAGCAACTGTGTGTCAGACTGTAATCAACTCCCAACTCCACGCCTCGCTGAATGATTTGCCCTTTTGTCATGTGCATAAGCGGCGTGTGGATGGTGAAATGCGATCCCTCTGCGCCCATTTTGGTCGCAAGGTCGGCGACCTGCTGGAACGCTTCGATGAATGCGGGGCGGCAGTCGGGATAGCCGCTGTAATCAACCGCATTCACGCCAATGAAGATATCACACGCGGATATCACTTCCGCATAGGCCAGGGCATGGGACAGGAAGATAAGATTGCGCGCAGGAACATAAGTCAGAGGGATTTCTGAGGAAATATCATTTTCACTGCGGTCCCTGGGGACATCGATTTCATCGGTCAGGGCTGAACCTCCGATGGTGCGCAGGTCCAGCAGAATGATCTTATGTTCGATGATGCCGTATGCTTCGGCAATTTGTCTTGCTGCGCGCAACTCATAATCGTGACGCTGACCGTAATCGAAACTTAATGCCCTGCATTGAAATCCTTCAGCCTGCGCGATGGCAAGTGTAGTCGTGGAATCCAAACCACCGGAGAGCAGTACCACCGCTTGAGTTTGTTCACCTGACATAACAGTCACTCTTCAACGAGCCACGACCGTGAGGGAGCGGAAAATGTTACAACACGTGTATAGCAATGCAGGCTCTGCCCTACCCGCGGCACCCAGCACAACATTTGAAGCGACTTGTATATATCAGTTCGCATTAGGATGAGCAAAGCCACGGAATATGGTCATCCACAGGATGCGCAGATCAAACATGATGGACCAGTTGCGGATGTAAAAGAGATCATACTGCAGACGTTTGCGGAGGCTCGTGTCACCACGCAGACCGTTCACCTGGGCCCAGCCGGTCATCCCTGCTTTGACATTCTGGCGCAACATGTAGCCGCGCCAATCGGCACGAAAGCGTTCGATTAATTCCGGTCGTTCCGGTCGTGGCCCGACCAGTGACATCTCGCCGAGGATGACATTGAACAACTGCGGAAGTTCATCGAGACTGGTTCGGCGGAGGAATCGGCCAACCGGTGTGATGCGATCATCATTTTCCTTGGTCCACGCGTCAGTTCCCTTGCCCGCATCGCGCAGCGCCTGTTGTTCGGTTGAGACATCGGTCATCGTCCGGAACTTAAATATCCTGAATCGCTGGCCGTTGATGCTCATGCGATCCTGCCGAAAGATCACCGGCCCGCGACTGGTCGATCTGATCGCCAAAGCGATGAGAATCATGGGAACGGTAAAGACTGCCAGGGCACCGAGGGTACCGACGATGTCCAGTGTCCTCTTGGCAATGCGTCCCCATCCACTCATGGGAGACTGCCGTACGGAGAGGATCGGCATGCCGTCCAGTTCGCCAATTGCCATGTTTACGGGCATGAATTTTGGATTCATATCGGGAATGACCCGCACCTCCACCGGATACTTTTCCAGCCGGGCCAGCAGTCGTGGCAACTCCGCGGTCATACGTCCCGGCACCGCGATGAAAACCCCGAAGATATCACTGCCATCCAGTACGCTTTCCAGATCATCCAATCCGCCGAAGATTGGCAAATCCAGGCATGCTGTTCTCGATGTGGTCGCGCGATGTGCAATGAAAAAACTCGGTTTGATACCGGTCCAACTGTTCCTCCGCAAAGTATGGCATACCACCTGCCCCAGGCGTCCCGTGCCAATGATTGCGACGTGGCGCATGTTCCACCCCCGCGCTCGAAGCCACCTCAACACGCTACGAAAACTCGTGCGCCAGGCAACCAGCATCAGAAACACCAGGAGGGCATAGATGAGATATTGCAAACGACTGGGATCCAGCCCGCCATACAATATTCGACTGAAGAAGCTGATCGTGGCAAATGTCAGCCCGACACCGATTACGGTTGCTTTGAATAGATCACCGATCTCGCCATAGAACCTTTGGTCGCGTCGCGGTCGGTATAGATGAAACCACACCATCGCAATAAGAAAGAGTGGCACTGTGGTGTGGATGGGGATGGCATGTGTGGAATAGCTCCACGTGAGTTCCCTGGGAGGAAACCAATGCGTCAAGGTGTAGAAACGAACGTAATACGCCAGCAACGAAGCAGCAATAATCACCACCGTGTCGGTGACGACCAGTACGCTGCGGAAGAATTGGTGTTGCTGTCTGAGCATCGTGGAGAACGTTTATGAATCGAGATCTTCAGCCCATGGTGCCGATTCTCGTGGATTCTTCAACTCTGATGATAATTGCTGAACCAGATCCCGCCCCTTCTCGGAAAGATCCTGCGGCGCGACGATCTGTACCACGGCATAAAAATCTCCCTGTTTACCCCCAGCATCGGCGATCCCCTTGCCTTTGACACGCAATTTCTGACCACTGGAAGCACCCGGCGGGACGGTCAATTGCACTGAACCTGACAATAGCGGCACCTCCACCTGAACACCCATCACCGCTTCTGCCAGTGTGAGGGGAACATTGATCAGCAGATTCAGTCCCTCCCGTTGAAAATATGGATGCTTCCCCACCTGGATCGTGAGAATAAGATCGCCGACCGGTCCACCGGTTGCTGAGGGTTGCCCTTTCCCCTTGATGCGGAGTTTGGCTCCATGCTCGATCCCAGGGGGAATCTTGACACCGATGTTCTCCTCCCTGCCGGCATGATTCAAACGCAACCGTTCTTCTCCACCTTTGGCTGCCGTGAGAAAAGAAACACTCAACTGGTGCTTGATGTTTGCGCCTTTCCGCGGTGGAGCGGCCGTTCGCTGTTGCCCGAACGGCCCTCCCGCACCTCCGCCCATCCCCCCACCCATGCCGCCCATTCCCACGCCGCCGCGCGGTGATCCGCCGGCAAACATCTCCTCAAAGATGCTCCCCAAGTCACCCATGTCAAAGCCCATCCCGCCGGCACCTCCCTGTCCCCAGCCTGCCCCCGGTCTCCCACCACCCACGCCTACTCCGGCATGGCCGAACTGGTCGTATGCCTTCCGCTTCTTTGCATCGCTGAGCACTTCGTATGCTTCACTGATCTCGGCAAAGCGCGTGGCGGCATCGGGGGATTTGTTGACATCCGGGTGGTATTGACGGGCAAGCTTACGATATGCCCGGCGGATTTCCTCCGCCGTGGCACTCCGCGACACCCCGAGTAATTCGTAATAATCCTTTGCTGCTGGCATTCTTCCACCACGATAAAGCTGTGCGGAGTATAGCACCAGCCCCGACACTCAGACCATGCCATTATTCGGTATTGATACCGATGCGATTATCCATCACTGGGTTTGGGATTCATCAGCGGATCACGCTCAACGGTGAGACCATTGGCTCCATTGGAATGGGGAGGCAAATCCCGGAATGGGCCGAAGATCACACGCAACTGCGCCTCGTCGATAATCGGGTAGCCCTGGTCATCAACCGGGGTCTTTTCGTCCAGTTGCAGGAATGCGACCTCTTCCATCCGCCGCAGAAAGCGGATCGCCAAACGTTGATCACTCAGCTCTTCAACATCGAGAATATGTGGATCAAGCTCGCCTAGCACGTAAGGTGCCTGGAGATATCTTTTGAGAAACGAATCATAATCCGGGTCACGGGTGGCACTCTGATCCTGTGATATCGACTGCACTGCCCGCTTGATCGGCGGTGAGGAAATCTCCAGCCAGCGCGCCTGGATACTCCACGCAACGAGCAGAATGATGACTGCCGCCCAACCTGCAAACGCAACCACCCAGCTCCGGGTGCGCGACGATACAGTGACTGCAGGCAATTCTGTCGCCACCGCAGGCGATAGCGCCCGTTCGATTTGCTCAGACAACGCAGCCATCTCCTGCTGACGCAGTGCGAGTTGTCGCCAGAGCGATGGCTCAGCTTGCGCCTGTTTTTCAAAATCAATGTGATCCTGCGGACTTGCTTCACCATCGACAATGCGCCCGATGAGGATCTCTGATTCGGATACAGGTTCCTGGGAATCGTGATGTGGTGGTTGTTTGGTCATGATAAATCCCTCCCCCGCGGTGAGCACGTTCAAACAAAACGTGGTCGCTGGGGTTTCTTCCTCAAAGTCAGGTTATTCCTTCCGTTTCATAACGCGATTGAAACTCCTCCCGCAACATTCGGCGAGCACGGGCAAGACGAGTCTCCACTGTTGTAATCGGCAGTTGAAGTAATTCACTGATCTGTTTATAGCTCATGCAGCGCAGGCAGCGAAGCAGTAACGGTTCACGATAATCCGGCGGAAGTGAGAGTGCCTGCTCCAGCAGGTTCTTTGCCATTTCCTGTTTTGTTGCCTGCCAAGGCACAGACTCCTCACGGGACGCAGGCGCGCCCACTGCACCTGTTTCCGGTTGATCAGAATCCGGGTCACTGCCTACCAGATGCAGAGTGGGGCGCAATTTGCGAGCCGCTCCCCGACAGATGTTGATCGCAATCTGGCGCAGCCAAGGCCGAAACGCGCTCGGATCACGCAGTGTTTCGAGCTTTGACAGAAATTTGATCGCAACATCCTGCATGAGATCCTCGACTTCCACCGTCCGTGGCCGATGAGCCAGAATAATGGCAGCAACCCAGCGGCGATGACGATGCCACAGCACCTGTTGCGCAGAGCGATCACCCAGGCGGGCTCGTTCGATGAGCCGATCATCCGTTTCACCGTTTGGATCCATTCTTCTACTGGATACTGTCAAATCACTCTACCGTCGAGAAAAATGGCCAAAATTCAAGGAGATTAATCGGGAATGCCACCAGCGGTATCTCTCTCTATCACTACTACTGGGCGAATAAATGGCCCTTCCAGTTGCACCTTTCCCGGCTGATGCTCATACACTGGTGAGGTTTCTATCCGCGCCTCATTTCTGTGAACCGATCCATGACCCCACCCAAGGCCCCCATAGATTTCAAAACGATGAGCTTCGGCGATCATCTGGATGAGCTTCGCCGCAGGATTCTCCTGGCGTTGGTGGTGCCTGTGCCAATTTCGATCATCACTTTTCTCTTGAGCAACCCAATCCTGTTGTGGCTGGTCAAGCCGGCCAATGATGCGCTGAAGGCAGCCGATCTTCCTGATACGTTGCAGGCGATCAGCCCCACCGAGCCTCTCATGGTGAAGTTGAAATTGAGCATCATCCTGGCGATCGTGCTTTCCGGGCCTTGGATCATCTGGCAGATCTGGCTGTTCATCAAACCCGGCCTGTTCAAACACGAACAGCGCTTCGTGCATCTGCTGTTACCGGGAAGCGCTGTGCTGACCGTGTCCGGTTTGGCATTGATGTACTGGGTGATGCTGCCGCTGATGATGGCTGTGCTTATCAAGTTCGGTACGTCAATTCGCACCGATATCCCGAGCCAGGAATACCAGCCCGATGCGATTGTCGCGTCGGCCGATCAGATGACGATCCCAATGGTGGAGGAGGATCCGGCAAATCCCGCTCCGGGGCAGATCTGGGTGAAGATGCCGCAGCGTATTCTCAAGATTGCTGCGCTTATCACTGAGCCGCCCCAGCAAGAGGGTGATCCGCCTCAGCAGCGGATTGAAATACTGCAATTGATGATGGGGAGCAGTTCGATTGTCGCGCAGCAGTATCGCCTGAATGATTACATCCACTTCGTGCTTTTGCTCATGCTGGGAATATCCATTGCGTTTCAGATGCCGCTGGTGATTCTGCTGCTGGGCTGGGTGGGACTTGCCTCGGCAGACTGGCTGCGCGCACGGAGACGGTATGCGCTGCTGATCTGTGGCGTGGTCGCAGCGATGATAACCCCGGCCGACGTCATCTCGATGATGGCAATGCTCGTTCCGCTGTACGGCTTGTACGAACTGGGCATCATCCTGCTCGTCATGGCACCGGCATCACGCGTCGCCGAAGGTACCGTGTTCAGACCCTGGCAAAAATCCGGCTCTGCCACTGACAAGTCACCGCCGTCATCGACGATTTCGCGTTCTGCAAAAGACCCCCAAAATAAGAACGATGAGCATTCCCCTTGACACTCCCGTTCCGGATGACCGCAACATCATCGACCTGACGATGATGGAACGCGCTTTGCAATTGGCGGGAAAAGCTTACGAACAGGATGAAGTGCCGATCGGCGCAGTGGTGTATCGGGGAGATACGATCATCGCTGAAGGTTACAACACGCGGGAAGCATCCAATGACCCTACCGCCCATGCGGAGATCATCGCGATGAGAAGGGCGGGAGAAATCCTTGGGCGCTGGCGGCTGCATGATTGCTCACTTGCCGTCACACTTGAACCTTGCGCGATGTGCGCCGGAGCGATGGTGAACGCGCGCCTGGCGCGTCTGGTGTACGGCGCGCCTGACCTCAAGGCCGGCGCGTGCGAGTCGCTGTATGAGATCCCCACGGATTCACGACTCAACCATCGCCTGCAGGTAATCAAAGGTGTGCATGTTGATCGTTGCGCCGCGCTGCTCAGCAGTTTCTTTCAGAAGAAGCGTCGAAATCAAACGGACTCATAAATGAAATGGATATTTAGCCCCGGGTGAATACACCCGGGGCGGCACATTGCATTCGGTTGACGATCGCCCCGCGTGTATTCACGTGGGGCTAAGTATTTACTGACGGTTAAACATTCCAAGGATAAAGCGTGCGCCGGATTATTGACGGACACTTTACTCCTTGAAATTAATAAACTATCTCCTGATCCTCATCACCGTTAAACACGGTTACAGATGCAGTGTGTTCTTTGAAGATAAAATTCAGAAAAAACATAGCAATCACGAATTGCTGTGCGTATATTTAGAATTTTTCGTGTCGGTAGTATGACTTGTTGTGATACAACCCGATCATTATCTCGATTTGAGGACAGAAATCAGGAGACGGATTGCTGACGCCGAAAGGCTTCTTTGGAATCCGGGGAATAACAATGAAAACACATTTCACAATCGCAATGTTAATATCAACATTATGTGTTACGGTGACACAAGCTCAAAGCATCGATGAATTCGTAATTGGTCTGGAAGAGGAAGTGTCCGAAGGCGTACCCGGACCCGGTGCCGGCAGCATCGAAGAACCGGGTGCGCTTGATATTTACACGTTCACGGTTAACGCCGGTACGGAAGTTTTCTTCCACGAGGTGTGGCAGAACAACATCAACCTGCGCTGGAAATGTGAAGATCCGAACGAGGCCGAGCTTTTTGACAGTCAGTTCGGTTTTGCGAATCCGGGACAGATGACTCTCGATATAACCGGAACCTACACCATTACCGCCTATGGTTCTGGTGATCACATCGGTCAGTACAGCTTCATTATCTGGGAAATCAATCCACCCGATGTATTTGCCATTGACCTGGAAGAAGAGGTATCCGAAGGCGTACCCGGACCCGGTGCCGGAAGTATCGAAGAACCCGGTTCACTTGATATTTACACGTTCACCGCTGATGCCGGGACGGAGGTTTTCTTCCACGAAGTGTGGCAAAATAATATCAACCTGCGCTGGAAATGTGAGGATCCGAATCAGGTTGAGCTGTTTGACAGTCAGTTCGGCTTTGCGAATCCGGGACAGATGACACTTGCTGTAACCGGAACCTACACCATCACCGTTTACGGATCGGATGAAGATACCGGCGAGTACAGCTTCACGGTCTGGGTAGTTAATCTACCAGAGGAATTTGTCATCGGGCTGGAAGAGGAAGTATCCGAAGGCGTACCCGGTCCAGGAGCCGGCAGCATCGAAGAGCCTGCTGCGATCGATATTTATACGTTCACGGCCAACGCCGGTACGGAAGTCTACTTCCACGAGGTGTGGCAGAACAACATTAACCTACGCTGGAAATGTGAAGATCCGAACCAGGTTGAGTTGTTTGACAGTCAGTTCGGCTTCGCTAACCCGGGTCAAATGACACTTGATGTAACCGGGACCTACACCATCACCGCTTATGGATCGGAGGAAAATACCGGCGAGTACACCTTCATCATCTGGGAAGTGAATCCACCTGAGGAATTTGTCATCGGACTGGAAGAGGAAGTATCCGAAGGTGTGCCCGGACCAGGAGCCGGTAGCATCGAAGAACCCGCGGCAATTGATATTTATACGTTCACGGCCAACGCCGGGACTGAAGTCTTCTTCCACGAGGTATGGCATAACAACATCAACCTGCGCTGGAAGTGTGAAGACCCGAACCAGGTCGAACTTTTTGACAGTCAATTCGGCTTCGCTCATCCGGGTCAAATGACACTTGATTTAACCGGAACCTACACCATTACCGTCTATGGATCGGAAGATCATACCGGCGAGTACAGCTTCACGGTTTGGGAAGTGAATCCGCCGGAGATGTTTACCATCGGCCTGGATGAGGTAGTCTCCGAAGGTGCGCCCGGCCCCGGAGCCGGCAGCATCGAAGAGCCCGCAGCAATCGATATTTATTCCTTCACTGTTGCTGCTAACACGGACGTCTGCTTCGAGGAATTATGGCATAACAACATCAACCTGCACTGGAAGTGTGAAGATCCGAACCAGGTTGAGCTGTTTGATAGTCAGTTCGGGTTTGATTATCCGGGGCGTATGACACTTGAGGTGGCGGGAACGTACACGATCACCGTCTACGGCGAAGAGGAAAACACCGGCGAGTACAGTTTCGTCGTGCACGAGGCAATTCCGAGTGATTTGACGGGTGATTGTTATGTCAATATCGATGACATCTTCGCTGTGCTCGGGCTATGGGGCGATTGTCCCGATCCATGCCCGCCCTACTGTGAAGGCGACATTACGGAAGACTGCACCGTTAATATCGACGATATCTTCGCCATCCTCGGCCAATGGGGACAATAAGCATCGCTTCACATTCCATTCTGTAACCACAGCAGGCCGAACTCATAACCGAGTTCGGCTTTTTTATGCAGAATTCGGGTGAATACACCCGGAGAATGATTATATATTCGTAGGGGGCGCCCCACGTGTATTCACGTGGGGCTAAATGGTTGTTGATGGCATGACATGTAGTTAAGATTGATGAAGGATTCTCAAAGTCATGAGCGACAAGATCACAATCCTCTTCCTCTGCACGGGTAATTCGTGTCGCAGTCAGATGGCGGAGGGGTGGGCGCGGTATTTGAAAGGCGATGTCATCGAGCCTTACTCAGCCGGCATCGAAAAGCACGGCCTCAATCCCCTGGCGGTCAAGGTGATGGCCCAGGTAGGAGTGGATATCAGCAACCACAAATCGGAACTCGTGACGGACCTGCCGACGAACGAGTTTGATTATGTCATCACAGCATGCAATCACGCGCATGAATCATGCCCGAATTTTTCCGGCAAAGCGAAAGTCATCCATGTTGGTTTCGATGACCCCCCCACACTGGCGGCTGAGGCAAAGTCCGAGGAAAATGCACTGGCACATTATCGCCGGGTGCGTGATGAGATACGTACCTTCGTGGAGACGCTACCTGGTTCTCTAGCACATGATAAGATGCACGGATGACATCAGAAGCATGCATCAAGAAGGAAGCCAAGGGCCTGAGTGTTTTTGAGAAGTACCTGACACTCTGGGTCGTGCTCTGCATCGTGGCCGGGATCGTGTTGGGTAAGCTGGCACCGGGCGTAGCAACATTTCTGGATGGATTGGCAATTAACGTCGGCGATGCGCCGGTCGTTTCCATCCCCATTGCAATCTGCCTGTTCTTCATGATGTACCCGATCATGGTGAAGATCGATTTTGCCGAAGTGCTCAAAGCGGGGAAGAACGCTAAGCCTGTAGGCCTGACACTTATTATTAACTGGGCGGTGAAACCGTTCACGATGTACGCCATCTCCATTCTTTTCCTCGGCATACTCTTTCGTGGATTTATCGGCGCGGAGGCAGTGGATCTGGTCAAGATGCCGCTGGGACTTGATCTTGCCGTAGGAGCGGAACACGGCGTAGGCAGGGTGGTGTTGGAGAATGGAATCAAGATGCTGGAAGTTCCCCTCTGGCGGAGCTATCTGGCAGGTTGCATCCTGCTGGGGATCGCGCCGTGCACAGCGATGGTTCTGGTGTGGGGTTTTCTCGCGCGAGGGAATGATGGACACACGCTCGTCATGGTGGCGATCAACTCGCTGGCGATGCTCTTACTCTTTGGGCCGCTGGGGGGATTCCTGCTCGGTGTCGGACGGTTGCCCGTACCGTGGCAGGCACTGTTACTGTCCATCGGCATTTATGTGGCGCTTCCGCTCGTAGCCGGGTATTTGTCCAGGAAGCTGATCATTCACACCAAGGGAGAAGAATGGTTCAGGGAGAAGTTCCTGCACGTCCTTACCCCGATCACTATCACAGCACTTCTGGTAACACTCGTGCTGCTGTTTTCGTTCAAGGGTGAAACGATACTCGCAAACCCGCTGACAATTCTCTGGATTGCTATCCCACTTTTTCTCCAGACGAGTTTGATCTTCCTTCTCGGTTACGGTCTGGCAAAACTGCTCCGGCTCAAATACGAAGATGCCGCACCGTCGGCGATGATCGGTGCATCGAACCATTTCGAGGTAGCCATTGCCACATCCACGATGTTGTTCGGGCTTTCTTCCGGCGCTGCTCTGGCAACAGTGGTGGGTGTTTTGATCGAAGTCCCGGTCATGCTCATGCTCGTCAAAGTATGCCTTAGAACCAAATCGTGGTTTGATCATTCGACAAGAGACAGCCGCTACAATACTCCATTATGATCCAGCGGCCGTTCGATCTTGTTTGTTTTGATCTGGGTGGGGTAGTGGTGCGCATCTGCTACACGTGGAAAGAGGGATGCGCCGCTGCCGGACTCGATTTTCGGGCTGATCTCCCGGCGAACGATCAGCAACGACAAGCCTGGCACGAACTCGGCAAACTGTATCAGACAGGGCGCATTGATTGTGATACGTTTGCGAAGTGCATAAGCCAATCAGTCGATGGTCTTTACACCCCGGAGGAGATTACGAAAGTTAATGCTGCGTGGATCCTTGGCGAATACGAGGGGATGTCGGATTTGATACAGGATGTTAATGATTCAGGGTATCAGACCGCAGCGCTCTCCAATTCATGCCACGCACACTGGGAACATCTTCCTCATCTTCATGCACCGAGTCGGCTGGGTGACTGTGTGAGTTCACACCACCTTGGATTGATTAAACCGGAAGCAGCCATTTACCGGGCTTTCGAAACAAAGCTCGGCATCTCCGGCGAGCGGATCATTTTCTTTGACGATCTGGAGGAGAATGTGCGAGGCGCACAAGATATCGGCTGGACTGCGGTACATATTAACTCGGCAGGTTCCCCTCCCCAGCAGATCAGAGCGGTGCTGCAAAAATACGGCATGCTGAACAATTCATGATGTCGATTGGGTCATTGTTTTCATATCGACTTTCATGATTTCCCGTAATGCAACGGTGGCAAACGAACCGCGCGTCAGTTCAAATGCAACTGAGATATACGGCCCGTGCTCATCACTTCCTCCATCGACTTCAGTATTTTTGAGCGGAACAAGTAATGGGCGGCGCATACCGGGCGCGGTCCAGTTTGATTGACTGAATCGATCAGCCGGAATGTCAAACTCCTCCAGCGCCTGATGTTCCCACTGCCCCACATCACCATGACACTGCGTCATTTTATCTCCCCATATCGGGCCGGAAGGTGTTATCTCCCCGGATTTGAGACGAGTATCCAGCGTGCCTGTTTTCAATTCATCTTCAGTAACGAGAAACACCGCACGCGAATCGTATTTGAATGCAAGATCACCTGCGAGTAATTGAATGTCCCCCATCTCCAGTCGTCTTTCCAGAACACGGTTGAAGATTGCGCTGGTAAGCGCGCTGACCATGAATTTCAGCCACGTCGATCCAATTGCCTGACACGCCTGCCCGGGATTCTTCCCGGCACACAGGGCATTACATGCTTTGAGTTCCGCCTGATCAGCAACGGACCATTCTGCTGCTGCTTTATCCCATTTGCGCGCATCGTAAGATTCACGTCGCCTCCGTTGATACTCCGGGAACGATGAGCCACAGGAACCGAGCAGTTCATCCAGCAACTCCTGATATTGTTCCCGTAATAATGCAGCTCCGAGGATGTGATTGTTAGCACGGTAACCAAAGCGTTGTGGTCCGTAATAATTCGGCATACCACGTCGATTCAATTCATCCATCATATCCCGCACATATTGAACCTGATTCGGATCGACCTGGCGGATTTTAATAATAAATCGATTACCGATCAGATGCCCGCGTCGCAGCTTATTTCTATGTCGTTTTGCCCACAGCACATTAATGCGCTGATGCGGCAGCTCCAGCGACGGGGGATCTTTCATAACATGCAGTGATATGGTTTGTCGTGTAACTCCGATCTTATCTTTCATTCCGGCGTAGCCGATTGATCGTTCCGGCACGCGAAAGTAACGGCGGAGAACGCTCATTAACTCGCCGTGCGGCACATTTATTTTTTCGACGCGCAGATAGAGATGCTCGCCTTCTCCAGTCGGTTCGTATAGCGGAAGTTCTTCGACGACAAAATCTTCCGGCCTTTGCTTGATCACGCCCCCAATACCTTCCTGAGCGAGCCAGTAATGCTGTGGAAATGGATTAACTACACTCATCATTCCCTCGCACTACTCATCGATTCACGACTTATTCTGGATCATATATCCACAACCTACGATCGTGTTCTGCCTCATCCTGAAACTCAAAGAGTTCCTGACATCCAGCACCGCGCAGCAGCGTGTCATACTTTTTCGATCGATCTGCCATGAGATACACCGGCGGGGTATTCCGATCCAGATAATTCTCAATCCCATGTGGGCTGACAGTTTCAACTGTGCGGCGGAGAAAGAACAGAAACTCCAGATCGACAAGCCTTTCACCGGGGGCAAAGACCGCGCCCAACGGGGCTGAACCGATGGTGTCAGAAACCTTCTCTGCATTTGCACGATAATCGTCCATGTCATTGGGCGAATGCGCGTATCGCTGCCAATACACCAATGAAACAAGAACTATCCAGAATGTCATAAACAACGCAGCCTGCACCGGGTGATTCATCAGATGTCGCCAGGCGCCGATAAGTGCGATGACGAACAGGATCGGCGTCAGGATCACCGTCCACAGCATCGTGGGCGCAATGACAATCGGTTTATCCAGGCAATTTCCCAGCACCAGTACATCCTGCAACATAAGAAACGGCATGAAACACAGTGATGCGAGAAGTGTCAATATCCAGTGTGGTGCAAACAGCAGATCAGCATGTGGGGCATACTCACCACGATCGGCACAGGTCTGGTGATCATCAAATACCTGCGCTACCAGCAACGCAATTGCGGGCATGATCGGCAGGATGTAACGCGGCGCTTTCCCAGTATGCAACGTAAACACCACGAGAATCAGGACGAACCAGAACCATGGGATCATCCGATACGAACGCGTCTCGCCATGCTTGAACATGAATGGATGCACCAGGCCACCGATGAGCCAAAGTGTCCAGGGAAGTGCCAGGCGCAGGAGAATGATGTAGAAAGTAGTACCGTGTTGCGGGCTGTCCTGGCCGGAATATTCGTGGCGGAGAATGTCCCACACGCGCGAGTTGCTGTCCTGGGCCTGATAGAAAAACCACGGCATAGCCACGACCAGACACACCACCAACGCAAGAATGAATCCCATGCAGCGTGACATTCGATGACGTTCATCCACCAGAGCCAGCGAGGCAACGAGCAGCGTGGTCACGAGCACACCCAGAGGATTTTTACTCAGCCACGACAAACCCATCAGCACGCCGCAGATTACCCAGCGCAGCCACGCGGTTTTATATGCATGTGGTTGGGAGTGAAACTGCCACGCCCACAGCGCTGCCCCGGCTGCAAGTGTCGTCCATGCTGCAAGATGCATGTCATAGCTTGCCATACGCGCCTGGGTCTGGAGAAAAAACGGCGTCGAGCCTGCGATAAGACCTGCAACAAGCCCCAGACGGGGACTGTGCAGTTGACACCCCATCCAATAGGTTCCGCCAACGAGTACAAGACCCAGCAACACCGTCACCAACCGAGCGCGATACATCAACTGAGCGGGCGTGGATGTCTCCGGTTCCAGGTCCAGCCAACTGATCATGTTCATCCAGACGAGCAAAGGAGGCTTGTTGCGCCGCGGATTTTCGTTGCAGGTGGGTGTGAGCCAGGCATCGCTATCGCCAGCATGCTGTTTCAGCCACGTTTCCTGGCTGGTGAGCAGTGAGATCCCCTCCATCCAGTGCTTGGGATTGCGCGTTCCCAGGTCGATAAGCAGTGGCCCGGCACTGAGCAGAAGGATGAAACCCAGCACGAGTACGTGATACCAGAAACCCTTCCTGCTATGGTCTGGATTGAGTGATTCATTCACGTCGGTGTATTCCTTCGGACGGGCCACCCACGATCGGGATCAGCATGTGGGTGGGATAGGAGGAAGATGATTTGGAGGAGAGGTTCGGGGGAAAGTGTGGGGGAGAGGTGTAGGTGGAGAAGTGTGGGTGTGTGGGGGGGGTGTGGGGGGGCAAGAATGATGAATTGACACGCCCTCAGCCGATGCAACACAGGTTGTGGCGGGAACGTGGTTTGTGTGCGCCAGAGCGTACCATAATGTCACCCGGCCATGAATGTCGTGTGAACAGAGATCTGGAGGTTTGAACTGATGTCAGACTCGATCAAGCGTATCGGTATGTTGACCGGTGGCGGCGATTGCCCCGGCTTGAACGCTGTGATACGTGCCGTCACAAAAACCGCCCTTTACAAATACGGTGTGCGGGTTTTTGGCATCGAGGACGGTTTCCAGGGCCTCATCGAAAACCGTGTCGGCGAACTCACCAGCCTGCATGTCTCCGGCATTCTCACCCGAGGAGGAACGATTCTCGGCTCCAACAACAAGTGCAATCCCTCACGCCACTACATGGGCGACGATGAAGATGGAAATCCAAAATTCATCGACGCAACCGATTACTGCTTGCAGACGATCCGCGTGAACGAACTGGACGCTTTGATTGTCATCGGCGGTGACGGAACGATGAGCTGTGCCGCTCCCCTGGTGGAAAAAGGGATCAATTGCATCGGTGTGCCCAAGACCATCGACAACGACATCATGGGAACTGACATCACTTTCGGGTTCACCACCGCGGTGAGCATTGCTACCGGTGCGCTGGATCGCCTGCACAGCACTGCGGCCAGCCACCATCGGGTAATGGTGTGCGAACTGATGGGACGCAACGCAGGGTGGCTAACGCTCCATGCCGGGATTGCTTCGGGTTCGGATGTGATTCTCATTCCCGAACTGCCGTTCGATCTTGACAGCATCTACAAGTTCGTCCAAAGCAGAATGGATCGTCAGCGGGGCTTCTCGATTATCGCCTGTGCTGAAGGTGCTCGAGCCAAGGATGGCAAACAGATCGTTGCTCGACACGATCCCACCAGCCCGGATCCGGTTCGCCTGGGAGGAGTGGCGGAATACATCGCCAGTGAAATCGAGCAGCACACCGGCATTGAATCGCGGTTCACCGTGTTAGGTCACGTCCAGCGTGGTGGAGCACCCATGCCGATGGATCGCATTCTGGCCACGCGTTTTGGACACCATGCACTGGAGAAACTGATGGCAGGTGCGACCGGCCGCATGGTCGTCATGCAGAAGGGTGAAATAACGGACGTTGACATTCTCCATGCCGCCCACAAGCAACGGCTGGTTCCAACCGATCACTCACTGATCAATGTCGCCCGTTCTGTGCGTACTTGCTTTGGTGATTGACATGTGATTCAACACGGGTGTGGCTCTGCCCAAGCCATGGCACAGGTTCAATGGTGGTTTCATGGTGTTCCTTACGTCTTTGACGTAGCCGGGGTCGCAAGAAAGGGCTATCCTTCGGGCCGTGGAACCTGCAATTTTCATCGATCGAGATAACACATTAATCCACAACGACGGTGATCTTGGCGATCCCAACGAAGTGCGCCTGATCGACAACGTCGGATCGGGGCTTCGCGCGCTGCGTGAGGCCGGCTATCGCATCGTGGTGGTCACCAACCAGGGGGGCGTTGCTCGGGGCAAATTCACCGAAGCGGATGTTGATGCCGTCCATCAGCGGATTGCGATACTGGTGGATCAGGCTGCCAAGCGATCTCGGGTGATTGATCGCTTTTACTACTGCCCCTACCACCCCGAGGCAGAAGTCAAAGCGTATCGACGCGACCACCCTTGGCGCAAGCCTAATCCCGGCATGCTGATCCAGGCAGCTCATGATCTGGGCCTGGAGTTGACTGCATCATGGATGATCGGCGATCAGAGCCGCGATGTTTCATCCGGTCGGGCTGCCGGCTGCCAGACTGTATTGATCACCTCCGATGATGAGTTGGCGCAGGATGCACATGCCACGGCCACAGTTGACACCTTTGCCGATGCGGTGCGACATATCCTGAGCGAGACCTCTGCTCCTGTATCACTGCTGAACAATGGTGCGGTCGACAAAGCTGCGAACGAGCCGGTTTACACAAGCCTTTCCGCCGCGCCGCCGAATCCCCAAACCAACACGCGCCAGCTCTTCCAGGCAATTCACGACCTCACCGAGGAAATCCGCTCGGAACGATTGCGCCGCATCGAATTTACCTCGTTGAAGATGGCAGCCGGAGTCGGGCAGCTCTTTGTCATTCTGCTGACACTTCTGGGATTACTGCAAATAGGGAATACTGAACTCTTCATGAAGTGGATCATCTGCGCGGTGTTGGCCCAACTGGTCACCATTGCACTGCTCCTGCTGGACATGAAGGGATGACCGACCAACCTGCCGCATTTCCGAACGACATCGAGCAGATCGCGGTGATCTGTCCCACGTGGATTGGTGATGTAGTCATGGCCACGCCGGTATTTCGCGCGCTGAGAGAACACCGATCCCAGGCTCAGATCACCGGCATCATTCATCCGGGTCACGACGAACTGCTGCGGGGGACGCCGTGGTTTGATGAACTGGTGGTGGTGAAGTCGAAAGGAATTGCCGGTCCTCTGCGAGTGGGAGGTGCGTTGGGGCGCAGGAAAATTCAGGCGGTTCTGCTCCTGCCCAACAGTTTTCGTTCAGCGCTGGCGGCTCGGCTGGGCAGAGTGCAAATACGATTGGGATACTGCCGCGATGGGCGCAGTTTTTTACTCAGTCACGCTGTTCCGCTGGAGCAAGCAACTGAGCCGACCCCAGCCGTCCATTATTACGCCGCCATGGGTTGTGCAGCGCTTGGGATCGAATCCGTTGATGAACATCTGGAACTGGTGGTGACCGAGGAGCAACACGAAGCTGCCAACCGCATCCTGACAGATGTATCAGGACCGTTTGTGATTTTGAATCCCGGGGCCAGCAAGTCAATCAAGCGTTGGCCGGCGGAACATTTCGCCGCCGTCGCTGATGCGCTCACTCAATCGAGAAACATGACCGTACTGGTCAATGGTTCAATATCAGAATCAGGCGTGGCGGCTGAAATCATCGACAAGACACAAACACAGATCGTTAATCTCATCGAGCGGGGAGTCACGCTGGGAGCGCTCAAGGCGATTATCCAGCGCGCTTCACTCGTGATTACCAACGATACCGGGCCTCGTCATATCGCGCTTGCCCTGGGTCGACCGACGGTGACGCTGTTCGGACCAACCGATCACCGTTGGACAAATTCAGATGCTCATCAAGCGCAGGAGCAGCGCCTGCTGGCGGAACCTTTTTTACCTCAAGCGCTCATTGCAGATCGACATCCGCAAATCTGCATGATCGATCGCATTACCGTTGCCGACGTGCTCGCAGCTGCTGAAAGAGCGCTCGACGTCGATTGCGCGGCAGATTCGTAAACAGTTCACGCAACACAGCAACCCAGGCAGCCCGGGGAATTGGAATCGCATGCTCCTCCGGCTCCACGAGCAGGCGATCCAGCATGCGAATGCAGGCTGCATCACGTTTCAGCACTCGTCGCACCCCGACTTGATCCAACACCCAGATCGTCCACGATTGCGCCTGGATGACCCGATCGAGATTGTCAGCTTCGCTCACCATCTCATCGTCAGGTGAAATCCCATTCTCGGGGGAGATGACAAAATTGCTCAGTTTCAGATCACGATGCTTGTAACCTGCTTCGGCAACTTTGCGAACTATCCGACCCACCTGGTGTCCCAGTAACCTCCAGACTTCCGGAGTCAGTTGCGCATGTCGAAGGAAATCCAAGGCGGTACAACCGGGGATATATTCCAACTCCAGGGAAATCTGCCATCCCTCTTCACTTCGAGACATACGCCAGCGTCGCCGACATGGCGGAGTCTGGATTCCAAGACGTTGCAAAACCCTCGTCCCTGCAATCTGGCGTTGCACCTGTGCTCGACCCAGAACCAATTTCATCAGCGTTCCCAGATTCATCGGCCAGGTTTTGAGCGTTGTCGGCGCTTCCCCTGGGCGTTGAATCAGCCACACACTGCGCCGATCCGCCTGCTTGAGACAACGTATTGTGCCCGGTGGAGCTGTCACGATGCTTCAGGATACATCAGCTTTGCTCTCCGCGTGCTCGCCACACCGGTGGAGGATCATCACGGACTGGACTAGGATGCTTCTTCCGTGACAGATCCAACCAGCGAGACCCGAAGCTCATCGCCACCGATTAACGCCCAATCTGATCTGGTCGTTGGTATTTGCACATTCAACAACGAGGATACGATTGAACGCACACTGAAAAGTATAAACTCACTGACCGACAGCATTTTTGTCGTCGATT
Organism: Phycisphaerales bacterium; assembly: GCA_028278245.1. Classification (GTDB taxonomy): domain Bacteria; phylum Planctomycetota; class Phycisphaerae; order Phycisphaerales; family SM1A02; genus JANQEQ01. Next base: position 4,653 of record JANQEQ010000097.1, on the reverse strand, counting down.
CAGGTTCGACGGATGGAACCGTGTCATGCTGTCAATCCTATAGCGCACAGGTTGTTACGCGCCCCTGGCCGGGTTATGCCGCCCAGAAGCAGTTCATTCTCGATGAGTGTCGCGAGGTGAACTGGATTCTGTTGCTGGATTCGGACGAATCGCTCACTCCTGAATTACAGAAGTCAATCAGGAAAGTAGTGACAGAAAATGACCCCCGCTATGTCGGTTGGGAACTCAACCGCAAGGTCTGGTTTCTCGGACAGTACCTCCAGCACACGTTCCAACCGGAATGGCGGCTGCGATTGGTCCGGGGAGGAAGCGCACATATCAGCAGTATCGGGGGGAAATCACAGGGAACAGCCCAGGTTCACGAAACGGTTGCCGTACAGGGGAAAGTTGGAAAACTGGTCGGCGATCTTCGGCATGATTCCTGGCGTGACCTGGCGGACATGTGCAGGCGAAACATCCACTACGCTCAACTCAATGCTGATGCCGGGGCATCGGGAGGATCGCTGGCACACGTGCTCGTCAGCCCCCCCGCCGCATTCTTCAAGCAATTGATTCTCAAACAGGGATGGAGAGATGGTTGGCGGGGTATCATCGCCGCCGGTGGATTCTCTTCCGCCACTCTTCTGAAACACCTGTTTATTGCCCAGCGGCGACACCTCAATATCAAAACTGACCACACAGAAGAAATGCCTGATTCAGGAAAATGATGGGAAAACCCAACGGCTACTTTTTACGTGTTTTTATTGATTTTGAATAAATTTTGCTTTCGCCAACCATTGACTTGTCGAGGATACTGCCTACGAACTCTCAGCCTGGCTTATTCACGACACGATGTTATACACCAGATTTGATGCATTGCGTGTGTATCAACTGAAAGAGAATCATGGGTCTGTATCGCACATTGCCAAAACCCATAGCCTGGCCGCCCCCCGGCACGAATGCGGACATTGCCGATGCCTTGCGTTACACCCGGCTGCGCGATCCTGTGGGACATCATGTCCATACGATCATGGCGCTGATCTATCTGTTTCTACTGCCTCTGATCACCGCCCCGAAGGACGTCGCATTTGTGATCCTTGGTTTCTATACATTGGTGCGACTTCCCAATACCTGGCGCTGTTATACCCCTTTTCTGCGTATGCCTCTGATGTGGGCGTATGCACTTTGGGCAGGATGGACTGCTTTGAGCATGACCTGGTCGGTGGATCCCGGACAGGGATTTCGAGATTTCGGCCCCATGCGCATGCTGCTGACACCGGTGCTTCTCTGGCCGGTGATTGACCGCCTTCCATGGCTCATCGGCGCACCACTGGTGGGAGTCGCCGGTCAACAGGTCGCACAATTTCTGGAATATTTTGATCTGACCAATATGCGCCCACAGGATGACAGCAGCAGAATGGGTGGCTGGATTCATCCGACGCAAACCGGAACATGGTGCATGGCTGCGATCTGCTGGCACGTGTCGGCCGTGCTGACGCGTTCAGGAAAGATCCGCGCCATCTCGGCAGTTCTCCTGGTTCTGGCACTGGGGGGACTGGTTGTCGCGCAAAGTCGTGGGCCGTGGGTAGCGGTGGCAATCACCATCCCGCTCCTGCTCATCACCGCAGCCTGGAAACATCCATCCCTGCGAAAAACGATTTTGTGGATCGTGGTCGTCGGTATAGTAGCATCAGCTGCATCCTGGCCCTGGACCCATTCAGTCATTCTTCCCCGCATTCAAAAAGTTCAAACAGAGGTTTGCAATGCCCTGGAACAGGATGAGTACTGGACGGATATCGGCTTGAAATTGGGACAGTGGCAGTGGTCCTGGGCAATCTACAAACAACATCCAATTCACGGCGTCGGGGTTGGTTCGTTCCGCCAGGTCACAAGTCAGTTGCCCGAGTTTCAGGATGCCGTCCAGAAGGCTCGTGATTGTAATCCCTCTCTGGTCGCGCGCATGGAGCGCGATCATACGCACAACATGTATCTGCAAACTCTGGCTTCCGCCGGAACGGTCGGAGGTATCCTGCTCCTTGCCGTCATCATTTTTCACATTCGACAATGCATTCGTGATCGGAAAGAACATGCCTACGCGCTGGGAACATTGTTCATCCTGATCGGCTGGTTGATCGGCGCGCTGTTTGACTGTCATGAGCAAAACGGCCACCTGATGGGATTACTCGCTCTGATCGGAACCATTACGATGACGGGACGCGCACCGGCAAGAAAATCGCTGGCAGCCGGTAGTGATGAAGAAGCGGCGGAATATACGCAAACGCAAAATGAGAGAATTTCGCGCGCGAGGATTGTAGCACCATGAATATCTGGATTGCGTGCATCATCGGAGCATACTTCGTGGGTTCCATTCCCTTTGGGGTGCTTATTGGAAAAGCCAGAGGTATTGATATACGACAGCACGGCTCGAAGAACATAGGCGCAACCAATGTCGGCAGAACTCTCGGAGCGCGCATCGGTTTCTTATGTTTCTTCTTGGACGTGCTCAAGGGTGCAATCCCCATCATTGTCAGCGGTATTCTCACAAATGTTATCAATCATAATGCATCGGAGTTAACAATCGCTCAAATGTGGTTGTGGCTGACGATTGCCGCCGCCGCGGTATTGGGGCACATGTTCTCCATCTTCCTGGGATTTTCCGGCGGTAAAGGTGTGGCAACGAGCTTCGGCGCACTGCTTGCCATGTGGCCGTTACTTACGATTCCTGCGCTCGGTGCGCTGGTTGTCTGGTACGGAACACTCCGTCTGTCACATTATGTTTCATTGGCCAGCATGCTTGCTGGCATCAGTTTGCCGATTGCGTATCTCCTGGCATCCATCCCTCGGCACAGTGAAAACGTCTTGCAGGATCTTCTGCATGCCTCTCCGCCATTGATCGTCACCGCACTCTTGGCGATTCTTGTGATTGTGCAACACCGCGCGAACATCTGCCGCCTGATGCGCGGTGAAGAACCGAAAACCACCGGCCACGCACGGCGCGGAGGGTTAACAAAGGGCTAGGACTGTTATGTTTCATCGACGCGCTTCAAACTCACCGCCATGAGATTCGCGGCGAGGCGGCGCAAGATCGGAACGCGTTCCAGTAGCGCGTTCACGCCGTATAAGCCATCAATCATCTTCACCAGCATGCGATTGTTGACCGGATTCTCACCGGCCAATGATGGAGTAACCTGGTGATAAGCCAGGCGTATCAGCTCAAATCCATGTTGAAGCAGCAGTGATCGTATCCCGCGTCGGCTGTACAAACGACTATGGTGACATCGCTTGAGTTTTCGATTAAAAAATTCGGTATACGAAGTGCGATTGGGAAGAAAGGTAATAATGAGATGCCCGCCGGGTTTGATGACGCGGTGTAATTCCTTCAGCGAATCGGCATCCTGCGGCACATGTTCCAGCACCCCGCTGCCAACCACCGTGTCAAACTCATCATCGGGATACGGCAATTTGAAGGGATGATCCAGTTGCGTATGCTGAAGCCGTGCATAATCGTGAAACACCGGGTAGTGCGGCGCTTCTATATCACAGCCAAAAAGTTCGACGCTATCTCCCAAACACCTACGAATCAGGCACGCATCGACCGCCTGGCGGCACCCCCAGTCGAGAATTTTCCCCGGCCGCAGGTACGGTTCGTATTTATGAAACACATCGACATGACGCCGAATCCCCGCCCGAGTGCGAGAATGCGCTGTCAAATAAGGATCATGCTCCAGCGCCAGTTGCCTGGAATACAGTTCTGTGATGAATTGGATCGGATCAGCCGTCATGGACTCTTCAACCTGCGTCATGCCAATCGTACAGAGTAGGTCAAAACTACGTGTTGTGTGATATCCGATCAGAAGCCGGTTCTGACGAATCCTCGAGGAAGGGCCGGATAGGCTTGAGAGTCAATTATTCCCCACAGATTCAAGCACGATCGGCAGGAGAATATATCCCTGATGATCCTGCTCCAGTTGAGTCAGCATTTCCCGGATTAAAGGCTGATGCGATACCCAATGCGATGTGGAAAAATCTGATGTTTCATCATGTTCTGATGCGCGCGAACTCATCATCGCATTGATCCCGTCCGGCAAAACATTCAGATAGGATTGATGTTGGGTCACCTCATCCACCGAGGCAAGAAATGTCGAAAGTTCGCTCACGGGAATGCTTACCGTCCACGAGGCACCTCGGCTGGAAAAATCCAGCTGTTGCTGAAAATCGGGAAACAACGTGGGTGTTCCGATCAACTGGCCGCTGGGCAAAACCTGATTGCCCTGGTCGACGATCTTGCGATCCGCTTCAGCGAGTGATGCCATCAACTGCTCCCAGGCATGTCGTGCGGTGTCTTTCACGGTGATAGCAGGAACCGGAGTCGTGCTGCCATCACCGACCTCGGCCATATACGGCTGGTTTGGCGGCTGCCCGGATCGCTGGCGCATCACCTTGCGTCGATGCGTTTCCGCCATGGCCACGGCTTCCTGGAAATTGAAGTTCCGCACCAGAGCCAGAGGGCGATCAATCCGTTCCAGTCCCGCTCCGAGATACTCCTCAACTTCCAAGGGGGTCATAGCGCGAATAACCAAAGCAAACTGCACGGGTTTCAAATCACCCTGGATTGCCAGTGGTTTCTGTTCGTCACGTTGATCCGCAAGTAGATTGTTATTGTTGGCGTGAGGG
>JANQEQ010000060.1 GCA_028278245.1 Phycisphaerales bacterium | reverse complement strand
ACTGCACACGCGTTCGAGGTGGGCGCCCGTCTCACCGTCGCGTGCCTCGGCGAGTCGAGCCAGGCCGAACACGACCGCGTGTCGGCTCCGTTCGGAGTGCTTTCGGAGTTGGACGAGCTCCGTTACGTCAACGGATACGCCCAGGATGATCGGATAGCCTGTGTGCGGATCTTGGTATGGGATGGTCGTTGAGCGCACGACGACTGGTTGGCCGTTGGGATCGAGAATCTCCTCCATCCGATCATCCGGCGAGGATCCCCCCTTGATCGCCTCGCGACATTCATCAAGCATGCGTTGTGCCTGATCCTGGTTCGGATCGATTTCGGTAATGAGCCGCCCGGTAAGATCGCTGGATTTCTTACCAAAGATTCCTGCGAACGCTTTATTCGCAAGTAGTACTCGACCTTCCTCGTCCACGCTGTACACGTACGCCGGCACCATGTCGATCAAGTGACGAAGTTCCTTCTCACGAAGTTTCGCAAGCGCAAGTTGCTCCTCAAGCCTCTTCTCACGAAGCCCGGCCTCACCCAGCTCATCATTGTTCTTGCCTGTGCTCATGAAGTTCAAACCTTCACTTGATGGATTGTATCCTAGCGAATGATTGGGTAGAACTCACGTGCTTTAAATAACTGCAGCTTCATTGGGGAGTGTAGTTGATGACCAGAGTCGAGTGATCAGGAATTCTCCACACTCGTCATCGACCTGGATAATCTCTGTAAAAGTGTGATTACCTCCGCCCGCATGACCTGCCCCCGAAGTAGTGCCAGCCAGCAATCGCAAACCGCAGTATCTGCCATAGAGTTGTGTGCTTGATCCCCCAACTTATCCGGTCCAATACTCGTTATGTAGGCTGTAATCAACTGGTTTCCAGTGTGTGGATCTTCTGGTTAGTGCTGGTGTAAGCGAGCGGATTCGACGGTCTGCCATGAAATGACTGACAAAAACAATTCTGGTGAATATCAGAACACCATGCTGTTTGTGAGCTTATGTGAGGGTGTGCGATCTGACTGCATCGGCATCCACCAACGCGCCCGGCAGGACTCGAACCTGCGACCCCCGGTTTAGGAAACCGGTGCTCTATCCAGCTGAGCTACGAGCGCCAGCAACAAGGCTAACAAGAGTATGACAAACCGATTCTTTTTTTGGCTACATCAAGTTCATCACTCATAAGAGATCATTCCGGAAAATATTATAATGCAGCTTCGTTCGGCGCAGCGGGAATGTTGAAAAAGATCACATACAGCACGGGCACTACCACCAGCGTCAGCACTGTAGCGAACGCCAGCCCAAACATGATCGTTACTGCCATTGCTACGAAGAACGCATCAACCAGCAGCGGCATCATTCCCAAAACTGTCGTCAGTGCAGCCATGGACACCGGTCGCACCCTGCTCACCCCTGCGTCAACGATCGCTTGATAACGGTCCTTCCCGGATCCGATCTGCGCGCCGATCTCATCAATCAAGACGATGGCGTTCTTGATCATCATGCCGGATAAACTCAGGAACCCTAACAATGCCATGAAGCCGAACGGTTGATCTGTCAACAGAAGACCAACCGTAACTCCAATTACGGCCAACGGTACAGTCAGGAGGATTATCAACGGCAGGCGGATTGAATTGAACAAGATGATGACTACTAAAACCATCATCAGCAGAAATATCGGAAGCTTCCCTGCCAAGGCAGCTTGGGCATCTCCAGAGTTTTCGTATTCACCACCCCATTGCAATTCATATCCTTCTGGAAGTACAAAATCACCCGATGCTTCCAATTCTGCCAGAGAGTGGAGTATTTTCTGTCGAACAGGCTCTGCAGTCAGGCCAGCCGCAGGATCGCACATGACTGTAATTGTGGGCAATCGATCCTGTCGCTTGATGATCGCGTTTTCTGATGTCGTCTCAAAACCGACCACCACCTGGCGGATCGGTATACTACGACCTGCTACGGGGCTCCACACCTGGAGATCGTTGATATTGTCAACGTCATTTCGTTCTGTTGCGGGACTGCGCCCTATGATTGGCAGCAGTGTGTCACCCTCGCGATAGACACCGATTTCTGTTCCGGCAAATGCTGCTTGCATAGAGCTGGCGATCTGTGATCGCGTAATTCCAGCGTTGCGCGCTTGCGTTTCTGCCACAACGGGACGGATTAAGGGAACGCGCTGACGCCAATCATCCATAATGTCGATGGTGTCCGGTTCATTACGCATCACCGTGGTAACTTGCGCCGCCAGTCCACGTAATACATCTGCATCAGGGCCACGCAAGCGCAGGTGTATCTTCTGCGAATCGCCCGGCCCCAGCATAAACGGGCGGCAGAATACCTGTGCATCCGGAAAGTTCTCGTTGAAGTATTCCGTGACCTCCGGCATCAGAAACTCTTCAATCGTTTTATAGTCTCTGACACTGACTAGCATGAGACCATAAGCCGGATTGACATCTTCTGCTGTGTATGTGAGCAAAAATCGTAACGCACCGCCACCAATAAAGGTCGAAACATCGGTGATCTCTTCACTGATTGGGCCGAGTTCGTGAAGTAATTCGTGCTCAGCTACTTTGAGATCAGCTTCGGTACGGCTTATATGCACGCCTTGGGGGAGCCAATAATGAATCATGAATTGAGGTCGTGTTGAAGCCGGGAAAAAACTTTGTTTTACTGAGCCGAATCCGATGATCGCTGCCACCAGCATGAGAACGAGCACCACAATAGTTATCCATCGTGCCTTGATGCACCACACCAGTAATCCGCGATACAGCGTAAACAATAATCCGCCATAAGGATCTGCAGCTTCCTTGCCCTCAGTTTTCTTAACCTTTAGAAACATCACCCCCAGGAGTGGTGTTACGGTAATTGCCAGCACCCAACTCAACATCAATGAATAGAGAATGACCTGGAACAGCGAGCGACAGAACTCACCGGTTGAATCCTGCGATGTTCCGATGGCGGCAAACGCGAGCACCGCCACTACAGTTGCCCCGAACAGTGGCCACATGGTCTGGCTTACGATTTTCGCCGCGGCTTCAACTCTTCCCATTCCTCGTTGCAGGTTAATGAGGATACCTTCCACGACCACGATGGCGTTGTCCACCAGCATTCCTAACGCGATGATAAGTGCGCCGAGGCTGATACGTTCCAGCATCACGCCCTCCATGAGCATGATGATGAATGTGGCCAGCACCGTCAGTAGCAGGATAAAACCAACGAGCATACTGCTGCGCAAGCCCATGGCGAAGATAAGAACACCAATAACAATTGCGATCGCCTCAATCAAGCTGATCATAAATCCATTCACAGAAGCAGCAACCGCATCACCCTGATGCGAAATAATTCCAATTTCCATACCAATTGGAGTTTGGGATTCCAGTTCGCGTAATCGTTGATTGATCGAAGCACCCATGACGGTCACATTTCCTCCTTCGACCGTTGAGATACCGATACCAATCGCAGGGCGACCATTGAAGCGCATTAATTGATTTGGAGGATCTTCGTAATCACGAGTGATCGCGGCGATATCTTTGAGGTAGAGCTTCGTGTCCGTCGCATCGTCCTGAAGAATCAGCAGGTTGCCGATGTCCTCCACTGAAGTGAACTCACCTGTCGGTTCTATGCGGATATACTGACTTCCCACGCGCACTTTACCCGCCGGGGCGACTAGATTCTGACCCGCCAGCGAATTATAAATAACTTCACGTGAGATTCCCAACTGGCTTAGTCGGGCGCGTGAGACCTCCACGAATACGACTTCTTTCCGTTCAGAGAAGAGAGTCACATCTGCTACATCATCACACAGCAGTAATTCACGACGCAGGAGCTTGGCGTAATCGCGCAACTCAGCATACGAAAAGCCATCTCCATAAACTGCATAAAACACCCCGTAAACATCACCAAAATCATCAAAGACCATAGGTGGAGTAGTGCCTGGGGGAAGATCCTTACGTACATCACCAACTTTGCGGCGCAATTCATCCCACACTTGTGGCAGAGTTTGCTTATCGTATTTATCCTTGATCTCCACGAGCACCGTTGACTTGCCCGCTTCAGACATGCTGGTAACTTGCTTGAGCTGTCCCATTTGCTGTACCGCACGCTCAATGGGATCAGTCACCTCTTCCGCCACCTGTGCCGCTGTTGCGCCTGGATAGAGCGTAAAGACCTGCGCCATTTTGATGGTAAATTCAGGATCTTCCAGTCGACCGAGTTTTTCGTAGGCAAAAATGCCGCCCCCAATCAACATCAATGTAAGAACAATCGTAATCGTTTTATAACGGATTGAGGCTTCTGCGATATTCATGATGCGCTATCCTCCCGTTCCGAGGTATAGCGTCGAACAACCTGGCCTTCCCGCAGCAAATGCACTCCGGCAGTCGCAATCTCATCACGTTGTGATAAACCTTCAACAATGACAATCTCTTCCCCCATCATGTTGCCAGGGGTGACATTCATGCGATGTACGGTAAACGTATCACCCGTCGCGCTGCGCACCACCCACACGTAATATTGACCGGTTTCATCAATCGGCACGGCATCAATCGGGACGACATACCCCAAATCACCGGTCGTTTCCGGATTCTTGGGAAGAGCGGTGATGGTCGCGGTCATTCCCGGGAGGATATTGACATCGGTGGGATCCGGTGCCGGCATGGTGAGAGTCATCGCGAAGGTTTGTGTGGCAGGATCTGCTTCGGTGGCGAATTCTTTGGGCTCCACATCGAACTGTCGATCTGGGAGTGATTCAAATGTAGCGTAGATCGCGTATCCCCCGTCCTTGTCCTTCGTGGCGTTCACCACGTCAATTTCAGGGACGTTGATGACGATCTCTACATTTGTCACATCCTGAAGACTGACCACGGGCTCACGAACCTGAACATACTGGAAATTTTCCACGAAACGACTTGCGATCTTTCCTGTAAACGGCGCACGCAATTCAGTATCGTCCAGGGCGGCTTGAGCATCATCACGCTGGGCTTGCATACCCCGTACGCGGGCCTCAGCTGCTTCAATATCCTCCGGCCGCGCGCCCGCTTCGCCAATGTTCAGGTTTTCTTGTGCCTGTCGTAATACGGCTTCGGCATTATCTCGTGCCTGGAGTTTGCGCGCTAATTCGATATCCGATACCGCACCATTAGCGTGTGCTGCCTTCGCCCGATCATACTCACTTCTGGCCAGGGTCAATGCGGCCTCAGCCTTTTGTACTTCAGCACGTAATTTTTCAATGTCTTCCGGTCGACCGCTTCTCATGGCCTCCAGACTTGCCGTGGCTTCATCCAAACTGCTTTGAATGCGTGCATATGCGATCTCAAAATCTCGTGGATCTATACGTGCAATGAGATCGCCCTCATTGACATCGTCACCTTCATTGACTGGAAGATCAACTAATGGACCTGATACACGAAATGCCAGATCGACGCGTTGAGCTGCTTGAACTCGTCCCGGATATTGCCGTACGCCGCGTGTAACAGATGATCCAATCACCATTGTTTTTAATGGTCGGATCGTGGGGGGCTCTGCGGGCGGCTCCGTCTTCCAATCGATCATGAATATTGAAACGATCGCCGCGATCACGATCACCGCGCCGACGACCACACTGATGATGGTCGAAGATTTCTTTTTTGCCATCGTAACACCTGTTCTTTAATGAGGTCTGATGATCTTTCAACTATTGAGCGGGTATTGTAATGAAGAGACTATACAAGGATGACCAGTGCACTAGAAATATACGAGAGTGTGCGATCTGATGCATCGGCATATACCAACGCGCCCGGCAGGACTCGAACCTGCGACCCCCGGTTTAGGAAACCGGTGCTCTATCCAACTGAGCTACGAGCGCCACCTGTTGCATACATCGTATCAGGACGGCAAATAAACGAGAATTCATCTGTATGACAGATCGTGATTCTGAATGCTGAAAGCCGATATCCGCAACGGAGAATTGTACCTGTTGCTACATCAGTGACGTGGATCAAAAACAACCATTCCAGCCTCTTGGATTATCAGAAGTTGAAAATATCGCTCTATTCCAGAGATAATCATCCATTGTTTTCATGCCTGGCTTAGTGGAATTTCAGCGCAGAAATTGTGGAATATGAAGCGAGGTTGACAAATTTGTAGCAAGTGCTACAATTCCAGGTGGATGTAGATGAGGATATTTCATGCTCATGAGTTCACCAACTGAACAACCCTTTGCCAAAGTCAGGCGGGATCACTCACAGGAAACCGCGGAGGATTATATCGAAGCCGTCTCGGACATCGTTCATCATCAGGGTGAGTGCCGGGTGAAGCACCTTGCCGAGCACATGGGGGTCTCTCATGTCACGGTGACGCGAATTGTGGCTCGTCTGCAGCAGGATAAGCTGCTGAATACGAAACCCTATTACCCCATACGCCTGACAGCCAAGGGTGAGCGATTGGCGGCAAAAATTCGTCAGCGACATCAGATTGTTCAGCATTTCCTGAATCTCCTGGGAGTGAAGGAGGACACGGCCCGACGCGATGCAGAGGGTATTGAACATCATGTGAGCGACGAGACGCTCCGTTGTATGCAGACATTTATCGAGCAACAAACCGCTCTTCAAAAACAGGAGGGAAGTCCATGAATCCTCTCCGCTGGTGGCAGAAAAGGAAGATCAATCGTCGTCGCGTCATGGTTGAAGATGCGCTCAAACATCTTCATGCCTGTGAGTGGAATGGCCACCCGGCCAGCACTCATTCGTTGGCGGGCGCATTGAAGAAACCAGTATCACGTGTGATTGAACTGTGCCGAAATATGGAGAATCAGGGATTGTTACGAGCGCGTGGGAGTGGGGAGGTTCAGTTGACTCCGGCGGGTGTTCAACTCGCGCTTCAGGTTATTCGGGCACACAGGCTGTGGGAACGCTACCTGGCTGATGAAGCGCGTATGCCGCTCAGGCATATCCACGCGGAAGCCGATCGACGAGAGCATCATCGTGATGTTGATGCGCTACAGGCGCTGGATGCTTCGATGGGATACCCCGTCACCGATCCGCACGGCGATCCCATTCCAACGGCCAAGGGCCAACTCCCCGCGCCGGTCGCTTTACCCCTCACCGAGTGGCCGCTCGAAGAGCAGGCACAGATTGCGCACCTGGAAGATGAACCGGCCACGGTTTTTTCTCAGATTGTCGCGGTAGGATTGCATATCGGGCAACGGATTCGAATCAGGCAAAGAGACCATGAGCGCATCGAATTATTCGATGAGTCAGAAACCCATATCCTTTCGCCGATCGTTGCAGCCAATGTGTTTGTTGTTGCCGCCCATCCGCAGAGTGAACCCATTTCCATCTTTCCATTGACTGATCTCAAAACAGGAATCACCGCTGTCGTTCACGGACTTTCAGAAGAGATTCGTGGTTTTACACGACGTCGATTACTTGATCTGGGATTAACCGCAGGGGCGGAAGTTGCCATCGAGTACACCAGTTTCCTGGGAGATCCCGTTGCTCTGCGTGTTCGTGGTTCGCTCGTTGCGCTGCGTCATGATCAGGCACAACACGTCCTCATCAGGACCAACGGTATGGAAGAGGCGTCTCATGACTGATTGCTCGACCTGCTCATCATGCCCGGGGAATATCGGATTGGCCCGGATGGGTTTGAATGTGGCTCGGTTTGATTATGTTGTCGCTTTAGCCGGTAATCCAAACACCGGTAAAAGCAGCATATTCAATACGCTGACTGGATTGCGTCAACATACAGGTAACTGGCCGGGCAAAACCGTCAATCGCGCTGAGGGGGGATTCAAATATAACGACAAGCATTACAAGCTCGTTGATCTACCCGGTACCTATTCACTCCTCTCCGCCGCTCAGGATGAAGAGATTGCCCGGGACTTTATACTCTTCGGCCAACCGCACTGCACGATCGTTGTGACCGATGCAACCTGCCTGGAGCGCAATCTCAATCTTGTCTTGCAGATTCTCGAACTGAGTGCTCAGGTTGTAGTGTGCATTAATCTGATGGACGAGGCAAGGCGAAAGGGGATCAAAGTTAACATCTCCAAACTCGCGCGCGAGCTTGGCGTTCCGGTCGTAGCAACTTCAGCCCGAACCGGGGAAGGGATTTCCGATCTCCTGCAGGCCGTAGAAGATGTTGTCATGGGAAAGATTGTTGCCAAACCTCATCGTGTAACCCAGGAAGGAGCATTTCAGCAGGCGGTTGGGGAACTAGTTCCGATGATTGAACAGGTAATCCCCGGCATACCGAATCCCCGGTGGGTTGCAATGCGCCTGCTGGATGGAGATGAGCATGTACGCCGAGCTCTGATGAACGGGGAGTTGGCGACGATCATTGACCGCCAGCAAAATGAACTTTCTGATGAATTCGCGGAGATATCAGCATAATGAACTCGGCGTCACCAACACAACAGATTGTTCAGAATATTATTGACCGTTCTCATACATTGCGCCAATCCCTGACTACAAACTTTCGCGATGAACTGGTTGAAGCGCTCTATCACGACGCTCATATCATCGCTCAGGATTGTGTTTCTGAGTCCGACTCGGAAAATATCCATTGGGATCGGCGCATTGATCGAATCTTAACTTCACCTATTTTCGGTTTACCTCTGATGATTCTGCTCCTGGCGCTGATATTCTGGATCACCATCGCCGGTGCGAATTATCCTTCCAGTTGGCTGGCAACAGGATTATTCTGGGTGGAGGATTTCGCCAGTGGTTTATTCGAGCAGTGGGGGGCACCTTGGTGGCTTACCGGATTCATCTGGCACGGTGTCTATCGCGCCCTTGCGTGGGTGATTGCCGTCATGTTACCTCCCATGGCAATCTTTTTCCCGTTGTTCACCATCCTGGAAGACCTTGGTTACCTGCCTCGTGTGGCATTCAACTTGGATCGGTTGTTTCAAAAAGCAGGAGCGCACGGCAAGCAGGTGCTCACTATGAGTATGGGATTTGGATGTAATGCGGCAGGCGTCATTGCGTGCCGCACCATCGATTCTCCTCGTGAACGATTGATTGCGATTCTTACCAACAACTTTGTTCCCTGCAATGGACGCTGGCCCACGCTCATTCTCATTGCCACGGTATTTGTTGGTGCCGCTTTTCCGGGAGCATTCGTTTCCGTAGCTGCAACCGGGGCAATAGTTGCCGTGGTCGTGATCGGCGTCATAACAACTTTACTGATGTCAGCAGTGCTTTCTCGCACAGTGCTCAAAGGTAAGCCATCCGCCTTTACACTGGAGATGCCGCCATATCGTCGACCGAGCATTCTGCGAATTCTCTATACCTCACTTATCGACCGGACAATCTTTGTACTCTGGCGTGCCATACTTTGTGCCTTACCTGCAGGCGGTGTGATCTGGCTTTTGGCTAATATAACCTGGGGTGGTCAACCACTCTCTGAGTACTGCATCGATTTTCTAAATCCGCTGGGTTCTGCCATTGGACTCGATGGCGTCATCCTTCTGGCGTATGTGATTGCCATCCCCGCCAATGAGATTGTAGTTCCAACCATTCTTATGCTGTATCTTGGTCACACAATGATGACAGAAGAGTTCACTCAGGATGATGCCTGGTATAACCTGTTTGTGGGCGAAAAGGGATGGACACTGCTGACTGCTGTGAACCTCATGCTCTTTTCACTGCTTCACAATCCCTGCGCGACGACCATTTTCACGATCTGGAAAGAAACAAGAGCCATGAAGTGGACACTGCTGGGAACATTTATGCCCCTGGCGGTTGCCATTATTGTGACATTTATTGTCGCTCAAGCCTGGCGATTATTAACGTGAAACGTTTAATACCGCCCGTCTTCTGAGCCTGATTCGACTCAGCCCCCACGAGGCAAGATAGACCACTCCAGCTGCCAGGACAATAGCCGACTCGGGGCTCATTTTCGTGCCGTACACCATCATGCGTGGGATCGTGGTGAACATCAGACTCAGTCCGATGGCAATCCACACCATTGAAGATAAACGTTGTACATAATGACCTGCGGTTGCGGCCGGAAGTGTGAGTAATGCGATTACTAAAATCAAACCTACAACCTGAATAAGGCAGATGACAGTCATTGCCACCAGTCCAAGCAAAATAATATTCATGGCGGTAATATTGATACCCTGCAGTTTTGCCTGTTGCTCATCGAGACATATTGCCAGTAACCGTTTATGAAACAGCAGCAGAACAATAGTGATGATGACATCAAGTGCGAGGATAAACCAGACCTGGATCCAGTTTGCATAAGATATATTACCGAACAGATAGCTCATTAACTCTGTGTGGTAGCCCGGGGTCAGCTTGATCATCAGGATACCCAGTGACATGCCGATT
>JANQEQ010000058.1 GCA_028278245.1 Phycisphaerales bacterium | reverse complement strand
TGAAGAAAATCCAAAAGTTAACTATCAGTCGATTTACGCGCCAAATTCCGACAGGATGAAGGCTGATGCGCTCAGGCGCGATTTCACGGTGAATACTCTGCTGATACCGGTTTCCGATCCCAAACCCGACACTATCATTGATCCGCTGAGTATCGGGGTTCAGGATCTGAACAAAATGGTTTTGCGAACTCCCCTGGATGCGGCACAGACGTTCAGTAATGATCCTATAAGAATGCTGCGTACGATCAGATTCTGCGTTTGTGAGGGATTCGAAGCCAGCGACGAGATTCCCGGGACCATTCAGAAACTTTCGCACTTGATTGCGAAAGAACCCGGTGAACGAATAAACATCGAATTCTCGAAAATAATCACCAGCGAGTTTCCATCTGACGGCATTGGACAGATGATCGGATACGGCCTGCTGAAGCATATCTTTCCCGATGTCGAGCAGTTGGCAACCATTGACCAGACGACGGAATACTATGATGACAATGTTTTGAATCATACGCTGAAAGTGCTCGACAACTCTGGTCCGATACTGCGCTTGCGGCTGGCCGTACTGTTCCACGACATCGGCAAGGCCCTGACGCGGCAGGTAAAAGACGGCAAAGTGGTATTCCACGGCCACCAGTACGCAGGTGCCGAACTCACCAGAAAAGAGCTTCTGAAATTGCGATATCCCAACAAACTGATCGATGAGGTAACAAAGCTCGTAGAGAAACACATGATCGCCTACCGGCCGGAATGGAGCGACATGGCAGTGCGCCGTCTGGCACACGATGCCGGCGAACTGATCGATGATCTTCTGCTTTTATACCGCGCAGATATCCTGGCACGATCGCGCCCTCACAACGATTTAACCCTGTTCGAACATCTTATGGAGCGGATTAAAATGCTCGATCTTGAGGCGATAATTCACGCCAGGTCACCGCTGGCCGGTGAAGAAGTAATGAGCATTTTAAATCTTGATGAGGGCCCGGCTATCGGCGAAGCCCAAAGCGCGATAGAGCAGGCAATCGTCGATGGCAGAATTCGATCAACAGCGCGGGATGCGAAGTCCTTTTTAATTAATGATTACATGCCAAGAGTAAAAGGAAAACAGTGATGAACCGTAACGGCACGATCATTCTCGGAGTTTGCCTCATCCTCATGGGAGGGTACCTTCTATTGAGCGAGTACGGATTGGCTTTCTCCATTAATCTGAGCTGGCCGTGGATATTGATAGTCATCGGCGCCGCATTGTTAATCGCATTCTTCTCCTCCAAACCTCGTTATTCCTACCTGACCGGTGGAAACATTCTCATAATGCTCGGCATCTATTTCACCATTGTCCATGACTTTCTCGGCGCCCGCTACGGCTACTCGCGCTATTGGCCGGGCATCATTCTGGCCATCGGTGCCGGACTGCTGGTCAGCGGGCTCATGAGTAATCGCCAGCGACATCTCATCACCAGTGGCTTCACCATGCTGATCATCGGTGGTGCTTTGCAGTTCTTCACGCTTCAGGGTTGGCATCGTTTCGGCGCCGGTTCAGTTTCGGTTGTGTTCGGCATCATTCTGGTTGCAATTGGACTGAAGCTGGTAAGTGATTTCATTATCAAACCGAAGGCAAAAGCATGACGGGGCCACGTCTCGGCGCGCATATGTCCATCGCCGGTGGCATACATAAAGCTATCGATCGCGGTCTTGATGTCGGATGCGACACCATCCAGATCTTCAACAAAAGCAACAATCAATGGCATGCAAAAGGCCTGAGCGATGAAGACATCGATCGCTTCAAAAAAGCGAAAGACGAATCGGGAATTGATCCCGTCGTCTGCCATGATTCGTATCTCATCAATCTCGCATCACCGGAGGAAGGACCGCTCAAAAAAAGCCGTGAGGCATTCCTTGTGGAGATGCAGCGGTGTGAAGCGCTCGGCATCCCGTTTCTTGTCATGCATCCCGGATCGCATCTGGGGACCGGGGTGGATGCCGGACTGGAGAGAATTGCTGCCAGTTTCGACTGGTTGTACGAAAGGACAGAGAATTTCAAGCTGACAGTTCTGCTGGAAACAACGGCAGGCCAGGGAACCAACCTTGGCTTCAAATTCGAACAGCTTCGGGCCATCATCGATCAGACGAAAGAAGGTGAGCGCCTGGGAGTCTGCCTTGACACCTGTCACGTATTTGCTGCCGGTTACGATATCAGCAACTCGGATGGTTACGACCGGACCTGGAAAGAATTTGACTCGATAATCGGCCTTGACCGCCTCAAAGCCATACATCTGAATGACTCGAAGAAGGACCTGGCAAGCAGGGTCGATAGACACAACCACATAGGCAAAGGTAAACTGGGTCTCGAAGCATTCAGATTATTGATGAATGATGAACGATTGCAACATGTGCCAATGATCCTCGAAACTCCAAAGGGTGACGACTATGCAGAGGACAAGGAGAACCTCGCGATACTGCGCGGTTTGATTGGCCTTTGACCGTTAACAGGTAACTACTGATGCGTCTCAAAGCTTTTGCGCCCTGCCGGATCGACCTCGCCGGAGGAACCCTGGATATTCATCCATTGTTTTTAATGATTCCCGATGCCTGCACGGTTAATCTCGCCATTGATATCGGCGTTGAGGTGACCGTTGAGGCTCTGGATACCAAACGCTCCGAAATAGAAATCATCGACAAAAATCTGTCTTTCGGCATCGACGTTGAAGGACCTCACATTATTCC
>JANQEQ010000057.1 GCA_028278245.1 Phycisphaerales bacterium | reverse complement strand
GATTGCACCCTCACCAACCGGAAAGCACCATTCAAGGGGCTTTTGAGTTGATGGACACGCTCGACAAATGGCTGTGTGAGATTACGGGGATGGATGCTGTCACCATGCAGCCAGCTGCCGGCTCTCATGGAGAACTGACAGGGATATACCTGGCAAGAGCCTTTCACCTTTCCAATGGCGAACAAAGATCCAAGGTACTGATTCCTGATTCAGCACACGGAACCAATCCGGCGACCATCGTTATGGCAGGATACGAACCGGTGCAATTACCATCAAATGAGCATGGCAGGATCGATCTTGATGCGCTGCGAGAAGCGCTGAGTGAGGAAGTCGCAGCGTTGATGATCACCAATCCGAATACATTGGGTGTTTTCGAGGATCAGATCGATGAGATCTCAGAAGCTGTGCACGATGTAGGCGGATTGCTTTACATGGACGGCGCAAACATGAACGCACTTGTCGGACTGGCGAAACCTGGCGAAATGGGATTTGACATTGTGCATTTGAACCTCCACAAGACGTTCACTACACCTCACGGCGGCGGCGGTCCCGGTTCCGGTCCTGTGGCAGTGACTTCGAGATTGGAACCGTTTCTGCCCGTTCCCCGCATCAAACAAGTGGACGAGGGCTACAGATGGGATTGGGACAATCCGAAATCGATCGGTAAAATACACACCTTCTTCGGCAACTTTGGCATGCTGGTCAGGGCGGCGGCTTATATCGCCGCATCGGGCAGGGACAATTTCCCAAAGATAGCCCAGACGGCAATATTGAACGCCAACTATCTGCGAGTTAAACTTGAAGATAAATATAAACTGCCCTATAAGACCCCCTGCATGCATGAAGTAGTTTTCTCTGCGGACAACCAGTGTGTTAATGACCTGAAGGCGGTTGATATCGCCAAACGACTTCTGGATCACGGCTATCATGCGCCGACGATCAATTTCCCATTGATCGTACACCAGGCTTTGATGATTGAGCCAACAGAGACAGAATCTTTGCAAACACTTGACGGATTTATCAAAGCCATGCTTCAGATTGATAAAGAGGCTCATGAGACACCCGAAGTAATGCACGAAGCCCCGCATTCAACCCCAGTCTCGAGGATGGATGAGGCAGCTGCGGCGAGGAAACTAGACATCTGTTACAAACCGGATGAGTAGACCAGTTAGGTTAGCCAAGGCTGTCTGACGGTCACACATTTGATAACACGCTGTCAGGTGCGGCGACCTGACAGCATGTTATAACTTGACGGACAGGAATGTCCACCATCCCCACACAGATTTTCCCCCGCATAGCGGGGATTTTTT
>JANQEQ010000009.1 GCA_028278245.1 Phycisphaerales bacterium | reverse complement strand
ATGTCCGGCATTTCGATGTCGAGCATCACCAGTTGATACGCGTTGCCCTCAGTAATGGCCTCCTGATACATGAGAACGGCCTGGCTGCCGTTTTCCGCTGTCTCACACCGACCAAAATTCCGCATGATGGTCTCCAATTTGAGACGGCTGATCATTTCATCTTCAACAACTAGAATTCGCATTCATGAAACCTCTTATATTGTGACTTACGGTGTGCTGCAGAGACATGGCAGCGCGTCTCCTAATTGACGCAATATTCCTTGTTTTTAACAAACATCACCAATCGATCCACTTCAGCGATCAGCTCCTGCAACGTTGCTTTGCCGTCGTTCAGGTCACCGGGTGCCCCCATTTGTTCCAACTTCAGAGCGATTCTCGATAGCGGATGCGCAGCGATATTGGACACACCGCCCTTGATGGCATGTGCTTCAAGCCGAACGGTTTCGGCATCGCCGCCGTCCAGGGCATCGGTGATGATCTTGATCTGCTTCTTCACCATGGTTTCGAATCCATCGATCACCTGATGCAACAAATCTTGTTCACCCAGGAACTCTTCCAATGCTGTCGACCAGTCTATGGGAGGCTCCGGTGATGTCGAATCACTTTCCATCGCAGCATCTTCCGGCAGATCTCGGGAGATGATATGGTGTGGTCCCATCTCCGCCCCATTCAACCATTTGGAAACCATACTCAAAAGTTGATGGCGTCTGAGCGGTTTGGTGATAAAATCATTCATTCCATACTGCAGGCATTTTTCTTCCTGGCCTTTGAGCGCGTGCGCCGTCAGGGCGATGATGGGAATGGGCAATCGGGACGGCTGCTGCTCCGTTTCCAGACGCCGAATGGCTTTGGTGGCCTCAAATCCATCCATGTGGGGCATTTCCAGGTCCATCAATATCAGGTCATAGGTATCCTGACCGAACCGTTCGACAGCCTCGATACCGTTGTCCGCAACCTCCACCGTGTATCCGGCCGAGGTCAGATGCATATGCGCCACCTGCTGGTTTGTCAGGTAATCTTCCGCCAAAAGGATGTGACAGCCACCGGTAGCGCCTTCACTTCCCGGTTGATGCGTCCCTGCAGACTGGCACGCACAACTGTCCGTGTCGCAGATGCACA
>JANQEQ010000158.1 GCA_028278245.1 Phycisphaerales bacterium | reverse complement strand
TCCTCCATATACAAAAACTGATTTATGAACATTGACTATCGAGTTATTTCTCTGGGCACGCTGAGCGCTCACCCATTGTGGGATGAGAAAGGTGAGAGGCGTACCGGCCACGCCACGACCACTCTGATCACCACTGATGATGCAAAGATCGTGGTGAATCCCGGTCTGCCGGCTCAGATTCTGCAGGCAAGGATGGATGAGCGGGTCAACCTTCAGCCACGTGATATCACGCATGTTTTTATGACATCGCTGACGCAGGATCATTACCGCGGTTTGAGGTTGTTTGAGCAGGCGGAGTGGTATGCATTTGAGGCTGAGGGTATTGCAGCACTGGCAGGACTACGCGATCAACTGGAACGCGCCAAGTCGGAAGATGACGATGAGCTGGAAGGGGCCATTCAGAAACATCTTGAACTCGTGCGGAGATGCAGAGCGGCGGAAGATACGATCACCAAGGGCGTTGATCTGTTTCCCTTGCCGGGTGTTACGCCCGGATCGTGCGGCCTGATTCTGTCATTACCCCGACAGACGGTGCTGATCACCGGCGACGCGGTGGCAACTTACGATCATTTACAACAGGGCAAAGTGCTCCCTCACAGTGCCAACATCGAACAGGCGCAGGAATCATTCAAGGAAGCGGTGGAAATTGCGGACATCCTGATCCTCGGGCGCGGCAACATCACATTCAATCCGTTTCGCTGGTCGGGGTATTGAGTGAGGGAAGGGCACAGCGGGGCAGCGCAGTTTGATGAATGCCGGGCTCGAGGACGAGCCGGCTCGCTGCACACATTCCAATAAAGCGCCTACCTATCAGGACCACGTATCGTAGAACACAACCTCATCGATTGACTTGCGTTCGATCGGATCTGGATCCACTGCGGGATAACCCATCGGCAGCAGGTACAGGCAGGCGATATCATCGGGCAATTTCAACAAACGACTGGCGCGATCGATATTGAGGTATCCGATCCAGCAGGAGCTGATGCCGAAGCTTTCTGCTGCCAGAACCATTTGTTGACCGGCGATGAAAATATCCGCAGTGTCGGCATACTTCATCATGGCGCGTCGATCGGAAAAGGCGTTGAGATGATCGACAAGGTCTGATCCAAACCGAAGATTGTTACATGCGATCCACGGATCATCTTCAGGCAGGGTTTTGAGATCGCGAACAAGGGGCACGCACATGGCCATCACAATCGGTGCAGTGACGATCCATTCCTGGTTGCCCGCTGCCAGCGTCAATTCCTGTTTGAGTTCAGGATCACGAACGACGCCGAAGTACCACGGCTGCCAGTGCATGGTTGATGGGGCCAAGCGTCCTGCTTCGAGGATCTGGCTCAGGATATCGTCAGGAATTGCGTCGGGGCGATATTGACGAATTGAGCGGCGAGTGCGGATGACATCCATACAATCCATGATTAAGTCCTCAATTTCTCGATCGTGATCACTACTGGGAATTTCCCGGGGCGAAGACGTGGTATGGTACACATGTCACCTGACGCTGTCGCGGCAGGAAGTCAACAAGAACCTCCAGGGAGTCACATCCATGACTGCTCGTTTTTCAAATGCGTATATTCAACGCCACTTCTTTCTGTGGTTTATTTTGTTGGTGTTTGCTTTTCCGATTGGTTGTGCAACCTGGGATGATGATGCGGAAGTACAACCGTGGATACCCGGTCGTCAGGCGCAGGTTGAATCGCGGCAGACCGAATCGCGCCCTGCCGTTCCTCCACCGCCACCCAGTCAATCAAAACCAGTTCAGTCGAAACAGGATACCACTTCTCCCTCACCGCCGCCTGCACCAAAGCAACCGACGGTGCAATCTCCCCCACCATCTCAAGTAGAAGCACCTGATACACCCAGGTTGCTCCGTGTTCTGACATATAACATCCACCACGGGGCTGGTATGGATGAGCGTCTCGATCTGAATCGCATTGCCGATGTGATCGCATCGGTTCAACCTGATCTTGTTTCACTGCAGGAAGTTGATCGTGGTGTCGGCCGTACTCATAACCTGGACCAGGCAGCAAATCTGGGAACATTAACGGGCATGTATGCCGCGTTTGGTAAGGCGAGAAATTATGGAGACGGAGATTACGGGGTGGCGATCCTTTCCCGACATCGCATCCTCGATGTCGCCAATCATCCACTGCCCAGTGGAGGGGGACGCGAAACGCGCACCGCCCTGGAAATCGAAGTTTACATTGATGGCATCGGTAAAGTGCGCTTCGTGGCGACGCATCTGCAACATAATTCTCTCCCGGATCGCGTAGCCCAGATGGACACACTCAACGCACTCTTCGTGCAATCGAACAATCAACCGGTCATCATCGCCGGTGACTTGAATGAGTCCCCGCAAACTCCACTGATGAGCAAGATGAATGAACAGTGGCTCATCAGTGGTTACGAAGAGATGGCACCAACATTTCCCGCCAACAGACCAAGTGTAATGATCGACTATGTTCTCTACCGTCCGCTCGATCATTGGCGTGTAGTTCAAACACGGGTATTGGACGAATCGGTTGCGTCGGACCATCGTCCGGTACTGTCGATCGTGCAATGGCAACCGCCTGAGAATTGACTCGATTGACGATGCCACATTGCCGATAATCACCAGATGGTTTTACTGCACCACGGTGCAATTTTCTTTCGCGCAATTGGTACAATTTTGACATGACGCCAGCGCCTCGCCCAAGATTGCATCCCGATCATCGACGTGATCACCAACCCCCCACGGTGCCAAGGCAATACACAGTCGGCTGGATCAGTCTGCCTCCGATGCGTTATCCGAATCATTACACATGGTTCATTCTCTTCTCCGCGCTGGATATTATGCTGACGTGGAAAATTCTGATGAAAGAGGGAACCGAAGTCAATCCGGTAGCAGCACTGGTTATCGAAAACTGGGGATTATGGGGGGCGATCGGTTTCAAGTTTGCGCTCATGCTGTTTGTCATCATTACCTGCGAACTGGTTGGGCGCAAACGGCACTTCACCGGTCGTTGGCTGGCGCGTATTGCCGTGACAATATCAATCGTACCCGTGGTTTATTCGCTGGGATTACTGATCCATCACGTCTACTGGCTGACACCAGTGCTGGAGGGGAGTCCTGCGCCCAGCTCAATCTGACGAACCCATCACCGTCACTACAATAGTACGCCGGTGTGGTTTGTTATCGCACTCCAGATGGATGATCTGCTGCCAGGTTCCCAACACAAGTGTTTGATTCGCAATGGGAATCGTTTCCGATGGTCCCATCCACGTGGCTTGCAAATGTGAATGGCCGTTACCGTCGTGCCAGGCTTGTTCGTGGCCGTACGATCGGCTGGGGGGGATCAACTTATCAAGAATTTCCGGCATGTCGCGCTGCAGGCCCGGCTCAAATTCAATCGTGCTGATCACTCCGGTTGATCCGACATTAAAAATATGCGCGACGCCTGTCTGGATGTTTGATGCGCTGACAATCTGTGCAACATGTGCCGTAATGTCATTCATCTCACCATGATCATTGGTCGTCAGTTCAAATTGTGATTGATAAACCATGTGATTGAGCCTCCACGGGTAGTGTAGCGTGCAGTTCAATCATTGGTGGCACTGCTCTTGTTGGCACGTTTTTGGTGGCACCGCTCTCTGAGCGGTGGATATAGCAGCTTACTGTAACATTGCCAGTTTTATATGAGAAAAAAGCTCGGCGGCTTACGGTGTAGCCGTCGAGCTTCACGTTTCCGAGCTGGCGAATTTCTCGCCGCTCTGGTAGGCCGGGATGAGGTCCCGGCTAATTAGTCTATCGGCAAGTCACCCATATCATGCCAACATCTTTTTGATCGTCAACACATTTTTTCAAATTAGAAATTGATCATTTGTTACATGTTTTTCTCATGCAATTTTTATGACAATTTTTCTTGACATCGCCCCAAAGAAAACTCATGCTTTATGATTCATCCCACCAACCGGCGTGGTAACGCGCAAGTTCACTTCCCCCACACACATACTTGCAAACTCGCATTTCATGATGCATTGTTTTGTGCCATTAAAAGCAAACCGGTCGATCTTCCCCTCTTTAATCGACCGGCTGCATTATCGATCACTCAGAGCAATCGTTGAGTCTTCTCTCTCTCCGCTCAGTGTTTCAGTAAATTGTTCGCAACCGGTCGATTCACGGTTCCGCAGGAAAAATTTTTTCTCCAAATGGATAATCATCCTCCAGACCGATTGATCATTATCACGCTTCGTCGTGCCAGGTATTGCTGGGCAGGTCGTATATCAGAGAACGATCAGCCGGTATTTCCTCGTGGTCGGGATGGGTACTGATCCCGACATCCGCAGAGGTACTGAAAACTTCCGTCTCTACGGGACGCACGAGGAGGATACCGGTGAGGCTAAGGAGGCGTTCGATCTGCCAGAGTTCCGGACGGGCAACCATGTGGGCAAGCCGGTGCAACCGTGCCGCCAGATAATGCCGCAGACATTCAGCAACGAAGAGGGGAGCTGCACTCTGATCCCGCAGGTGCAGTTCAACCCGGCCGATCGCGCGGGATCGAAGCGCAATCCGGGCGCGCATTTCAGCATCAAGAGGTGATTTGCCTACTTCTTCAGCCCGCTTTAACGCGTCAACATCGCTCTCTTCAATCGGGCCGCTCACCTGCGCAGCAGACAACCGGACAGGATGCAGCAGAGTGATAACGTGAGGCAGTGCCTGGCTTTGAACCAGCAACGCTCCACCGGGTACAGCTTCCACGCCGGTCAAACCCATGCGAAAAGCAGTTTCAGCAAATGCATCAGCATCGGCAGCAAGCTCGGTATTCCGTACCGTCAAGCCGTAAAGCAACGTGCTGGAACATGATTTCCCGGCTAATTCCACCCAGGGGCGAATGGATTCAGTTAGCGACGTGGGATCAATATTCAAACAGCAACCGAATGATGTGGGGACCAGCTCCACGCGTAGTGGGCGTAGAATTCCAACAAGATCTCGGGGCGTTCCCTCTACACTACCCGCCGGGGTGTGGTCGTATGGTTTGTCATGGTGATGTTTCATCTGACACCTCCGCAAGTGTGGGAAATTCAGGCACGATTCATGTGCGACTGTTTGAAATCAATACTTTCGATCATCAATCAATGAAGCTGTGTGTTCCTTTTCATTTGAAAACGGCATAAAAAAACCCTGTCCGATGCGGGACAGGGTGACAAGGAATCGAATTCTGTATGCACGTCACCCTGGCCTGCTCGGCGTACCGAAGCAGGTGACTGTATTGAGGAGAATCATTGAATTACTTCTTATCAAGACTTTGTTTCCAATACGTGTTCAGTCGTTTTCCATCTCAAAAATATTCTTGGTTTATTGCATAGACAATTTTCATCTTTCTATTATTCCATACGGGATGGATGTTCCCGCGGTTCTGGGAAAGTTCATTTCATCTATCCGGAATACGCCCGAATGTGACGGATTCCACGGCAATGAGATTGGGAATTTTTTCCTGTCCAAAGGAGGCCGATTCTTCGCTACTTTTATCGGCCGATGTCCGAGCCACTGCGGTACCCCACCGGGACTCATCGTGCTACGATGTTCCGTTCTTCCGGAGCAACATATTCGTGCTGATCCATGGATTGTCATTGAACGGGTGAATCATGCCAACCATCACCATAAACGGCCAGTTGTGCGACTTCGAATCGGGGCAGATGATTCTTCAGGTAGCGCTGGATCATGGTATTGAGATCCCGCATTACTGCTATCACCCCAAGCTGTCGATCGTCGCTTCGTGCCGCATCTGCCTGGCCGAGGTCTGGGCGCCTAATCCCCGCAACGACGGCAAGCTGGAACCGATACCCAAACTGCTCCCCACCTGCCAGACGGCGGCGGGCGACGGACAGGTCGTCTACACGAACAGCCCCAAGGCGATCGCAAACCAGAAAGCAGTCATGGAGTATCTGCTGCTGAACCACCCGATCGATTGCCCGGTGTGCGATCAGGCCGGCGAGTGTTATCTCCAGGATTACTCCTATCAGTACGGCCGGGCTGAAGTTCGATTCGAGGAAGAGAAGATCAAGCAGCCGAAGAAGGACGTCGGACCGAACATTCTGCTTTATTCCGATCGTTGCATTATGTGTACACGCTGTGTGCGCTTCTGTCGTGAAATCTCCGGCACAGGTGAGTTGAGTGTGCAGGGGCGTGGCGCGATGGAACAGATTGACGTCTTCCCCGGCCAGGGTGTCGACAATCCGCTGGCCAGTAATGTGATCGACATCTGTCCCGTCGGCGCATTGCTCGATAAAGATTTCCTCTTCGAGCAGCGCGTCTGGTTTCTGAAAAAGACACCTTCCGTCGACGGCCTGACCTGCTCAGGCGACCTCCTTTCCATCGAGCACAACCACAATCAGATTTATCGCATCAAGCCGCGCCAGACTCACGAAGACAACCAGTACTGGATCACCGATGAAGTGCGCTACGGTTGGAAGTTCATCCACGATGAACAACGTCCCAATATGCCGCGGATCAAAGGCGAAGATCCGTTTGATCCGGCAGAAGTGCCGCTGGCTTATGAAGCTGCCTACGCCAACATCAATGGAAATTTTAACAAAGCGCAGCGCATCCTGCTTATGATCAGCCCGATGCTGAGCTGCGAGGATGCGTACTGGTGGGCGAAATATGCCACGAGCTTCGATGCAGAGGTCACCTTTGCCGTGGGACCGGTACCGATCGTAGGTGAAGATCAGAAGTTCCTCGATGATTACACGCTGTATGCAGAGAAAGCACCCAATGCGCGGGGAGTGCGCCGCGTTCTGGGGAAATTCACCAGCGATGTTCTGGTACACGATGCATTGCTGGCCTCAGGCAAGAAC
Source organism: Phycisphaerales bacterium (assembly GCA_028278245.1). Classification (GTDB taxonomy): domain Bacteria; phylum Planctomycetota; class Phycisphaerae; order Phycisphaerales; family SM1A02; genus JANQEQ01. The sequence continues at coordinate 18,751 of JANQEQ010000158.1, read as the reverse complement.
TTTGATGCAGTGGTCCTGACCGGGCATTACCCACCGCAGTGGGTACCGGACTCGTTTGCCAAGTCTGCCACCCTCTGTCAGGACGGATTTACATTGCTGGTTGATCTGGCGGAGCGTGATCTGGGACAGCCGGTCGATGTCTTCCTGCCCGGTACCTCCTGGGCAGAGAAGGCGGGCACCTTCGAGAATGTCAACAACCAACTCCAGGCGTTTGAGCGCGCGTTGAATCCACTGGACTACTGCAAATCCGAAGCGCAGATCGCACTGGATCTCATCGCTGCCCGCGTCGGTGAAGCACCGATGGTGTTTGATGCTGCGGAAACGCGCCTCCTGCTCGCTGATGAACTGGGCTTGAATGCGTTTGTCACGGACATTCATGTGCCGGAACCGGAAGCTCCCGTCGAATCTGATATGGAACTGATCGATCTGTGATCATGAACTGATCACTGATCCACCGGTGTAGACGCGGCCTGAGGTTGCTTCGGTGTAGGTGATAAATGCGTTGCCCGATTCCATTTCCAGTTGCATGCACAATGTGTCAGCGATCGACTCCAACACCTGCTTGATCATCTCCGGCGATCGCCCCTGGTATGCGATGATGTTGACCAATGGAGGATGCGTATCGGTTGGTTGCACGGTGGCAGGCACATCGCCTTCAACATAAAACTTGGGTTCGATCCACTGCCACGTTGCCCAGACTTGTCGAGTGGGCAGGTCCATGATCCGGGCGACCTCGGTGGTGAGCGCGGAAAGCACGGCCGTGACATTGACTTTTTCATGTTGCGGTAAAGCGTTGATCTGAATGACCGGCATTATTCATCTCCTTGCTTAGGTTGCTGGATCCCCACCATGGTAAAGAACTTCTCCACGGCTTCTCGCTCCCCGGGCAGTTCAACATGTTGAATGCGCGAAATCAGGTAGTCTTTGATAAGCACGATCTGCTGGCAGGTGTGTTGATGCTTCACGCCCCCATGCGAAATGAGATCAATAAAAGTGATCGTGCAACAACCATCCTCACGCAGCGTAACCTCACTCAGATACTCGATTTTATCCAGGTTTTCGTGTGCCCATTTGGTTGCTTCTCTGTACGCATCACAGATCGCTTCCGGGCCAATGATCTGCTGTTCGTGAATCGTGTACACGCAATCTGGAGTGAGTAATTTTGCGGTGGTGACAAAATCATCATGATCCAATGCGTGAGCAAATTGACGTGCGACCTCAACGCGATCTTCAGGATGCATGTATCACCTGTGAGAAAAACAATCACTAAAGATCTTATTTTAGATTTATGTACTCAACATTTCTTTGTTACCCGCCTGCACTTCTGCCCATTCTTTAAGCGAATGTGCAAAACGACGCGATATCGGATCATCATGTTTTTCCATAATCGTTCGATAGTCAGCAAATGAAATCACATCAGGTCCATCCCCATTGGGTTGAACATAAACAATGAGAGTTTCGTGTGCTCGAGTGGTTATTTCGATATCCTCAGACAGCTTCGTCACGCCATGGAGATTTGACCTCGACATAGCCTCTTTCATCTTCGATGGTATCTGTAGTTGTTTCAGGGTCTCAAGGTATGTAAGCAGACAGAAATATTTCTGCTTTGCATTCGTAGCGTGGAATATTTTCAGCAATCCGGCTAATAAATCTGGAAATCCAGTGTCACATGCTGCCTGAAGATACTCATCTTGTTTATCGCGTCTTGATTGACCTTCTGTCTTCAATTCTACAAATACGACCGTTCTTCCATCTGAAGACAAAGCAACATAGTCAATTTTAAATGATCTATTCGTTGATATATCAGGGTAGATCGTCCCTATACGCACAGGGAACTCCGGCACAAACTGATCGCGAACTGGAAATCCAAGCTTCATCTCAAGGACCTCTTTCAGGTAGAGAGTGAAGAAGAGGTCAGCGCGTCTTTCAAGCTGATAATTCGGAAAATGACGCCACGCGTCCATTCTGTCGAACAGATCATCAATTTTATTCATGATGTAACCCCATAAGGCACAATTTGAGTTTATCAAGCCGCCCCCACACCCACATCGGCGGGGAGGGTTTCGACAATGTTGGTGAGGATCTCATCGGTCGTAATGCCTTCCGCTTCGCCTTCAAAGTTGAGCAGGCAGCGGTGGCGCATGGCCGGGAGCATCACACTGCGAATGTCATCGATGGAGACATTGCCGCGTGAATCAAGCAACGCTTTGACCTTGCCTCCGAGCACGAGCGCCTGGGCTGCACGGGGCGAAGCGCCGAACCTCAGGAACTGATTGACGCGTGGCGGAGCCAAATCGCCACCCGGATGCGTAGCCAGGACAAGACGCACGGCATAATCCTGCACGTGAGGCGCAACAATCACTTTCCGCACAAGCTGCTGATATTCAAGAATGGTCTCACCATCAAGAACGCGATTGACCTGCGGATCATTGCCCATCGTGGTGCGGTTGAGTATTTCCGTCAGTTCTTCTCGATTGGAATACTCCACGAGCAATTTGAAGAAGAATCGGTCAAGCTGTGCTTCGGGCAGTGGGTAGGTGCCTTCCTGCTCGATGGGGTTCTGTGTGGCCATGACAAAGAACGGCGGATCGAGCTGATAGGAATTGCCGCCGACGGTTACGGATTTTTCCTGCATCGCTTCCAACAGTGCAGACTGCGTCTTGGGCGTGGCGCGGTTGATTTCATCCGCCAGCACGATCTGGGCAAAGATCGGACCCTGGCGAAACTGAAATTCCCGACCGGCTTCCGTTTCCACCACGATCGTCGTGCCCGTCACGTCGGCCGGCATGAGGTCGGGCGTGAACTGGATGCGCTGAAACTTGAGATGCAACGCTTCGGAGAGTGAGCGGATCAACAATGTTTTGCCCAGCCCGGGTACACCCTCCAGCAGCGCGTGTCCGCCGGCAAAGAGACAGGTGAGCACACCGTCGACAATCTCATCATGCCCCACGATGGTCTTCTTGATCTCCGCTTTGGTGTTGAGATAATGTTCGCGAAAAGCATTCGCCGCCGCTTCCACTTGTGCAATGTCCGTACCCGCCATGATGATCTCCTGCGTTGTGTACTGGTGCAGATTGTAACGTTATTGCCGGAGGCGTACTGTAAAGAGGCCACAAACGTCCCAAGCCGGGGCGAAGCGAGCCAAAAAGCGAGCGCAAACCCGGGTACCCGGGCATTTATGATGCTAGATACATCACTCATACCCGGCCTGGTTAACAATTCCGATGTTGAAATCACTCAGATAAAACCAAGCCGTCATAGGCCAGAGAGATACCGTCCGGCAGTTGGGGATCCAGTTCCGAGTGCAGAACGTCATGGGTCATGTGAATAAACCACGTTTGCCGGGCAGCAACCCGATCAGCAATATCCAAGGCCTGATCCAGTGACAGGTGAGTCGGGTGGTGGCGGTAGCGCAACATGTCAAGGACCAACGTCTTGAGCCCGGTCAACCGCGGCCAGGTCTCTGGGGGGATCGCCGAGACATCCGTGCAATAAGCCAGGGGAAGCGGCCCGGGCTGCTCGGAGGCGACCTGACCGGACTCATCCAATGCTTCCAGACGGAAACCCAGCACGGGAAGTCGGCCGTGCAGTAACCGCAACGGTTCACAGCGCAAGCCGAAACAGATCATCGCCTGCTCCGGCTCGATGAGGTGGGATATCAAACTCGCCACGAACGCGTTATCCAGGTTGCGGGATGGCTCAAAGATGTGGCGATATGCGCGAAATAAACCGGCAAAGGTGCGCTGGTCGGCATACACATCAATCGGCGATTTCATCAGCACATTGAATCGCCGCACTTCATCCAATCCGAATACATGATCAACATGATTGTGCGTAAAGAAAATGCTGTCACACCGCATGAGTTGGTGTTGGAGTGCCTGCTGACGAAGATCGGGCGTGGCGTCGATCAATATCACCCGTTCCTGATCCGTAGCATCAGTAAAGGAGATGCACGCGCCACAACGCAATCGCTGATCGCGCGGATCATCGCTGCGACAGACCTTGCAGTCACAGCCGATGATGGGAACCCCGGACGAGGTTCCGGTACCCATCTGGATGAACCGGACATCACGTATCATGTTGACAGTGTAGCGGCCGGAACGATCCATGATGTAAAGGAAGGATTATGATTCATCGTGTCCGTTTTCATCGCTGTTTAGTTGGATACCCACGAGGCGCATGAGCGGCTTCATCGTCAGCCCCTGGGAGAGCAGAGATACGAGCACCACGCCGAACGCAATGGGCACGAGGAATGTCTTCAGTTCACCGGCGGGTAAACCCAGAACGAGTGCCAGCGGTATGGATCCCTTCATCCCGGCCCAGAAGGCCACATGTTTCCAACCCTTGGGCCAGGCACGGCCGAGACTCATGGCCACGGGATAGATGATGATCGCGCGCACCAGCATCATGGCGCAATACACCACCAGCACGGCAATGATGACGGAGGGCTGGAGTAGCGATTCCACACCGATCGCCTGGAGTTCAAAGCCGATGAGCAGGAACACGATGGAATTCACGATGAAATCAATTGATTCCCAGAAGGTGTTGATCGTTTCACTGGTTCGTTTACTCATCGCCAGGCGATGGCCGTAGTTGCCGATGATCAGACCCGCCACGACAACCGCGATGACCCCCGAGCCACCGACCTGTTCGCTGACGATGAATGAGCCCCACACGAGCACAACCGTAATCGCATTCTCCAGTACATGATCATCCAGTTTCTTCAGGAGCCACAGGGCGATGAGTCCCAATCCCAGTCCCATGATGACGCCCAAGCCCGCCACTGTGATGAACTGCTGGACGGCCTGGGCAATGGAGATCCCGCCGGTGGGGGCAGTTTCATGTGATTCCGAACTTTCTGTTGCGTGATCTACAGTTTCGGTGATTGCCGCCTGTTGGTGATCAGAAGGTGTGACGTCGCTTGTGGAGATTGCTTTTCCTGCAGGAAATACAGCCGCAAGCAGGATGAGGAAAATTACAACACCGGTGCCATCGTTGAAGAGGCTTTCACCTTCCACCAATGTTTTCAGGCCGACGGGTGCTCCTGCGGTTTTGAAGGTAGCGAGCACGGATATGGGATCGGTCGGGGCAAACATCGCCCCGAAGAGCAGTGCCTGGAGCCAGAGACCGGAGCCATGCGCTATTTCCTCGGGGAAGAAGGGTTGAATGGCCGCGGCAACGCCGAAGGTGCTGATCATCACGCCGGGGATCGCTAACGTGGCCACGACCATGGCTTTCTTCTGGAGTTGCTCCAGTTCCAGATGCAATCCGGCTTGAAAGAGCAGCGGCGGAAGAAAGAGAACCAACACCAGTTCCTCGGTAATCACCGCGTTGGGGGGAGCTGCCTCAAGAATGGCAACGAGCAAGCCCGCCAGGACCAGGGCGATGGTGTAGGGGATTTTGATGAATTTGGTGAGCACTCCCACCACAGCCGCACCACCCAGCAGCGCGACAAAGTGCGTGATGGTTTCGGAGACGATGCCGTGGTGCCCGGTCGATGCAATGAACAGGGAAATCGTTGACATTGTGCAACAGAATACTCTATTGAGATGTTATGTGCTGAATTGACCGACCGGTGGAAAATCTCGCATCCGATGATCTTCACGGCACTGCACCACACCGGTATCTGAAACCGGCTATGATTGGATCATGCCTGCCGCTTTGATCATCACCGCAGCCGGAATCAACTGCGATCGGGAACTCGGCCGAGCTTTCTCGCTGGCTGGTGCTGATCCGGAATTTATCCACCTGAACAGGTTGGTTGAGCAGCCGGATTTGATTGACAGGTTCCAACTCATCGGATTGCCGGGCGGATTTTCGTTTGGTGATGCCATTGCCGCCGGCCGCATCATGGCACAATTGATGCGTCAGCATCTTTACGAGGTTTTCGTGCGCGCGATCGATCGCGGTGTACCGATTATCGCTCCGTGCAACGGTTTTCAGATTGCGGTTCAGATGGGTTTGCTGCCCGGTCCGTTTGAGGGAGATGCCTGGCCGACGGATCCTCCCCCTCCCTCGATAAGCCTCGGACAGAATCAGCACGCGCGCTTCATCGATCGATGGCTGCAGGTTGAACTGCCCAGCCAATCTCGTTGTTTGTGGACACGCAACCTGGAGGGCTTATCTGAAGTGCAGATGATGCTGCCAATCGCGCACGGGGAAGGTCGTTTCATCCCCGCATCTTCCACCTTGCTGAGTAATCTGGTAGCGCACGGCCAGATCGCGTTGCGCTACGCCGAGCACGACAATCTCAACGGCTCCGTCGATTGCGTGGCCGGTATCTGCGATCGTACTGGATTGGTATTTGGCCTGATGCCCCACCCGGAAAGGTTCTACCGCTGGACGCAACATCCCATCTGGACGCGACTTGACGATTCGATCATGCAAACGGAACCATTGGGATTGGCGATGTTCAAAAACGCAGTAAAACACGCAACTCAGCATGTCGTCGCCTGCTGAATGGAGGTAGATCGTTCATCCCATTATCGATTGGATATCATGTGGTCGGTTGATGTCGCAGTTCATGAGTAATAAATTTCGGCGATACTCGGATCAGGGTGAAAACAGCACCAGCACGATCTCCAGCGATCGTTTGTGCCAGAAATGCAATTACAACCTCCGTGGATTACCTATTTCCGGCAAATGCCCGGAATGTGGAACGGATATTGTCGATCGAACTGAAGGGCTCGTCGACGACGCATTGTCGCGCATGCCCATTACTGTCATTCGGCTCTATCGGATGGCAACGTGGATCTGCACATTCAGCATTCTGGGAATGCTTATGTGCTTCTTCTTTGGCGAATACATATCCACGAAATCGTGGGGGAATGCTGTGTTTCTCGCTTTCCCTGTATTGTGGAATGTCGGCACCTGGCTCGTAACACCTCCTCTGGATCTTCCTCAGGCGCAGTGGCAGGGATTGTCACGAAAGAGCAAACTCCGCTGGATTGCCCGGGGTTGTCAGACAGGCTGGATTGTTTTCTTTGGTCTATTGGTGGTGAACCCGACACCCAATATCGGGATCACAATAATATTACTTGGGAGTCTGTTCATTGGGTTTCTGGGCATCATATTCCTGGCCATTATTCTGATCCGCCTGGCGCGCTGGACACATGATGATCTGGCAGAACGGATGTTTAACTGGACAATCTGGTGCGCGCCGACCGCCAGTATCCTGATCGCCTTGGGATTACCCATTCCGTTTCTGAGTCTGCTACTGAGTTTATGGCTCTTTACCGCCATCATGTCATTCCCATTCGGCTTGTGGTTCTTAAGTCGATCGGTCAGTTATAGTGTGCGCCACGCACGGGAGTATGTGGAGATGGATATCAGAAGGGCGCAACGAGAAAAGGAAAGAGCCGCGGAAATGAGAGAAAGACTCCCCTCCATAGATAAAACCCGGCAGCAGGATACATCAACGAATCCGGGTAAAAGGAAGTGACTCAATGGCAGAAACTACGCTGCGATGCGGAGTGGTAGGGGTGGGACGTATGGGGCGACACCATGCGCGCGTGTATGCGCAATCTGATGAAACGCAATTCGTCGGCGTGGTGGATCCCAACGAACAAGCTGCCCGGGATGTGACTGATTCCTGGGGAGGTCAATCATTCCCCAATGTGGAAACCATGATTGAAACGGGTGTCGACGCAGTAACCATAGCTACGCCGACGATCCGCCACCTGGAGGTTGCCCGTCCGTTTCTGGAAGCAGGTGTTGCCTGTCTGGTGGAAAAACCCCTTGCCCCGGATGTGGATGAAGCGCGCACGTTGGCACAGGTTGCTGAGCAAACAAAAACATTGCTACAAGTCGGCCATATCGTTCGTTACGACCCGGTCATGCGCGCAATTCTTGCACTGCCCGATGTGACTTCACGCTTTATCGAGATGGATCGCATCAGCCCGATGACGTTTCGCAGCGTGGATGTGGGGGTGGTTCTGGACATGATGATTCACGATCTGGATCTGCTGATTCTGCTGACAGGAAACGAGCCGGAGGATATCCAGGCCAATGCGGTAAGCGTGCTGGGGGAAGCGGAAGATGTCTGCAATGCCCGCCTGACTTTCCCCCCCGGGCCGGACGGCTTGCGCTGCGTGGCCAATATCACTGCCAGTCGATTAGCACTCAAGACCGAGCGGAAACTGCGCATGATCAGTGAAAACACCTATATCTCTGCTGATTTTGTGGCGCGTAAGGGAACAGTAGTGCGTAAGATCGCCAACGAAGAGCAACTGGCTGACGTTCGCGCACGACTCAAAGCGGGCGAAGATCTTTCCGACGTCGATTATCTGGCGCTGGTCAACCTTGATGAATTGCAGGTTCAGGATGAAGAACCGCTGCAACTTCAGATTGCGGATTTTGTCGAAGCGGTCCGCAGCGGAAGAAGGCCCGCCATTGACGCCAACGCCGGCTTTGCTGCTGTACGCACTGCAGAGCGCATCGTGGCAGCAGCGCGCGAAGCCGGCGCTCGCATGGTGTAACCTTCCTTCTTGAACCAAGAAAAAAACCGAGGCGGCGTAGTGCTTTGCCTCGGCTTGTAATTTAAGAAAGTCCCCAATTTTTTGTGTGGGGGGGGTTATGCTTCCAGGTTGATTCCCAATCCGTCGGGATATTGTTCCATCAGACGCTGCATCAGGTGTTCCTGCATCGTTGGATTCAGCCTCATGCTTTGGACAAGGCTGTGAATATTCGTCGGCGGTTTCTCACCAAAACCCGCTTTATCCAGTGTGTCAACCACACTTTGCGCGAAGTGATCCGACCGGGTTGTGAGCATTGGCGCTCTGGTGTGAAGTGCAACATCAGGTGAGTTATCCGGAAGTCGCTCGCCTGTTGGATCGTAAGATGGCAGGGTTCCCAGGAAACTAAAGACATCATTGATGTCGACCGTCCCATCGCCGTTCAGGTCGTAGCGCTCTGACGCTGTACCCCAGGCTTTCATGATGTCTTCGATGGTGATTGGCGTATTGTCACCCGGTTCGCTGCTGCTCACGAGATCAGTTGCAGGAGGCGTGGGAATATCATTGGTCTCCGGTGTCCGGTGCGCATCCGGTGTCCCGAGCCAGGCAAAGACATCATTGATGTCGACTGTTCCATCGCCTGTCAGATCGTATCGTTCTGATGCTGTACCCCAGGCATTCATAATGTCTTCGATGGTGATCGGGGCTAAATCCCCGGTTTCGCCATCACCACCTTCAGTTGTGATGGTCGGCGTACGTGTCGTAATGTCATCGCCGATTGGATCCTGGTTAATGACGATCCCGGTCTGATCCGAATTGTCTGGTTTGGGGGAAATCTGGGATTTTGTTGTCAAATCAGTTAACGCTGCGGCTTGATGATTCGTTGTGGTGAGAGGAGAGATTGCGTTCATGACCATAGCTCCTTGTGTCACCACACAGATGGCAAACACCGCGCCGGGATGAAATCAACCGCCGGATCCTGATACGATTATCGAGTCCACCTTTTATCGGACGCACAGGCCTCAATCTGCTCCTTCCCCGCAACATGTGCGCTCTCATGCGCATACATCTGCCGGATCTGCGCTACGCATCACCTAGAAGTTCGGCTATCCCCCCCAACCACGAGGTTTGGGGCGTGGGGGAGGGGTCATGTGGGTTTGCGTGTGTTGAGTGGCACCAATGTACCCCTTCGCAACGATATACATCTCCGTGGAATGCTGTCGTGATGCCTGGGGTTTGAAGCCCTTGGCATTATCAAACAGTTGCCGGGCCCGCGCGAGTAAATCAGGCGAGCGCTCGCCCTCAAAGACTTTCACAACGAGGTTCCCTCCGGGCTCAAGTAATCCCCGACAACGATCAAACAACATATCCACCAGGCGTGCGGAAGCGTGATGGTCACTGCTCTTTTGACCCGTGGTTTTCGGTGCCATGTCAGAGAGGATCACATCAAAGCATGGTTGTGTTTCGACCGGTTTATCACTGGAAGACATTGCGGCTCGTGTCTGAACCAATGCTTCGTGCAGGTGTTCATCGGTAACATCATTGAGGTCGCCTGTGATCACATGGATGTTGCGCTGCTGGAATGAGTGTGGAAGTGGATTGAGATCAATCCCGATCACTACCCCCCGAGGGCCGATGCATTGTTCTGCCACCTGCAACCACGATCCCGGTGCGCAGCCGCAATCGAGCACAGCATCACCCTTCGTGAAAATCTTCTTTCGATCATTGATTTCCTTGAGTTTGTAAGCCGCTCGCGATCGATAACCCTCGCGCTTGGCCTGGTGGAAATAATGATCGTGTATCTCGTGAGACATTGAGAACCATGATAACACCTGAAAAAAACCGAATCGACTCCACATCCATCAGCTGGTTGTGGATAACGGAACGGTATCACTCGAAAAAGTGTTTCTGATCACCCCGGTTTTGCGGTACGATTGGTACAACCATGCGGATCGAACTGCGAGATGAACATCGGAAACGGATGGGGCGCATCGATGTGGATCCCGCGCTGAGACCGACCCGCGTCAAGGTCGTGGAGACAGACAAGGAAGTCTTTCTGAACTGGGACACCGCGGTAGATGACAGCGGTCAACTGCGGCGATGTGTCGCCTGTGGATGCGCGGACCTTTTCGTCGAGAAGGTATTCCCCGTTGTCACCGGCGTGGTCGTGGTTTTGGCATTTGCAGGATTCATTGTGGGAGCGCTGGGATTTTTGAACGTCATACCGTTTGCCGGTTCACCTTATGTGCTGGAGGCCATGGGTGTTATTCTCATTCTGGATGTGGCAATTCTGCTTTTTTCCCGCCGCCGACTGGTCTGCTACCAGTGCCGATCGTCCTATCACCAGATAAAGATTGCTCGCTACCACCGGTCATGGGACCGTGCCGTGGCAGAACGTCACCCCCCCACACATCCCCCCCAAGCAACCCAAACATCTCCAGATGCAACTGACACCAGTCGCGAAGTAACAACCATCGGCGAACAGGCAACGATCACGCAGGGAGCTGATCAATGACCGAACAACCATTGCTTTTACTTTTAGGAGGCGGCGGGCATGCTGCGGTCGTGGCAGAATCCGCCAGTGCTGCAGGTTGGCAGATTGCGGGGTATGTCGATGATCAGCAATGCGACACGCCACCGATAGAAGGATTAACTTATTTTGGCAAGATTGATGCGCTGGCATCAGTCGTTGGTTCACTGTCGGCAGGGATCACGGTGCATGCTGCAATCGGTGATGGTGCTTTGCGCCGAACGTGGCTCAAAAAAGCGGCGGGGCTTGGGTGCGATCTGCCGGCTGTGATACACCCAACCGCAACCGTTTCAACATCAGCAATCCTCGGCAAGGGTGTGTTCGTCGGTCCCCACGCAGTGATCAACGCGCGTGCCGCAATCGGTGATGGTGTCATTCTCAACACCAACTCGGTGGTGGAACACGATTGTGCCGTGGCCAGTTTCAGCCACATTGCACCGGGGGCGGTTCTGGGGGGTGGTGTTCGCGTGGGAGAGGACTGTCTTATCGGTCTTGGCGCACGAGTTTTACCGCAGATCAGGATAGGACGGAACGTAACTGTCGGAGCTGGATCGGTTGTTACAGAAGATATATCAGACGGCGCAACCGTTTCGGGAGTTCCCGCAAAGTGAGCACGCATATCGGCCGATAAAGCCGACATGGGTAAGCTCGCCGTTCTATTCATGTTCATCTTCATTTGTGTGGGGGGGGGGCGTAGTGAGCGCGATGTAACTGTAGAGGAAGCACCGATCCACATCGTCAGCGAACAGGTCGGGCCGGGGCAGCCGGTGCGGGATGGGGATCTGGTTACGATCAATTATCGTGCGCTGCTGCCTGACGGAACCGTCGTGCTGAAGGAGAAAGATTTTCGATTCATCCTCGGCAGTGGCTCGGTCGTGGAGGGCATGGATGAGACAGTGCAGGGCATGCGCGTGCACGGCAAGCGAGTGGTGAACTGTCCCCCGCACAAACATTGGGGCCGATGTGGCACACGAGACGGTGCCGTCCCGGAAAATACCTATCTCACACTGGAAGTCACACTGACCCAGGTGGATTGAGCTGCGCACGTCAATTCTCCAGTAAATGGATAATAAAAAATCCCGGGCGGTGAGCCCGGGAATCATGAATCACAGTTCATTTGTTGCGCTTGCATTTGCGTTTCCTTTTACGCTTGCGTGCTTCACGCCTGAATGCTTCCTGAGCAAAGGACTCGGAAACACGCACCAGGTTGTAACGGCGCGTGTCCAGTGTGCGCAGATCATTATGCTGGTCCTTCACCAGAATGTAAGGCAGGCACACTTCAATCACTTTCCTCGGCCCGACATCAGAATCATGAGGCAACCAGCGTACGCGCACCAATTCCGGAGCGGTCCACTGCGCGTCGCCACACAATACTGAAAACGGCATGTACTCGCCTATTTCACCGTGGATGGCAACAAACATACCAGCACGGATATCTTCGGGAGCCAGCGTTCTGGCCAATACTCTCTTTTTCATCTTGCATGACATGACAACACCTCCTTTCATCACGGAGATTACATCAACAACACCTGCCTGCAATCAATATTGACGCAGACAATACCGTTCAATTCTGGCCGGGGAATCTGATCAGCCATACGTTTGCGCGCTCAACATGGTAGCGCGCAGCGGATCCGAAGCCGACCGAAGTCGATCAAACCGGAAACCGAAATGGATGCGGTACATCCGTCGCATGGAAATTCCTTTCTCGAAATGAGAAGTCGGAATTATGCGCACCCATGAATGAAATGCAAGTCTTATTTTGAAGTTTTTGAAAAAGTTATTTCAAATTAAATCATCAGAGCGTGAGCATCACAGCGCCGAAGTAAAGCACGAAGTATCCGATGACCGCACCGCCGGCAGCCATGGCTGCATCTCGAATTGCCAGACGATAGAATAACATGAGCAATACCACGGCAACGATTGGGCGCACGACATACTCCAGCGACATCTCACCGGAATCACTGGTGAAGTTAATGAGAGTGGGAAGCGACATAGTGGTGGTTACGGCGACCATGCGCAACACCGCCAGGAGAAAATCGCCGAGCTGTTTCTTATCTGTATGGGCAATGAGGGCCAGAACACCGATGCCGCAGATGATCCACACGACCTGTCGACTGATATACCCCAACACCCCCTGGAGCCGCATCCACGTGTCAATTTTCTCAATATCTTCTTCGAGGAAGGGGAAAAGACCGGGATAGCCGGAGAAATAGGCAATGATCATGATGACGAGGCTGAAAACAGCCACGGCACTGGGAAGCCAGAGATCACCCATGCCGGGCTTGCTCAGCATGGGGCGGCGATCACCCTCATCCGCTTCGATCTCACCCAGTTCCGGCTTGATCACGCGCATCTGTTTGAGGTCGTAACCGCAGCGCAGACAGACCAGCGCGTCCGCACCGGGCATCGGTGAACCACAGTTGGGGCAGACATCTAGCGCCTTCACCGATTTGTCCGGCAGATCGTCGTCCGTATCAACAGGTACACCAACGGGAATATCATCGCGACGCGGTGGTGTCACCGCCTTTTCCTGTTGCACCGGTTCTTCGCGCAATTCCTCGGGAAGTTCAGGCAGATCATCGTCACCTGACATCAGCTCCGCCAAATCAATCTCATCCTCATCATCGGGCAGCGGCGAGAATATATCCTCTTCGGGCGGCATCTGATCATCATCAATCGGCTTGTCATCAGGGGGAGTCGTCATGGTAAGGTTACTTTCCTTGTCGAATACCCGAGCCGAAGAGAAAGTATTCCATCAGTTCGTCACCGATCTCAATGTGCAGGTCGGCTTCTTCAGCTTCGGGTTCGCAGAATGGTTGTTGGAGTACGCTGGTGATGCGCTCCCCCACCATCATAAATGGAACGGGTGCGGGATCATGACATCGTGTCTGCACGGATGTGATATGACTTGGCATCACGAGCAACCGCCAATGGTCACACGCGTCAACCCACTCTGCGAGGGGGGCAACGAGGTGATGGTCGATGTCCGCCAGGACGTCCACTTTTTCCTGGCAGTCGCCTCGATGTGAAATCCAGTCGGCGGCAGCGGTATGGACGCAAATAAGATCAAAATCATCCAGCGCATCGACGGCTGCATCACCGAGAGTGGCAAAGTCGTCATCAGAGTCAATCCGCCAAATATCCCAGCCCAGCATGGTGGCAAGACCAGCCGTCAGATCCTGACTGCAGATCATGATGCAGCGCAGATCGCGAAAGCGATCGGCAAATGGTGTGATTGCTCCGGTCGCAGGCAGAGCAGAACCTGCACCCCAGGGCCACACCTGTGTGGCCGGCTCCGCATTGGTCTCCAGCCGGGCGAGATTAACCGGATGTTCGCTGAAACACGCTTCGCTGATGTTGATGATCTGACGCAACAATGCTGCATGCTCGCCGGTTGGTTGGTTTTTCGATCCACTGCGATCGAGCATCGTCGGAGCGGGTTGCATCACAGTGGAGTCATACGAACGATCGGTTTCATCAACAAGTAAAGCGCGATGTCCTGACAGGGGAACGATATGCAGACTGCGCGCATCTTCGTTCAACTCCCGCTGCAGACGTTCGAGCAGATCGTTGAAAAGAATCATCGCTTCAGCTGATCCGATGTTTCCAGCCGTGTGATCGATCATGCGCCCATCGCGCGAGGTGACGAGGTTGAGCCTGATGACGGAGCAATCCGGCTCGAGCACGATGCGCCGGCCCAGCGCTTCGATGGGGGCGAATCCGAGGTGATAGAGGCGCGGATCGTAACCCAGCAGACTGAGCAGGGTGACATCGTCGGTGCAGGGATAATCAGCGGGCGTCAGGGCAACGGTTCCCAGCCGCCCCTGTCGACAGAGTTCGTCCAGGCGCGGGGTCGATGCCGCCATGAGCGGGGTGCATCCCCCCAGATCATCCTGGGGGAAGTCTGCTGCACCTTCCGGGATGATCATGAGATACTTCACGATAAGTCTCTCCTGTCCTGCGAATGAAATATTCCGCCAGCCGATTTGAGTTTCATACATGTAGCAGAATAACGTGCTGCGTCGGTGTATTAATCGGTAATTCGGCTGAACATTCTCGATCAGTTTGTACAGTGTATGCTTATTCAGCAGGAAACAGGGAAATAGGCACATGAAGTGGCATTTTCCGACTCAGATTCATCTCTTGAGGAGTTCGAAGATGTGGAAATTCAGAAAACAATTCGTGATCCTGACGATTCTCATAACAGCAAGCTGGCTGGCGGCTCAGCCGGTGCGGAGTACACAATCGCAGCCACAAACGTTTCGGATTGATCCCATACATTCCACCGTGCTGTTCAAGATCCGTCACCTCGGGGTCAGCAATTTTTACGGCAGATTCAACAAGGTATCCGGCGGCTTCACCTGGGATGAAACGGATTCGGGCAACGGAAGCATGCGGATCACCGTCGAGGCCAAGAACGTTGACACCGGCAATTTGCAGCGCGACATTCACCTTATGAGCGAGGATTTCTTCAACGCTGAGGAATTCCCCACCATCAGCTTCATCAGTAAGGGGATCGAAAAAACGAGCACTGATACCTACACCCTGCGCGGTGATCTGACTATGCGCGGCGTAAGAAAACCCATCACTGCATCAATGACATGGCTCGGAATAAAGGACACGAAATCACAATACGGAATCAGGGCGGGCTTTGAAGCAACGTTTACGATCAAACGCAGTGAATTCGGCATGGATGGCTTCATCCAGGAGGGTATACTCGGTGATGAAGTGACGCTGACAATCGCGCTGGAAGGCATGCGAAAATAGATGAGAAGTATCCACGTCTTCGCTGCGCTCAGGCGCGGCTTCTGGGGTAAAGAAAGCTGCATCTTCACTGTGATCAGGCGCGGCTTCTAGTGTGGGGGGGGAAGTTGCATCTGAGTGAAACGAAGATACAGATCATGAACCATCTTCATCAGGCGCGCTTTCGGAAATGTGTGGGGGGTCACTGTTTATCCAGCAACATGATCACTTCATCATCCGAGGTTTGCGAAAAATCAGAGTAAAACGCGCCAACAGCAAAGAAGTGTATCGGGCTGTGCAAGCACACAAGTTCATCAACCGACGATTGCAGCGTATCCAGGGCGTGAGGTGACGCAACAGGTACAGCCAGCACAAGATGCTTCAGTGCACTCAATTTCAGTGCAGTCAGAGCAGCGCGCATGGTTGCGCCGGTTGCTATACCGTCATCAACCACAATGACCGTCCGGTCGGTCGTATCAATTCCCGATCGACCACGGCGATAGATCTGCTGACGGTGATGAACCTCTGCCAACTGATCTTTGACCTGTTGCTGAATATAGGTTTCGTCCACGCCTAGAGACTGGATGATGTCCTGGTTGAGCACATGTTGCGGTGTGCCGGTGTCGGTGACAGCGCCGATGGCAAGTTCCGGCCGACCCGGAGCACCTAATTTTCTGACGATGAGGACATCCAGCGGGGCACTCAAAGCGCTGGCAATCTCCGCCGCCACCACCACGCCACCGCGGGGGAGGCCGAGCACAATGGGCCTCTCATCGACCAGATGCGTCAGGTGAGATGCGAGTTGGCTGCCGGCATCACTACGGTTCTGGAACATCGTTCTACCCATACCATGCCACCTGAGTCGATGGAATGCAAGTTGCAACTCGTTTCAGTTGGGGCTTGGTCCACTTTCCCGCTACGATGAAGATACTCAAGCGGAGAAGAACCGCATGCTCGTATTGCATGTCATACAGGGTGTTGATCGCGGCATGAATTTCACCCTGCCCGAAGGTGAGCCGCAACTCATCGGCCGCTCCAGTGAAGCGCTGCCGCTGACGGACACCACTGTGAGTCGTCGTCATGCCGAATTAACGCCGGATGAAGGCCGGTGGTACATCCGCGATCTGGATTCATCCAACGGCACTTTCGTCAACGGGCAGCCAATTGAAGGGCGGGTTGAACTATCCCCAGGCGATCAGATCCGCTGCGGTTCAACACTCGTGATGTTTGCGCCGGCACCGGAGGAACGAAAGCCCAGCCCCGTGCAGCTGCTTCCCTCCGAGGCATTTGAGGTCACAGTGGAAAGTCAGGGCGATGCCAACGATGATTCAATGGTGCTCTCCTCGCCTGATCCTCGGGCCGCGGCTGTGGATCACCTGCGCGTCATTTACGATCTGACCGCAGTGACTTCGACCATATTTGAAAGAAGTGAGTTGCTCGAACAGGTTATGGATCTGATCTTCGAGGAGTTTCAACCGGAGCGCGGTTTCATTCTGTTGCAGGAGTCAATTGAAAGCCGCCCCGAACCGGCAGTGGTGCGCTATCAGCACAAACCACGTACACTCGATGAGGGACGGATTCCCGTCAGCCGCACAATTGTGCAGCACGTGATAGAAAAACGCGCAGGTATTCTCTCGACCAATGCAATGAACGACACGCGCTTTCAGTCAGCTGACTCTGTTCGCGATTATGGCATTCGATCTGCCATCTGCGTGCCAATCGTTGCCGGAGAAAAGGTGTTCGGCGTCATTCACATCGATTCATCATTGGCGCATTTCACATTTACCGATTCACTGTTGCAGTTGCTCAACGCCATCGGACGACACACCGGCCTGGCGCTGCTGGGAACGGAACTGATACGTTCCAGGATGCAGACTGAGCGACTGGCCGGCATGGGAGCCACCGTAACTTCAATCAGTCATTCGATAAAAAATATCCTGCAGGGTTTGCGCGGCGGAGCGGATGCCGTGGAACTGGCGATCAATAAAAACAATCTCGATCTTGCCCGGGAAGGCTGGCCGATCCTGAGCCGCAATCTCGATCGCATTTTCGCCCTGACCATGAATATGCTGACCTTCACCAAGAAACAGAGCCTGGAGATTGAGTTAACTTCACTTCACGCACTGGTCGAAGAGGCTGCGGAACTCATGCAGGGACAATGTGATCGCAAACGTGTTGGATTGCTGCTGGATCTTGCGGACGACCTGCCGCCCATTCCCTGTGACAGCAATTCACTGCATCAGGCGTTGATGAACGTGTTGACAAATGCGCTGGAAGCGGTCTCACCCAAGACCGGAATTATCACGATCCGCACACGCTACCTGCATGATGAACATCAGGCACAGATTGCAATTTCGGACAACGGCCCAGGAATCCCGCTGCAACAACAACAGCGCATCTTCCAGGCATTTCATACCACCAAGGGACAGCGCGGCACGGGGCTGGGACTGGCCGTCACCAGGAAAATTATCCAGGAGCACAAGGGGAACATCGAATTGAAATCACAAATGGGAGATGGAACCTCGATTATTCTCACTCTGCCCAGTGATCGGCCGACCATAGATGCATCGGAAACGAAACTGCCCACGCCGCAACCACGACCGGACCTGGATTGAGTTGTTTCCGCCATGCCTGTGCCACCCGCAGAAAGATTCTTATGTTTATATATTATTTTGCGGCGGCGGTTGCTTTCTTGCGTTTTGGCGTGAAGACTCTTACACAATTGCGACCTGCATCCTTGGCAGCATAGAGCGCACGATCCGCCGCCTTGACCAAAAACTTGGGATTGGAAATTACACTTTGTGTGGCGCTGTCAAATACAGCTACACCAAAGCTCGCCGTTACTTTTCGTTCATCGCACGGACATTCCACTTTTCGCAGATCAAATGGTGATGCGGCGATATTCTGCCTTATTTTCTCCGCAAGCTGTGCCGTTTGCTTCCGATTCCCGCCGGGGACGATCACCGCAAATTCCTCTCCTCCGTAGCGACAAACGGTTCCAGCATCGCCAACCGTTTCCGACATA
>JANQEQ010000140.1 GCA_028278245.1 Phycisphaerales bacterium | reverse complement strand
GTGGGGGGGTGGGGGTTATGTGATGATTTCGACGATTTCGAAGTGTCGGGTTCCACGACGCAGATTGACGCGAATGACTTCGCCTACGCGCGCCTTCATCAGTGCTGTGCCCATTGGTGAGTTTGGAGTTACTTCCATGTATTCCTGGTCGAAGCTGCCGGAGGAATCGCCGACGAGCTTGTACAGTTCTTCATCATTGGTATTGGTATCGCGCAGCTTGACGGTGGAGCCGATGAATACCATATCGGCTGGAACCGTATCTGCTTCGGTCACGACGGATTGGGAAAGCCGTTGCTCCAGTTGCTTGATGCGAGCTTCATTCATCCCCTGGTCTTCGCGTGCTGCATGGTATTCCGCATTCTCACTGAGATCGCCCAGTTCGCGCGCCTGGGCAATGCGATCGGTGATGATTTTGCGTTTGGATACACATTGCTTCAACTCTTCCTCAAGTTGTTCTTTTTCCTGGCTGGTGAAGTATTCAATCGTCATGGGTTTATCAGTTCAGTTCAAATTGACTCGATTCGTAAATAGATCGTTCGGATCGTACTATATTCCGAGTAATGCAGAATCGTGTAGTGTATTCAATCTTCCATCAAGAGAAAAGAGATTTGTTGGTCGATCTACCCCCCTCACATTGAGTCAGAGATCAGCACATGGGTAAATCTGGAGAAGTCAATACGATTGTCATCACCGGGGCCTCCAGCGGGATCGGCCGAGCCTGTGCCCTGCAATTGGATAATCTGGGGTATTGCGTCTTTGCCGGTGTCCGCTCAAAACAGGCTGCTGAGTCTTTGCAGCATGGAGCCTCCGAACGGTTGCAGACTGTCCTCCTTGATGTGACTGACCCTTCATCGATTACTCATGCAATGGAATTTGTGAGAGGAGCGGTAGGAAATGAGGGGCTGGGAGCACTGTTGAATAACGCGGGAATCGTCGTGGCCGGCCCACTGGAAGCCATGCCGCTTGATACCTTACGCCATCAGTTTGAAGTCAACGTGTGGGGTCAGGTAGCTGTGACGCAGGCTTTTCTTCCGCTCATACGACAGGCCAAAGGGCGAATCCTCAATATGAGTTCAATCAGCGGACGCATCGCCCTCCCCATGCTCGGTCCCTATGCCTCATCAAAATTTGCTTTGGAGGCTATGAGCGATGCACTGCGCCTTGAAGTTTACGATGACGGCATCAAGGTGATTCTCATTGAACCG
>JANQEQ010000037.1 GCA_028278245.1 Phycisphaerales bacterium | reverse complement strand
TTCTCCCACACATTCCCCGACACAGCAAACTCCCCAACGAACGAGAGAGCAGCTTCCTGCTGCGATTGTGGATAACGGGAATACCACATCCCAGGAGTCACCAGTCGCTGATGAACAGGATGACGGTGCCAAATTGACCGATCCTCCGGTTGATAATCCTGAAACCGTGGAAGATCCCCCATCATGATGATGATCATTCAGGTTGGGCTTGGGGAAATTCGTACAGACTGATTCGCCCCTGGAACCGTTGCAGGAGTTTCGTGTGCTGATCCAGCGCATCACGTAGCACAACCGGATCGAGCAGCGGATCACTCCACCCCTCATCCTGCCAGATGTGCAGCATCGTTTCATTGAGCAGGATGTGTGTGTATCCATCATCGACCAGTTTTCTTAACCAGGTTGCCGGTTCATCTGGATGTTGGGAGATAGCGGCGGAGAGCGGCCCGCGATCCCAGACCGTGTGGTAGGTCACACGATTCCGGAAATAGAGTGGTGTAGCCTCCCCGACACAGAGGGTATGCGATGATTTATCTAGTAAGTGATTGATTCCGTACGCAGGTGGTGCGGATTCGAGGAGGCTGGCCATCTGCTGGCGAGTCAGATCAGATCGGGCCAACTCATCAGTAAATGCATCACCGGTGAAGACGCTAATCGCATTGATAGCAGCAGCGGGGTGCTTATCTCGCTCATAAGAATAAATTGCCATGGGGAAGGCCGACAAAAACAGCAGGAAACAGAATACTCCCCCTTGCACTATCCACCGTGACCATTGGGAGCGCTCAAGGGCAGATTTGATCAGTCCCCCAAAACCAGCGCCGGCGATCAGAGTCAGCATAACGACGGGAACAACGGCCGGCAGCATGAATCGGCTTTTGATGTGTGTCCATCCCAGCCAGAAGATGACCTGTATGAGCAGCAGGCAGCCGAACATCACGGTCAGCCCGCGCAGGTTGCGGCGTGCTAAACCTACGCCGATTCCAATCAGCGCCAACCACGGGATGTACGACCATTGCGGTTGCCAGGGATCGGGATTCGGTGATTGATCCGGATTCGATCCGAAGCCGTATCCCCAGAATTGATGATATCCCTCGACGAATCTGTCCAGCAAAGGCAGTTCGCTGCGGTGGCCGGCTGCGAAAATCATGGCCTGTTCACCTGTCCAATGCCCCAGGCCGAACAGAGAACCTGCAAAGGGAAATACAGGATTGCCCACCGCGATCCAGTTACGCAAGAGATAAGGCAGAAGTACGATCAGACTTATTGCCCCCCATACCAGAAGTATGAGGATGAATTGAATGACTGTTCCACATTCCTGATCCTGGTCAGCAGTATTTTCAGATTGGTTG
Organism: Phycisphaerales bacterium; assembly: GCA_028278245.1. Classification (GTDB taxonomy): domain Bacteria; phylum Planctomycetota; class Phycisphaerae; order Phycisphaerales; family SM1A02; genus JANQEQ01. Next base: position 10,634 of record JANQEQ010000037.1, on the reverse strand, counting down.
AACCGAAGTACACCCGGCACGAAGTAACAAACGATAAAGATGAAAACCAGAGGTATTGCGACCATACCCAATGCAGTGAGTTTGGCGCCACACGCTACGCCGGAGAGCAATCCAAGCGCGATACCTTGTCGACAATTGAATTTGCCCGGCTGAGTCAGCACATTCAAACCGGTTGCCAGGCATAGAGCAACTGCCAGTTCGTTGTATGCCAGCGAGCCTACGACAATCACCCACGGCACGGCCAGTGTCAGTACGATCGCGGGGATACGGTATGTATCTCCGAAGATCCGACGGGCCAGTGAACCCACCTGCAATGCAGTTACCACCGCGAAGCCGGCATGCAGCAATTGAGCTGTGTAGACAAAATCGAGATCGTTGCCCTGGAGGATAGCAAGATGATAATACGCTGCCTCCATGTACCCGGGGAGATAGCTGTAGACATTGTGTGACAGAGGAATGCTCTGCCCTGCGCGGAACCATTCCTGGGGGAGTGCCAAGTGGTAACTCAAAGCGTCATAGCCGCCGAATTCACTTTCCCACAACCACCCCGGAGCGGATGTCGAGGCGACCAGCAGAACCGTCAGTGGCATCATGATCACGATCATCAACCACACATTTGGAAACTTCATCTGATGATGGAGTAGTTTTTGAAACCGAATAGTGAACTGTAACAAACACAGTACACAGCCAATCATTAACAGGATCCACGCTCCCACACATCCTCCACTCTGCAGCAGACCCAGAGAACCACAGGCCGAATCCAGGAAGAGAAGTGCAGCGATTCCCAGACCCCAGGATAAAGTTGCACCCTCGACCTCAGCGCGAAACAGAAGTTGACTGAGTGCCCAGCCGAAACCAGAAGCTGCGATCAGCCACATCAGCACCCACGGCAGGGAGCGAATGCATACCAGAAACAAATCTGTAATGAGGTAAACATCATCCTCTCCGTTCAAACCGGTCAAGTAATAAAGAAGGGAAAAGATCAGTACCAATAACACGATCCAATCAATGATCTTTTCGTTCTTCCCTGTCTGGCGGGCAGTTTTCGGCATGACTTCATTGTAAGGATTTCCTCCTACAGCACCGATTCCGCCACCATTTCCCCTCAAATGAGCAATTTCAACATCCGGTGGGCATTGGTCTGCGATTTGCTGTTTTGTCTGCTGGACAATTTTCAGGATGTGCCTTCAGGACAGGAGGTCCGCAATGAAGCATGCGCAATCGCCGTTGGCGGTATTCCTTACGACTGCTGTTCTTGCGCTCTGCGCAAAGGATGCCTGCGCAACCCAGGTGCGGGATCTGGTTCGCATCAAAGGTCACGAACGCAACACGCTCACCGGCCTGGGTCTTGTGATCGGCCTTGATGGCACAGGTGATCAATCCAAAGATTCATTGATCGCAGCCCGCCCCTTTGCCCAACTCCTGGAAAACCTGGGGAATCCGGTTGCAAACCTCGATGAACTGGCAAAAGCCGATGCCTACGCCCTGGTCATGGTGACCTTGCATGTGCCTCCGGTTGGTGCTCGCGAGGGTGATCGGTGTGATGTGAGCGTGGCTTCGATGTTCAATGCCACCAGTCTGGCAGGCGGACAACTGGTCGTATCAATGCTTAGATTACCCCTTCCGGATGGTCCTGATCTGCAACCACTGGCTGTGGCAGAGGGGATGATCATTAATGAGGGAAGCAATCCCCGCGTCGGAATCATCCGCGATGGCGGGCAGTTGCTGGCCGACATCCGTACGCACCCCGTGACCTCAGCGGGCACAATGACCCTTGTCCTCAAGGAGCAATACGCCAGCTATCCGGTGGCAGCAACCCTAGCCGGTGCAATCAATGATGAATTCTTCATCGGTCAGGGGTATGCGGAACTGGCGATCGTCGAAGATGCCCGCAACATCAGGGTGATTGTCCCGGCAAGCGATCGACCCGAGCCTGCTGACTTTATTGCATCGCTGATGACGATCCCGATTGATCCTTCGCTGATTCAGTCTGAAGCGCGCATCGTCATCAACGAAAAACGTGGGATCATCACCATCACCGGCAATGTCGAGATCGGTCCTGTAGGGATTACCAGTCAGGGGCTGACGATTTCCAGCCTCTCCGCCGCTCCGGGTGGCGGGGGGGGAAGTGTGGGAGGGGGGGCGTGGCGCGGCCTAGATACCACTGACGGGCAGAGTCGTAGCTCGACTCGGCTGGATGAACTTCTTACCGCCTTCCGTCAGCTTAATGTCCCGGTGGAGGATCAGATTGCCATCATCCACGAGTTGAAGAAAACCGGTTCACTTCATGCGGAGATCATCACGGAATGAGCCTGGAAGTCAGCAATATTCTTCCGCCGCTTCTTCCCTTCGGGACACAAGCAGTCCCAGGTATGGCAGATGGTACGCCATCATCGTTTCAATCGATCTGGCAGGGAATATCAGCAGATCCATACCTGACACCATCCGCTCCGTCTGATCACGTAACGGAAACAACGGAACAGCAGATCGAACAGGCAGCGAGACAGTTGGTTGCGTCGACGTTTATCGTGCCGATCCTTTCCGCTCTGCGTGAGAGTCCGTTTCAGACTTCAATGTTCGGTCCTACCATGGCGGAGAAGCGACTGGGGCCGGTGTTCGATCAGCAGTTGGCGGATCGCATTGTCGCCAAAGCTGAGTTTCCGCTTGTATCGCGCATCAAAGAACAATTTCTCGAAGCGGTATGCACCAGACAGGAACCTTCAACAACTCAAAAACAGGAGGTCGTTGATGTCATCGGGTAATTTTCTGCCGACGGATGGAGTCAATTCTGATCAGCTGACTGCTCTGGTTACGGAACTGGAAGAGATTTTGCGTCAACTCTTGAACGGTCAGCGATCACTGCACACACAATTGGAGCGAAAACAGCAGGCATTACGCAAGGCTGATATTCAGGCAGTTGCGGCTATCTGTCAGCAGGAACAAGCTCTTATTCGTCGAATCGGGCAACTGGAATCCCAGAGGCAGGAACTTAATTCCCGCATGACACAAATGGTTGATCCGGCCGCAAAACAACCATGGACGGTCAATGATCTTGCTCAGTTATTAGACGAGTCAGATCAGAAACGCCTTCTTGTACTGGCTGCGGAATTGCGCGAGGCATTGAACACGAATCGTACGCAGAGTTCGATACTTCATAAGGCAGCGGAGGCGCTGGCGCGACACATGAGCGGAATCGCTCAGACCGTCCACATGGCCATGAGCCGCGCGCGGGTGTATGGAGCCAAGGGAACAATTGCATCGGGTGCGCAATTGGATTTCACTGTTGATTTACAGACATAGGGTCACGATCCCGGGAGTCGGGTATGAGTCTCAATGGAGCATTACAAGTTGGACGGACGGCACTGGCGGTGAGCCAGGCAGCGCTGCAGGTAGCAGGCAACAATATGGCAAACGCCACAACTGCCGGCTATCACCGACAAACCGTACACTTTACCCCGGCGCGGCCGCAGCAAATCACAGGTAACCAATACATCGGACAGGGTGTTCAACTTTACAGCATTCATCGTGAAATCGACACCGCCCTGCAATCGCGCTACCGGGATGCTATCAGTCAACACAATCGAGCGCAGGTTGATCAGCAGTTTTTGACCGCGATTGAAGTCCTGCAGAATGAGTTGACGGAGAATGACATTTCCAGCCTGCTCAGCACGTTTTTCAACAGCTTTTCAGAGTTGGCCAACATTCCGGAAGATCACGCAATTCGCGCGGTAGTGATCCAGGAGGGCGTGAGTCTGGCTGGTCGTATCAGTGATCTTCGCCACGATTACAACGTTGTTATCGATGACATTGATCGGTCGCTGGGCCTCTCAGTTGAGGGCATCAACGATATCCTGGATCAGATAGCGGATGCGAACCTGCAGATTGCACAAACGGAAAGTGGTCAGGGGGAAGCCAGTTCATTGCGCGATCAACGGGACCTGTTGATCGATGAGCTTGCCCAGTACATGGAAGTGACCGCAATCGAACAGCAGAATGGAGCGGTGGATGTCCTGGTCGGTTCTACCCCCATTGTTCTCGGGACGGTATCCCGTGGTGTTGAATTGCGCACAGAATCAGTCGGCGATGAAGTGGAAGTATCCATTCGGGTTGCCGCTGATGGAACCCATTTATCCATCAATGCCGGGAGTATCGGGGGCTTGCTTCGTCAGCGTGAAGATACGGTGCAGCCTGCACTGGATGCGCTGGACACATTTGCCTCGCAACTCATCTTTGAGGTCAACCGGCTCCACACCCAGGGACAGGGGAGAACGGGTTTTTCATCCGTCACCGGTACGTATTCCATTGATGATACTACTGCAAACCTGAATGCATCAGCGTCCGGTTTACCGTATCGAATTGAAAACGGCAGCTTCTTCATCCACGTCACTCACGAAGAGACCGGTCAACGCAGCAGTTATCAGATCAGTGTAGATGGTGATGCGATGTCGCTGGATGATCTGATTAACGAAATCAACACAGTCGTTGGTATCCCGAATGTCACTGCAGGAACAAGCATTTCAAACCAACTCACACTGGATGCATCCAGCGGTTACGAAATCACCTTTTCTGATGATACATCCGGAGCGTTGGCAGCGCTGGGTATTAACACGTTCTTCTCCGGTGAGTATGCGGCGGATATTAATGTTAACAGTGTCCTTCTGAACAACTCGAATTATCTTGCTGCCGGATCAGGGCACATTGACGGTTCAAATGGAACGGCGCTGGCACTGGCGGGATTGAAGGATGCAAACCTGGAGGGCTTGGGTGATCTCTCTCTCGGGCAATACTGGCAGAACGCAGTGAATGATCTGGCTGTGCGCACCAGCGCAGCCGTGGCGGATGTGGAATCCTCCGGCATCGTAAAGGACAGTCTTTACTCCCAGATCCAGTCGGTATCGGGTGTATCGCTGGATGAAGAATCCATCAATCTTCTGACCTATCAGCGGCAGTACCAGGCCGCGGCGCGCTTTATCGCTGTGATTGATGAAACGATTCAGACCCTCTTGTCGTTGGCGTAACTCCATGATCGAAAACGCCTCAGCTTTGATTTGTAAGTGAGTCCATCATGACTTCAATCCCACCCTATCTGGCACGTGTTCCGACCATGCTGTCCTCACACTTGATGCTCAGCTCCATCACCAACACCAGTCAGGGTCTGCTGCGTACACAGGTGGAGTTGGCAACGGGTCAACGCGTGCTCAATCCATCTGATGATGCGATTGGAGCGAGCACAATTACCGCGCTGGATGCGAGTCTGGAAATCAGGGAGCAGCGTTTGCGCAACCTGTCACACGCTGAGAGCGTTCTTAACACCATCGATGCAGCGATTGCTGATGCGACAGATCTTATGATCGAAGTCAAAGGCATTGGCATGAGTCAAATCGGAATCGGTAGCGATCCGGAAACGCGTGCCAACCAGGCTCAGGTCGTCAATTCGATTCTGAACGAGATGATCACGATCGGCAATCGTCAGTATCAGGATCTTTATCTTTTCGGCGGCACAGCAACAGCCAATGCCCCACTGGTTGAACTTCTGGGTGGGATTCAATACCAGGGTCAGGGAACGGGGATGGTGACTGATTTGGGTTTATCACACGAATTTGCCATTACCATGCCCGGAACTCAAGCCTTCGGCACGATGAGCGCGCGAGTACAGGGTGAACGTGACCTCGATCCCGGCATGAACTTGGACACGCGCCTGAGTGATCTCAACGGCGCGCGGGGAATGGAAATTACGCTGGGCTCAATTAATGTAGACGTCAACGGAACTGACCTCACGGTAGATCTTTCAGCCGCCCATACGGTCGGTGACGTCATCAACACGTTACAGACGGAAATTCAGACGGTGGATCCCGGCGCCACGGTAGCTATCGCTGCCAGTGGCAACCAACTGGAGATCATTCCATCAGCCGGTGTCACCGTTACGATTGCTGATCTGACATCCGATGCGACAGCGGCTGACCTTGGTATCAACATGACCTTCCCCCCCGGGGGTGCGGTGGGTGGCGATCTTGATCCGATCCTAACGGAAATGACCCCGGTTGACTTGTTGACCGGAATTACCGTCCCGATGGGCACAATACGTCTCTCCAATGCGGGACAAACCCGCAATCTTGATCTTTCCGGTGTAGAAACGGTTCAGGACATCATCAATGAAGTTGCCGGTCTCAACATCGGAATCAGGGTTGAGATCGCGGAGACTGGTGACCGTCTCAATTTCGTTAATGAATTATCCGGCGCATTCATGAGTATCGGTGAAGTGGGAGGCGGCACGACCGCGACCGAATTGGGTGTGCGATCTCTGACCGGTTCCACTCTGCTGGATGACTTCAACCATGGCTTGGGGGTGAACATCCGTGAGGGGAGTGTCGATCCGTTTACAGGGCTTCCTGATCCGGTAGCTGATCTCGATTTTCAGATTGCTCTGAAAAACAGTACCGCTTTTGATGTGGATTTGGCAGGTTCTGAGACGGTGCAGGATGTACTTGATGCAATCAACGCCGCTGCGGTTGCAGCAGGTGTGGCGGTGCCGGCAGAGTTCAGCGCTGGACTTGCAGCGGACGGTAATGGCATCGTTCTGACTGACAACACACTTCCTGCCGGTGGAACCACCAGTGTCATTTCGCTCAATGGTTCCTTCGCCGCTGAGGATCTGGGAATCCTGGGTTCAACGACAAGCGCAACTTTGATCGGTGAGGATCGCGCAACCGTTGCCGTTGAAAGTGTGTTTACTCACTTAATTGCACTTCGTGATGCATTACTGGCTGATGATGAGCGTGGCATCACACTTGCAACAGGGAAGTTTGAAGCAGATATCTCCCGTTTGGCAGAGGCACGTGCTGATGTGGGAGTTCGAGCACAAAGAGTCACAAGTGCCACTGATCGGGAGGAGAATCTGCGGATTCAGGATGAGTCACTTCGCAGTCAGGTAAGAGATTTGGATTTCACAGAAGCCTCAATTCGATTTTCCACCCTGCAGCAGCAACTGGAGGCAGCACTGCTCACTGCAGGACATTTGCAAACCACGAGCCTGCTTGATTTTCTTCGTTAGCAGGTTCTTCACGTGATCATCAACCTCCCGGTCGGGTCGGTGATCAGGACAGGAAGTCCAGCCGTTCTTGGAGTAGAGAACGGAACAGGCCAAGGACTGGTAGACCGATGGATTGGAGCGTTCTCATGAACGTGCAAACGACCCGATTTGGTTTAGTGGAGGTCGATGAAACTCGTATCATCGATTTCCCCACAGGATTGCTCGGCTTTTCCAATGCAAAACGTTTTGCATTGCTTCAGCCGGATGATGATGGGGTGTTCTTCTGGCTCCAGGCCGTGGACACCCCTGAATTGGCTTTCGTTGTCACTGACCCGACATTGTGGGCCAAGGAGTATGAAGCCACCATCCGGCAGGAACAGATGGAAGAGCTTGGGATATCCAAGTTGGAGGAGGCACAGGTCTTTGTGATCGTGAACAAATACGATCAGACCCTCACCGCCAACCTCCAGGGACCACTTGTCATCAACATCACCAATCACCAGGGAATGCAACTCGTGCTGGCGGACAAACGCTGGAACACGCGGCATAAGCTGGTGAAACTGGCTGAAACGGCTCAGGCGGCTACCGCTTAACCGACGTTGATGGATGGAATGTGCGCACCTGCTCGGATGGAAGCATCCACAGGTTCGCCGACAAGCTGACCGCACTGAGGAATGGATACCTCAGTAGGGATCTCACAGATATACGCTGCGCGATCCCACCAACCAGGAAGGAGCCAACGAATGTTGGTGCTCTCACGTCAGCGAGACGAAACGATCATGATCGGCGACGACATTGAACTTACCGTCGTCGATATCCGGGGAGATAAGGTTCGCCTGGGAATAAAAGCGCCCTCTGAAGTCGCGGTACACCGGAAGGAGGTGTACGAAGCGATCAGACGCGAAAACGAGCAGGCTTCTTGTCTCATGGACGATGAGTTTGCTTCACTCCGTTCTCATGCAACACGGACGACCAGAAAGGAGCGTTCAACCATGACTCCTGCTGGTCGAGTGAAAGGAAAATCTCCACCCTCTCAACGGGAAAGCGCATGACCTTCCCCGGTCTACGCGGCACTGAGAGAGGTTTTTTCATATACGAGTTTCTCAGGTCCAGGATGAAGGATCACCAGGACGGTACAACATTTCGCTAGCCTCAATCAAGGAGGATTGCCATGGCTAGAATCAGCACAAACATAGCATCGTTAATCGCACAATCGGGTCTGTCACGATCCAATGCCGATCTTACCACACGGTTGCAGCGCCTTTCTACCGGCCTTAGAATCAACCGAGGTGCAGACGACCCGGCCGGGCTTATTGTTTCTGAACGTCTCCGCAGTGAGATGAAGGGCCTGGAGCAAGCTGTATCCAACTCGGAAAGAGCCAGTTCGGTCATTGCCACCACGGAGGGGTATCTCAACGAAGTGGCAGATCTGCTCACCTCGATCAAGTCGCTTGTTATCGAAGCGGCAAACACCGGCGGTGTCAGTCAGGAAGAGATCGACGCCAACCAGTTGCAGATTGACAGCGCGATCGAATCGATCACAAGGATCTCAAATACCGCCAGCTTTGCCGGATTGCAACTCCTCAATGGATCTCTCGAATACACAACCTCAGGTGTCGCGGTCAGCGCAATCAGTGATCTCACGGTTTTCAGCGCACAGTTCGGCAACGCTAGCAATGTTCCCGTGTCCGTAGAAGTAGTTACATCAGCGCAAACGGCGCAGCTTTTCCTCTCCGCACCGACCGGAACACTTCTGAGCAGTGTCACGCTCGAAGTTGCCGGAGATGATGGTGTGCAGACCATGTCCTTTGTCTCAGGCACAACACTGGCTAACGTCATTACCGCTGTTAACACACTCAAGGAATCCACCGGTATCAGCGCTTCTCTTTATAATGCCGGAGACGCCACGAGCGGACTGTACTTCAATTCCATCGAATACGGCTCTGACCAGTTTGTCTCGGTAAGAAAGATTGGCGCCGGCGGAGATTTCTTCCAGCTCTATGAAGATAAAACTGTTGCCACTGTACTGCAGCGCGATATTGGACAGGATGTCGTTGCCGTGGTCAACGGTGCACTGGCAGTGGGAAGAGGCGTCGAAGTCTCACTCAATACGCCCGGCCTGGGGGTGAAGCTGGTTCTGACCACTGATTACGCCACCATGGTCGGTGGTTCAGCAGCCAAGACATTTAATGTGACGGGAGGAGGTGTGAATTTCCAACTGGGGCCGTCAATCTCGGCAACCCAGCAGGTGGGATTCGGCATCCAGTCCATGGCTGCAAGCCGGTTGGGAGGAACCACCGTAGCCGGGGCCCGATATTACCTGGAATCCATCAAGTCCGGACAGACCAATTCGCTGAACAACGGCAAGGCCCAGTCTGCATCGAAAATCCTTGATGCAGCGATAACTGATGTCTCGGTCCTTCGCGGTCAACTCGGCTCGATCGAGCGCAATACGATCCAGACGAATATCAACTCACTCCAGATCGGCATTGAGAATATCGCGGCCAGCGAATCGACCATTCGGGATGCGGATTTTGCTGCCGAGACAGCAGCTCTCACACGTGCTCAGGTTCTTGTTTCAGCGGGCACTTCAGTGCTTGCCATCGCCAATGCGCAAACCCAATCGGTGCTGGCGCTGCTGCAATAGTGGTTACGCTGACAATTCAGTACGTCCTGTAATTGAATCACTATTACCGACCCTCACATCACGTGAGGGTCGTTTGTATGAGTTGTTCTACTTGTTCCGTTTGAAAGATACTAACTCTGTCCTATTTCCAAAGGTGAAACGTACTGATCGTAGGCTCAGGTCGATACACACATTGTCAATCACCCAATGAACCGTACTCAACGCGCAGGCTGAACCTGTGCAGAGATAGGGTGAGAGACCATGGCCTGAGTAATGGTATTCAGGGGTATGGAGACTGATGTGCAAGTTCTCACAGAAAGCTTGGTGTGACTTGAGACTCTTCATCGAGGCCTTACATCTGATGCCAGAAAGAAACATACCGCACTTATGTGGTGAAAGTACTTTCATGGAGGATACAAATGAGTCGCATTAACACTAACGTATCGTCGATGCTGGCACAGCGGGTTCTGGCAACCCAGAACCGTGGTTTGGTGTCCAGCCTCGAAAGACTGAGCACGGGACTGCGGATCAACCGCGGTGCCGATAATCCCGCCGGTCTGATCGCCAGCGAGAACCTGCGCAGCGAAAAGGCCGCCATCACCGCCGCTATCAGCAACGCTGAACGAGCCGAACAGGTCGTCAACGTAGCGGAGGGTGGGCTACAGGAAATCAATAACCTGCTTCTTGAAATGCAGTCTTTGATTGGTTCATCGGCCAACGATGCCGGCGTGGCGGCAGAGGAAAAGGAAGCAAACCAGCTTCAGATCGATTCCATCCTGCAGACCATCGACCGTATCGCCGGTTCCACGAGCTTCCAGGGTATCAACCTGCTCAACGGCAACTTCGATTACACCACGGCCGGTGTTTCATCCACACTGTTGGATGATGTGACCATCAATGCCGCCCGGTTGAGTGATACTGCCGGAGCCACGATTGATGTAACGGTTGATGTCCTGACATCAGCGCAAACGGCCGGTG
>JANQEQ010000111.1 GCA_028278245.1 Phycisphaerales bacterium | reverse complement strand
CGTCTGTCTGATCCTGTGACGCTTGATACCCTCACATTCTGGGGCATCAGTGCGTTCTTCGATGATGGTGCCGGTGGATTCGTACCGTGCGATCCTGATGTCGCTCAGCAGACCTTCAACATCCGGTTCTACACCGATGTTGATATGGATAGCTGCCCGGATACGCTGTATGCAGCCTACGATGGCGTGGCACCTGTGGCCACAAATTCAGGTTCTATGTTCGGTCTGGCCTACATCATCTGGGAATATGATTACACGTGTTCCACTCCGTTGGTTCTGGCAGCGGATACCTGCTACTACATCGAGATCTACTCAGATGAGACCGATGATTGCTGGTTCCTGTGGCACGGTTCCATCGACGGTAACGGTAAGGGTCTGCAGCGGACTGATCCGGTGAACTCCACGTGGGAATGCCCCGGTGATGTCACCGATGAGGATACCGCGTGGTGCATGTATGACAACGGCGTTGGTATCCCGCTCGACATCCCCTGCGGCTGCCTGCCGTAATCCGTTTGTCGATTGACAATTCCTGAAACCTCACATACCCCCAGCCTTCACCGGCTGGGGGTTTTTGTTGTATACGTATCACTATTCTGGGGCATGAAAAATCTACATGTACATGGTGGAATTGTGGGATCAAAATATAAACACCCGCGATCTTGACATCCTCACATGATCTTCGCCGTGTATTCTGATCGCGACAAGGTCACGGCGATTCACGACTGGAGATCCAAACGCACCACTTTCCAGCTCTATGTATTCAGTTCGAGGAATAGATTGAGTCCATGCTAAATGCTAAACATGTGTTATATATATTCAATGGGGCCAATGATTTGCAGGTCGCTACAAAAAGAAACCGATCCACGCGGGAGCGTGGACCGGTTTTGGAAGTAATGTAGCTGCTGCAGATGTTCAGTCGTTCAAGACTGATCGATCTCAATTACCGGCGACGACGGGAAACCAGTCCAGCCAGCCCGAGGAGGGCCAGCACGCCGGGTGCCGGGACCGTGTAGCTGAAGGTGTCGATACCGATATAGTTGGAGTTCACGCCCGAGGGGCCTGAGTCTTCAACGAAGTAGCGAAGTGCAACGCGACCATCGGTCGGGCCACCAAGACCACTGAGGGTCACAGTGAACTGCGTCCACTCTTCGGGATATACACCACCGAGCTCGTAATTGGGATTGATATCCAGGAGCAGGGTTGTGAAATCGCCTACGTCAAACGCGCCTGTGCCGACGTCGGTGCTTCCACCGTTCGTGCTCAAGCGAAGTTGCAGGCGATCCGCCCAACCAGAGGCTTCAACCGTTCTGGTCCAGAAGGAAATCGTATCACCGTTATTGAGGGTCATTTCCGGTGTAAGCAGCCAGTTGCTGATCGTACCGGGCGAACCACTGCTATTGTAGTTACCAGCGAGGTAAGAGGTAGGATCGCCTTCATGGGAAGGGAAGACGGTATCATTACCTTGGAACCAGTCAAGGACACCAAGTGGTTCACTGTTGTTCTGCATGTACCAACCAGCTGGTACAAGAGTTTCGATGTCATCAAAGCCTTCAGTCAGGTCAGCGTAAGCACCAGTGCTTAGCAGTGCCGACATGCCGACTGCGGCTAATAGTAATCTTGCTTTCATAAGCTTTTTTCTCCTAGTTTCTTCAATTGGTTGATACATCCCCTGTTTCATCCATGAGAGATCGTATCAACGTACTCCTCAATCTGAGAGAGTCGAATTTCTACATTTACACACATCCTGCAGTCATGGCAAAAATGCTGTTCACGCGTGTGACTTACCCTGTGTTGTGAGACTCTTTTCAGCAGTCAATTGTGAATACACTCTTCGAGAGAATACAACCCAATCGTCTGCCTATTAAAAACAGGCAAGTCGGTGAGTATGCGAAGTACATCCTTTCTTCACTCACCACGAGCGAATGTGCTCTCTCTCGACGTTATTCGACACTGCTTCCCGGAATGGTCGTACCTATTGTGAGGGATAACAGGGCTTTATGCAACTGAAATCAAATAAATGGATCGATTTTCGGTATTTAATCGGGATGCTTTTTCAGTTATCAAACGCTGAGATGGACCCATAAGACGACAATTAGGATTTGAATCAGGTATCCGAGTACATCCTGGCGAGATGAGTAAGCCAGTTAGGGGGGTGTTTGGCGGCGGCTTCACCGCAGTGATAAATTGATTGTGAGGAAATAAATACCAGCGTCACTATGAGCTTACAGCGCAGGGGGAACATTGACGTTGCAGGTGCCGACCGTGACATCACCCATACGAAAGGCAGCGATTGTGACATTTTGCGTGACTCTGAAGATCAGCTCAAGCGTCTGATTTCCAGCGCTGGGAAGGGATGGCAATTCATCAATGGTACGAACAAAGCGGCTCGGGGCAAGCTTGATGTGATACGAGTCCGTTTTCTCATGAAGATAACCGATGGGTGAGTATTCACGCCCGGCGGTGTCAACCAGGGCGAGTTGAGCATTGTTGCCAGCTTCTCTACTGACAGCCCCGTAAATGTTGGCAGGGCTTGTTCGACTCACATCAAGTTTGACAATTCGTGTGCCCGGCGTTTCATAGATGCCTTGAATTTGGAGACTGCGGGCCGGGCGATCACCACCTTTAGAAATGGAAGCTTCTCCTTCGGAGAAATAGCGATCGATGTGGCGGATGCCTCCGGGTAATTGATTGGTGCCAACGTTCAACCCTCTCAAGCGGTTGTCAATCCTGATGGCACTCCGAATATCACCACCGCCGACAAATTCGGATGATGTATCCTCGCCGCCTGAAACTCCGGCAAATGCGCTATAGCTTGCCTCAACTTTTTGAACGGTAGACAGGTTCACGCGTGTCCCGCGAATCTGCACATATTTCGGTTGTCCATGTTCCAGTGCTGGGAAAATAAACGTGATTTGGGCGGTTTGCCGACCGGGAACACTCGTAGCATAATGCGAAACATCATCAAAAACGAAATGTCCTCGACCTCGCGTAGTTTCCTGCGACCAGTTCTCAGGATGAACCACTGACGGGGATCCCTGGCCGTGGGTACTGCCGATCAATCTGATCTGCGCGCTGGAGATGGTCAACTGCTCACCGTAGTCTTGCGCCTTGGCATCAAAATTCAGAGAAACAGCAATTTTTCGAAGTTCATCACAAATGTAGACACCGTTGACCTGCACGGAGTCCGGAACCAGCGCCATGGCTGATGTACCCTCCTTGTAGGAATCGCGAATCAGTGTCATTTGTTTGTAGAGTTCCGGATTGCAACGTTGCATTGGGGTTGAAGTTCCGCCCAAAGCGCCCATGGAAGACACACTGAGCCAACTGTAGAACTGGCTGGTGATTTTGTGAGCGGGAAACCAGGCAGATTGGACCTGTGTCACTTTTCCTGTCGAATTGCTTCGCTGCCATCCCTGAAATCCAAAGAGAGATCGGCCTGATTGGATGTGCCCGGCCCCGATTAGAAAAATTCCTATGGTAAGTGTGCCGGCAACCACCCCCAGCGGGAATCCAACAGCGTAGTTGGTCCATATCGGGAAACTGACGTTGTCCGGGGCAATCTTATCCAGCGCTATCCGGAAGATGACAAGGAAAACAAGAAAGGGAATGATAAGTGCAATTCCCCAGGCGTAGTTGTCGAATTTATTCCCGTGGAGCAGCAAACCCGTAGTGATCGGTTCCCACGCGGCAAACGCCAGAGCACCGGCAATAATCACACAAAGCAAATGAAGAAATGAACTGAAAAGCCCCTGGTTCGCCCACCAATATGCGATCAGGCCGACCAGAAGAATGACGCCAATGTTGAAAATATAAAACATCATGGTAGTTTGAATCTCATTACATGGATGCGTTTGGCAGTATTGTCATTGATGATTAACAGAATAAGTCAGGATGCGGGAGATTTTGCCGGGGCGGCATTTTTCGCTGGAGCCATTACTCTGATCAACTCCTCGATTGTCGTATCGCCATTGATCACTTTATGCATGGCCGATTCCTGTATGGTGATCATTTTGTTTCGTCGTGCATGAGCGAGAGCTGCTTTAAGATCGCCCTTGGTAAGAATCTTTCGCCCCTCATCATCGATCAACATAACTTCAAATGCCGCTGATTGACCGAAGTATCCTGTTCCCTGACAAATCGGGCAGGTTTGAATCTTGTTTTTGATTTGAATCTTGCCGCCGGTGCGGAAGAGTTGCGGTACTTTTTCAGCTGGTAAATTAAGCCTCTTCAATTGATCAGCGGTAGGTTGATAACCCTGTTTGCAGTTAGGACACAAGGTACGTAACAGACGTTGATTGGTAACCGCTTTCAATGCGCGAGTTGCCTGTTTGAGATTGCCGACCAGTTTCACCCAGTAGTTGATCATCTCGACGATGTTGGCTTTGCGTATTGGGACATACAGCAAAGGACCTTCAATCCCCGGTTCGGTGATTATTGTTGCAGTTTCTGCATCTCTCACTTGTCCGGTCATGACGATATCAGGATCACGACGAAGAATTGACTGTAAATGACTGGCGTAGTCGATTTCCGGATTGTTCGCATCCCATTGCACATGAGTGATGCCATCGAGTTCGACGAGAATTTCACGCTCCAAGGTCTTTATGTTGGAGGTATAGGCATCGTGGCGCCCGATGAAGCTGTACAAGGTTGTGGAGAGTCCCTGACCGGGAGGTGCGCCCACGAGGATGATGCCATGGCGGTTGTGAGGTTCCTCCAAAGTGTTGAGTTCTTCCAATTGTTGAGGGAGGAGTCCAAGATCGTCAAAAGGTTTGTTCAACCGGTTCGTTCTATCTATATCAATTCTCAAGACCTGACTATTGGATGAGCCTGCCGTGACAACGGTGAGTTCAGATTTGCCATCCGGTCTCACGATCTGGAATTGTCCTGTCTGATGGCGACGTCGATCTTCGGCGTCTAATCCGGCGTATTGTTTGAGATAATCCATCAGTTGCAGAGCCTGCTCAGGTGTGATGGGATCGCGCTGGAAGCGAACACCATCAACATTTTGAGCAATGGCAACACCATTTGAGCCAATGGCAACCTCGATACGAGAGGCTCTGGCATCGATTGCCGGTCCGAGGAGATCCTCGGCCAGCATGTGGCTGGCATATTCAGGATCATCCTTGAGTGGTAATCCGTGCGAATTACCCTTTGCATCCACAAATTGGATCAGCGCATCTTTGGCAACCCTGGCTTGGCGTCTGGCTTCGATACGAGCGGCGAGGCCTGCTCCAGTAAGGTAGAAACGTTTCGATTCGGGCACTGACTCATTGCGTACCCGCCAGTACACCAGAATCGGCGCAAAGAGGATAAGCATTCCAATCGGCCAGCTTGCCCAGAAAATCGGAATTGCCAACATGGCAATCAGTGCTCCAACTCCGGCAGTGAGGTGTAGACTGTTCCACTTCTGGGGATTGAGTTGGAATATTCGCGCATCTTCTTCCAGCTTGCTGGAAATTAACCAGGCCCAGGGAATGAATGGCAGGAACATGAGTACCGGCATCCAGGGGCTTATCAGAAATGCAAGGGCGGCAAAATAAAGTGATGAGGTCTGCATCATGTTGATCGCTCGTTGAATAGGTCAGGAAGAAAAACCTTTGAGGCGCATTTTCAGTTCCTCCGGCTTGGCGGTGGATTCCAGGGCAACCCTGTGGTGAATGTATTCTTTTTCGACAAGCCTCACCAGTGCTGTGGTGAAGTCCTGCATGCCCTCCTCCTGCCCCTGTTTCTTCATCACATCGAGAAGCTCATTTTCACGAGCTTCCTGAATGTATTTCTGCACGATCGGCGTGTTGAGCAGGATTTCCAGTGCTGGGATACGTGCAATATCCTCGTGGAGAGTGGGGAGCAATTTTTGGTAGATGATGGCCCGGAGGTTGTAGGAAAGCAATTTGCGGATTTGCTCACGTTCCGCTTCCGGGAAGAGGTCATAAATTCGGCCGAATGTTTGCCAGGCAGATGAAGCGTGAATGGTACCAAAGACAAGGTGCCCCGTTTCTGCTGCACGGATGGCGGCTTCAAATGTCTCAAAGTCACGCATTTCACCGATAAGCACGACATCCGGATCTTCCCGCACCAACGATCGCAATGCTTCATTGAAGCTGAGGCAGTCAATCCCTACTTCTCGTTGATTAATTGTGGCTTTATCATCTTTGAAGATGTATTCGATCGGATCTTCAATGGTGACAATGTGAATTCTCTTACGCTCATTGACGAATTGGAGCATCGACGCAATCGAGGTTGATTTCCCGGAACCAGTGACTCCTGCAAACAGGATTAAACCCTGAGCACTCATTGCCACATCGCCAAGAATTTCAGGAAGGTGAAGATCTTCAAACTTCTTGATGTTGGACGTGATCAAGCGGCAGGCCAGCGATGGTTTACCGCGTGCCATGAAAAGATTCACCCGAAAGCGGGCGTCATCATCGTAATCGTAGGCAAAGTCGAGTTGCCCGTGCTTTTTGAAGTGGATGTACTGTCCCTCGTCAAGAACATCTTTTGCCAACTGAAACAGAACATCTGGAGTCAGTGGATCAGTCTGCAGACTTTTCAGTTTTGTTCTGACTCGAACCCGAGGTGGAAGGTCAGCTTTGAGGTGCAAGTCTGATGCTTCATACTTGATGCATGCAGAAAGGTATTTCTCGAAGTACTTTTTACCTTCCCCTTCCGTGGTGCCCGCATCGTGGTGTACCGGGGCGGCAAATGTTTCAGTGCTTTCGGTCTGAGTAGTCACAGTACGCTCTAAACCTCACTTAAATGTTCCGAATCTTCGAACAGGTCATTCTCCATATGTACTTGGGTAGGTACGTCCTTGCCACAATTGGAGTTCCGAGACCTGTAGAGAACTATCGTATGGTCTCCCACAATGTACTCCGATTGAGGGATAAGATGGAATCATGCTGCATTTCAGCCTCTTCAGAGGGGATAGATTCAAAACTCCAAAGAATACCAAAACCCGGGCAGGAAAGGAATAGCGACGTTTTCAAGTCCCAAACTCCTGCCATTGAGAATCCCTGGTGAAGCCGCCATCAATCTCGGTCAATTCACGTTTGCCCCCTCTCTCCTCGTCCCTTGACAAGTTGAGGACATGTCACGATGATTGCTTAATGGAGCACAAGATTCTTCAAGACGGCATCACGTTCGATGATATCTTGCTGGTTCCGGCGTTCAGCGCCATCACCCCCGACCAGACTGATACGTCGACCCAGCTCACCCGAAACATCACTCTTAACATTCCCCTCATCTCTGCCCCGATGGACGCGGTTACGGAGTCATCATTAGCTATTGCGCTGGCTCAGGAGGGCGGAATCGGCATCGTTCACAAGAACCTGTCGATCGAAGACCAGGCCCGGGAGGTCGCCAAGGTCAAGCGGAGTGAAAACGGTGTTATCACCGATCCCATAACACTCAACCCGGACGATTCGGTAGCCCATGCGCTTTCGCTGATGGATGAACAGAATGTATCGGGATTTCCCGTGACGGAGGGAGGTGAGGCAAAGGGGAAAGTTGTGGGCATCCTCACGCGACGTGATATGAAGTTTCTCGATCACGTATCAGGCAGGGTCGGCGATGCAATGACCTGCGATCCTCTCATTACCGCACCACCTGATACCACTCCCGAGATTGCAGAGTCCATTTTGACAAAGGCCCGCGTAGAGAAGTTATTGCTCGTTGATGAAAAGGGCCATTTGGCCGGCCTTATCACCATGCGAGACATCGACAATATCAGAACGCATCCCGCAGCCTGCCGCGACAGTCGTGGACGTTTGCGCGTCGGCGCAGCGGTGGGAGTTCATCAGATGGATCGCGTGCAGCAGCTCATTGATGCTGAGGTTGATGTGATTGTGGTAGATACCGCCCACGGCCACAGTGAAAACGTCATCCGCACTGTCCAGGCCATACGTGAACAATTTGAAATCGACATCATTGCCGGAAATATTGCGACAGAAAAAGCGGCGCGTGATCTGATTGAGGTTGGGGCAGATGCGGTCAAAGTCGGTATCGGCCCCGGCTCTATCTGCACGACGCGCGTCGTGACGGGTGTCGGTGTTCCGCAGATTTCAGCCATCGCCAATGCTTGTCGTGCTGCTGAGGGAAAAGGAATTCCGGTGATTGCCGACGGTGGTATTCGCCAGAGTGGCGACATCAGCAAAGCGATCGCTGCCGGAGCAAGCTGTGTCATGATCGGCTCACTCTTTGCCGGTATGGATGAAAGCCCCGGTGACCTCATTCTCCATCGCGGTCGTAGATATAAAACCTACAGGGGTATGGGTTCACAGGGCGCGATGGGAGCCGGTTCGGCAGATCGGTATGGGCAGGCTGGAATCACAGATACAAGGAAATTCGTTCCCGAAGGTGTTGAAGGACGGGTTCCTTACCGCGGGAGACTTGATGATTTTGTCTATCAACTGGTAGGTGGTCTGAGGGCAGCGATGGGTTATTGCGGGTGCGCAGATATTCAGGAATTGCGCCAGAATGCTCGTTTCATCCGCAACAGCACCGCTGGCTTGACCGAATCACACCCCCACGACATTCAGATCACACAGGAATCGCCCAACTATTCCATCGCACACGTCAGCAGCGACTGATCGAAATATCCCTACTATCCATCAGTCTGCCAGAAACACACTGCAGATACACCTACCCGGACTGACTACAATGTGGACCTGCTCAGCACAGTTGTTTGTCATTATCCCACTGGAAGATCATCGCGTTGCTTCAAACCATATTCACAACCTCAGATGATTTTCCAGCACCGTCGATCGAGCAGTGGCGCGCGGTTGCGGAAAAGAGCCTGCGTGGGCAATCATGGGATGAAACCCTCATCAGGCATACAGATGAGGGTATTGATCTGCAACCTCTATACCCCCCCACACATACCCCCCCATACACCTTTTCTTACGGATTTTCCAGAATCACTCAAGGGTGGGATATACGGCAGGTATACGAAGATCCCGATCCAGCCGCGGTGAATCATGCGATCACGAAAGATCTCAAAGCAGGGATCAATTCAATAGAACTTCACTGCAATTCATCTGCCAGTTCACAAGATGGGATAGAGCTGGAGCGAATACTTGCTGGCGTTGATGTGGAAAGAGTCGCGATCGCGCTGGATGGAAAGGACTCAACACACCAGATGACGCATCAATTAGTGGAACTGTGGCAGCAACGAGGTGCTCAGCCAACGTCAATTTTCGGCGCGTTCAATTTCGATCCACTGGCTGCAATTGCACGATCAGGTGATGTCCCGCAGGACATGACAAAAGAGTGGGGTGAGCTGGCAGACCTGGCCAAACAAACCAAAGAACATTGGCCGAATGTGACTGCGATCGGTGTTGATACGAGTCCCTACCACGAAGCCGGCGCTCATGATGTGCAGGATCTTGCGTTTGCGCTCGCAACCGGCATTGAATACCTGCGAGAATTGGTTGATCGGGGATTGACCATTGATGAAGCGGCAAAGCAGATCCATTTTCGCACCGGCCTGGATTGTCGCCTGTTTCATGCCATTGCCAAGCAGCGCGCTGCCAGAGCATTGTGGTCTTATGTGGTGGATCAATCCGGCGGCAGTGAAGATGCGCAGCGGATGTCGTTGCAGGTCGGAATGAGTCGACGTGTACTGGCTCGGCGCGATCCATGGGTCAACATACTGCGCAACACCACATGCTGCTTTGCCGGTGCAATCGGTGGAGCGGATGTCATTACCAGCATGCCACACGACCGGTTTGAGGGTGTATCGAGTGATCTTGGCCGTCGTCTTGCCGTGAATACCCAGCATATCCTTCGGGAAGAAGCCCACCTGCATCGCGTTATAGATCCAGCCGGTGGATCATGGTTCATCGAAACACTCACCGAGACATTCTGTCGGTATGCCTGGAAGATTATCCAGGA
The DNA here is from genome assembly GCA_028278245.1 of Phycisphaerales bacterium. GTDB lineage: Bacteria > Planctomycetota > Phycisphaerae > Phycisphaerales > SM1A02 > JANQEQ01. The sequence continues at coordinate 19,988 of JANQEQ010000111.1, read as the reverse complement.
GATCGAGTCACACGGTGGAATGACAGCTGCGCTCACATCCGGCTGGGTACACGATCAAATCAATCAGGTGTATCAGAATCGACAAGAAAAAATCGCTCGCCGCGATCAACCGATCCTCGGCGTCAGTGAATTTCCCTTACACGATGAGTTGTTTGATCTAGCAGAAATACAGACTTTTTCTGAGGGTGATGAAAGCTTTACTGTTCTCCAACCACTGTATTCTCGTCCGGATGCAGAACAGTTTGAACAACTTCGAGATGCAAGTGATCGGTATTTCCATCAGCATGGAAATCGGCCACACGTTTTTCTTGCCAATCTGGGTACGCCGGCTCAGTATACTGCCCGCAGCACCTTTGCTGAAAACTTCTTTGCTGTGGGAGGATTTGAGATCATCGCCGGTGCCGGCTCACTTGATCCGGAACAACTCACACAGGAATTCTCTCAAAGCGGCGCTCAGATTGCAGTTATCTGTTCTTCTGATCCTGTTTATCAAAAGCACGCTGAAACGGTTGCTCGGGCTTTGAGACAAGCCGATGCTGGTAGCATCATCCTAGCAGGTCATCCCAAAATACTTACGGAGATTACTCAGGTATCAGGAACAACCGCGATTTCGGATCCGGTAGGGGATGCGCACGCAGGCGTGGATGAATGTATCTACCTGGGTTGTAATGCTCTTCAGGTTCTGCGGGAATTGTTAGTCGAAGAGGGAGTGTTGTCATGACTGCAATCCCAAACTTCGCAAACATCGCGTGGCAGAAGAATCCACCCAACAATACACAAACTGGTACAGGGGAATCACCCTGGCAGACGCCGGAGGGAGTATCAGTCAAGCCGTTGTATACCGCTGATGATATTGCGGGGATTGAGCACATTGATTCACTGCCCGGATTGCCGCCTTACGTTCGTGGCCCTTATCCCACGATGTACGTCGTGCGTCCGTGGACGATTCGCCAGTATGCCGGCTTCTCGACTGCGCGCGATTCAAACGCGTTTTATCGCAGGAATCTTGCAGCCGGGCAGAAAGGCTTGAGCATTGCATTCGACCTGGCGACGCATCGCGGGTACGACTCGGATCATCCGCGGGTCGTGGGAGATGTAGGTATGGCCGGTGTTGCGGTCGATTCCATCCTCGATATGCGCACATTGTTTGACGGCATTCCGCTCGATCAGATGAGTGTGTCAATGACAATGAACGGAGCGGTGTTGCCGATCATGGCGCTCTACATCGTGGCCGGGGAAGAACAGGGCGTTGTGCATGAGCAGCTCACCGGCACGATTCAAAACGACATTCTCAAGGAATTCATGGTCCGCAACACGTTCATCTTTCCACCTGAGCCAAGCATGCGCATCATTGCTGACATCTTCAAGTACACCAGCAATCACATGCCCCGGTTCAATAGTATTTCCATCAGCGGTTACCACATGCAGGAAGCGGGCGCAACCGCAGATCTGGAGTTGGCCTACACTCTGGCGGATGGTCTGGAGTACATTCGCACCGGTGTGAATGCGGGTTTGGATATTGACGCATTTGCTCCGCGCATTTCATTCTTCTGGGCATCGGGAATGAACTTCTTTATGGAGATCGCCAAGCTGCGAGCCGCCCGTGTGATCTGGGCGAAGCTCGTCAAACAGTTCAATCCCAGCGATCCGAAAAGCATGATGTTGCGCACACACACACAGACCAGCGGGTGGAGTCTGACCGCACAGGATGTGTACAACAACGTAACCCGCACCTGCCTGGAAGCAATGGCGGCAGTCCACGGTCACACGCAAAGTCTCCATACCAACGCGTTGGACGAAGCGCTCGCATTACCCAGTGATTTTTCTGCTCGAATTGCCCGCAATTCGCAACTTTTCCTGCAAATGGAGACGGATTCCTGCTGGACGGTCGATCCGTGGGGTGGGAGTTTTTATGTAGAGCGGCTTACCCATGATCTGCTCCATCGCGCCTGGGAACACCTGATCGAGATCGAGAAACTCGGGGGAATGGCCAAAGCGATTGAGCATGGTCTGCCCAAACGCCGAATTGAAGAAGCCGCAGCGCGCACCCAGGCCAGGATCGATTCCGGCCAGCAGATTCTCGTCGGTGTCAATGCCTACCAGACTGATGATGAAGAACCGATCGAAGTCCGCCAGGTCGACAACAGCAAAGTGCGGGAAGAGCAGCTTGCACAATTGACGCAGTTGAGAGCAGACCGTGATGACCAAGCGGTATCAACAGGGCTTGATGCGCTGACGAATGCGGCCAGGACCGGAAACGGTAATCTGCTTGAGCTGTCAGTGAATGCGGCTCGTGCTCACGCGACTGTAGGAGAAATGACATCGGCTCTGGAAAAAGTGTATGGTCGCCATCAACCGACCACGCAGGTGATTCGTGGGATTTATCGCAACGAACTCGGGGAAGTGCAGATGGACATACTGAACGATGTGCAATCAGCCGTGGAGAAGTTTCAGGAGCATGAAGGCCGTCGACCTCGCATACTCGTCGCCAAGATGGGACAGGACGGCCACGATCGTGGGCAGAAAGTGATCTCAACCGCATTTGCTGATCTTGGATTTGATGTTGATATCGGCCCGCTGTTCCAGACACCGGGAGAGACGGCTCGGCAGGCGGTCGAAAATGATGTACATGTCGTTGGGATTAGTACACTGGCAGCAGGTCATCTCACATTGATCCCTCAACTCAAAGCTGAGTTGAAGCAACTCGGACGAGAGGACATTCTGATTATTGTCGGCGGGGTGATTCCACCGGATGATCATCCCGCACTGTATGAAGCGGGGGTAACCGCGGTGTTCGGCCCTGGCACTGTGGTCGCGGAGGCGGCGCAGACGGTGATCAAGGTACTCATCAAACAGATGCAGAACTGATCCAGCCATCTATCAAGGGGAAATCGGGTTACAATCCTGATTCGATGAATGATATGACTGATCAATCCGCTTCACAGTTGCCCCGGGAGTTATCTCTACAGGAATACATCGACGGCGTGAGGAACGGCGATCGTGTGATACTGGGCAAAGCACTCACACTTGTCGAATCCAGTCACCTGCGACATCAATCTCTCGCTCAGGATTTGCTCACTAAGCTTCTGCCACATACCGGCAATGCTGCGAGAATCGGGATTACCGGTATGCCGGGCGTGGGGAAAAGCACTTTCATTGAAACACTGGGTTCGATGCTGACCGGACGTGGTTTGCGTGTGGCAGTGCTTGCGGTTGATCCATCAAGCGATCTGACTGGAGGCAGTATTCTCGGTGATAAAACGCGCATGGCCCGTTTGAGTGTTGATGACAATGCGTTTATTCGATCATCACCCAGCGCAGGCACGCTCGGTGGTGTGGCTCGAAAAACACGCGAGACGATGTTGATCTGTGAAGCAGCGGACTTCGATGTCATCCTTGTGGAAACGATAGGAGTTGGGCAATCGGAAACAGTCGTGGCGAACATGACAGATTTTTTCCTGGCATTGATACTTCCCGGAGCCGGTGACGAATTGCAGGGGATCAAACGGGGTCTGATCGAGTTGGCCGATTTGATCGTGGTCAACCAAGCCGATGGTGAAAAGGAAACCATCGCAAAACATACCGCTGAGGAATATCGCCACGCTCTGCAGTATATTCATGCGCGTGAAGCCGACTGGCAGGTGCCGGTGGTTACGTGCAGCGCGCTGAAGAACATTGGAATCAGTGAGCTTTGGGATCTCGTTATCAAACGTGAAGAACAACTCAAGTCATCAGGGCAGTTGATCGAGAAACGCCAACGGCAGATGCTCCACTGGATGAATTCACTCATCGACGATCGCGTACGCCAATTGGTGCGATCACATCCTGAAATCGTGCAGATAAGGCAGCAGGTCGAAAAGGATGTCCTTGCGGGTTCTTTGCCTCCTGCGTCAGGTGCGGATCGCATTGTGGAGGCACTGACGCATATCATTCAGATCGACTCTCCTGAGAGGAACTGTGATCATGATTGAAGCTCAGGCGATTAATCATATTGGGATAGCGGTCCGATCAATCGCAGCCCATCAGGACTTCTACGAGCGCATCCTGGGAATGCGATTTGAAGCAACAGAAACCATCTCTGACCAGAAAGTGAATGTAGGCTTTTTCCTTATTGGGCAACCGGGAAATGAGATTCGACTCGAACTTCTGGAACCGACGTCGAACGATTCGCCGGTGGCAAAATTCATTGAGAAACGCGGGGAGGGGCTTCACCATATTGCCTACACCGTGAGCAACATTCAGGAGCGAATTCAGCAATTGAAAAAGGCCGGCATAAAGATGATTGATGAAACACCCCGCAGGGGAGCACATCACAATCTGATCGCATTCCTTCATCCGAAGAGTACCGGTGGCGTTCTGACGGAAATCTGCCAGCCGCAGAGTGCGTGATTTTTGGGATATCAGGACGCATACACTCTCAACGATGTGAAGTTTGCTGATTTGATGGTTATCGCAAGTCACTTCAAGCGGTATGATGAGGTTCTACAAAATCTTGTGAATCAGAGTTGGCACAATGGCTTTTCGGTTACCTTTTGAAATTGACATTGCAGACCTGGATGATCGTCTGGCAGCACTCCCCGGCGACAGTCCGGAATATGCAGATACGTTGAAAACACTGCAGGCGCTGGAAAAGAAGGTCTACCCCAATTTATCAACTTACGAACTTTTCCTGCTCTCAGGTCATCCTGAGCGTCCGAAGGCTTCTGATTACATTCGCTCAATTTTTCACGATATTCAACTCTACACGAATCCGAGTGTACGGGGTGATCATCTGGTAATTGCCGGGGAAGCGATGATCGATCTGAATGGTCGATTTCAAAAAGTGATTGTGGTCGGACAGCAGACGGGGCCATCATCCCAGCGGGCCGAATTGCTTACCCTGCCGGTGTCGGAGTATCGACGTTGGAACCAGGGTATGGGTTTTCCCGATGGTTATCGCAAAGCAACTTATGCCATGCACGTAGCGGAGCAGAATGGCTGGCCGGTCGTGGTGTTTGTCGATACCCCGGGAGCGGATCCTTCGGAATACTCAGAGGAAGAGGGACAGGCGTTTGCCATCAACGAAGTGATCCACAGGACGACTTCACTCAAAGTACCGAACCTTTCTTACATCATCAGTCTCGGTGCCAGCGGTGGAGCAATCGCTCTTACCGCAACAAACCGGACCATTATCAATCAGTACGCAACCTACATGGTCATCAGTCCCGGTGGGTGCGCATCAATCCTGTACCGCAATCGCAGTGCAGAATCGATTACCAAGGCGGCAGAAGAGTTGTGCCTGACCTCAGCCCATGCATTGGAGCAGGGGACTGTGGATGAAGTTATCGAGGAGGGATTTCACCCGGGGCATCGTTATCCTGGTGAACTACTTGATGCGGCAAGAGAAGCGTTGAAACGGAATCTCTCTGAAATCCTTCAACTACCGCAGGAAGAAGTCGAATCAGCTCGACGCGAGAAGTTTTACGCGATGGGGAAATGGGGTACAACTGATGATTCCCCTGAACAGGATAAGCTGGCTCGACTCGCTGCCGATCAGGACCGGGAATTTGAGGATTTGCGTGAAGCCGTCGTTACGTATATTGCAGAAGAAACCAACGGCTACCATCACAATGGCAAAACAGGGTCCGAAGCAGAAGATCCAACACTCACCAGGGGTCGCTTTAATGTTGCATCCATGCTTTATGCAATCGAGCAGCACGATGCCGCCTACCTGACTGAAGTATTGGGCCGCAATGCGGATATGCTCAGCCCCATCCAGTGGGAACAGATTCAGGAATATGCGCTTCAGCGTCGGTATGGAAATCTCAAGGGTGCATTATCGCTGGATCCGAATGATGAACATACATACCGTCGCCTGCATCCCGTTGACTGGATTCGCTTGCTGACGGATCCGAATTCATATCATGAGTTCGAGGAAACGATCGCCTATTGCTCGATACCTCAACTCCATTTCCCCAAATACGAAGAGAATCTGCAGCGGGGGATTGAAAAAACTGGATTGCATTCGGGAATCATTACTGGCCGAGCGAAGATCCGTAATCACCCAGTCGTATTGGCGATCAATAATTTCGGCCTGGTTGGTAGCAGTTTATGTGATGAGATCGGGGAGAAGTTCCATTTTGCGGCTCATCAGGCCCGCCAAACATCGACACCACTGATTGTCGTAGCGATGGGTGGTGGTGCCAGGATGCAGGAGGGTACGCCATCCATGCATCGCAATATCCCCAAAGCTCAGCACGCTCTCAATGAACTATCCTCCGCAGGTATTCCCCACATTTCGGTCATTGCTGATCCTACATTGGGTGGAACGGCAATCAGCTATGGGCTGCGCGGCGATTACATGATCGTCGTCACCGGATCAGCCAACATCGGCTTCTCGGGAAAACGAGTCGTGGAGCAGTTTCAACAGAGAAAGGTTGCTCGAGATTTTCAACATGGCGGGTGGCTGCTCAACAGAGGTTTTGTTGATGAACAGGTTGCAACACATAACCTCGCCGAATATTTGGCAGAGTTGCTTACAAATGTTGAGCAGGGGAAAAAGTTAGCTGACATACAAAAGCGCTCCCCACGATTCTGGTGTCCCAAGGAAGTCGTGGCATTGGATCCAATGCAGGAGGAACCGGTGTTGGCGTGATAGCTACGGGATTGGCCGAATCTCAGGCCGGTTCTATTAGTTTGTGTATTAAATCCTGAAATGTGCCGGCTTCGACGTCAAGCCTTGTCAGGCCGCCTGATTCAAGTTGATGCTCATCAATCGCACCGCATGCCCATGCTCTTTGGAAAAAGTTGAAGAGGCCGTAGCCGGTTGCAACATCATCGAAGTGACATCCTGAGCGTGTTGCCTGGGCAGCTTGTTCCTGAAACCGTCTGAAACGCTGAGCGGCAAGTTCAAGTCCCTCATGGAAGTAGCTGAATACCGTAAAATATCTGATTGGAATCTGCCCGGGATGAAGATCCCACCCCTGGTAAAAACCCTGGTGGAGAGATCGTCGTATATCACGGTAACTCTCCCGCCAGGCGCGGTAAATGGAATTCAGATTTTCTTTCATCTGCTCGGTTGTCAGCTCTTCATCTGTATTGGCCGTCCTATGGGGCTCAATCGGTAAAAGTGTTGTCGCACCATCGGAGAGATGTACTCCAGATCCTGCCAGCGCTGCCTGCATCATATGGCGAGCAAAATCGCAGGAAGGATGTCCGAGCCCCTGACTCAGGGCGGATATTTCACAGGCGGCGGTGTAGTCATAAGCACCGAAATGCACGGCTCGACAACGATTGCCTGCAGCCTGAATCAGAGCAGGTAGCGCACAGGATCCATCCTCCGAAATGATTGCACGGGGATGCTCGATCATCAGTTCAATGCCGATTGTCTCCTCGTTCAATCCACATTGCTGCTCAACCTTGTGGATTTCCTCTGACAATGAAGAAACAGATTGGCTGGTGAGCACCTTGGGCAATGTTATGACAAAGGGTATAGATGACAGGTCAGGTTCCTGGTCAGCCAATGTATTGAAAAAGAAGTCAAGTGTATGACGAGCACGCTCTTTTGTTTCCGGCTGAAACGGCTCAACACGAATCCCCAGGAATGGGGGCAATATGCCTTCCTTTGTTCCGCGTGCAACTTCACGTGCGCATTGTTGAATGTGTGTGTCTTTCTCATCATCCGGGCGGTAGCCATACCCATCTTCAAAATCGATGCGGTAATCTTCGACCGGCTCATTTTTTAATTTTGTGCAGGCGCGGTTGTATACCTGTTCCAACCACGGCACCTTTGGATCGACGCCCACCGCTAGTGCAAACTTTTCAGGATTCGGGGCATATCTTTGCAGTAGGTGCTCTGCGATAGCTCCACATTTGGATGCAATGTCAGCGCGAAACAAATGCGCTCCACCATAAACCGTGTGGATTGGCTGGGTCGAGGCTGAGTGTCGAGTCACAGGCTAAGCCTTTACAAAGTTCTCCAGCCATTCGGTTGAGACCGATTTGGGACGTGTGATCGGGGTGCTCATCGCACGATTCAGTACGAGCTGACTCAACATACCCATACAGCGCGATACAGAGAAGAGTACGGTGTAGTACTCGAACTCCACCATATCGTAATGATGCAGCAAAGCACCGGAAATTGCATCAACATTCGGCCAGCAATTTGCAATGGGATTCTTCCCGGCTTTCACGCGCTCTTCTGAATATTCCTTGAGCACAACCGGTACAACCTTGAACACCTGATCCACGGTCTGGAAGATTGGTGAATCGGTAAGATGTATCTCACCAAATTCATGCAATCCGGTATAGCGCGGATCAGTGACACGTAAGACAGCGTGGCCGTAACCGGGGATGACCCGACCACTGCGCAGTGTTTCAAACGAGAATTCTCGCATCTGCTCCTCAGTGGGCACGCCGCCCATTCGATGCATCAATTCAAGAATCCATCTGACGCATTCCTGGTTCGCTAATCCGTGGAGCGGTCCCGCTAATCCGTTGAGGCCGGCGGAAATGGCGTAATACGCATCGGAGAGCGCAGAGCCTACCGTGTGGCAGGTATTGGCTGAGACATTGCCGCCTTCATGATCCACGTGGAAAGTCAGATACAGGCGCATGAGCGAGGCAAAATGACCCAGTGGATCGGCGATTCCCAACATGTTGGCGTAGTTGGCAGCATAATCCAGACCATGAGTCCAATGCATGACACTGCCGTGGTCGTAACGAATGCGATAAATACCCGCCGCGATGACCGGAATCTTGGCCAGGATGTTCAGAGAATCACCCAACATTCCGAGCCAGTAATCTTCCCGCTTCAAGCCCTTGTCATACCACTTATGAAACACGCTTTCGCGATTCATCATCAGGATGCTGGTAGCCAGCATCGCCATGGGGCTGGTGTCCTTGGGCAATGCACTCAGCGCATCCCACACATACTGCGGTACCTGGGACCGTCGATCAAATTCACGTTGGAGTGCCGCCTTGCCTTCTTCGTCAGGCAATTCACCGGTCAGGAGAAGAAAGAACATCTCCTCCGGCCAAAGATGTTTTAAATCCAGCAACGGGTGACCACGAACAATCAGCCCTTTGTCCGGTTCGACGACTGAGGTGTCACACACCATGGATTTGACACCGCGCATGCCGCCAAATGCTTGATTGACCGTAACTTCAGAGATCACCTTGGTTCCGTGTTCTTTCATGAGCTTTTTAATACGCTCACGGTGGATCTCAATTTTCTCTTTGAGGACTTCCTGTAAAATAGGCATGATTACGTAACCACCTTCTCATAAATGACCAAGAGCATCGGATCGGAGCAGAGAATACGCATATATCAAGATCCGTTTGTAAATGGTGTCTCCCTGGCTGTCAAGGATCACTTCAACTGGGTACTGGGACGATGATGTAAATGCGAGCGATACCTCAATAACAGCGTATAGGAAAAGATTTACAGAACACGGATTTATTATTCAGCACAGTATATCTTCAAATACAGTCGTACCAACCCGTTAGCTGTTATCCACACTCAGCGGCATTCCTTCATATTCCAAATAATAAATGGTGGGGTGGATCAGAAAAATGAAACCATTAGCATCAGAAATGCAACCTGTGATCACAACATGAGTAACGATTCCGACTCATCTGTCTTGATTTCGATTATCAATTACCTTGACCAGCATGATCTGGCTTACCAACACTTGGTCCATGAACCGACAAGAACATCGAAACTGGCAGCGGAGGCTCGCGGTGAACCGATGTCCATCGGAGGCAAAGCGCTGTTGATGAAAGTGGGGGACCAATTCTCGCTTATCGTGATGAGCGCTGCTTTGAAGCTCAACTCCAACGCGCTGCGCCACCAGTTTGGCGTTGATAAATGTCGCTTTGCTACGGTCGATGAATTGAAGGTACTGACCGGTTTGGTCCCCGGCTCCATTCCTCCGTTTGGGGAGCCCATCCTTCCGTTTCCACTTTATGTCGATCAATCGACACTTGAAAATGATCGAATCGCATTCAACGCTGGCTCACTAACCGATTCCATCATCATGAGCGTGGAGGATTATCGCAGGATCGCGAAGATCGAAAAGATTATCGGTATCTCCGCCACGTGTTGATTGGCTCAACGTTGTGGTTGAGTGGGCATCTGTTTGGAACGATAAATAGTGTAACTGTCAGTAGATGAAGAGGAGTATGTCTTGATCGGAGGGCGTTCCCACATCAGCATTAAGTCCGGAAATTCACCACTCGATACGGTGTTTAGCGCACTCGGTGCGTTGTTTCTGGTCATTGCAATCGGAACGACAGGGTTCATGATCACCGAGGAGCAATGGGGCTTCTGGAAATCACTTTATTTCTGCCTCATCACAATCACCACCGTGGGGTATGGTGACTATGGACTCAGCCCGGCCGGTGAACGCTTCGCGACGGTTGTTCTGCTGATCGGGATAGGAACAGCCACGTTTTGTTTCGGTCAGATCACAAGAGCATTAATCGCATACCAGTTTGATTGGAGGCGGCGCATGCAGAATAAAATCAATCAGATTTCCAATCACTACATCATCTGCTCTTCCGGCCCGCTGGGAGAAGAAGTGTGGAAACACCTTCTGCAGACCACAGCTAGGGTGGTCGTGATTGAACAGGACGCTGAGCGAGTTGAAAATCTGACAGATGAGGGAATGCTTGTTGTACATGGAAATCCCACTGAAGATGAAGCTCTAATCGCAGCTGGTATCGAACGAGCTTGCGGGCTTACCACAGTGAGTGAGAATGATCCGGTTAATATCGTGGTGACACTCTCAGCTCGTGAACTCAATCCGAAGATCACCATCGTTGCCTGCGCTCACGATTCGACATCAATTGCCAAGCTGCGCCGAGCAGGAGCGGATCATGTCATCGCGCCGGATGTACACGGCGGCCGAGACATTGCCCAAACCCTCGTGGAGCCGGACCTGGCGGCATTCATGGCCAACGCCTGTGATGATGAGGGTGGATATCGCGTTGTTGCCGTCCGTATTGATAATGACAGCAGCATGGTTGGCCAGTCATTGAGACAGTATGGTGAGAAGCGACCGGATTTCGTCCTGGTGGCGTTGCGCCTCCCGGATGGTTCGATGCGTCTCCGTCCCCGTGCCGACACACATTTTTCCGTGGATGATGTGCTTATCATCGCCGCCGATGTGGAGACCGTTTCACACATCCGCGCTGATGCATCAGCAACGAAACGCAGAGCAGCGTAAGCGCGATTAATCGCGTCGCTTCGTATTAACTTAAATCCACGAAGCGACGTGACTTGTCACGGTCATTTTCACACATACGGCACCACACATTTCCAATGCTGCTTTCGCAACCCCGCTTTGACGGGATTATTCTCAACATATTCAATCGCCGCCTTCATATGTTTCGGAGTACGTATGAATGGGCACCAGAAATTCCTCGCCCAAGGTGAAGGTTTGGTACCGTTGGCTTTCTTGAACCTTTCCATGGGGTGTAGATTCTCTTGTGAGAGATGCATGGTAGCTTTGGCTTTGAGATGAGCCGCGATCTTGTCAATGTGACGGTCGTGGTGCGCTGTGACAAGATGAATATGATCGGGAAGGATCGCCAGTGCGTGGAAATGGTATTCGTGTGTTGCGGATGCTTCGGCAAATCCACGTGCAATAGCACGTGCCTGTAATCCCGTGAACTTAACAGGTGGATATTTCATCGCGCGTTTGGCGGTATGACGTAGTTCTTGATTATGTGGAGCGTCGGCCACTGACTGAGTGGTTTGGATCTTCGTTGACGGTCCATACCGCAACAGATCAAATTGACGCACCATTGAAGACCATGAACCACGAGGATCATTAGGGAGCCAGAAACCGTAGGCAGAGAAGATGAAATGGAATCCCACAATCATGCAAGAAATACTACAACACGATATATCGCGGCGCTTCGTAATTTGAAACAAAGTGACAACCGTGTGTCACCTTTCGGTAAAAAATAATCCACGAAGCGTTGCCACTAGTCGCTATATTTATGCTCCCGCGGGGACGCCGGCTCCCATGTGTTCAATAATTGCGTCGGCAAACTCAGAACATTTCAATAAAGTCGCGCCGTCCATGAGGCGCTCGAAATCGTACGTCACCTTCTTGGCGCCGATCGCGCCATCCATGCCGGCGATAATCAGATCCGCTGCTTCGGTCCATCCCAGGTAGCGAAGCATGAGTTCGCCGGAGAGGATGACCGAACCGGGATTGACCTTGTCGAGGTTGGCGTATTTGGGTGCGGTCCCGTGCGTCGCTTCGAAGATGGCGTGTCCGGTGTCGTAGTTGATGTTTGCACCGGGAGCGATGCCGATGCCGCCGACCTGGGCCGCCAGCGCATCGGAAAGGTAATCGCCGTTGAGGTTCATCGTTGCGACGACATCAAATTCCTTGGCGCGTGTCAGCACCTGCTGCAGAGTGATGTCCGCAATGGTGTCTTTGATCATCAGCTTGGTTTTCCACTTTCCATCACCGTGGGTATCCCAGAGTTTGAGCGCTGCTTCGACCTCATTGCAGATGTCCTGTTTCTGGTCCGACGTCATCATGTCGTAACCGGGATCGATCTGTTTCGCATTCTCTTCAACGGTGATTTCAGCGTTGTGTTCCTTGTTGCCGAGGATCCAGCTTTCGCGCTGGCTGACGGTTTCGTTGCGGAACTCGCGGGCAGCCAGGGTGTAACCCCATTCACGGAAGGCACCTTCCGTGAATTTCATAATGTTGCCTTTGTGTACGAGCGTGACTGATTTGCGGTTATTCGTCAGCGCGTAATTGATCGCAGCGCGTACCAGGCGATCGGTACCTTCGCGTGAAACGGGTTTGATCCCGATTCCTGACGTCTCCGGGAAGCGGATCTTCTTGACGCCCATCTGATCCTGGAGGAAGGTAATGACCTTTTTCACATCATCGGTTTCTGCCTGCCACTCAACGCCGGCGTAGATATCCTCGGAGTTCTCACGGAAGATGGCAATGTCGACATCTTCAGGCTTTTTAACCGGTGATGGAACGCCGGTGAAATAACGTACCGGGCGGAGGCAGACATAGAGATCGAGGATCTGCCGCAGCGCAACATTGAGCGACCGGATGCCGCCGCCAATGGGCGTGGTGAGGGGCCCTTTGATTCCGACGAGGTATTTGCGGAAGGCATCGAGTGTTTCATCAGGCAGCCAGGAGCCGGACTGGTTGAACGACTTTTCGCCAGCCATCACTTCCGTCCAGTGGATTTTTCGCTTGCCTTCATAAGCTTTTTCGACCGCCGCATCGAATACCCGCACCGAAGCTGCCCAGATGTCTGAGCCGGTACCGTCACCTTCGATAAAGGGGATTACGGGTTCGTCCGGGACGTTGAGTCCACTGCTGGTCATGGTGATCAGATCAGCCATGTCTTTACACTCCTCACCAAGGTAATAGATGGAAAATGAGGGTTATTGAGGTATTGAGAACAACCTGGAGATCAGAGTATAGCAACTCCAAGCTTTTTCGGAGCTTGGAGAGACTTTGATCTTGTCTTGAGCTGATGAAGGTGTGCGGTAGGGGGGAATTGTTGGATAAAGTGTGTATGTTTGGGTGATTACGAGTGGGGGAGGCTATTGATTGTCGGGTCCGTTTCGATTGACTTTCGCCAGTGTTTCCGGATGCCAGCTTGATTGCAGCACAAATCCGCCGACCGCAGCTACGGTGAGCAGCATCGGGATCACGAGATTATGGTTGGACAATGTTTCCCGGATCGCCGGCTCCCAGCCTTCCACGTGGAGGAGGAGCGTGATCCCTCCGAAGATCAGCATTGCCGCTCCGCCGATGGACGTGAAGACGACAATCACAAGGCGGAAGAGCAGGAAGGAAGCCATTGCCATGAGAATGAAGCCCATCGCAGCCCCTGCCCAATGGAAATCAGCCTGTTCCGCATAAAAAGCTGTCCACAAATTGGCGCCGATGAACGCACCAGTCATTCCACCGAAGATAGCAACGGCAACTTTCAGTAGTGGCGTAGCGATGATGGCACAGAGCGCACCCAATGCGACAGCGATAACGGCAGATTTTCCCATTTGCCCGCTCAACATACTCCCCAACACAAGGCCGCCCATGAAAGCGAGTATTGCCACGACCCATCGGTGCCAACGGTAACCGTTGAGAACACACAACAGACCAACGATGACCAGAACCCCTGCCATTATCAACGGCACCTGCGCCAATCCATCGAGCAGTTCATTCGGCCTTGCCAGAACATCCATACGACGGAAAAAGGAACTGATCAGTTCCAGAATGCCAGCGTTCTCTGCATTTTGTGTTTGAGTTTCAGCTTGAGCCAGTAATATCGAAGTCGTCATGTTACACCTCGCACGGAAAGCCGCGAAGTCCACCTTCGCATATCGTCCAATCGGGTCCATTCGGAGGAATGAACCACCTGCTGAAAAAGACCCAACGATATGGAGGTTTATTCGCTGCTGTTATCGGCTCGACGAGGTCGAATGATCCACTGAAACACGGTTCCGATAATACCCAGGCTTACCCATGTAATGAGCCATGCCATTGGAGAGGAGAGGATGCGGGAGGTGTCGAAAAAACCTGCTCGGTCTACGAGTATCTGCCCACTGCCGAGCATCAGGAGAGATCCGCCGAACGCCGTGACGATTGCGGCGCTGAAATGTGTGGTCAAGGCTCCCAGCATAAAACCGAGCATGACTCCTACTGCCGAAGCGCCGATCATGATAGGTCGGAGTTTCTGTGGCACTTGATCCCACAAACTCTTTGTTTTCTCCATGCACCAGGATGCATACCCCTTCACCTGCTCCAGTCGCTCTGTATCAATACCCGCAAGTGATCCTGCCTGTGATTCAAGAAGGTTGGGAATGATGAGCCCGTTCTGCGGATCAATATCCACAGGAAGATCCAGCTTGGGTAGATCCTCATTATCGAGATCCATTCCCAGCCATTCATCGAAATCGTCGGTCTTCGGTTGATCCGACGGAGTGCCCCCTGGCATATCTTCGAAATCCCAAACCTGGAAGGAGCCTTGTGCCTCCTCAGGATTGGACAAGTTATCGATCTGGCCGGAGAAGCCATCGATAGTCCAGACTCCCAGTGGTGCTGCGATCCCCAGAACCACCGCAAGGCACCACGCGATGGCGATGCGATAGAGGAGTGCCGCCAGGCAGGCGAAGGTGATCGCACACACGATCGCAGTGATCCAGGGGGACACATCAGCTGGGAAGACCTGAGCCAGCATCCACCCCAGTGTTGCTCCCAGCAGGAATCCACCTGCCGCCATGCCTATCCTCAATATTCTCCGTCCTGCCAGCCATAGCATGAATCCCACCAATATCGCGCCAATCACAGGAATCATCCCCGACCAGGGAAGATCCTGAAGCAAGGTAGTCAGATTCTCTATGTTGTCCGGTTGGTTCATCAGTCAAAGTCCTCACCACTTTTTCGGAATCCTGTCTGCCATATTCAGAATAATCTTTTGACAGTGCGATGTGTTCTCGGTTCAGATTTCGCGTCTGTAATAGGCGGGATGCTTACCCGAATCGAATAAATGACCCAATTGTCTACATAAAGAAAGGTGGTTCAGGTCATATTTTCCTCAGGATTCGACATAAAACCGCATAACCTATCGGCTCTCAGGTCGGTATGATCTTGCGTCTATATCCAAATCAAGGTGTTTGGGGGAGCAAGACCCATCTGCTGGCAACATGGACGCCCTGGATGTGGTTTTTCCCGCACCTTGACGTTTTTTGATTTTGAACTGGTCCATATCACCAGATGAAAGGTTGATCAGAAATGAATTTGAAAATGATGACTCGCCCCATGATGTTTTCAGCCAGCGTTGCCTTGGTCTGTCTCGGTCAAATTACACAGGCTCAGGAGACAACCGATCCTGCCGTGAAACCTGCCGAGACGCCAGCAGTAACCCCACAGGAAGCACCGAAGTACGAACCGCGCGAGGATCTTCCTTCCTCGGAAGAGATTATTAAAAAGTCTGTCGATGCGATGGGTGGGTTAGAGGCGATGGAAAAGATCCAATCTACCCAGGCCAAGGCGACACTCACGACGCCAATGGGAGCGATGACACTGGAAATGTACACCGCTAAAACTGATAAGTTTCTCCTCAAGCAGGGAATGCCCAACATCGGCGAAACATCGGTTGGCTCAGACGGAACCGTCGGCTGGATGAGCAATCCCATGACGGGGATGTATCAACTGCTCGAAGATGAACAAATGGAGCAGATGAAAGGTCAAACTGATATGCACATGATGCTGGCACGTGTGCAGGAAGAATATGAAACAATTCATACGATTGATCTGGTGGATTTCGATGGTGCATCATGCCACAAACTGATCCTGATCGATGAAGATCTCGAGGAAGGTGAGCCACAGAATCACCCCTTCATTTACTTCAATGAAGAAACACATCTTCTTGCCGGAATGGAAATGAATGAGCAGGGAATGGGGCAATCGGGTTCGACATCTATCATGTTCAAGGATTGGAAAGAAATTGGGGATATCAAGTTCTTCCACAAGATGATCATCAATCAGATGGGAATGCCGCTGGAAATGAACTACACACTCATCGAACTGAATAATGTTGATGAGAGTATTTTTGAACTTCCTGAAGAGGTCAAAAAGCTCGTTGCGGAAAGGGAAAGTGCAAAATCCGCATCGGAGCCAGATGCAGAGCCTGCTGATTCAGAATAGGCATTTCTGGAAGTTCAATTGTTTATGACATTCCGCTACCGAGGATTCCAGGACTGAAGGGGTCAATGCCCGAGTTCTCCATTAACATCCAAAATGTCAACAAGCGTTTCGGCCTGACGCATGCTGTCCGTGATCTTGATCTGCGCGTACCGGTGGGGAGTTTGTGTGGTTTCCTCGGGCCGAACGGTGCGGGGAAAAGCACGACGATTCGCATGATCATGTCAATCATTCTCCCCGATACCGGCTCGGTGGAAGTAATGGGTTCAGACGCTCTGCGGAACAAGGATCGCATAGGCTATCTTCCGGAAGAACGCGGCTTGTATCGTAAAATGCGGGTAGGTGAGTTCCTGCACTATGTCGGACGCTTGAAAGGTGCGGGGGGAGCAGATTTATCCCGACGGATTAACCATTGGTTGGAGAGGATCAATCTTTCTGAGGTAGTGCGCCACCGTTGTCAGGAACTTTCCAAAGGCATGCAGCAGAAGATCCAGTTTCTTGCCTCCATCATTCACGATCCAGAGCTGATTATTCTGGACGAGCCGTTTTCCGGGCTTGATCCAGTGAACACATCTTTACTCAACCAATTAATCCGCGAACTGAACGAGCAGGGTAAAACGATCATCTTTTCAACTCATGTTCTGCATCAGGCGGAGTTGATCTGCGATCGGATCTTTCTCATCAACCATGGCGTTAAATTGCTTGATTCCTCACTGGAGGAAATACGCAGAACTTTTGATCCCAAAACCATTATCGTTGAACCGCTGGATGAATACGTTGATCTCAGTACGGCGCAGGGAGTTCATGCAGTTCACAGCAGTAATGGTCAACAAATACATGAACTGGAAATTGAATCAGATGCCGATCCTCAAGCGGTGATGCAGGCGGTGATGAACATGACACAGGTTCGTCGAATCGAGTTGCGCCGACCGACGTTGGAGGATGTGTTCGTTGAGCTGGTGATGAAAGATGAGGGTGAAGCGGCTGCAGAAGAGGTTCGTCGGGAGCTGAGCCATGTCTAAGGTACTCGCCGTTGCCTGGCGTGAATTCAAATACACGGCGATGACCAAGGCGTTCATCTTCGGCGCGGTTGTGATCCCGGCACTATTATTCGGATTGGTCGCATTTGCCTCTTTGTTGTTCAAACCGAATGTTACAGAGCTAACCGGCACGATTGTGGTCATCGATGATGATGGTTCTTTCACCGCCGCCGCAGAAATTGAAACTGGTCCGGATCGCATGAACGAGCGCTTGGCGGATCTTTTTGCTCAGTTTGGTGAACGAGCAGCACAAGCAGCGGAAATGGCAACGCCGTACTTGCCCAAGGTTAATCTCACCGTCCAATCCGCTGAACCAACTGCAGATCTGGAACAATTGAAACAGCAGATCCACGATGGTGAAATTATTGCTCTTGCCGTCTATCCATCGGAACTTATTGCAGAAGATAATGGTATCGATTCTGCGTCACTGAGTGAGATGGATAATTCTGAGGAAGGTGATGAACCGGGCACCATCGCGCTCTATCTGGGTTCAGACCTTGCTCCCAATCATGTCTCCCTGATCAACCGAACGCTGCGCACGGCGGTAGTTCGAGCCCGTACTGAAAAGCAGGGACAAGATTATCAGGAGCTCATCACCCTGCTGAGGCGCCCGTCGATACAGACTAGAACCATTACTCCCGAGGGACAGGAAGCAAAATCGGTAGGGGAACTGGCGATCTTTGTTCCTATGGGATTCATGATGTTGTTGTGGATTTCGACCTTTACCAGTGCAAACTATTTACTCACCACCACGATCGAGGAAAAGTCGAACAAGGTGATAGAAGTGTTGCTCAGCGCGGTCAGTCCTATGCAGCTCATGACCGGAAAGATCCTCGGGCAGGCGCTGGTTAGTGTCATCATGCTGATGATGTATGCCGGTCTTGCGATCGTGGGTCTGGTCACTTTTTCATTTATGCATCTTATTCCGATGACCTACCTGTTCTACATGGCAGCATATTTCGTCATGGCATACTTCATGATCTCAGCCATGATGGCCGGCATTGGTAGCGCAGTGAACGACCTGCGCGAAGCACAATCCCTGATCGGACCGGCCATGCTCGTATTGATGATCCCGCTCATGCTCTGGTTCTTTATTCAGGAAAATCCCAACGGCACTTTAGCGACCGTAACCAGTTTCATCCCCCCACTGATTCCTTTCGTCATGATCCTGCGGGTCACGACACCAACGGAATCGGTTGATCTTTGGCAGATTATCGTTTCTCTCGTGTGGGGTTATGCCGCGATGATCGGTATGGTGTGGATGGCGGCGAAAATCTTCCGAGTCGGTGTGCTCATGTACGGCAAACCACCTACACCATTGGAACTCATCAAGTGGTTACGCTACTCGTAATCGATCTCAGGTGAGAGCGGTTCAATGCATAGTGGATCATCGTTGCGTGGACTATTTACACGCTTCTGTACTGCAAACATTGACATTTGCTCAGATGGATATGGCTGTAGAAGCTTCTGTAGCTTTGCCACATCTTTCTCCTGTGGATCAAGCCATTGCTCGAAATGTTCTTGAGCAAGAATGACCGGCATGCGCTCGTGTAACTGACTGATCAGATCATTGGCGTGAATTGTCAGAATAGTGAATGACTCGATAATCTCGTTCGTGGAGTCGGTCCATGTTTCCCACAAGCCGGCAAAAGCGAATGGAGACTGGTCGATCGTGCGTATGCAGTAGGGTTGTTTTCCGTGCGACTGCTTTTTCCATTCATAGAAACCATCAGCCGGGATGAGACATCGGCGCTGTTGAAATGACCGACGGAAGGAAGGTTTTCCCGCTGCGGTTTCACTGCGTGCGTTGATCATTCGAGCACCGATTTTTGCCTCCTTAGCCCACGATGGGATCAATCCCCAGCGGAGCATATCCAGCACGATGTCAGATCCATCGGTGCTGAGACGAGCAACGGCTGTGGACTGGGTCGGAGCGTTGTTGTAGCGAGGAACAAGTGTCAACGGGGAGAAAAAACCGAAGCGGTCAATCAACTCGCCGGTGCTCGTGATAAGGAGGAATCGGCCACACATATCGGTGTTTTATGGATTCTTTCACAATTGGCAGGGGTGGTACGAAATAATATTACCCGATTTACCATGATGCTGTCTGATAAAAACTGATATCAAAATCCGTTTAAGGAAAGAAAGCCTGATATTTCGCTCATGTTTTTTGTTGTTATTGATAGGAAATGGCTTTATATTTGCGGTATCAGGAAATCTCTGGCTGTCATTGCGCCGGCGAGTGAGCCAGGGGAAAGGATCCTTT
>JANQEQ010000099.1 GCA_028278245.1 Phycisphaerales bacterium | reverse complement strand
CATCAAATGAAGCAAGGTAAGTAAAGGGTAATTTAGACGAGGGTAAATGTGTGGGGGGTGGGGGGAAAGTGTGGGGGAGTTAGAGGTTTCCTCGTTTTGCCTGTTCGCGTTCCAGGGAGATGAAGAGGGCTTTGAAGTTGCCTACCCCGAATCCGCGTGAACCGTGTCGTTCGATTACTTCGAAAAACAGCGTCGGCCGATCCTGCAGCGGTTGGGTGAAGATCTGCAACAGGTAACCATCTTCATCACGGTCCACGAGAATGCCCAGTTCATGCAGTTCATTGATATCCTCATCGATTTCGCCCACCCGGTCGGTGAGGGTTTCGTAGTACGTGTCCGGCACACGGAGGAAGTCGAGGTTTTTCGCGCGCAGTTTGCGGACGGTGTCGCAGATATCTTTGGTGTTCATCGCGATGTGCTGCACGCCCGGACCATGGTAGAAATCAAGATACTCGGCGATCTGTGATTTCTTCTTACCTTCCGCCGGCTCGTTGATGGGGAATTTACATTTACCGGTTCCGTTTTCCATCACCTTACTCATCAACGCGCTGTATTCCGTGCTGATATCTTCATCGGTGAAGTGGGTGAGTTGGGCAAAGCCCAGCACGCGCTCGAACCAGCGCGCCCAGTAATCCATTTGCCCTAACTCGACATTCGTGACGATGTGGTCGATGGCCGCAAAGCCGACACTATCAGCCCCTTCCACATCAAGTGGCATGTAACCCGGCGCGAACACGCCGTGGTAGTTGGTCCGTTCGACGAATTTGATCACGGTGTCACCGGCGTATTGAATGATCCCGGTTTTGAGCACGCCGTTCTCATCTTCCTGAGCTTCGACCGGTTGAACGACCGTCGCCTCACGAGCCCGGGCTTCCCGGATGGCTTGTTCAACATCGCGTACTTCCAGAGCTACGGTTTTAACCCCGTCACCGTGCAAAGTGCAATGGCGCGCGATTTCGCTGTCCGGCCCGAGAGCATTGGTGAGCACGAACTTAACATTGCCCTGCTTCATTACATAACTGGCACGATCACGGATACCTGTTTCCAGGCCGAGCTTGGCAACGGGTTTGAATCCGAACACACGATCGTAGAAGTAGGCCGCCTGCTTGGCGTTACCGACATAAAATTCAACGTGATCGTAACCGCGGATGGGGAGAAAGTCCTGATTCGTCATAACGTTTTACCTTTGATGTGTAGATTGAGTCTGGGTTGCCCCGGGATTGGATGCCGGCAGTTCACGGGCGGGCAGAATCTTTCCGGTGACTTCACCGAACCCGATGCGATAGCCATCGCCCTGGCACCAGCCGGTCATGGTGATGCGATCGCCGTCCTGGATGAATGTTCTAGTCAGTCCGTGACTTAGTTTGATTGGTTTTTCGCCCCGCCAACACAACTCGAGCATGCTGCCGTATGACTCCGGTGTCGGGCCGCTGATCGTGCCTGAGGCGAGCAGATCACCGGTACGCACATTGCAACCGTTGATCGTGTGATGCGCCAACTGCTGATCCATGCTCCAATAGAGATACTTGAAGTTGGATCGGCAAATGACATCCGACTTGTCAGCGTCGTCAATTTGTAAACTGACTTCTAAATTGATATCCAGCGCCTGAGCTTCATCGTTTGATGTGAGATATTCCAGTGGGGGTGGATCCTGTGCCGGGCCACTGCAGCGGAATGGTTCCAAAGCATCCATGGTGACCACCCAGGGTGAGATAGACGTTCCGAAGTTCTTCCCCAGGAATGGTCCAAGCGGGACGTACTCCCACTTTTGTATATCGCGCGCGCTCCAGTCGTTGACGAGCACCATGCCGAAGATGTGATCACGAGCATTTTCGATGGGGATTGACTTACCGAGTTTGGTTTCCGGGCCGATGAAGAATCCCATTTCAAGTTCGAAATCGACCAGGCGACTGGGACGGGTGGTCGGCGCCTCGGCATCATCAGCCTTGGTCTGCCCGATGGGACGATGCAGATCCGTGCCACTGATCATCACTGAGCTGGCTCGGCCGTGATACGCCACGGGGAGCCAGAGATAGTTAGGCATGAGAGCATTTTCCGCGCCGCGGAACATCGTGCCGACATTCTGGGCATGTTCGCGTGATGAATAAAAATCCGTGTAATCGCCGATCTCCACCGGCAACTTCATCTCCACCTCAGCCGTGTTGACCAGAACTTGACGGCACAGTTCATCATCGTCATGCAGCGCCGGTTCATCCTCACTCAATAAACGTGTGATGCACTGGCGTACTTCATGCCAGACATCACGCCCCTGTGCCATGAAGCGGTTCAATGAACTGTCTGAAAAAACGTTATTGCCTTCCAGTGCGGTGTCGTTGAAGAAACCTCGTTGTTCGATAACCGACAAGTCGAGTATCTGATCACCGATGGCAATCCCCACGCGAAAGTGCTCTTCTCCACGACGTCGAAACACACCATAGGGCAGGTTTTGAATCGGGAAGTGGCAGTCCGATGCCACCGGAATGAAGGATCGTAATGTTGGATTCGTGGTCATGATTGTTCTTGTGTTTCGTATGAGTGATTCAACAACCCGATTGCCTCGAGGTCTTCTCGTGGTTCATCGAAGCTGCAACTACCGAAAGATGTAACAACTCTTTGACGAGCAGCAATAACATCCTCGTTGGTGAGATTTATTCCATTCCATTTCAAATCTGTATCTGAGATGTTGAACGAGTCAACCGTCTGGAGGGCGAGGATTTCCCTAAGATCCATTTCCCCAATACTTTCAACAGTACTCATAATTCCGGCCAGGAAGACATTGAGAAAGCCGTGCATCTCCGTTTTTAGTTCCTGGTTGTAGTGGCGCAGGGGGTGGTGCAGTCCTGCGGTAAATTTAGCGGGGATACCGGCTCGACTGGTGAGCCAGATGCCCGAGGCAACTTTTTCCAGAGAGGGAAACGCTGCTGCCTCGACGCCACCGCACCTTATTTTGAAACCACTGCGACCAGCTTCACCCATCAATTCATCACTAACCCGGGCAATGCTGTTAATAATGATCGACCAGGTGGTTAGCCAATCAAGCTTGGGTGATGCTTCATAATAGATAGGCAGTGCGGTAAGCTGGTACGGTTCAAGCCTAGAGGCCACCTCACGCAGAAGTTGATGGAGTGAACTGCTGTCGGAGCAGTCATCCGGGAGGCGAATTTCAAATGCCTCCAGACGGATGTTGACCTGATATCTGTTGACGAACTCACTTACTTGCTGAAGGTCATACTCAACATTCGCTATGAATTCGGTACTGGTCGCCCCCCCTTGCCCCAGTATGGAGAGACGCAGTGGTTCACTTTTACTAAAAAGCTCGTTGATATAAGGATCGAGTTCATTGAGCCACTTGGCTGGGCAAATGAAGCGTGCCAACATCCAGGACTCGGGTTCCTTGCGATACGCAGCAAAATTGCGAATAGCCTGATCAAAGTCCAACTGTGCGGGAGGAAAGAGACCCGCATAGTCAATCACATCAGACAAGAGATGTCGCAGTATTGCTTGCATTACATGTAATTCTTGGGGACCGGTCTACGACTCGGCTGTTTACTCGTCCCTTTCAAAGACCGATTCACCTTCCTGGTTGACCCAGGTTTCGTTATAACCTTCAACTTCCAGCGCATCCGCCGAGGTGGTCAATTGCAGTGGTTTATACGTATCACACATCACCGCCAGTTCTTCGGTGCGCGTCGTGCCGATGGATTTCTTGTACGTTCCCGGATGCGGTCCGTGCGGTACACCCTGCGGATGCAGGCTGAATGATTCCGGTTCAATTCCCTTGCGCGAAGTGAAGTTGCCTTCGACGTAATACATGATTTCATCCATGTCCACACTCGCGTGACCGTAGGGACACGGAATTGCCTTCTCATGAAAGTCAGTCATCCGCGGCACAAACGAACACACTACAAATCCGTTCCCCGCAAACGTGGTGTGAATGGTCGGCGGCTGGTGCACCCGCCCCACAATCGGCTGAAAATCATGAATGTTGAAGACGAACGGATACACACATCCATCCCACCCGACTACATCCAGCGGAAAATGCTGATAACGATGAATGCTCAAACGATCACTCATCTTGACCACCAGTTCGTAAGGTGGGTTGCCGTGTTTTTCGCGATCAAATGACATCAGTTCCTGCGGCAGATGGAAATCTCGATGAGAATACGGAGCGTAATCCGTGAGCTGGCCGAACTTATTTCGATACTGCCCGGGAATACCCAGGTGTTGCCGGCCTTCAAATACCAGTAGCGTGCATTCCGGCTCATCGAGATGTATGCGATACGGAGACGACTTGGGAATCAGGATGTAATCGTGTTTCTTGAATTGAAGGATGCCGTACACGCATTCCACATAACCACTGCCGGAAGTCACAAAGTACAGCTCATCACCATCGCCGTTGGAAAAAAATCTCTGAGCCGATTCGGTGGGTTTAATAATTCCAATCTGCACATCAACATTCACAAATTGCGTGCGACGTCCGGTGAGAAAGTCCCCCTGCGGCGTTTGCTTCTGCGATCGAATATGGCGCCGACACAACGCGGTCGAGGTTGCCAGTTCAAACGGAGCAAATCCGGGCACTTCATATTCGACGGCCTCAAACTCGTCCGTCGGGGGCGTTTGAAAATACAGAATGGAAAACGGGCCGTTAAATCCCTCCGTCGTGACGCACTGCTCCATCAGCAGGTTGCCATTGTCATCATAAAAAGCAGTGTGGGGTTTGGGGGGGATACGTCCCAGGGTATGTCGATGCAGCACGGTGTTGCCCTCTCCTATGCCGAGATATCAGCTTCCAGAAACGACTTCAAATCTTCTTCATTAACCAGCGGTTCGCCGGGACTGACATTATTCAATTCGCCGCGCAACATTAATCGCTCCAGCTCGTCAACCTGGTCGAACAGATGGTCAAACGAATCGACGATAAACAGCAGCGGTTGATAATGATCGATCTCAAAATATTGATTGATCACCCACTCGATCTGAAACGGGAACCGTTGTACTTCAGGGCTTTCGATGCTGTATTCCAACTCGCCGAACGAGCTGAGAATACCACTGCCGTACACACACAGGTCATTGCCGTTGCGCATCAAACCGAACTCGACCGTAAACCAGAAGAACCTGGCCATCGCTTTGATGATGCTGTTCAGTTGTTGGAGCTGTTCTGTTTTATCGCTGATCTCTGCGACCAGGTGTGCCGCTGCCCGTGCCACTTCTCCGAATCTTACGAGAACATCAGCAAACCGCTGATCGGTATGCATCGGGACATGGCCGGACACATCGTGGAAGATGTCCGGTTCCGGCAAATAATCAAGTTTGGATTTATCGCGAATCGTGATCGTAGTTGGGAACACGCGCTGGCGGATGCTGTCAAAGAAGCGATATGCGGGGATGTATCCACTCACTGCCCGGGCTGAAAAACCGGTCAACGGCTTGAGGAACCGGTTGATGTCTTCCAGCCGCGGAACCGCATGGGGATCAAGCGACAGTTTTTCCACACCCTCCAGGAATCTGGGATGTGCGTACTTGTGCCAGCGGGGCAGGATGCGTTCATACAGCGCCGCCCACGCCTGGTGATTTTCCTCACTGTACAGTTCATACGGCTGCTCAATGTACATTTCCCCCAGCATTTTGGCCTGTTCAATGAACGGCGCTTGGGTCGTTGTCAGGCCAACGGCTGTTTTCGCATTTGTTCCGATTTCCGACATCCTATCACTCACTTTTTAAAGCAGATTACCCCCCCGCATTGATCCTTCACACTACACCAACTGCTGATAAACGCTCATTATTCCAGTTTGCCCGTGTGAAATCTCCACCTAGTTAGCAGGTTGCCCACACATTCGATCATCATAAATCCATTCCCAGACGAACACTACATGAATTGCATTGCACTACAATGCGTGCATAACCAAAAAAGTCCTTGGAAATTGCTGTATGCGCACTATCTCATCAGAGTTGGGGGAGGATTGATCGTGCTGACCCTAATACTCGTTATGTCACTCCCCGTATCGACCACCGCGCTCCTCTATGCTCGGTGGGAATACCGCAAGCGGGGAAGGCTGACTCTCCTGGGATTGCTGCTTATTTGTGCCATGCTGACTGTCCCGAATTTCGTACTTGGATACTCCATGAAATACGAGATGCCTGACACACTGTTGGATTACATCGGTGTGATTGTGGGCGTCGCAGGATTGGCGTTGTGCCTGATCAGCATGATCTGCTTCAGTTCGGCGCTCAAGATCCTGTGCCTGGATGCAGACAAGCTCACTTTATCCGGGCCATATCGATGGAGCAGGAATCCGCAGTATGTCGGTTGGTTTCTCTTCGAACTCGGTTTCGCTCTTAATGACTGGTCGTGGTGGAGTCTGGCGGCACTGCTGGTGATTGCGACCAGCCTGTATCTGCTTGTTCTGGTTGAGGAAGAGCACCTGCGCGGCGTTTTCGGTGAACAGTATGTTGAGTTCTGTAGAAAAATCCCACGCCTTGCTGGATGGGGGTGTCTGCGAATTTAGTGCGGGGGCCTCGACCATTTAGAGTTTGGTAACAATCCCGTAGAAACTGGTTTTTCTGCCTGGCAGAGTCGTCACTTTTCTCTCGGTGGCAGGATCACTACACTGCATGCATGTCTACAACATGGTCCTGGAAACTCTTGCGCGCCGGAGCTTTTCGCCTCGATGGGGGAAGCATGTTCGGCGTGGTGCCGAAGCCGCTCTGGTCGAAGCTCACCCCGGCTGATGAACTCAATCGTATCAACCTGCAAACCAACTGCCTGCTCCTGACCAACGGTGAGCATCGGGTATTGGTGGAAACAGGTTACGGCGGAAAATGGGCTGGCCGCGAAATTGATCAGTTCAACATGGAGGAGCGGGCGATTCTCGATGCGTTGCGGGAAGAAAATATTGATCCCGCACAACTAACACACGTGATTGTGACGCATCTGCATTTCGATCATGCGGGCGGTTTGACTCATCTTGATTCGAACGGCTCGCCGATCAGTTCATTCCCCAATGCGTCAATCATCAGCCAGAAGACCGAATGGGACGATGCACTGGCAAACAAAAGCACGATGACCAAAACCTATCTGCGCAGTCACCTCGATCCGGTAAGCGAACAGATGCAATTGGTGGATGGTGAATCGGAGATATTGCCGGGATTATCCGTCTGGCCGATGGCCGGTCACACCTGGGGCCAACAGGCTGTGCGTTTTTCCGATGCAGATGGAATCATCTGCTTCCCCGGCGATGTGATGCCCACGGCGAATCATGTTGGTCTGGCATTCAACATGGGTTACGACATGCTGCCCTACACCAACATGCACTCCAAGCAAACATTGCTGCAACAGGCTAGTGTGGAGGGATGGAGGCTGGTGATCGATCACGAGCCGGGCAATCCGGTGGTTCATGTCACGGAGAATCAGAAGCGCCCCGGGCAATATACACTTCAAGCAGTTGACTGATTTTCAACACGACAAAGTCGCATCGCTTAACTGCGGATGAAGTCGAGCATACGCAGGGATTGATGCGCGCGGCTGAAATGTGCAATCGCTTCCTCATTTCGGGGCGACATTGAATCATCAGATTTCCGGAGTATTTCAGTCAGGGTTGATGCAATGTGTTGTGGATCATCGCCGAGGTGTTTTCCCCGCTGAGTTTCGTTGAGAATGTTTCCGATAGGTGATTGTTCAGCCGGGCCTATCGCAACGATTGGAGGCCTGGCAGGAAGATAATCCATGAGTTTAGCGGTCAGGACGCCGTGGTCAGGCGATTTCCAATCCAGCAAAATAAGTGCGTGAGCATCACGTTGCATGCGAAGCGCATCCTGCCAGGGTACGACATCGTGAATCTCGCAATGTGAGGCAATATCGTAAGCATTGATCCACCGCCGCCAGAGATCGCTGGACTGTCCCGCAACACACAGGCGCAAGCGCTGAGCAAGTTCCGGTTGCTGATCACACAGGATTTTCATCGCATTAAGTAACGGCTCGGGATCCTGCCCCGGCGGGTAGACTGCTCCCGTATAAACAACTCGCAGATGCTGATCATTAGGGAAATATGGTGCCTCGGGAAGTACCGCAAGCGCTTCGGGATCGTAACCGTTGAAGATCACTTCGGTCGGCTTATGACATCGCACTGATAGTTTCTGCGCCAAGCCGTCGCTGACGGTTGTAATGAGATCGATCTTGTCCAGGCAGCGCTTCTGAAGTGTTCTTTCCCGTATGGTGTAAGGAAACAAACCTCGGTAACGATGGTTGTCGATCCAGAGATCGCGAAAGTCCGCCACCCAACGTGAATCCGGATGTAACGTTTTCCCGGCAAGTGCAACCCGATGCGCAGTGTACGGCCCGGATGAACTGACAATCACATCCCACGGCCCATGCTGCTGCAACCAGCACACGGCAGGTTCTACCCAGTAATCTGTCAGATCGGGCATACGCACAGAGGAAAAAATACCCCTCTGATCACGCAAACCGGTAAGGAAGGATGTAATAGGTTTCTTTCGTGAAGTTCCAACCGAGGCATTCTGAGATGGATAATCAGATCGACTACGCTTGCGCATTCTTTCCATCCAGTTCGGGCCGTGGTACGGGATCTCCACCACCTGGTAGCCTTCAATCGGCAACGGATCGCTGCACTGATCCGAACGCTTTTCCGTAGTCAGCACCGTGACATCGACGCCCGCGCGCGACCAGTGTGTCGCAAAGGCGTGAACGCGCCTCGAAGCCGCAGCAGGCTGAGGTGGAAAATATGGGCTGATTAGGAGCAATCGCATCAGCCATGCTCCTCATCTGAAATGCCATACAGATCCAACAATCGCTGCAGATACACTTCCCGGTTTCGTTGACCAAGATATTCTGACACGTCAAATGAGTTGAGTATCCCGGCATGAAAATCCTGCCTGATATCATTCAGCGCTGCAACAAGAGTTTCCGGGCGATCATGCTGGAAGAGATAGCCGATTCCCGAACTCGATACCGTTTCGCGCATACCCCCAAGATTCGTAGTGAGAATATTCGTGCCGACGGCAAGTGCTTCCAGAAGGCTCATGGGATGATTTTCCGGGCAGGTCGAAGGCAGGACAAGTACATGCGCCTGCTCTATCTGTTCCATTGTTTTGTCATGGGGAAGAGAGCCACAAAACTGCACCTTGCCTGTTAATCCTCGCTGTCGACAAAACGCTTCGCAACGCCCCTTTGCTGAGCCGTCTCCAACGATGATGAATTCATCAGCAAAAGAATCGGGGACAATATGAAGAAAGCTATGCAATCCTTTTTCCGGCTCAATGCGTCCGACATAGACCAAACGCAATTTGTCGGTTGAGCGAACGGAGGTGTTGCTTTGTATTTCCGGCGCGGGGTGGGGCAGATACGTCGTAACAAATTCCCCCATCATGGACGCGATGTATCGACTCGGGCAGATAATCACATCAATGGCACGATGACGACGCAGAAATCGGTAGTTCCACACGTGTTGTAGCAGCTTGAGCGTAGAGTGCATCCGGCTGCGGTGATCCCAACGCGAGGTCAGTAAATAGCGCCAATGTTCCACGTGTTCAAGGTCGACCGGAACCAGATTCCCCAATGAAAAGCGCTGCAGACCGCTGTTAGGACAGATCAGGTGATAATCATGTGCGGTCATGATGACCTTGCCCCCGGTTCGTTGATGCCAATTTTCCAGTGTCACCAATATGCCCGGTGACAGGACGTGATAAAAATTGTGCAGGTGAACAATATCTGGTTTGAAGGATTCCAGCTTGCGCGCCAATGCGCGACGACATTGCCGGGAATCAATATAACTCCAGGGTGTTTTGCGGAGATCAGTAACCTCATCACCCGTGAAGATCTCAACATCCAGTCCGCGCTGCCTGAGCCAGTTGACCGTGTTGTTCATCAACACTTCGCAGCCTCCGGCATAAGCGTAATCGTTGACGTGAAGAATCTTCACCATGTCTTCCTGGCAGAATAAACCGATGGAACATTCGCCCGTATCAGCGGAGTGGATCAATACAGTGTAAGTCAATGCTTGGTCATGTGGGGATCAACAGGTGCGATACGCCGGACAACATTGGGGGAAGCTGCATCTGAGTGAAACGAAGATGCAGATCAAGGTGTGAGGGGATCCGGCCCTTCCTCGAAGACTCGTCAGAACCGGCTTCTCAATGCTCTATTGCACAACCGGTATTCTTTTTCAGACTTTCACTGCTGCCTGAGCGTTTACAAAAGAAACGACCGTGTTGGCAACGTGTTGGATCTGCTCTTCGGTCAACTCAGGATACACGGGCAGGGCCAGTGTCTGGCGGGCGGCCTGTTCAGATTGAGGCAGGTCGCCGGGCGAATAGCCCAGGTAAGCGAAGCACTTCTGTTCGTGCAGTGGCAGCGGATAATAAATTTCGGTACCGACATTTTTGTTCTTCAATTCGTCACGCAAGCCATCCCGAATATCCTCGGGAACACGAATGACGTATTGATTGTAAATGTGTCGAGCCGGGGCATCGGGAGTAGCCGGAGTGCGCAAGGGAAATCCACCATCAGAAAGCGGGCTCGAACTGTCCTTTGCCCCTGCATCGCTGAACAATTGATCATAACGCGCTGCATTGGACTGCCTGCCTTGTGTCCACTGGTCGAGGTATTTTAGTTTCACTCGGAGGATTGCCGCTTGCAAAGCATCGAGGCGTGAATTCAGACCCACGATGCTGTGGTAATACTTGGGCTTGCTGCCGTGTACCCGCAGAATGCTGAGGCGTTCCGCAAATGTTTCATCGCTGGTGGTGCAGATGCCGCCGTCGCCGTAAGCGCCGAGATTCTTTGAAGGATAAAAACTGAAGCAACCGATCGAACTGCGTGATCCTGCGCGCTCGCCGTCCTTATCCAGAGTTCCGATGGCCTGGGCTGCATCTTCAATCACCGGAACACAAAGATC
The DNA here is from genome assembly GCA_028278245.1 of Phycisphaerales bacterium. GTDB lineage: Bacteria > Planctomycetota > Phycisphaerae > Phycisphaerales > SM1A02 > JANQEQ01. Next base: position 14,184 of record JANQEQ010000099.1, on the reverse strand, counting down.
TTCACGAAGTTCCAGGTACTCGGTCATATCCACGGCCTGGCCGAACAGGTGAACGGGCATGATCGCCTTGAGCTTTTTGCAGCGTTTTGCAGCTTTGTGAACGGATTTAAGATCCATGTTGTAGGTGACTGGATCAATATCAGCGAACACCGGAATCGCCCCAAGTCGGTGGATGCAGCCGGCAGTGGCAAAAAACGTATAACTGGGGCAGATAACTTCATCACCCGCGCCGATACCAAGAGCCATCAGCGCCAGAAGTATGGCATCAGTCCCGGAGGCACATCCCACGGCGTACTTCGTGTGGCAATACTCGGCGATCTCATCCTCCAGCGCCTTCAGCGTCGGTCCCATGATGAAGTATTGGCTTTCGAGTACTTCCGCCACGGCGCGCTCGATTTCAGGCTTGATCGTCTGGTATTGAGCCTTGAGATCCAGAACGGGAACGGTGATTGAATCAGTCATGATCTTGCGTTTCCTGTAAAGGGGTGAGCGCTTCCTGCTCTTCCCGGTATTGATTGCCACATGAAGGGCAATTGATCATTCCATCAACATCGGCTTTGGGCAACGTATCTCCACAGCGGCAGGCCCAGCCGATCCGTCGAGCGGGTACACCAACCACCAGAGCGTAGGCGGGGATATCCTTCGGCACCACCGCCCCGGCAGCAATGAATGCAAATCGGCCGATCTCTATTCCGCACACAATTGTCGAATTAGCCCCCAGGGTGACACCCTTGCGAATCAGGGTTGTTTGATACTCGCTTCGCCTGACGATTTCGCTGCGAGGATTGATCACGTTGGTAAATACCATTGACGGCCCGCAGAACACATCATCTTCCAGCCGACAACCGGTGTAAATCGAGACGTTGTTCTGAACCTTGACGTTGTTGCCCAAAACCACATCCGGTGAGATCACCACATTCTGCCCGATGTTGCAACGCTCGCCGATCGTGCAGTTCTTCATAATGTGGGAGAAGTGCCAAATCTTCGTTCCCTGCCCAATGGTGCATGGCTCATCAACGTAAGCGGATTCGTGAATCTGCACCCCGGTGAATGGTTGTGTGTCGGCAGGGGACATGACAGCAGGATGACTCCAGTAAGTTGGAGAAAAGATGAATCGGTCAGGTAACCACCGCGGGAATGGGTTCCAGGTGGTGGAAGGGGACGGGCATTCCATTAGTCATCATGGAACGCTGCGCTGCGTGAAGAATTCGCAATACACGCAATCCGTTGATCCCGTCAGTTCGCGGGGTTTTTCGATCTTCAATCCGGGCAAAGAAATGCTTGCATTCTGCATCCAGCGGCGATTCACTCGAAAATTCCACCAATTGGCCTTCACCTCGTACCGGGATCGGTTGCCCCTTCTCCAGGTTGACGTGTTGATCGTAAAGCACCAGTTCCTTGGCTACGTCGTCAAAGCTTGCCATCATTTCCGATCCGATCACCACAAGCCGCTGTTCCTTGAATGGATGCAGCCAGGAGACAAAGATGTGCGAACGAATCCCATTGTCAAACAGCATCTGTGTGACCGTGACATCTGCGATGTTCGGCGTGACATAAGAGCCACCGGTGGCAACGACCTCATACGGCATCGCTCCCACCAGGCGCAGGATGACTGAAATATCATGCGGCGCAAATGACCAGAGTGCATTTTCCCTTATTCGTATTTTTCCCAGATTGAGTCGGTTGGAGATCAGATAGCGGATTTGCCCAAGTACACCATCACTGATGAGTTGTTTCAGCTTGAGCACTGCGGGGTGGTATTCCAGCAGATGCCCGACCATGAGCACCTGTTGACTCGCATCGGCACGGCGCACAAGATCTTCCGCATGTTGGATGTCAATGGTGAGCGGCTTCTCGACAAAGACATCTTTCCCGGCAGCAAGTGCAGAACATACCAGGTCGTAATGCGTCTCTGCCGGCGTGGCAATCATCACCCCCTGAACCTGATCATCATCAAACAACGCCTGGGCATCAGCATGGATGTTACAATCCGGGGCCAGTTCCTCAGCCGTTGTCCGACCGGTCGGCGATGGATCAGCCACGGCTCGCAGACGCCCCAACCCATTGACAGTGCGAACGATGTTCTTACCCCACCCGCCGCAACCGAGGACCGCGATATCTTCCTGATTTGCCAACACTTACCTCCAGGGGATTATCCCATCATCGCCGGAGCAACATGACTCCGTAGATGGACGCCCTGTCATCGTATCACAACCAATGGGATCTCCACCACCCCGCAGCGGGTTTATCGGTTTCTTGCCCAGAAACCCTGTTCCCCGAAATCCTTACTAGCAGCCAGGGAAATCTATGCCTTGACCACCGTTGCCTTCACTCCCGGCTTTCCGGTCATGGCATTGCGGGTGTCGACGATCAGCGTTGCGCAGCGACCCAGGAGTTCGTAGTCAACCAGCTGATGATCGGTAACGATCACCACACAGTCCTGCTCTGCAACATATTCTTCAGTCAGGGGAACTGACTTCAGATTGATCTGATACTTCCGCATGGGTGGAAACTGGGGGATATGCGGATCGTGGTATGACACTTGCGCCCCGCCACCGCACAATAACTCGATGATTTCTGCAGCAGGACTTTCACGCAGATCATCGACATCAGGTTTGTACGCAACTCCCATTACCAGCACCCTGGCCCCCTTGAGCGCCAAGCCATGATCGTTGAGTGCAGTGACGATCCGCGACAACACATATGCGGGCATCTGGGAATTGATCTCGCCGGCCAATTCGATAAACCGAGTCGGCCTGCCGATCTCTTTCGCTTTCCACGTGAGATAGAACGGATCGATCGGAATGCAGTGTCCCCCGAGACCCGGACCGGGATAGAACGGTTGAAACCCGAACGGTTTGGTTGATGCGCCCTCAATGACTTCCCACACGTCTATGTCCATGTCGTTGAGCACCATCTTCAATTCATTCACCATAGCAATATTGACTGCTCGGTAGATATTTTCCAGCAGCTTGGAAGCTTCGGCGATTTCGGCAGAGTTCACGCGATGAACGTGAGCGATTGCACCTGTGTACAACTCTACCGCCAGATCAGTACTCACGTCATCAATGCCTCCGACGAGCTTGGGAATTGTTGCGGTGTTGGCGTCTTTGCGCCCTGGATCCTCTCGTTCCGGACTGTAGGCCAGGAAGAAATCTTTACCGCTGACCAGACCGGTTTCTTCGAGAATCGGCAACATGTCATTTCGGGTTGTGCCGGGATACGTCGTGGATTCGAGAATGACGAGTTGACCGGCGCGCAGGGCATCGGCTGCCATTTTTGTGGATTCGAGAACAAAGCTGAGGTCCGGCTCGTGGTGACGTCCCAGCGGGGTTGGTACACATAACAGGATGACGTCCGCTTCGCTCAGCCGTTTCTTATCTGAGGTCGCGTTGAATCGATCCGACTCTGCCAGCGGTTGGGTAAAATCATCCCCTAGGTGTTTCATGTAATTCTCTCCCCGACCCAAAATCTCAACCTTCTGTGCATCGACATCAAAGCCCATCACTCGATAACCGGCCTCGTGCATTGCTCGGGCCAGCGGCAGGCCGACATACCCCAGTCCCACGATAGCCACATGGGCGGTTTTCGATTGCAGGCGATCCATCAACTCATCAGCATGATTCGGCGACATTTGGTTAGTCTCGTTTGAAACGGAGAAAAGATTGAGATCGGATATCCGATCCGTCAAAGTATAACAGCGGTATCGGCTGCACATCACAACCCCTTGAAATGTGTTTCAAGAGTCCAGTGAGATTTGCCCTGATAATGATGGATTCAGCCCCCGCACTCCCCCAACACACCCCCTGGAATCCACACGGAAGTGTACATCAATCGACACACTCATGTAGTGAAAACCAATTACCCGGATGTCAGGCTGCAGTCGTAGTATGCCTGACATCCGGGCATCGCTTCACCTCCTGTCACAACAATGTTGTTGGTGCTCACTGTCTAGTGGTGTTCCGCCATCCCGACACCCGATCGGGGCTCCGGTTCCAGCCGGGTATCTTCGAGCTGTCGGCTGCAGTGTGATGGATTCAAACTCGCACTCAATGAAATGGCATCACGCGTCAGCCAAATCGATGCACCAACTCAATCTCATCTCTTCAGTCGGCTTGCGGTTTCCAACGCAAACCGACTGTGTCGTTCTGATTGATTATTCGTTTGCGCCGGGCAGCAGTTCCATTACACATGTTGCTCTGAAACCGAATTTCAATGTTACGTCATTTCAAAACGCAGAAAAGTTCTGCGTTGATCAACGAGGTTGACATCGCTAACTTCTTTCTCATGCGCTATCTAGCACGCAGTTGGTTCACTCATCCTCAGCTGCCGGCCAGCATTCAGCACATCGCATAATACGCTCGGAGTTTTCCTTGCATTCAGTACGGACTACATCAAGATCAACTGCTCCTGAGGGGAAGCGTCGTTGGCCCTGGTAGTATTCAGATGGATCAGTACCGTCCGGAGCGTCATTGACGCGATACCGTTTCCCGTCAAATACCTCATACAGGGGGAACAAACCGCTGCGTACCGCGATTCGCACGAGATTCACCGTCTCCGCTGGATCACTCTTCCATCCTGTGGGGCAGGGAGAGTGGATGAGCATGAACCTGAAGCCTTTCATGTGACAGGCTTTTTTCAGTTTGGTGGCAAAATCTTCCGGGTGCGCGACTGACAAAGTTGCGGCATAAGGAATACCGTGGGCGGCCATGATGCTCACAATGTCTTTCTTGCTCGCATTCTTGCCGTAGGGCGTGGTACTGGTCCGGGCCCCGACCGGGGTGGCGGAGGAGCGTTGACCACCGGTGTTGCCGTAGATCTCATTGTCATAGCACATGTACATGAAGTTCTCATTCCGCTCCGCGGCGGCTGAGAGGGTGGCCATTCCGATGTCATAGGTACCGCCGTCGCCCGCCCAGTTGATGACCTGACCCGGATCCTCATTGAGATCACGGACGGTCGCATAACCGGTAGCAAAGGCGGGAGACGAACCGAAGGTGGCACCGAGCACCGGCGCGTTGTAGGCACTGGTGGGATACCCGCCGGCCGTCACGATGCCGCAGCACGCCGGGATCACGAACGTCGCCTTCTCGCTTTCTTCCTTGAGAATGCGCCCGATCATGGTCAGCGCGACCGACATGCCGCACCCGCCGCAGTTCGTATTGCCCGGCCGCATGATGCACTCTTCACTGCACGCAATTTGAGCGCCTTCCACGGGAATATCAGTAGCGATACTCATAGTTCGATTCCTTTCCACACCGGCTTGTCTGCTTCAACTCGTTGACTCAGATCGTCAAAGACTTCTTCGATGAGATCCGGCGTCACATCACCCCCGCACACTCCGATGAGATAATCCTGGATGAGCAAATCATCGCGCTTGCCCTGCGCTGCTGCGCGGAAGTCATGCCAGAACAGTCCGCCCAGTCCGCCGGCATAGTTTCGATCCAGCACGCCAACCTTCTTGGCATTCTTGCAGGCGTCAAGCAATCCTTCTTCGGGGAAGGGGCGATACATTTTTACCTTGATCATTCCGATCTTTTCACCCGCCTTACGTCGTGCCTTGATCAGTTCGCGGGTCGTGGTGGCGATGCTGCCGGAGGTGATGAAGATCGTGTCGGCATCTTCCGTTTCAAAGGTGGTAAACGGGCCGCCGACGTCCCGGCCAAAGATCTTTTGAAATTCCGCCCGGCATTCATCGTACACTTCCGGAATGCGCTCAAACGCTTCGTGCGTGTCCACTCTCATCGACAGCGTTTCCTGGGGCCAGGCTAATCCCCCGATACATACCGGATGCTCATGAGTGAGTACGTGCGGCAGGTCCAGGTTCGGCAAATACTGATCCACCTGTTCCTGTTCGGGCAGATCGGTGTTCATCAGGGTATGTGACATGATGAACGCATCCATGCTGACCAGGGCCGGCATCAGAATGCGATGATCTTCCGCCAATCGGAAGGACAGCAGAATTGTGTCAGCCACTTCCTGATTGGTCTCGCAGAAGAACTGGATGAGCGACGCGTCACGCATAAGCAGGGCGTCACCCTGATCGGCCCAGATGTTCCACGGCGGCCCCATCGTTCGATTCACACACACCAGCACGATCGGCAAACGGTAGTAACCGGCGGTGAAGATATTCTCCGTCATGTACGACAAACCGTTGGCAGCGCTGGCGGTGAAGGAACGCGCCCCCGCCATCGATGCCCCGATACATACACCCATGGCGGAATGCTCACTCTCCACGGGCACAATACGTCCCTTGGTGAATTTGTACTTTCGGGCGTATTCGATGATTTCCGTCTGGGGAGTAATCGGATACGCTCCTGCACATATACCGCGCGCATCACGATTGGCTTCACCGGCTGCGGACAAGGCATACCCGGCAGCATGGTTTCCCGTTACGACTTCCAACGTCATAGCTCGCTCCTTCAGGATCGAGTGCAACACTCAACGCGTCAAATCTGACTCATATAAATCACGTTGCGCGGGCATTCGGCAACACATACGCCGCAACCCTTGCAATACGAATAATCAAAGTGGAATTCATGCCCCACGCGCTTGAGCACACCTTCGGGGCAGTACGTCACGCATTTATCACATTCATTGCACACGCCACAACTCAGGCAGCGGCGTGCTTCGTCCAGGTCAGGTAATCCCTGATGCACTTCGTCATAGGTGAACCGCCGCTCTTCTGCGGGGATGGTGTAGCCGTCATGTCGCCCGTTCTTTTCAAAGAGGTGCATGCTCATCAGGTCCGCCCCCACGACATCACTCTCTTCGTGCGGTGGGGCCAGGAGTTGCTCGCCGGTAAAGGTGTGGTGGATATGGAAGGCAGCGCGGCGTCCGGATCCGATGGCGGCCGTGACCGTTCCGTCATTCGTCGCCAAGTCACCGACAGCAAACACCGGCGTCTGCAGGGTTCCGATCAGACTGTCACCTTCGTGAACTTCCGTCCCTTCGGGGAAGATGGAAACCTCCGGCGATTGACCCAAAGCGAGCAGCACGCGATCGGCGTGAATCTCAAAATCAGAGCCTTCAATTTCCACGGGGCGACGACGGCCGGATTCATCCGGCTCACCAAGTTCCATCTTACGGCAGGTTATGGAGTAACCATTCTCTGCAGGGGTGGCGCTGATGGGCAGAGTGAGGTAATCGATCTGCAATCCTTCTTCGATTCCCTGATCAATTTCCTCGGCTATGGCGGGCATTTCTTCGATCGTGCGGCGATAGACGACGCGAACACTTTTAGCGCCCAGGCGCAGTGACGAACGAGCCGCATCAAATGCCGTGTTACCACCGCCGACTACGACAACATCTTCATCATCCACACGAATGTCTTTCGTATTGGCCAGGTCCAGGAAATCAATGCCCTGCATGATCGCCTGATCATCATCGATACCCAGACGCAGATCGCGTAGTTCCTGCAAACCCGTCGCTACCAACACTGCATCAAAGCCGTTGGCGAGATCCACCAGTCCCGCTTTGTCCACACGGTGATTGGTGGTAAATGTTACTTCCAGGTCAAGGATGCGCTGAATCTCCGCATCCAGTACATCACGCGGCAGGCGATACGGCGGGATACCGGTACGCAACAGTCCGCCCAGCTCCTTGCCCCCTTCAAACAGCGTGACCTGGTAGCCGAGTTTGCGCAGTTGATACACCGCAGAAAGTCCCGCCGGTCCGGAACCGATCACCGCAAGATGTTCTTTTCGATCCGATGCGGGCGTGACCTTGGCGTTGCCATGATCACCTGCGTAGCGTTCCATGTCGCGTACATTCACCCCTTCATCCAGTTGGATGCGATTGCACACTTCCATGCACGGCGCGGGACATACTCGGCCACAAATTGAAGGGAACGGCGTGGTATCAAGCAGAATCTCCAGCGCTCCATCAACATCTTCTTTGGCAAGTCGTTCCAGGAATCCCTGTACATTATTCCCTGCCGGGCAAATGTGATTGCACGGGGCAACCTTATTTTCACGATGCGGCTGCTGCGTCGCCCAGTCACCCGTTTTGATCCGGGGTAAGATGCCGGTATTACCTTCGACAAGACCCGGGATGCGCGGATGGGGAACTTCAGGGTGAACGAAGTCGGCTTCCGTCGTGGGCTGGGCGGTCTTGACCAATTGATAGGCTTCTTCCGCAGCATCGATATTGGCACCCACAAAGCCAATGTGTTCCAGCGCGCCGTTCACCTGATCGAGGGTGAAGTCAAGTATTTTTGCTACTGCACCCAACAGGGCCGTATTCACGATCGGAACGGATACCGTTCCCAGTTTGTATTTGCGCGCGATCGCCGTGGCATCTATCGTCGCGATGCGATAGCCGGGATATTTCTCGACGAATACTTCCGGCGGTTGATCGATATTGATCAGAATCCATCCGCCGGGTTTCAAACCGGTGGTGATGGCCGGGCCGATGAGTGTCGGATCGAGCACTACGATGTGGTCCGGCTCGTAGATCATGTTCCGGTTAACGATGGGCTGTGTATCACATCGACAGAAAGCCTGCAGTGGCGCACCGGAGCGCTCTGCTGCATACACCCCGAAAGCCTGCACCGACTCCCCCAGCAGATAACGGGTTGTTCCGATGAGCTTGGCCAGCGTGACCCCACCCTGTCCGCCGCGGCCGTGGATCCGAATTTCGATCATCGCGAGAACTCCTGTATCCAATTTCTGTCTGTCGAGAGGATACCGTAATCCCGGAAGATCGATGAATCAGGCAGAATTCCGCGGTATCCGACAACAGCGTTACCGGGTAACAGTAGCGCAAAAAGTCCACTTTTTCGACCCGAAAAATCAGTTGCGAATGAGTTTCAACGGATCGATTCTGCACATCTAAATAAGAACCCCGGGATGCGATCCCGGGGCTTGGGGGATTTTGAATTTGAATAAAATGTGGCTCACGCGGAGCTTGATGCGCTCTTGAAGATCGTACCTTCACCGAACTGGTTGATGTGCGTTTGGTCCGGATCGCGACCCTTACCCAGGGCTGACTCATCCTTCGTGCTTTCGGGAATGATGAATTCCTCGTTGGCCAATGTATCAATCCACTCCAGTGTCGACTTGGCACACGGTCGCATCGTGTCATCTGTATTGGTACGCAACTGACGGAGACGATCGGTGATGATTTCATGTCCCAGCGCTACTGCGTGACGGACGGTATTCAGCTCATCTTCCAGTTCCTTGCCGTTGACTCCCTTGCCGATCGTCTGGTCTGCGCGAGAGAGCACACAACTGTTGGCATAGATCCACAGGGCACAGTCGGCCAGACGCGCCTGGATCATCTGGTTGGTGATGAGTTTCTCCTCGTGCTCCTTGAACATCATTTTGATCTGGTGGCTGAACTCTCGGACATCCTGTTCCAGTTGCCGTGCCATCGGACTCAGCGCTGCATCGAGTCGGGTGATGCTGGGAGCAGGTCGGCGGATACCGAGGAACAGTTCGCCGGCAATCTGCATTGCCTTGCCCAGGTGCTTGAAGGGACGATCTTTAATCTCCATCATCGCTTCACCCAGCTGCTTGGAGCCGTAGGCAAAGACGAAGCTGCGCATGACTTCGTTGGCACCCTCGACTACGGAGTTGATACGGCTGTCGCGCCACAGACGATCCACTTCGTTCTCAGTTACGAACGCTTCGCCCCCCATGATCTGCACTGCGTGGTTGGTGACTTCAAATCCTATTTCGGAGCAGAACACCTTACACAGCGCCGTCTCGAGCATAATGTCATCATCCTGCCGGTCCAGCATGCCGGTGGTCATGTAAAGCATGGCTTCCATGGCATAGAGGTAGGAGCGCATCGTTGCCAACCGCGTTTGCACCAACTCGAACTCACCGATAGGTCGATCAAACTGGTAGCGATACCGCGCCCATTTGCCCGCTTGTTTCAAGGCGCTTTGAGCCGCTCCGACCATGCCGGCCGCCAGTGTGCATCGACCCCAGTTCAGGCAGGTCAATGCGACGTTGATGCCTCGGCCTTCCTTGTGCAGGAGGTTCTCCTTGGGAACGCGCATGTTGTCGAACTTGATGCGCGCCTGCCAGGTGCCACGAATGCACACCTTGGACCGGTTGCGGGAATAAATTTCCATCCCATCCATGTCCGGCGTAACGATAAGTGCGGTAATCTTGGGTTTCACCTTTCCGGTTTTGGGATCTTCCATCATCTGCTTGCCCATGACGGTGAAGAAGCCGGCCATGGCGCCGCTGGTGGCCCATTTCTTCAGGCCGGACTTGATGATGAAGTCGCCGTTCTCATCCTTTTCGATGATTGTATCCTGTCCGCCGGCATCGCACCCCACGTTGGGTTCACTCAGGCAGAAGGCGCTGAGGTAATCCTGCGCCAGGTGTTTCAGAAAGCGTTTCTTCTGATCTTCCGTACCAAAGAGGTTCAGTGCACCACAACCGATGGATTGATGCGCCGACACCATCACCGCTGATGAGCCGCAGGTTTGACCGATTCGGTGGAGCACACGGTTGTAGCTGGTCACACCAAATCCACCGCCGCCGAACTCCTGGGGAATGATCATCCCCATCACCCCCAGATCGAACAGCTTTTTCTGAACCCACTCAGGGATCTCTTCCTTGTGATCGATTTCGATGGCGGGGTGTTCGTTTTTCAGGTAATTGTCCAACTCCGCCAGAAGCTGATCACATCGGGCTGTTTCCTCTGCACTGACTTCCGGGTAGGGGAAGATCAACTCCTCCCGGAAATTGCCCCAGAAAACGTTCTTGACAAAACCCATGGTTGCAGGATCGGGTCCGAGCATCTCCTGGGCCTGCTCGATCTGCTTGCGATCCTTTTCAGAAATGTTCTTCAACTGCTTGGAAAGATCAGGTTTATCTGACACAACAGGAACTCCTGTCTGGGGATATGAAAAAACTGCTTCTCCTTGGGGCGAAGACGCGACAATTTCCCTCTACGGGAAAAGTATGTGAAACCGGAACCTTCATTCTAAGGATCTCTCGGTCCACTTGCCAGATCATTCTAGCCCGATTAGCTGTCTCTCTCTCCTGAATCGGCCGTTGAGACGCGTTGTGCGACAGATTCAGCCGATCGCTTCATTGCCATATCAAGCGCTTCATCGTCCATCGATCCATCAAGCTCGTTGAGCAGGTACTTGAGTTGGGCTGTCATCGTTGACGAGCCCTGACGGAACTGATCTGCCAACTCATCTGCCGTTTTTTGCAGACGATCAGTTTCCACCAGATGTGTGATCATGCCCCGACCAAACGCTTCCTGTCCGTTCACACTGCCTCCGAAAAGCAGTTGTGCCCGCGCTTGTGACGGACCGATGCGCTGGGTGAGCCACGGGGCGATGATGGCCGGGCTGAGCAGAGATGATCGAGGGGGGTACCCGATGTTGACGTCCGAATGGGTGATGATGAAATCAGCCGCCAGCATCAATGCGCAACCCGCGCCAATTGCCGTGCCCTGAACCACCACGATGGTCGGTGGAGGCAACCGACGAAAGTGACGGATGAGAAGCCCCAACTGTTGCACCATATGTACGGCTTGTTCCTGATCGCGTGAAATATCCTCAAGGTCAATACCCGCACAGAACACCGGTCCAGCACCTTGCAGTATTACTGCGCATAGATCATCAGTCTGTACCAGCTTTGAGAAGGTCTCTTCCAGGTCGTTCATCAGTGCCTGAGAAAGCGCATTGCGCTGTTCTGGGCGGTTGAGTGTTACCGTCGCTACGCGATCGTGAATGTCGAGCAATACCAGATCTGTCATATCCGCACTGTAACAGACTTGAAACTCTGAAGCCGGATCTGACGAGTCTTCGAGAAAGATCCGGATATGGTCCGCCACCGAATCCGCACCTTCCTCGAAGAATCGTCAGGTGCGGCTTACAGCACACATCTTCCAATCGTTCATTCCTGTTCACTGCCACATTCGGGGCAGCGCGCGTGGAAGTCCAGCCCGCGCAGGTCATACCCGCACTTGGCACACTTGCCATGCACCTTCCTCTGCTTGCGTTCTCGGCTCCTTCGGCGGTGGCTCACGATCCACACGATGCGTGTCATTCCCAGCGCGATATTGGCCAGAACGCACAGCAGGATCCACAGCATCACAATGGAAAACACCCAGCCCCACCACAGGCGGCGTACCTCACTTTTTGGTTGCTGCCAACGCACCAGCATTTCCTGGTCGCTGTGATTGGTCAGCGCACTCTCAATCACGCGGCCGATCGGTGAGTTCTCAGGTAACAGCACGTTGCTCTGTGTTCCCGGCTCATCGAAATAGTTGATATCAAGCTGAGCCGGAAGCCGGCGCTCCGAAGTCGCCACCGGCCAGCCTGTCCGGTGAAAGGGAGCATTCAGCGTAAACTCCGCATAGGGCTGACCTCTCTGCCACAGTTCCGATTGGTAATCAGTAAATCCAATCACACCCGAAAAAATCCCCTGCCCCTGTTCGAGAACAACTCCCGAAATCTGATCAACTGATCGGCTGCGGATAACAACGTGATCAAACGTCAGGGTGAGAGCTGCCGCCAACGGTAAGCTGATGAACAATGCTAAGTTCGATGCGCGTGTCCAGCGATTGGCCCGTGGTGTGGCCGAGTAGTAACGAATCTTTGCCAGCTCTCGTCGTAGTTTTCGAAACATGACTACATCAGGATACCCGTTTGATCCCTCATCTACTGCGTCAAAGCGAATCCGCATTACCTCTGAGGCGGTGTTCGGTCAAGCAACTCGCGCAAAGCCTCTCCCGGATCATCCTGTTTCATCAGATGTTCGCCGACCAATGCGATGTACACTTCCTGTCGGCGCAGCTTTGCCAGATCCTCAGCCGACGTGATCCCGGACTCGCTCACCACGATGTTCGTATCTTCCACCATGTCCAGCAGGCGGAAGGTGTGGTTCAGATCTGTCTGCATCGTTTTCAGATTGCGGTTGTTGATCCCCAGCAGGGCATAACCGGGATGGGGAAATCCGATGTGCTGTTTCACCTTGAGCAGGTTATCGACATCATGTACTTCCACGAGCGTCGTGAGGTTGAGCCGATGGGAGAGAATCATCAGATCCAGCAGCTCCCCCTCAGTGAGTACCTCTGCGATCAGCAGCACCGCGTCAGCCCCTGCTGCCCGTGATTCCCAGACTTGGTATTCATCCACGATGAAATCTTTGCGCAGGACTGGTAGATCGACCGTTTTTCGAATCGTCTGGATGTATCCGAGATGCCCGCCGAAATGGTGTTCATCGGTCAGGCAGGAGATCGCCGCCGCTCCTGCATCCTCATATTGGCGTGCGATCAATTCAATATCAAAATCCGCCCGGATTTCCCCGGCAGAGGGGCTTTTTCGCTTGATTTCAGCAATCAACCGGCTCCATCGGCCACGATTCCGTTTGACCACAGCGGCGAAGAAATTCCGCGGCCGAGGCATGCCCTCAACCCTTTGCTGTAACATCGTCAGCGGAGTAGCCTCTTTCGCTTTGGCGACTTCCACACGTTTTCGCGCAACGATCTGTTCCAGAATGGTCGGCGTGTTGGGCAACGGTGAACACATGCTCCTGAAGACGCATCGAGGTAAAAAGCAATGATGATCGGTTGCCCGATCAACTCTGTTATATCCGCCCTGACCATCATCGGCCAAACTGGTGCCACTCAATCCGGAGCAAATGGTGGTGAATCAACGCTCCCTGCCGAGGTCGGAGTGAATGTGCCTTTCAACCTGATCATTGCAGCTATTGCGGCAATAGCGCTGGCGCTCATCATCCGTTTCCGCTGGTACCGCCTTCCCGGTTTCCCCGCCCGAGCAGCAATTTTCTCGCCGCCCGCTGCGTTGGGATTGGCCTTGCTGATGTTCCTCCTGCCGAGTATCGGATTACTTCTGGCAAGCCGTGCCTGGGGGATCTCACTTGAATCAGTTGATGGTGGACCGCCTGACCACTCCCTGTCCGAACTCGCTCAACTTGCCCTGGGGGGTTATGCAATCCAATTGCTGATCGTGTTGATGTACATTTTCAAGCTGGTGGCGGATCTTCAGAAGAAAGCGGATGCTCGATCTTCACATCCGCTGATTACATTGCTGTTGGGGGGAGGCATGCTGATCCTGGTTTGGCCGATCATGAACACCATCGGATGGTTGGGGATGCTGGTCGCCAGGTGGATGACCGGAGAACCGCCCGATCCCATCGCCCACACCACGCTGCAGACATTGACCGCTGAACCGGCCGGCCTGTG
>JANQEQ010000036.1 GCA_028278245.1 Phycisphaerales bacterium | reverse complement strand
AAATATCATCTCTGCGATCAACACCTTCAAGGATGCATTGGGGGTTTCCGCAGTGCAGAGCGCTGATGATGGAACCTTTGTCGAACTCCGCTCCCTGGAGTATGGCACAGATACATTTGTCCGAGTGAAGACACTTGAATGCACGTCGAACGATCTGATCGGATCAACAACTACAGCGTCAGCCAGTGATTACAAGGATCTGGGCCGAGATGCAGTGGTCTTGATCAACGGTAACCAGGCGACGGCGGACGGCACGCAAGCGAGAATTGCCACGGCTGGTTTCGATGTGTCGGTGACGATTGATGGTGCTCAAGGGTTGAACAGTGACGGTCAGTCAACCAGCTTCACGATCACTGGCGGTGGTGCGGACTTCAACCTGTCGCCGAAGGTGAACCTGGCCGGTAAGGTGTCGTTGGGTATCGAAACGGTCACGACCGGTAACCTCGGTGATGCCACGAACGGCTACATTTCCGCCTTGAAATCAGGTGGCACTGGAAACCTGGTCAACGGTGATCTGACCAAGGCGCAGAAGATTGTTGACTCAGCGATCAAGCAGGTTTCGAGCATGCGAGGTCGATTGGGCGCGTTCCAGAAGAACACGATCGGATCGACGATCAACAGCTTAGGGATCTCCCTTGAGAACACGGCTGCGGCAGAGAGTGCGATCCGTGACACAGACTTTGCCAGTGAAACGGCGACGCTGACACGTCAGCAGATTATGGCTCAGGCGGCAACACAGGCCCTGGCAATTGCCAACGCCCAGCCGCAAGCCGTCCTGGCACTTCTGGGATAAATCCCAACGATATTGAAAACGTGATTCCGAAGCGGTGATCGAATGATCACCGCTTTTTTCATTAACACCATGGATGAGTCAGAAGTCGCATCTGAGTAACGCTCAGTTACCGGTATCCGTTTTTTTGATCAGAGAATAGGAGGTTGGGTCCACTGTTCTGAGCGTACTCTCATAGCCAGAGCGAGTATTTTCCGCAGTCAAAAAATATTGTTTGATATGATAGCATCCTCCTCAGAAAAATTGGATATATGAATTCTCACAATGTCCCATAAGATCAGGTGTTGGCATATTCCCTCGCCATATTCCTGTTGCTCCGGTTTTCGTGATCATGACTCTGGTGTGTTCTGGTTCGATCAGAAGAATTGTAAGAATTACAGGATCTGGGAAGGGAAACTGAAGTGGCGCATCAGATTGCCGATAACAGCTTCACAACGGATCTGGCTTAATCCCCGGTGGCATGAAGATGTCGGATTCAAACCGGATTGATATTCAAGGATGAACCCAGCTCATACAGAGTGTTGCTAACGTGCATGGAGGATTCTCATGAGTCGCATTAACACAAATGTTTCGTCAATGCTGGCACAACGAGTTCTGGCAACCCAGAACCGCGGCCTGGTGACCAGCCTCGAACGACTGAGCACGGGACTGCGCATCAATCGCGGTGCCGACAATCCCGCCGGCCTGATTGCCAGTGAGAACCTGCGCAGTGAAAAGGCCGCTATCACCGCCGCCATCAGCAACGCTGAACGAGCTGAACAGGTCGTCAACGTGGCGGAGGGTGGACTGCAGGAAATCAACAACCTGCTTCTGGAACTCCAATCGTTGATCGGTTCATCGGCCAACGATGCTGGTGTATCCGCAGAGGAAAAAGATGCAAACCAGCTTCAGATCGATTCCATCCTGCAGACCATTGATAGATTGGCCGGAGCCACGAGCTTCCAGGGTATCAATCTGCTCAATGGCAACTTCGACTACACCACGGCCGGTGTTTCATCCACACTGCTGGATGATGTGACCATCAATGCCGCCCGGTTGAGTGATACTGCCGGAGCCACGATTGATGTAACGGTTGATGTCCTGACATCAGCGCAAACGGCCGGTG
>JANQEQ010000052.1 GCA_028278245.1 Phycisphaerales bacterium | reverse complement strand
CGTCTCCGTAACTACCCGCGACACTCACTCCGACATTGCCGCTCACTGCACTGCTCGTGCTGCTCCCCGCTGCAACCCCCGTCACCGGAGAGACCGGATCGTTGTCCGCTCCAAGCTCGTCGTCTTCCGACAACGGCGTGCCTCCGTCTACCACGTTGCCCGTCGCCGTAAGGTCGATATCCTCCGTCACCTCGTCTGCATCCGGGTTCGCTTCCGGAACATCGTTCTCAACCTCGATCGTAAACAACGCATCACCATACTCACCAAGACTGATGCTGTCATCATCACTATCTTTTACGATTACAACACCCGTGAAATCAAGTGATCCAAGAGAACCGCCCTCATCATTGCGCAGTTGTGTTTGTTCATCAGGGCTGCTTGTCGTCACGACGTGGTCAAGCTGGTCGTTCAGGTTGAAAACCCATGTACCATCGCTGTTGACCTGCAGGGTGAAAACAACACGTGAACCGGCTGTTGCCGTCAGGAGCGTTCCCTCCGCATTGACATTGTACACAAGCTCTTGACCTTTCGATGTCAGACCGGTGGCTGCAGTTTCCAGTAATGTCGAATCCTGAGTAAGACCAAAACCAGCAGGATCATCTGCGCCGGAATTGAAAACTGCTGAAAGAGCAGGAGGATTGTCACCGTTACCATCACCGGTGATCCGGGCAGACTGTACACTCAAATCCTCATAAATTCCCGTTGACTCATCTGCCGGATCGCTTTCATGCCCCAAAGCATCTTCATACACCTTGCCGGTAACCGGTTCCAGCTGCGGATCATCGTCAAGTTCAGGTACGTCGTTCTCCACTTCGATCGTGAAGGCAGTCTCATTATCCGTCGCTTCGTACAGCGTTACCGTGTCCTCATCGAAGTCCGTTACCGTCACCACCTTCGAGAAGTTCAGCGACGAGATCGGATTCTCGTTCGAACCGTTGTTCTTCAACGCTGTTCCGTCATCGCCTGCTCCGTCAACATGATCCAGCTGATCCACCAGATCAAAATCCCAGTCGCCGCTCGTACTGTTGATCGTCAGCGTGAACACCGTTCTGCCGGGATCATCTGCTGCCGTTGCTGTCAGCACCTCACCAACAACACTATAGTTTAGCGCCTTGCCCTGTGATGTCAGGCCACCCAGCTCAGCTGCTATAAGTTCACTCAGGTTCTGGCCTGCTCCGGCTTCGATGAATCCATAAGAAACAGGTCGGTCTGCCCCCCCTTCGACCAGGTCCGACAGACTTGGCAGCTCAGTCAAACCACTACCGCTATTGCCCTGCAGTTCATCCGTCTCGCCCGGCTCACTATCTGTAATGCCGTCTGAATTATCTCCTTCCGGTCGCTCAAGCGCATCTTCCCAGACCATGCCGCCGATCGAGCCGACACCCCCTTCATCGTCCGGCTTCGCAGCCGGGACGTCGTCCATAACCGTAACATTAAAACCGGAGTCGGTCGAGCCGCCCCCATCATACTGGACGGTAAAGCTGAATGGCAGCACCAACTGGTTTTCCCCGTCACCATCGGGATGGTCAAGCTGGTCAAACAGGGTAAAAGTATAGGATTGTTCTCCGGTCTGCGAACCGGGATCATTGATAACAACCTCGAAAACTTTCTGATCTTCTCCAGGGATACCGGACGGCGGCAGATCGCCGGTATAGCAAATCAGCGTATGCCCATCCCCGGACACATAATATTTAACCTCTTCCCCTTCGGAAGTCAGGCCTGCAGGAGGCGAGTTCCCCTCGAAAATTGTATCAACAACAGACCCATTGTCCGGATTGACCGCCAGGGAACCTCCGTCGGAAGGAATTTCTGTTTGATCAGTGCCGTCTGGCACAAGGTCATCCTCGTCAACAAGAACATTTTCAGGGACCCTGATTTCAGGCTGAGTATCAGTATCAGAAGTGAAGAAACGATCCGGACCGCCGGCAAATTCCATGATTATAGGCACGAACGCTTCCTGTTCGGGAGTTTCCAACGGAAGAAGGGAAAGCTCCAGCCTTGGATCGTGCGTAGCACGGCTCTCCATCAACGGGTCGGCTTGGGCAGAACGCCCTTCCTCAGAAACATTGTAATCGCTGTTGATGGAAACAAAACGGTAATCGGGTGCATCGGGCGCTGTATCACTTTTCCCGACTCTTAGATAACCATGCGATACATAAGGATATACCTCCCCGGTATCATAGGGATCGATATATTCCCATTCCTCTGCCAACTCCCGGGTTGGCTCGTCAACTTCCTGCTCCTGGTCTTCCTCGACCTGCCTTATCTGGTCAATTGCCTCACCTGCCATATCAATCTGACGGTTTTGACCAATCGTAATTATGTCGCCGTCAAGCATTTCAAAATTGACACTGCCCCCGTCACCGGTTATCAGGACTTCTCCTTCGTAAATTTTGTCCCCGGCCTTGAGAATTCGTATCCCCCCATCCTCCGAACGGGTATACACATTGCCGGTGATGCTTTTAACTATGGCTATAACTCTGTTCATCAGATTCTCCTATTGATAAACATCAGTTCTGCACGTATTGATAATTTTTATATGGGGGACAGTGGTCAGCATGAAACACAGGGGATTGAGAGCGTACATCAGTCCAAAGTGTTAGCACGCTGTACACACGCCCCCTATAGAAGAACCTGCAAATTTTGTACCATAATCCGGAAGAGGAAGAAGAGGAAAGAAGGCAAACAACTCTAAGTCTTTAATATA
>JANQEQ010000021.1 GCA_028278245.1 Phycisphaerales bacterium | reverse complement strand
CCATGATTCTCAAAATCCACTGAAAGGGACTCAGAAGTCATTATTTTGGAGGAGTTGGTCCTGTCGCGGGACACATTGGTGGATACTCAAGACCTTTGTTGATAGCAACGAGAGCTGGCAGTTGTCGTAAACTTGTGTTTCTTCGGGTCAGCAAGCAGGAGAGCAGCATGATGAATCGCACACTCCGCATCTCGGTAGCACTTGCAGCATCAATCACATGCAGCATGAATGCAGAGCGGGCCATGGCGCAGCAATGTGAGCAGATCATGAAACTGGTTGCTGAAGACGGCGATCCGGGAGGCCGTTTCGGCAGGTCTCTGGCGATCAATGGCAACATCGCACTGATCGGATCGTGGAGTGATGAGAACGGTTCATCGGCTGGACCGGTTTACGTGTTTGATCTGGAGGCGCGCGAGCAGTTATCGAGGATTCTGCCGGAAGAAATCACAAGGACTGATCGGTTCGGCAGTGGTTTGACAATCCACAGAGACACGGCTGTGATCGGTGCGAAGTTCGATTCCACGCCTGAGGGTGTCAGATCTGGTACCGTTTATCTCTTCGATGTGAGTGATCCTCGTGAACCCAATCAGATTGCCTGGATCTATCCGGATGATGGCGAAGACTACGATCGCTTCGGCGGGCCATGTGTGACAGGCGGCGAGATTCTTCTGGTGAGTGCGCCGGGTCACAACGGATTTGTGGGAGCTGTTTATGTCTATGACTTCGCGTCGCATACGCAGTTATCGAAGATCACCCCGAGTGATGGCTACGAATGGGATGGATTCGGCGGACCGATCGAGTTTTATGGTGAATATGTGTTTATTGGTGCGTCGTCGCACAACGCGAGACGTGAGGAATCAGGGGCGGTGTATGTGTTCGATCTCAGCGATCCATACAACCCTGCTGAGGTCGCGAAGTTCTTCCCGCCGGACGGACAGGCGGAAGATCATTTCGGCTCCAGCATTGCGCTGAGTGGAGAAACGGCGGCGATTCTGGCATTCGGCGATGATGATAACGGACGGGACGCAGGGTCCGTGTATGTCTATGACATCAGCGATCCGCTTAATCCGAT
>JANQEQ010000144.1 GCA_028278245.1 Phycisphaerales bacterium | reverse complement strand
GCTCAACCACCAGGGCGATATCCAATTCCATTTCAGTGAGCATTTGGCTGGCGAGCGAGGTCAAGACTGATTCTCGGTTAGGTTGGCGGTTGATCGTATCGGCGATATCCAGCCCGACGCGGATGTTCCGCGCCCGGTCATACAGTTACTGGATGACAATGGTCTGCTCTAGGTCTTTCCGCAGCATCACAGAGATATGGTCTTGGTTCTCTGGGCTGGCTTGTTCTGCTCTGATGATCTCATTCTCAATCTGTGACATTTGCTGTCTGAGTTCATCTGCCTTTTGATAGCTATCGATCACAAGCGTGGCTTCGGCAGCAAAGAACTCCAGCGTTTCAATAGAAAAATCGTCTGGGCGGAGGCCATTACGCGGTGCATCCACCGCAATGACACCCATGGGTTGAGCCTGGCTGTTCTGCAGCGGTACGATCAGCCGGTCACCAGGCTGCCAGGCATCTTCTGAATCTGCGGGGATGGTCATCGCCATCAGTGCATATTCAGGAACAAGAGAGGGTGTTTCAATCTCAACAGAATAAGGGATGAAATATGCGTTGCGGCGACGGTAGTCGGGTTGGAAATACAAGTCAAGCTCTTCCCAGTCGTAAGCCGTATCCCAGATATCTTCTAACTCGTCCGCCGGCACCCCCACACCGGCGATCGGGCGCAGCAGATCCCCCTGTGGGTCATTGCCATAAACCATCACCACATCAAACAAGCTCGATTCGCGAATGCCATCCGCAATGGCGGTCAGCGATTCAGTGATGGGCATTTCTGAATGAATGTTGTGAGAGGTTTCTAGTAATTTCTCCAGGGATTCTACTTGTCGAGATAAATCCTCGCCATGTTCGATCTGGTCTTGATATCGCAGCAGGTTATTGATGGAAATGGCCGCTTGCCCCGCCAGGTTTTGGGTGACTTCGATAGCATATTGGTCGAAATGGCCTGTTTTTTTGCTGTGGAGGTGGATCAAACCAATGGTATTGCCAAGGTAGATGATCGGCGCTGTCATGGATGAGCGCATGTCAGCGGGGCTATGTGGTTCCGATCCTGGTGCGATGTCATTTTCGACAAGCGGTTCACCCTGTTTGATCACTTGTTGATCTTTTTCCGCTAATTGACTGTTTCCGTTCAGGCCCTGAGAAAACGCGATCGATTCGACATCCGTCACGCCAGCATTCTTCTCAAAAATCTGAATCGATCCCTCATCCGCGCCTGTCGTTCGGATTAACTCATCATGCAATTGCTTGAGGAGTTGTTTTAAGTCTTCGGTGGTATTGAATTCAGAGACAACCCGATTCAGTGTGGCTAGTTGGTCAACCCGCCGTTGAAGGTTCTCATCGGTTTGACTACGCAATGATGACCGTTCTAAAGCGCCTGCGAGCTGGCTGGCGGCGGTTGTCGCCGAGAGGCTGTCGTTGATATTGAAAAAGCCTTCCCTTTCGCTGGCAATGATGATCTCGCCGATGCCGCGGTCACGAATGATCAATGGCACAACCATGGCAGAGCGGGCTTGCGGCACACATTCAAATAAACTCTGATAGGTAGATCCAGGTATCAGATCGTCTGTCACATTGTTGACGATCAAGGGCAATGTGCTGGTGGTTACCGTCTCTCGAAGGCTTGTTTGACTGGCAAGGAAATCTGACAGGGTTTCAGCGTTTTCTTGCCCCACACCGATCATTGAGCCGAAATCAAGCGCCAGTTTCCCTTTATTCTCATCAAGGAGTAAAGCTGCAGTCAGATCCGCTTGCAGCAGTCTGCTCAACTCCATCAA
>JANQEQ010000121.1 GCA_028278245.1 Phycisphaerales bacterium | reverse complement strand
TGGTTGAGTGCGCTGCCGATATCCAGATCAGGCGCGTTATCAAACATGGGTGGTTCGTAGAGGAGATCGCGTATGGGGTAATAGCGGATTTCTTGTGCTGCCTTCACACTCAATCGCTGCTTTGTTCCGACTTCAACATAACCGTTGCGCAATTGCCAGGTGCATTCCTCGCCCATCGTCTGGCATTGATCCAACACCATCTCGATCACGGAAAGGGCGGGATGATTTTGTACCTCCAGTGTGATGAGTGTTTCCGGATCGATGCCGTACCCGATACGGTCGTCATCATAGCGGCCGACGATCGTGACGTTCAGCACGGTCTGCAGGTAGTTGAATGCATCGCGAGCCTGGGTTTCCTGGAACTGAATAGTCATGTCCGTGTAAACAAGACGGCTGAGCATATCTGCCTTGGCAGTGTCCTTGCGTTGAGCTTCTGCCCGCTTTTTCATCACGTAATTAATGCGGTCTGAGAGATTCTGACCCTGAGCTACTGAGCCGGTCAGAAGACAAAGGCCAAGCAAGATGATCAGGATGTGTTTCATGATGGAAATCTCCGCTTGCAGGTGGTTATTAGAACGCTCCACCTGTTACTCTTGATGCAATAATTGTAGGCAGTGGTCACGGAATACTCACAATATCGCCTGTTTTCATGTTCGTGATGAGGCGGAGAGTGGGGATTCATCGGGGGGGTTGATGGTTATGTGAGGCAACGGTGTCAAGGCTGTATAAGGTTTTATTGACTGCCATGAGGCACATGATCTGGGCCGCCAGGGGTTGACGATTATCCCATGGAGCGGAGCGCAAACCCCCCAGTGCCCGGCCGGGATTACTGACAGTCCAGCAGTTTGCCTGCCGGATAGTAAGCTGCTGAAAGAACCGCATGAGTTGAAGTAACCGATCCTGCGCAACAGGGATTTCGTCAACAGATGTGAGTTCCGGATGAGCCAGGGCCGATGCCAGGAATACGGCTGGGCGCGTAGCCTGCGCCGTAGCTTGGCTTTTATGTGAAGTATTCGTTAATGCAAGACCGCCGGCAAGATCAGGTGAACCGGGAGAAACAAGCTGACTTTTCTCCAACAGTGTGCGAAGCTCAAGCAATTCCGATGTATGTCTGAGTGGAGTTTTGTTCAGCGCTGCAATGTCCATTTCCGCCCATGCCAGCCATGGAAGAAGCGATATCTGACGGTGGGGCGGTGATGATGCCCACAGTTGGTCAACAAGATCATACAGTTGCTCCGGATCGATTTGTATTTGCCTTGCTTTTACGATTCTGGTCAGTGCCGATGTTCCCACTGCGCGATCTAACGGCGATATTTGCGGGAAGTCTGCTTGTTCTTCCTGATCAACCTGGGGCAGCAATGTTGTGGTGAGTTTCGTTACCGCAGCATCAAACATCTTCTGTACCGCAGGATTCAATTCGATCTCTGTAAACGATGTAATCGCGAATACGATTGCTGCAGAAGACATGATTTCAGATGTAGGATCAGTTTCACTCTCTTCAATTCGGCTCAGTTCATCAAGCAATTGACGGACAATTGTGCGAACATGAGCTTGACGTTCGTGTGAAATATTCTCGGTATATTCATTCAGCGCAAAGATAGCCAGCGCCTGTTCGGTCGGCGGTGCAATCAGGGGGTGATAGTCATCTGAAACGGGACGGTAATCGCCCATCAACCCCAGCGGTTCCTCGCCCGGCCAGATACGATTCAGAATATGGTCAGCCAATCGGTCGGCTAGCGCTTGCAGTGATTCACGATCGATCTGCATTGAAGGTACAAGGTGATCACCTCTGATCGTAACCATCGGCCGTGTGTCCGGTGATGATTGCGCCAGATGAAGAGTTCGGAAACGGTACATCGTTACTGAACTCTGTTTCAACTGGTCTTCAAAATGCGCTGCATCGAGCCCAAGATCCCGAGCCAGTCGAGGCCAGTGCGCCAGTGGATGATGTGCGGTGTTCAGCGCGAGCATCTCAGACGGGAAGAAGGTGGTCAGTTGGTTGCCCCGCCGTGCAGCAAGTCCATCCAGACCGGGATCAAGCTGGTGGGGATAATCGCTCAACGATGTGCCCAATAGCGGTTCCAATCGGCCGGCGATCTCCAGTTGAACCGTCAACGCGGGTCCGATCCGATTACGGAATTCCTCGGGAAGTTGAGAAACGGAGGAATCACTGAGTACATGACTCAGCGCACGCCCGGCAGCTCGGCGCAACATCAGATCACTGCCCGTGACATCACGTCCAATACCCACCACCCGGCCTGATTGCCTCAGGATAATGCAGACACCTGTAGCGGGATCGAGAGGAATCTGTGCTTCTTCAGTATCCGGAACAGGCAGATCAAAATCATCCACCCACTCGCGCAACGTGCGAAAAGCCATCAATGTCTTTTCCGGCGTGGGCAATCCATCCCTTGTTGAACTGGACTGTTCTGCTTTGGCTTTGCCCGATAATCCGCTCCCAACCAGCAGGGCAAGGATCAACAATGTCGGAGCCGTACGACAGCAAATGATGCGACAGAACAACATCCTGCACCATCTGGAACTGCAATGGCCGATAAAATATGTCTGGAATGAGTTTGGCATGGGTTGGGGCACCTCCACGCTCGTTCGGCACGGGGCTTGATGATAGTCTATGTGTTCGACAACTGAAGATGCTGGAGTTTTCACAATGTTACTGCAATACATGATGACAATAACTGCATACCGTAAGCGAATGGTCATTCTTACCATACTGACCTTCGCCACGCTCTGCTGATCCTGATTCGGACGTTTCCGATCTGAGCGTTCCTGACCGTGTTCCCCTTGCGCGGTCTTTTTCTGTTTTTGACTACCAATAAAAAAAGACGTCGATGCTCGACGGCTTGAATTCAAAGATGTATTTCCACGAGGGAAAAGTGTGGGGGGGTGGGGATTAGAGTTCGATTTTGTCGGTACCCAGCGCACCGTGCTCGTCCATGCCGCCCTTGGCGGGAGGCTCAAACTTGGGTTTGCTCGGCTCCTGAGCTTTCTCCTTGCCTTCGGGTGTTTCCAGATCACCCCACTGAGCCCGCTTGAGGCTGAGACCGATTTTACGATCCTGGATGTCGACCCGGAGAATCTTGACATCGATTTCCTGATCGGGTTTGACCACATCCTGCGGATTCTCGATCTTCTGATCGGACAACTCGGAGATATGCAGCAAACCTTCCAGACCTTCTTCCAGCTCGACGAAGACTCCGAAGTTGGTGATCTTGGTGATCTTGCCATGCACGACCATACCCGGTTTGTAAGCATCGGGGATAGCGTTGAGCCAGGGGTCTTCTGCGAGTTGTTTCACACCCAGGCCGACCCGTTGCTTCTCCTGATCAATATCAAGCACAACGCACTGGATGGTGTCGCCCTTCTTGTACTTCTCGTTGGGGTGCGAGATTTTTTCGGTCCACGAGATGTCTGAAACATGCAGCAGGCCGTCGATTCCAGGTTCGATTTCCACGAATGCGCCGTAGTTGGCGAGATTGCGGATCTTGCCCTGAATGATCGTTTCCACGGGGTACTTCTCTGAAACCAGTTCCCAGGGATTGACCTCGGTTTGTTTCATTCCCAGTGAGATTTCCTGCTTGTCCTGATTGATTTCCAGGATGACGACTTCAACCTCGTCATCGACCGTGACCATTTCGGTGGGGTGATTGACGCGCTTGGTCCAGGACATTTCGGAGATGTGAACCAGTCCCTCGATGCCTTCTTCAAGCTGAACAAAGGCACCGTAGGAAACGAGGTTGACAACCTTGCCCCGCACGCGGCTGTTGACCGGATATTTCTCTTCGATACCTTCCCAGGGCGACGCTTCCTTCTGTTTGAGGCCCAGTGCGATTTTTTCCTTGTCCAGATCGATTCGCAGGATCTTGACTTCCAGTTCATCGCCGATTTTGACCATTTCGCTGGGATGCGTGACCCGCCCCCAACTCATATCGGTGATGTGGAGCAGGCCGTCGATGCCGCCCAGATCGACGAAGGCACCGAAGTCGGCGATGTTTGTGACCGCACCGGTAACAAGCTCGCCTTCCTTGAGACGTTCCAGCAACTGCTGTTTGGCTTTGTTCCGTTCGCTTTCAATGAGTTTACGTCTGCTGATAACGATGTTGCGCCGCTCTTCATCAATTTTGAGGATTTCAGCGCGAATGGTTTTTCCAATGAATTCGCTGATGTCACCGGGTCTGCGAATATCAACCTGCGATGCGGGCAGGAATACAGGAACTCCGATATCCACAAGCAGACCGCCCTTGATCTTTCGCATCCCGCGACCTTCGACGATGTCTCCTTCTTTTTTCGTTTCCAGAATACGTTCCCAGCCGCGGATGCGATCAGCCTTGCGCTTGGAAAGTTTGATGGTTCCGGATTCGTCTTCGATCGCTTCCAGCAATACTTCAACGACGTCTCCGACTTCCACATCATCGAAGTCTTCAAATTCGTTTTTGTTGACCAGACCTTCAGACTTGAGACCGACTTCGATGACGACATCGTCGCCGGCCTTACCAACGACTTTGCCCTGGAGGATCCGACCGGGTTTGAGCTGCTCGATGTCAGCTTTGAGGAGTCCATCCATGTCGCCTTGGGCGACTGCTTCGCCCAGTGCTTCCTTGACGAGGGACTCGATTTCGACGTCCTCCACACCGATGAGTTGAATCAAATTGTTATCGACCATGAGATAAAAACTTTGTGTTGATGTGCCCATTCCACGGCAACGCACCGCGGCGGCATACGATGAATGTGCAAAAACCGGTCTCAACACGCTGTAGAGATACCGGCCGGGGCTTGCGAACCCCGTCAATTGAGAACCACGGAGTATATCCGCACAATTCCGAACATGCGAGAGGGATTTATGAGCGCTTTTTTGGCTCGAATACTCCTCAGCCCCCGTGGGTGATGGCCATATCTTCCTTCGCGCCGATCTAACGTCAAATCCGATATGATTACCCTCAGTAGAATACTCATTGACGATAAGCTGTGTCCACAGTGGCATCGTGCTAACCAGATACATGTTTATTGATGTCGTCGCAATATCGTGAGGATATGTGAGGACATTGATCAAAGCAGTGCATAAATCGGATCCAATTATCTACAATAACTCCCGTTGTGACCACGATACGTAGTGTGTTATGAGTGTTACAGCGTCTTTTTTATAGATTACCCTGACACTTTGTAGCATGATATCCCGACACGTATGTTTGGTAATCTAACAAGGGGTGGTGATCAAATGGATCGCTGTCAGTATCTCCCATCCAATCAAGATAGCTATAACATCTTCTACAGGAGTCTGGCTATGAATCAAATCAGTACAAACTTTGTTTCCTTGATTCTGATCATTGTTTCACTTTTCCAAATACAGACTTCAAGGGCTTCCGAAAAAATGTTGAATGTGTCACCAGGACAGCAGCAAGCAGGTGTACGTTTGTGTACAAAGATGCAGCCTGGGCTTGCATTATCATTTAAGCATCAAACGAAAGTTGATAAACTGTTTACCGGATCTGGGATTAAGCAGCAAATAATCAGCGATGTTACGGTGTACCTACAAATCCGTGTGGTGTCAACTGGAGACGATGGCTCCAAAGATGTTGTCCTAGTACATAATCGCATCACCTCTGACACATATACACAACCCGCACAATTCGAGCGCCAGAAGTACGACAGCTCAAAGCCAGAAACAATCCAAAGTGATGCTGCACTTCCATTTCAGCCAGTGATTGATAAACCGATAAAACTACGTGTGAGCCCTTCTGGTCAAATCACTGTCGTTAGTGGTGTGGATGGACTCAAAGTGCCAGAAAGAGCGCGTCCCCTGTTTGATCAAATTTTCTCTAATGCAGCAATCGAATCCACATATGCTGATCTCTTTCAGATCACTTCAAGTATAGATGTTATCACTCTTGATGACTCTTGGCACCTTCAGCGCGAACAACCGGACGAATTTGGTAAGAAGATACTGCAACTAAATCTTACTCTCTCCAAGATTGAAGGTTCAAACGCAATCATTGAAGAAACGGGACGATCTACGATCGAGATGAAGAACAGCCCGAAAATTCCGAAGGTGAGATTGAAAAATTCTTCAATTAAAGGTAATTGGATCTGGGATATAGAAACGGGGACTCTACGATCGCTAAATCGGAGAGAAAACGAAACGCTTCAGATTCGTACATTAGACGGTGTTGATCTTCGTTCAACGTACATTCGAACGACTGTTGTCAGTAGAGAAACTGTGGAAGTGATCCAGAAAATGACAGCCACAATTTTGGGAGCTACTGAGGAAAAGGTTAAACTCATTCTTAAAGAATGGGAAAGCAGAGAAGATCGATTATCAACAGAGGATACGCGAGTTTTTCGATTCACTAAAGATGTAACAATGGTTATCGCATTCAGAGATAATAAAGTTATTGGCGTTGGTGTGATTGATCGACCCGGGGCAGGTGTATTTGGTATTTCCGAATCGCGTTTTCGAGAACTAGTACAACTTCTTGGGGAAGAGCCAATTCAAAATGATATCAGAAGAGATTCGAGGGGCCGAATCCGCGAATTCTATGTCGGTGATACCCGAAGCTGGTAACGTGTCCTGTACTTGTATGGGCTACGACCTCAATAATGATCCCTTGATAGACAATAGAGTCTCGATTCCGGATCATGGATAGTAACCACAGCCAAGGTTGTAAATCAAGATATGATCAAGATTTCGTATGGATTTCGTACTGGTTCACTCCTAACAACCATTGAGTGACCTAATGAAGCCCTTAAGTCCCTCGGGAGAAATTACGGCCGAACCTCGATGATTTTCCGATGGCCGCCTACACCATATGACCGAATCTCATATTCAGTTGGCCGATCATCCTTACTGTAGGGGGATCTGTATTTCGTTGTACATCCGTTGGTATTGATTGCTACCAGCAACCATGACAAAATGATAAGCAATATTTTCATTTTTTAATCTCCTGCGTATCTGTATCAGCCTTATCTATACCGTTGAGCTTCAGAAGATCAGGGAAATCGGCAGAATAATTAAAAATGAGAGCATGATCATTCACAACCAGTGGGCTGTCCCTTTCTCCACGATCGTACGGGCAAAGAGCCCCAAACTCTCACTATATAGGAGTTCCGACACACACAGATTGACTAATATTCCGTAATCCCCTTTTGAATCACCGGTCCGATTTCTTGAGTTCCCAACGGTGAAACAGCTTCAACCTAAATCTGTAATTCTGACTCCATGATGATTTAATCAGACTATTATTCACTATATTATTTTTGTTTTTTCCATTTTCAGGGATTAAAGCGAAGCACGAGCGTACTCGGATTATCGAAGTCACTAAGAAGCCATTCATTACTCCAAAGCTAAACACGCTTTCTTGTTTGTGGAGTTGCTTCGATGGTCTGGTTATCAGAGTATTCTTTTGTGTCGTGGTTATATTTGATTGTCTTACCCACCATGGGTGATGGTCATATCTTCCTTCGCGCCGATCTGCCGTTTCAGCCAGAAGAAGCACATGGCTCCGGTGACGTTGAGGAAGAGGCAGACGGCAAAGACCCAGCCGCCGGCCCCATCCTGCATCTGGTTGAACCACTGGTACAGGGCCACCGCTGCCGCCGGGCCGATGAAGCCGCGTATACCGGTTAGCGTGACGTGGATTCCCATGTAGCGTGAGGCGTGTTCAGTGGTGGTGAAATCATGGTGACCGAGATTCCAGCCCAGCACTCCGCCGCCGAATCCGACACCGCGCAGAATCGCTGACAGCCACAGGAGGATTTCGCTCCCGATGAGGGCGGCGAGCAGTAATGCAAAGGTTGATGAAATAAACGACCAGCAGTGGATAGAGCGGAAGTGGATGATGTGCATCCGGTCAAACAACCTGGACCACAGTGGGATACAGAAAGGCATGACGAGAATCGGAATCGTGGCAGTGACGAGTATGCCTCCCAGGTATTCGTACCCGAACTGATCTTTAACGATGATGACCAGAGGTGCTGTAACACTGAGGTTCCCGATGCCGAAGATAAACATCGAGATCATGTAGCGGCGAAACAGTTGATCCTCGCGCAGGGTCTGCAGGATCTGTAGGGGATTGGCCAGCTTCGTGCGTCGACCGTGCTGCTCCATCGCAGATCGTTCAGCTGCCAGTAACGCATGATGTCCCCGCATGCGAAGTTGGCGAAACACCATCGCGCCGATGAATCCAATCATCGCGGCAGCAGGGTAGAGCACGTGGTATGACCTAGGAGAATGTGACAGAGCGAGTCCAAAGAGAATACCCACGGCCGCCATGACCAGGGTTTGTCCAATGACCAACTTCCCGGCCAGCGTCGCCCGGGTTGTTCTGGGGTAATTCGCGCGCCAGACAGTAGATCTGAGGGTGACCACACCCGCCCAGCACATGCGGGATCCCACCACACAGGTGGTGAGGAGGATCAAACCTGCTACATTCGTCGGGGCAAAGCCAATCGAGCAGACAAGAACGGCTGCCAGAACCTGCAGGAAAACGAGGAAGTATATCTTGTGTCGTCCCTGGCTGAGGGCATTCCAGAGAAAACTGGTAACGTTGGCGAACGCCGGGGCACCGGTGATCAGAGCGACGGCTATGTTGAGCCACTGCCGAGGTACGTGATCGGCAAAGGCAATGTTGGCCAGTACCCCCGCCACACCACCTTCGACCATTCCCAACATGACCGGCAAAAGCAACCACGCCAGGAATTCACGTCGAAACTGCATGCGCGCAAGCCGCGGAACATTATTGGATTCCTTCCCCTGTCTCTTATCATCCATCGTGCTTGCGCTTTTACTTGAAGCCATGAGATAGTGTACGCATATCAACAGGGAGACCATGCCCGCATGATGGTTTTATCATCATTGAGGTTTGGATATTGGCGTTTTTTTATCGTACGTCCTGATTCGAGTGCAAAAAGAAATCAGCGGGAGAGTCGCTCCACCTCGACGACTATCCCGCTGATCCTTCAGTAGGAAAACTACACCCAAGTGAACTCTCAGTGTGATGTGCGACCGAAGTGCGCCACTTCAACTGAAGAGCATCCGCCTGGATGAGTTGAGCAATTTTTAGGGAATGCCGCTTGTGCGCTGGATCGGATATGGACTCAAACCAGAAGCACGGTTGGTATAGATGACCCGTCCCAGATCACCCCAGAACATACGATAATTCTGGTTCCTCTGGACTGCCATATTTCGATCAACATCGATAGGACGTTCCGAAAGGGTCATAAGTTCCGGGGTCAGATTCCTGGTAATGGCAAAGTAACTGACATTATCGTCGTTCGAACTTGTCTGACAGCCGGTCAGGGCAATTGTGGCAACCAGTAAGAGCAGTCCAATAGCTTTCTTCATGACTCTGGGCCTCACTTTCTCATGAGCTATGAGTATAGAATCACTAGGATGTACCATCAGCAGCTTTCGGTGTCAAACCCGAGAACTCTTGATTAATAAAAGGTTTCTGGCACCGTTTTTCATATTTTCTTCGTCCATGTGCCACTCCTGGAGTAGGCTATGGGTAGTACGACGATTGATCCCTTCGGGATGCTCATCGAGGTGGGCAATTTGTTCGACCTTTACGAACCCTCTGGGATCGCCAATTCGCGACGATGACCATGCCTCCATCGAGTGGAAGGTCGGGGACGATGGATGACGAGCCCCCTTTGATCATGAGGGCTCGGACAAGTCCCGCCTGGGCGTTTGAATGATACAAACGCTCTTTGAGTTAGCCCGGGGGGATCAATCGCCGTGTTACAGGCAAATATGCCGTCAAGTTACATCGAGATATTTGTTGATGTATGGGCGGCAATACCTTTCAGACTGCTGATGGATCGAAATCATCAAAAGCTGAACGATACGCACGCCCCATCATCTCCAGAGAATCAGGAATAACTCTGATATCTCCCACAGCAGTCATGAAGTTTGTATCACCGGACCATCGCGGAACGAGAT
This sequence comes from Phycisphaerales bacterium, assembly GCA_028278245.1. Lineage (GTDB taxonomy): Bacteria > Planctomycetota > Phycisphaerae > Phycisphaerales > SM1A02 > JANQEQ01. The sequence continues at coordinate 6,333 of JANQEQ010000121.1, read as the reverse complement.
GACCGTGGATGTGTTCCGGTACACCTGCTCCTGCCGCTTTGCCTATGTTGATGCCTACATTGATCCCCTGCGGCTCAATGGTGTGCTGCATCAGAGCCATACCAATCTCGATCAGGCGCCAGAATGCAGCCCGCTGTTCGGTTGGGTAATCCAACAACGTCGGCCGCGGCTCCCCCAGTGCGGTCAACAGGTGGCCGTTGGTGTAGGGGTAGCGATTGAGGAGGATGATGCCGGTTTCATCGCGGTACACGATTCCGTTCTGTTCATCCTGATCTGGTGTCTTCCAATACTGCGAAAAGAAACAGGGTTCAGGATCAGGTGAACCGGGAGCAGGAATATGTGCCTGACGGGATTTCCGCTCCAGTGCTCGAAGATAGACCATGCGCCACGGTGCCCAGAGGTTTTCAGAGTTCATCGCCATATCGTATCGAAAAATGCGCTCTTGACGCAGGGGGGTATTTTTTCCCGGGAAATGGAAGTTTTTTGACAAAAATTCTAGGGATTGAAACATACCCGGCTTGAAATCGTATAATAAATTAGTAATTACTATCTTTTCTCGGCGAGGAGCACCATCATGTTCAATCCACATCAACCATCTTTGCCTCGGATGTGGGCTGCGGAATTGAAGCAGGTTGCCGGCGACTTGGAACCCGCCGCATTGAGCAGAAGAATTATGGTCGGGGACGTCAAGGGAGTCGGGCACGGCATGCTCAACGCTGATCGAGTTGCTTCGCGAGGCTGGGTTGCACTTCGATACGTTGTTCTGTCACTCATCGGAAGGCTACCCGGGACACGCTTTAAATCCCGTTTGATTCAGCGGCTCTTTCACATTTCGATGGGTGAGGATGTTGGCTTGGCATGTGGTGTATATCTGGATTCATTTGCTCCGTCGTTGATCAGCTTTGGGAGCAATGTGATCATCGGGTACGAAACAAAAATTTTCGTCCATGCATTCACATTGAATCGGCAACGTGTAAAACCCGTTCGCATCGGCAACAATGTCATGATCGGAGCTATGTGTCTGATTGCCCCCGGGGTTACGATCGGAGATGGGGCATCCATAGCACCGGCTACACTTGTTTCACGAGATGTCCCACGTGGAGCGTATGCCTACGGCAATCCGATGCAGATCCGGAAACGTGTTATAGCGGATCAGCCTGTTGATGCTGCAGCAAAGAAGCAAGAGCAGCTGCATTCACAATAGTGTTGTTGTGCAGGTAATTTTTCACTGTCGTCATTGAAAAACTTCTGCCTGAAAAAGGATTCTTGCGCATCTTATAGAACTGAAGCTTCTTCCGGGACGATGTTGATGTGATTACATCGTCCGGTCATATCCTGTGGAGCTTCACTGACTGAGTGAAAACTGTTGCGAAAATGCCAGGTGTATAGGGAAAACGTGTGGAGGCAAATGTGGGGGGTGGGGGGGTGCAACGGTTGAGTATGATGGGCATATAACTCTGCGCAGGAGGTCGTATCATGAACCGTACATTGAGTGTAACACTGGGCGGGGCAGTATTGACGGGATTCCTGGCCTTGATCAACTTACCTTTGCATTGGATCGAACCATCCGCTTTAGCATCTGATGAAAGTACACCACAAAATGCTTATCATGAGCAACCTGGTGATCCCCCGGGAATGAAAGAGTCCGCGCAATCGGAGGGTAAAACAATCCTACCCGCGGTCAACACACGTTTTGCACCGGTCCAGGTGAATGTCGATGCTTTTGGTGGGAACATACTGTTTGACGCAGCGAATGAGCCGTCCATTGCGGTTGATCCCACCAATCCTCAGCGGCTCGTCATTGGTTGGCGACAATTTGACACCATCACATCTAACTTCCGTCAGGCAGGTGTGGCGTACAGTCATGACGGCGGCCAAACGTGGACAGCGAACGGGCCCCTGGACCCGGGTAATTTCAGATCTGATCCGGTCCTGTCGGCAGATAACAACGGCATCATTTATTACAACAGTCTGCGCGCAGGTTTCGTGTGTGATTTCTTTTTATCTCACGATGGGGGTGTGACGTGGACTGATCCCATTCCTGCATTCGGCGGCGACAAATTATGGTTCGTGGTCGACACGATCAGCCCGCTGGGAATGGATAGCATTTACTGCGCCTGGAATGTGAATGCCGGTTGCTGCGGCCAGAATACTTTTACTCGTTCACTTGATGGTGCGCAGAGTTTCATGAATCCCATCGTCATTCCATCGTTTCCCATCTTTGGTCTACTTGCGGTCGACGTTGGCGGCGCCTTGTACATTGTGGGTGTTTCACCGGGCGGCTACGATTCATTTCTCCTGGCGAAATCTTCCAATGCCTGGAATCCTGCGCAAACGCCGACATTCGATTTCGTCACAAATATCGATATGAACGGAGCGATGAGACTCGGCTCGGGTCCCAATCCTGTGGGCTTGCTCGGCCAGGCGTCCGTTGCGGTTGATACTTCCGACGGACCGAATCGGGGAAATGTCTATGTGCTCTGTTCAGTGGATCCACCGGGCAATGATCCCCTGGATGTACATTTTGTGCGCAGCACGGATGGCGGTGTGACTTTCAGCGAACCGATTCGAGTTAATGATGATCCACAAACATCGTTAGCCTGGCAGTGGTTCGGCACCATGTCCGTTGCTCCCAATGGGCGTATTGATGTGGTGTGGAATGATACGCGCAACGACGCCGATACTGAGTGGTCCGAACTTTACTATGCTTATTCTCTGGATGGCGGCTTAACATTTTCCGAGAACGTCCCGCTGTCGATTCCCTTTGAACATCACCTGGGGTATCCCAACCAGAATAAGCTGGGTGATTATTATGATATGGTCTCCGACAATTTCGGAGCAGATCTTGCGTTTGCCGCCACTTTCAACGGAGAGCAGGACGTATATTATCTTCGGATTGGTGATTTTGACTGCAATGAAAACGGGATTCCCGATCATGAAGATATCATAGCGGGCACCAGCATGGACTGCAATGAAAACGGCAGACCCGATGAATGTGAAATAGACGAAGGGACGGCAACGGATTGTAACGAGAACGATGTTCTCGATGAGTGCGATATCGCAGCCGGCACAAGTTTCGATTGCAACTTGAATCAATTACCTGATGAATGTGACATCGCTTCTGGTTTCAGCGATGACTGCAATGTTAATGGAATCCCAGATTCATGTGAGGTCGTGGATGAAATGCATGCCATCTCCGGTCAGCTTTCACCAATCGGCGGATTGGGATACAGCCAAAGCTACACAATCACTGATCCGGTCCGTAGTCAGCAGGATGTTCGTCTGACAGTTACGGCTTATGCAGACCTCAATAAATCGACGGAATACATCGATGTCGAAATGAACGGTCAGTTCATTGGGAGGATTTTCGAGGAAGGAGGGCAGGACTGTCCGCCGATCCCCGATGATGCTTTATTAATTATCCAACGTGAAGATTACAATGCAGCGGTCGAGACCGGGCAGATTACAATCGATCTCCATCCGTCGGTGGGTGTTTGGGCCTTCGAATGCGGTGATCCTTCTTATGTCATTGTTGATGTTGCTTACTTCCCATCTTCGGATCAGGACTACAACGAGAACGGTATCCCGGATGAATGTGAATGTCTCGCAGACTTGACCGACGACGAACAGGTGAACATCGATGACATTTTCGCAATGCTCGGTTTATGGGGTGATTGCGATGATCCATGTCCGCCTGGCTGTGTTGGTGATCTAACCGGCGATTGTCTGATCAATATTGATGATGTCTTCGCGATCCTCGGCCAGTGGGGGCCGTGTGAGTAAACAAGCATGAATACCGCAAGGGAATGCGGTGAAATATAGAGCACTTCTTTCCGAGTAGTATTGATTTCAACACGATACGAGGAACGTAGCAAAGCCGTACTCGATTGTGTGCATACTTATTCCGGGCACGGTCCCCACAAGCCAAGTACGGTAAAGATATCGTCGATATTCACGACATTATCAAAATTAACATCTGCCGGGCAGGGTGTAGTGAATCCCTTCACCAGCACAACGTGATTCGTACCACCAAAAGTGGAGAACAGGAATTGACCTGTCTCAGGATCGATTGCAGCTCCCATCGCGCCGACAAGACCACTGATGAAGGTTCTTTGGGTAGCAATGAGTGGATCACCGTTTGTATCAATCTCATATGCGATCACATCGCCTGAGGCATATCTTGATATCAGTAAGCTGTCGACATCGAATTTTGGATTATAGTCGGCGATATACACAGCTCCTTCGGGACCGCCTCCCGTATTGGTAATATAAGCTGGATCGACGATGTCGAAGGTTCCACTTCCATCGGGTGTTACAGTCATGTCATACCAACCGCTCGTACTGTAAATTCCGATTTTCAATCGACCTGCACCGGCGAAACCGTCCGGAACGAACATCATCGCTCCGCAACTGGCTGATATTCCAAGCGAACCCAGGTCGATAATCTTATCGGGTCCGGTACTTCCGGGTTTAATTTGCCCGACGGTGTGCGTGACATAAGTTGTGTAGAAAAAGAACATTATCCGGCCCGTAACAGAGACCTCCGGTGATATATGCCGCGGTTGCGTAGTGTGTTGCATCACCTGCGAATCCGATGATCTGGCCGTAGCAATCGCGTTCCAGTTGAACAGAATAGATTGCGCCACTGCCGGTCTCTGCATATCCTCCAATCAGCAGAGTGTTGGAGTCGTCGTATTTAAAGCAGAGACCACCGTAGCTCGTAGGTAAGCCGGGGACTGAACCAAGATCAAAAATCCAGTAGATATTGTCGTAGTATGGATCCACAACCTGAGCGGTGGCGGTGCCAATGGGAAAGGTTACAGATGCAATCGCTCCGAAGAGGAGGGCACATCGTCGAGGGGTACGCTTAATACCTATATCAAACATCATTTTCTCCTTCCAATTCCAGTAGGAAACCGAGAGCTCATACGCTCCTTGATCATCCAGGGTACAAGATACCCTGCTGATTCGCTCACGCCTAATTTTATGGGAGATTCCCGTATTTATTGAAAAAAACAAGTTCGAATTCGTTCCATGAATGTTCTCAGGTTGATGCATACGGGATTACGGAGCACGCGATGAAGAGTCGCCAGCCATGGTCGAAAAGATTCCCCGTGCCTACCATGAGGGTGCATAACCACCAAGAGTGAGTTTGGTCATGAAGGAAACACAAACATGAAACGTATCACGAAGACTGTCATCGTGGCAGCACTTGCCCTGCTGGCTTCAACCGCACAGGCAGGAGAGAAGGTTGCGATGCAATCCGCTGCCGAGTGGGTCAAGCTGGCCGAATCGCAGCTTGCATCGGGTGATTTTTCGGCATCACTGGAGTCATACGCTGAGGCGGTTAAAGCCGATCCGAAGAGCGAGGAATTGAAACAACAATACACGCTGCTCCGTCAGGTTATTCGTGTTCGCCGGATGCACGCAGTTGAGGAAGATCCTAAGAAAAAGCTGAAGATGGCTTCTGCCCTGCGTTCATTCTACTATGACCACGCGCTTTACAAGGAAGCCTTGACACTCGACCAACAGACATACTCCGATGTTCAAAGCGCGGTTTCAGCATCGAATCTTTCCGAATCTCACCTTGAACTCGACCAGAACGGCAAGGTCATTTCGCTGCTCTCGACGCTTCCACAGGAGCAACAGTCGATGCGTACCCACACGTTGTTGGCCATAGCTCTGTTACGCGAAGACAACAGGGAAGATACCGCAGTTCAGGCAGCGAGAGGGAATAAGCCGCCGGAAGATGATCCTGTTCTGTGCTTTGACCTGGCGCGGATGTACAGCCTGCTCGGTGAAGTTGATCAGTCCTCGCAGATGCTGACCCGCAGTTTCCAGTCAACTCTCCCGAGCCAGTTGGATATAGCCCATGCCCGTGCCCTGAAGCACGCTGATCTCGAACTGCTCAGGCATTCAGATTTGATGAGCCAGGCGCTGGCGACTAAATCAAAAGTTGCTGAATCTGCCTGCAGCAGTAAATCAAGTTGCGCAGGTTGCCCCAGCGCGAGTAAATGTAGTAGTGAAGGCGCTCAAGACGATCCATCTCACAACGACAAGAAAAAGTAAACAATCACCATGACCTGGACTCGTCGACTCACACAGCTCGGCTTTCTGGTCCTGACGATCTGGGGTGTGTTTGTCCTCCGCGCGAACGCGGAGCGATGGTGTCCATTCGGCGGTGTCGAAGCACTGTATTCATATTTCGTCAGCGCAACGGGCGATATGCCGTGTTCCCTCGCGGTCAGCAATTTCTATATTCTGGGAGCGGTTCTGGCTATAACGATCCTGCTCCGCCGCGCATTTTGCGGGTATGTCTGTCCGATTGGCACC
>JANQEQ010000089.1 GCA_028278245.1 Phycisphaerales bacterium | reverse complement strand
GTAGTGGAAGCAGTGGTGGTAGTGGGGGGATTGGTGGTGGAGGAAGCGGGGGCGGGGGCTTTGGTGGTGGTCTTGGTGGTGGTAGTGGAAATGGAAGTGGTGGTAGCGGCCAAGGTGGAGGAAGTAACGGCGGTGGCTTCAGTGCTCTGAGTATTGATGGTGGAGGCAGCGGGGGCGGGGGAGGCAGTGGTGGGGGTAGTGGCGGTGGTGGTGGAAATGGCGGTGGAGAAACGAATCCGCATGGTAATGGATCCGGTGGTGATAGCTCCGGTGGTTCATCCGATCCGTTCGAGGAAGGCTGGACTGAGTTTACTCCCAGTGCTGACACCGTCATCATTTATGTCAGTCACACCGAGGGAAGTGACTTTGACGATGGTCTTACTCAGGAAACTGCGGTCAAGAGTTTGGCCAAAGCACGTTCACTTATACGCGACGGTTATCCTGATTGGATGTTGCTCAAACGCGGAGATGTCTGGCACGAAACATTGGGCGAATGGGAAAAATCTGGACGATCAGCGGAGGAACCCATGCTGATCAGTACCTATGGCGATCATGTTGCCCGGCCCCGCATCATCACTGAGCCGAATACCACTGCACTGTTTGCAGATGGCGCTTATCCACGAAGCAATTTAGCGTTTGTTGGATTGCATTTTGCTCCTGAAGAGCGCCAGCCGACTGATGGCGGTCACGGTATACGATGGTTGGCCACGACTGAAAATCTACTGGTTGAAGATTGTTTCATTGGCGGATTTGACGACAATATAATCATCCATTCTTACAATGGTTCGACGTTGCAGAACGTCTCATTCCGTCGATGTGTTATTGTCGATTCGTGGTCGACGGAATCCCACTCACAAGGTTTGTTTGCCAACGATATCAACGGATTATTAATTGAGGAATGTGTGTTTGATCATAATGGATGGAATGATCAGATTGCCGGGGCAGAACAAACGATTTTCAACCATAACATGTACCTCCATCGCGGAAACCGTAATGTGATAGTGCGCGGTAATATCAGTGCAAATGCATCGGCTTCGGGTTTGCAACAACGCCCTGGCGGTGTGTGTGAGGATAACCTGTTTCTTCAGAATCCAATCAATCTTCTGTTCGGTCAATTCCAGGCTGATTGGCCCAGCGAAGCAGTCAGTGGCGTTGTGAAGGGCAATGTTGTTCTGGATGGGCGTGACCTGGCAGGTATGGCACGTGGTCGTGGTATCTGGTTGCAGATGGTTGATGGTGTTGAAGTTCATAACAATATTGTTGCACATCAACGAACATCAGCAGCAGCGGTTGGCATCCAGGCAGATTACAATTATGAAAATGTTAATATACACGACAATATTGTGTACAATTGGAATGTGTCTACCGGCGGTGGGACCGCATTGTCATTATCTGGTGAGCCGGCAAGTGTAACTCTACGAAACAATCAATTCCAGCAGTGCTCATCCGGCAAAGTGGCAGCAATATGGGAAGTTGAAATTAATAGTTTTTCCTTCCAGGAAAACAACTATTTCAGCAACAGTGTAGACTGGTATACGGTTGATTCGACGGGTTATGATTGGTCCGGTTGGATTGCACTTAGCGGTGAAAGCGGAGCGACCGCAGACCAAACGGATTTCTCTGATCCGGACCGTGATATTCAGCAGTATGTTGATATGGTGCAAAATCAAACCGGTCTAACGCTGGATGATTTCATGGCTGAAGCAAGAAAACAATCCCGCGCACACTGGCAATCTGACTACACTGCTGAAGCAGTGGTTGAGTATATTCGCAATGGATTTGATCAGGATTCAAACTCTTCCACACACTAGTTCGAATTCTGATGTACATTGCCAAAAACAGAATCGCCCAGGTTTCAAAATCAACAACAGACTGTAGGTAAGCTGCTGTAACTACTATACAGCGTTGTGTATTCGATAAGATTCTGGGAAGTTTCTGAACAATCGAAAGTTAACACGATCACGGTTGATTTACCTGTTCCAACTGCTGATGCGATACACACCGCGGTGTAGGGGTGCCTGTATAAAGCTGTTATGGATCTCTATGCTGGGGCAGATCGCGAGATACTGCTCTCAAACAAACGATTTCGATTCTTCTGGAATCGTCATCTTCATACATATATCGCAGTGGATCTGGGTGCCAAGAGTTGTTGAGCACATTATTTCAAAGGCATTAATCACGATAGGACATTCCCCGAAGCTCCCAGCTAGCTCTGTGGAGGGATTTCGATAATCCGTTCATCAGGGCTGGATCCCTCCCGGACGGCGTTTAACACACAAGTCATCGCAGAACCCCAGGATTTGGATTCATCGTAGAATTGCTTCCTGAGGTGCTCGGTCGAATGGCGCATCTGCTCATATGCATGCCGATCATCACACAATCTAAGGATCTGATCCAGGTACGCCTGGCGATTATCCGGTTCGACACAAACCACTGCATCAGCTACATATCTGACAGCCGGGCAGACATTGGACGTGATCACGGGACGACCGGACAGAATTCCCTCAACAACGACCTTGTTGAAACCCTCGATCAAATCGGTTCGGGTCGGTACGACAAGCAGGTGGCTCTCACCCAATATCCGCTGCATTTTCGTTCGATCGCAATGTCCGTGCATTTGGAATGTGTCTGCTAATCCATCAGCCTTTGCGCGTTCTTTTAGTTCTGATAGAGCATTGCCGTCACCGCATATGTCGAAAATAATCTCATCTCGTCCGTTTTTCTTGAGCTGGTCTGCAGCCCACAGTAAATCAAACACACCCTTGTTGTGTTCAATCCGACCTGCATACAGGATGCGGAATGAATCAGGTGAGCGGTGTGGTGGAGGTATCGATTTGAACAATTCCTCCCTGAATATAGGTAGAAATTCGATGACCGGTGCGGACTGCCCATTCGTCAGTTGTTTGACCTGCTTTGTGATATCGTTGGATACTGTGAAGATCGCGAATGCTCCCCGTCGGAACAGACCTTTATCCAATCGACGAATAAGTCGCCAGATGGGATTGAGTGAGCGGTACTTTGGCCAGAATACGCCGTGCAGCGAAGGTACGACACGAATTCCGAACAAGCGCAGGCACCGAAACATAAACCAATGCGTACCTCCGCCGGCTACGAACACGTGAGGGCGAAACCGCATTGCCCTGAGGATCAGTAGCAGCCCGTTCCACACCCGCCCAAGGTGCCAGAGCAGGCCAGTTCGATTGGTCCAGATTACTGGCCTATTGATGAGAATAAACTGCTCATCCTTAATCTGATCAACATTGCCCGGCATCCAGGTGATGATCAGTGCCTTGGCATCGAATTGACGTACAACATTAAAAAACTGGCTTGAATAAGTTATCGCCACCTGGGATGGGTCATCCTCTCCTGCGCGCCAATGACGATAAGTGCCGAGTACATTGCCGGGTCCGGCACTGAACATCATTCGTAATTGATTCTGGTGTGCTCTTCTGCTCATAGTTGAAGTGATGTTTTTCAAATGCAGATAATTCCATCTACCTGCTCATTGTCGACAATATCCTGTTCCGCACCTCGATCCATATACGGTTATTTGACGGGATTGGGAAAGTATCCATGACGATATCCTACGTCAAGCAGCCAATATCTCGGCTTATCGAAGTATCGTAGCTCAAGCAGATTGTAATTGGCGATAGATAAATACGGGCACCCGCGACTTCATGCCGATATGCAGGGCATGGTGAATTCATCATGCGCGAACGAAAATGAATCAAGCAAAGTATCTTCATTGTGTCATAACATCACACTCTTTGATTGGCTGAGGAGATCAATACATATTTGAATGATGAGCCGTCAGATCACAAACCATCGATGAAGCGACAGGCAATTATCGGATCAGTCTGGGCGCTCGGTGGCTATGGCGCCAGCCAGGTGTTGCGCCTGGGGGGTAATCTGCTGCTGGCCTATCTGCTCTTCCCTAAGGCATTCGGGTTGATGGGATTGGTAGCGATCGTGATGCAGGGCTTGGAGATGTTTTCTGATGTGGGAATCGGTCCCAGTATTGTTCAGAACAAGCGTGGAGATGAGCCGGCATTTCTCAATACCGCCTGGACGATCCAGGTTATTCGTGGCTTTGCTCTGTGGATTTGTGCCTGCATTCTTGCCTGGCCTGCATCACGATTTTACGGTGAATCAGATCTATTCCTCCTGCTCCTTGTCGCGTCCTTTTCCGCAGTGATCAGAGGATTGGGATCCACCTCGATCGCCAGTCTCAACCGTGCAATCAAGCTGCGCGAAATAAGCCTGCTGGATCTTGTGGCGCAAGCTTGCGCTTTACTTGTAACCGCTGTGTGGGCGTTGACCTATCCTACAGTCTGGGCACTGGTGGGCGGTCAACTCGCTGCTGCACTGGTCAAATCAATTGCATCACATACAGTCTTGCGTCACAACCGTGATCGCTTTGCCTGGGATCGCACTGCTGCACAAGAACTTTTCCACTTTGGGAAATGGATATTCATCAGCACGATTGTGACCTTCATTGCCCTGCACAGTGATCGGCTCATACTCGGAAAATTACTCACGATTGAAGATTTTGGTTTGTACACCATTGCACTGGTTCTGTCTCGAACAGCCATGATCGTGGCCAGTAGAATCGCTAATACAGTGCTGTTCCCGATTCTCACACGACACCAGGATGACCCGAAACAACTGATGTCTATCTTCATTCGAGCGCGGGCCGTCATGCTGTGGGCAAGTATTGGTGTATGCGGCGCGATAGTTGTACTTGCCCCTACTTTTTTCACGCTGTTTTACAAACCTGAATATGCAGGATCAGGTTTAATTGCGCAATGGTTGGTCTTGTTTATGTGGACCACGATTCTGTTGACCGGGATGGACCGCGTTCCGCTGGCCATGGGGAAATCGCGTGTGATGTTCCAGGCCAATATCATTCGCGCACTTGGAGCCGGAATCGCTGTGGGAGGGTACCTGGTTGGAGAGTACCTGGAGAGACAGTACTTGTGGACTGAAGCCGGTTTACCGGGATTTATCATTGGGCTTTCCCTTGGCGTCGTTATTGCCTACATCTATCTCCAGTTCAAACTTCCTCACGGCCGAACCAAGGTCTTCCTTCAATCTACCCGCTACTCATTTGGCCTTGCACTATTTACGGGGGCGGGGCTTACTGTTCTGCACCTCTTACGTGTACGGATTTCATCTGATACAGCCCACATCGTTGCTTTTCTCCTTGCGGGAGGTATTTGTGCAATCGTACTATTCCGGATTGTTCATACTCTGTTTCCCAACATGAAAAAAGGATTATTGAATTCAACCACTCCGTTTCAGGAGCATGGACGATAATACCGACAATTCCGGGGTAGAATTGCGGGCTGCCAATCGTACTATGACTACGCCATCAACAAATAAACCCAATCTACTTGTCATTGGAGCGATGAAGGCTTCCACAACATCATTCTCTCATTTACTCCGCGCCCATGAGGAGATTTGGCTGCCGGAGGAAAAAGAACCCAGCTATTTCACCAGCCAAAGTTACGAAGATCAACGCAGCTGGAACGCCTATATCAAGTTGTTCAAATATTGCGCACCAGATGCACGGTACATCTGTGAAGCCTCAACGAGTTACACCAAACATCCTCATCTTGGACCGACCCCGCAACGCATCCGTGAAAAGCTGGGACAGCCAAAAATGATCTACCTGCTGCGGGATCCGGTTTCTCGTACGATCAGTAATTATCGGCACAGTTTTGTGCGTGGATCATACCGAGCAGGTATGACATTACACGAAGCTCTACAGGAGGATCCAATCATCCTGACGGCAAGCAGGTATCACCAGCAGATACAGGTTTATGAGGATGAATTTGGACCGGATTGCATCCATATCGTCATTGCTGAAGCGATGCACCATGATCATGGTACTGTCATGGAGGATGTTGCTTCGTATCTTGAGATTTCAATGCCGAGTGCCTGGCACCAACCCCTGCCGGTCGTCAATTCCTATCAGCAACTACAGGGAAATCGAGGATGGCCGAATTGGATCATGACTTTCCCGGGAGCCAGAAGATTGAAACGCATCATGCCCGAATCAATGAAGCACATGCTTCAATCACAGGCTCCGTATCGTGCAGAAGCTCCTCCGGTAACCGATGATGATCGAAGCGCAATATTTGAAGCAATAGAGGATGATCTGGCACTCCTGATGGACCGCATGGGGGACTCTCTTTGCCAGTGGCCAAGCGTTCAACGGCTGAGTGAATCACGAAAAATCACCTGAATGAGTGCGAAATTCGTGGAATGCGTATATCGGATGCGGGTTGCCAGTGGGATCAGCCGATAACAGCGATACGCTTGAATCGATGCAAGGAGTTTGATGAATTCTCTCGTACCCATCGCGCTTTTTGGATGGATCCCTCTGGTCCTTCTCCTCTTCATGATCATGCGTCCCAGGCGCGCGGTGATAGTGTCGTTTGTTTTTGCCTGGTTGTTCCTTCCCGTTGCGGGATTTGCATTACCGGGCCTTCCTGACTACACCAAAATGTCAGCGACGTGTGTGGGTGTTCTTCTGGGAACGGTTCTCTTTGATGCAGGACGATTTCGGAAATTCCATTTTCACCTCATTGACATCCCCATGGTCGTCGTGTGCCTCAGCCCTTTTGTGACATCACTCACATTTCAATTTGACTGGTACGATGGATTGTCAAATGTGACATTACAGATCATCAACTGGGGATTGCCATATTTCATCGGACGATTGTATTTCAGTGACCTGGAAAGTCTGCGGGAGTTGGCAATTGGAATCATCATCGGCGGGGTGATTTACTTCCCGCTGTGCCTGTTTGAACTCAGGATGAGTCCGCAATTGCATAATTGGGTATATGGGTATCATGCCCATTTGTTTCAGCAAACAAAACGGTGGGGGGGATGGCGCCCAACCGTGTTCATGCAGCATGGCCTGGCGGTTGGAATGTGGATGGCTGCGACCTCACTGTTAGCGATCTGGGCGTGGTTCAGTCATATCATGAAAGGGAAATGGCACCACCTCCTTGGACTGATTGTCATTCCACTCGTTGCTACGACTGTGTTATGCAAATCAACTGGGGCAATCGTGCTCCTTGTCTTTGGAGTCGCACTGTTATGTCTGCGTCCCGTATACGGTATACGGATTATCCTGCTCGTTGCAGTTCTGATGCCACCGGTCTATATGACAGCGCGAATACAGGGCTGGTCAGGTGATTCAGTAGTGAAGCTTGCAGAGTCGGTGAGTGAAGAGCGTGCTGCTTCACTTGCGTATCGATTCGAAGCTGAGGAACTTTTAGCGGAACGAGCAATGCAACGTCCTCTCTTAGGATGGGGAGGATGGGGGAGAAGTCGTGTTTATGATGAAAGTGGTCGAGATCTGGCAGTTACTGACAGCTTATGGATTATTACGCTGGGACAGAAAGGCCTGGTGGGTTTGATTTCACTTTCGACTGTGTTACTCATACCACCATTGCTTCTTGCCTGGCGTGTACCGAGCAGGTTGTGGATCGATCCTGTGGTTGCACCTGTTGCCATGCTCTCACTGATCGCATTGCTCTACATGTATGATAATCTCGCTAACGCGATGGTGAATCCTATCTTCATTATAGTTATTGGAGGTGTTTCAGGCCCTATGATCAAACGTTCGCTTCCTGCCCTGATCTCCAAGCGGAGTATCAACCCAGGAGGAGTCGACATTCGGTAGGATTCGAACGCTTATGTTTGTGCACGGTGTACTTCTGAACGATGTTACATGATTATCCACAACATTGGGGGCTTTCCGGCAACTCTTTACCATGGCTGCGCCGATTCCAGCGCTTCATCATGAGAAAAACACTTCGCTATTCGAACACAGGTCGAACGCGTCGAGTGCTTCTGGTTGCCCATAACAAACTGATGCTTCTGAAAATGAAGGATGTTGCGGATGTAATTGCTGATGATGAGAATATTGCTTGGCATTGTACGTCTTCCAGGCCTCCGGTTGAAGCTTCTTCAATCATCAGTGATGCAAATAAGTACGGATATACTTACGTTCATCCCTATCATGCTTCAATCCAGCTGTGGGATCTCATAATTGTTGCAGATCACAGCATGACCCACCATTTCAATAAGACCATTCCTACACTGCTCGTACATCACGGCCTCGGTGATGCGAAGATACTTCTGGATCGTGATGAACGATATCAATATGCACGACGTTACGTAATGCGAGATATGAATACGCCTGTATATACATGTATGTTTGAGTCAAGCGAACGTCGCCGAGAGGAGGCAGAGAAGAAACTTCCTTCCTTGAAAGGGCATATTTCTGTGGTAGGTCATCTTGAGTCCGACGCTTTGATTGAATTAGATAAACAGCGCGCGGATATACGAGCTAAATTAGGATTCAGCAATGAAGATATTGTACTCTTTATCGGATCGAGCCACGGGAATCATTCGTTATTGGATTCAATCGGACACGAAGTTATTGAAGAAGCGCTATCTCTACCATCACATTACAAAATAATACTGTGGGCTCATTACAATCATTGGCAGAAAAAAGATAGTGAAACGCGAAATATTGGTAATTCGCTACGGGGATATAGTGGTGATCGGATTCGGATATGCGAACCGGAAAACGATCTAATATCACATATTGTGGCATCAGATATTGGATTGACTGATTTTACATCTGTCTCTCTGTACTTTGCGGTCCTTAATCGACCGATTGTATATACAACCATTCCTGACGGGGTTATTTCAAAGCAATCAGAGCTTTGGCGTTTGTATTGTCAGGCTCCGAAAATCACTGGGCTTCAGGATCTGCGTTCTGTCATTGAGCATGTTCAATGTTCGTATCCGCAGGATATATTAGAGTCTATCAGTGCTGATCTTGTGTCATATCCCGGCATGGCCGCGCAGCGTATCAAATGTGAACTGTATCGTTTGCTCAAACTCGATCAAGCTGAACTGATCAATCATAATCGATTCAATGAAACAATAACAGCTGAATGTGATAAGCAGAGTAATGTATCGCAATGTGTGAACAGCTGTAAACTGTATAGAGAAGTATGTTAAAAGATGTCAGCAGCTGTTCGTCAACACGGTTATGAATTAGTTCTACATCCAGCGCTTCGCGGTCTGGCAATTTCTGATAATCATATTCTACTTACACAAAAATTTGTTGACGGTGTTCATCAGATTGCTCTTCATTGGCCGGGAAATATACGCGTACTACTTTATAAAACGGAAGCTAGAGATAGCAATCTAGACCATGTGGAGGTTGATCTCAATCAAACACCTTATGACATCGAAATGATTGAGAATAATTGTAAACCAAATCACAATTTATATGAAACAGACTCGTTACTACTCTGTTCGCTCACCGCTGAAAGTCTCCCAATTGCAGAGGCTGCAAATGAAGCGCGTGTTCCTATAGTCCATGTTGCAGAAACAAATCTTAGTACACGAAGACAAATCATTGCCAGTGAGGTGTCCAACCCAATCAAGAGAATTAAACGTCAATGGGCTACAACTCGTCTTGAAAAACGACTAAGAGATGCTGTTGTTCATGCAGGTGGCTTACAATGTAACGGGACTCCTACTTACGATGAGTATGCAAATCTCAACGAGAATGTAATCTTGTACTATGATTCCCGAGTACGAGAAAGTATGATTATCAGTGAAGATAAGATTCATACTCGTTCGCAACATCTGATCAATGGAGGTCCACTGCGTCTGGTCTTTTCTGGTAGATTGTTGTCAATCAAAGGTGTTGATCATTTGCCAAGAGTAGCCGCAGAATTAAAGGCAAGGAATATACCATTTACCATGGATATATTTGGCAGCGGTATATTTCAGAAGAGTATCAGAAATAGCCTTGTAAAGTATGACCTTGAAGATGCCGTGCGCCTTCATGGGAATGTCGACTTCGAGTCAAAATTGATGCCGTATGTTGCAGAAGCAACGGATCTATTTGTCTGCTGCCATCGCCAGGGTGATCCCTCGTGTACTTACATTGAAACATTAGCATGTGGTATCCCGATTATTGGCTACGACAATGAAGCGTTGGAGGGAATTGTCAGACATGCACAGGTCGGATGGACGACAATAATAAATGATATTCAGAAACTTGTTGATGCCATATGTCATCTACATCATCGTCGAGAGGAAATAATCAAAGCATCCTATACAGCACGTACATTTGCCAAGCAACATACTTTTGAGATCACAATGAAAAAACGTGTAGAACACCTTCTGGAATGCTGCGAATGAGTAACCATACCGCAAGGCACAAAGACACTAATCATCCACGGCATAGAAAATTCGTTAGTCGTGGAAGAGATGATTATCGAAAGTTGCTTGAGAATTTCATTGAATATGTAGAGTATTGGACGGGTATTGGTAGAATTTATCGAAAAATGACCGATTCACATGGTGCAATCATATTGATGTACCACAGTATTCCGGATCCTGAGCGTGCTATCTGGATAGACCCGACGAATACTGTTCCAAGCGAACTCTTTGAACAGCAAATTCATTATCTATACCGCAATCGGCGCGTGATTTCGATGAGTGAACTGGTCGATGCAATTTCACATAAGAAAAATATTGAAAAAGAAACCGTCGTTGTCACATTTGATGATGGATATTTAGACAACCTTGAAGTTGCTGCTCCTATACTGAAACATTACGATATGCCGGCAACTCTGTATCTTCCTACAGGATATATCTCAAGAGAAGAGACACAGTGGATTGATCAACTCTATACAATGTTCAGGTATGCAACATGTGACCAAGTAAACCTAACCCAAATACATACATCTGAGATCATTGAGGGAGATATATCTCATGTAGCGGAAAAATATAGAATATACCGGAGGATAGGAAAAGCGTTGATATCAGCATCATACGAAAAGCGGCAGTATTTATTATCCAAAATTAATGAACAATTGCGTCCGGAAGTAACTCCACCAAGACTTACACTCAATTGGGTAGAATTACAATATCTTATTGATACGTACCCAAACATTGAGATCGGAGCACATACGGTCGACCATATCGATATATCCAAATGTTCGGAAGAGGAAGCTCATCAGGAAATAGAAAACTCGATCAAGGATATTGAGAAGAACCTGAATGAAAGACCGAAGCATTATTCTTTTCCCTACGGAAGAAGTACAGAAGCGCATCGAAACCTCATACGTGAGCTTGGAATGAAGTCAGCAGTTATAGCTAGCTCAGATATACGTATTAATTCAAATTCTGATCCATATGCATTGGCTAGAATAGAATCACCTTATTCAAAAACATTCTTCAGATACAGGACGAGTGGTTCCTATCCGCTGTTGACAAGAGTATAGACATAAATATGCCGGATCCTGTCGTTACAATTATCGTAGTTACATATAAATCATCGGAAGTGATATGTGATGCGCTTGATTCTGCTCGGAATGCCTATGAATCCGGGTTGATAGAATGTGTTGTGGTTGATAATGCAAGTAAGGACAACATTAACGAATTGATCAAGAGCAAACATCCTTGGGTAAACTTCATACAAAGTGAGGTCAATCTGGGGTATGGTAGAGGTTGTAATCAAGGATTAGCAGTAGCGAAAACTCCATATATAATGTTCATGAATCCGGATGCGGTATTGTCTATTGAAGATCTCAAAATACTGCTACAGTTTATGGAGGAGCACCCTGATGCGGGTATGGCCGCCCCCGCAATTATTGAATCAGATGGTGAGTATCAACGAGCCGGATCATTGCCATCACCTATGAGTATCATTGCAAAAGCATTAGGCGTGAAAAAGAATATATGGCAGCACCTACCAATTGTTCCAGGAGAGGAATCACGAAAATCAGAATGGATATGCGGCGCCGTATTGATAGCACGAAGAGAACTCATGAATGAGCTGGAGGGATTTGATCCACGTTTCTTCCTCTACTTTGAGGAGACGGATTTGTGCAAACGAGTGCTGATGCACGGTAAAGAAATATGGACAGTTGGTGAAGCGGTCGCGAAACATATAGCAGGAGCCAGTGCAAAGCAGGAAGATGAGCCGCTGTTTGGCGGATGCATAGCAGAGCACTACTTCCCCAGCCGTTATTACTACTTAGTCAAGCACCATGGATATACGCTCGCAACACTTGCTGAGGTGTGTGATCTTATTGTACTTGCCAGCCGTGAAATCTTTAGATGGATCCGAGGAAAAAACAAAGGTGAATTACGTGTCCGGTTATCCGCTCCAATCCTGCGTCAGCCTCCCAGGCCTGCTGATCTTCCTCGGGAGCACAAATCGTGAAGATACGTGTTATTCAAGGCAGCGAACTCACTTCAGATCTTGCCGGTGATTGGTCAAGGATTCAAGAAGAGAACCATTCACTGGTCAGCCCGTTCTTCAGTCCGCAATTTACACAACTTGTGAGCCAGGTACGTGATGATGTATATGTGGGGGTATTGGAGGATGACAATTCAATCGTCGGTTTCTTCCCATACCAACAATATCACCATGGTATAGCTCGACCGGTGGGGGGAGCATTGTCGGATTACCACGGTTTGATCAGCAAAGAAGGAGAAGGAATTAATGTCAGGGAACTACTCCAGGCATGCAAGCTGAATATATGGCAGTTCGATCACCTCCCCGCCGATCAAACGCCGTTTGCTACTTATCAATGGAGCAATGCTGATTCGCCATATATGGATTTATCCGGTGGATATGAATTATATTGTCAGGAACGCAGGCAGTCCGGCTCAAAGCAGATCAAGAAAATTGGCACACTTCGCAGAAAGCTCGAACGCGAGATTGGCACGCTGCGCGTGCTCATCCACGAACCGAATGACAACGCATTGCGTACCATGATGAAATGGAAATCGCAGCAGTACAGGGAATCAGGTACGGTCGATGCTTTTGTTTACTCATGGATTGTTGAATTGATGGAGCGAATTTATGCCACGCAGGATGAGGAATTTGCCGGTGTCTTGTCAACCCTTTACGTTGATGATGAACTTATTGCCGTGCATCTTGGTATGAGATCTCGGACGGCCTGGCATTACTGGTTTCCTGCCTATCACACAGATTATGCCAAGTTCAGCCCAGGATTGATCCTCCTGCTGGATATGGCAGATGCGGCTGAACAGATGGGTATTTCAATGATTGATATGGGCAAGGATGATTCGCTGTATAAACAACGCCTGGCAAGTGGCTCAACAAAGCTTGCGCAAGGAGCTATAACCCGCCCATCGCTCCCTGCAATGGGCATGAGACTGCGGCACGCAACTGAACGAATGTTCGAATCCATGCCTCTGGGAAAGATTTCAAGTCTACCGAAAAGGTTTTTCCAAAGAGGGGATAAGAAGCGCCGATATCTCTGAACAGCGCTTGATCCATGCATATCGAATCGTATCTTCTTTATGCGAACTCCCTGACACTCGAATGATCAACTCGAATGAGCAAGACCCAACAACAATCACGAATGGCAATGTTGATCGGGAAGTACGGCTTCTTCGGGCTGATCCGTCATGTGATTGGCAGGAAAATCCCGGAGTTCATACGCAATACCTATCGCAGGATCTTCCGTAACCAACATTATGTTTTCCGTTACATCGGTTGCAAAGGTGATATACCTCATGTTGATGGTATGCGTATCGAGCGATACGAGAGTCAAGAAGATCTACCAAAGACTGTGCTGGATGAATTGTTGGAAAGGCATGCGGACGACGGCCGACCTTATCGGGAAATTCTGGAGCGTGAATTTCAACATCACGGCAATCTGTGGATAATATTCATGGATGGGGCAGTAGCCGGTCAGTGTTGGTATCGCCGAGGAAAGCATTTTCAACACTGGTTCATTCCACTTGAGCAAAATGACATTGTCATTTTCGGAAATATGGTCTTTCCCAACTGGCGTGGGCGGCGCATAAGTCCGGCTATGATGCACCAGGCAATTCCTGAGGTGCTGAAGAACAGTGGGAAAGCGCACCTGGACATCGTGCAATGGAATGTACCTGCACTGCGGGCGATTGAACGATCTGGCTTTGTGAAGATCGGGCAGGGCAAAGCGTTGTCGGAAGAGGATGTCTGACGTGACGGATATGGTTCAAACCAATCGGACCAATTGCACACAGTCGAGGCAGGATGTGATTCGTTGTGGTGTAGTGGTCATCGGCAAGAATGAGGGGAAACGTCTGCGTCGATGTTTTAGTTCCATCCGTGAAGCAGATCCTGAATCAGTCATCGTTTATGTCGACTCAGCATCGACGGATAATAGTGTCAGCATCGCTCAATCGTTCAATGCTGAAATCGTTCAGTTGGATACAAGCACACCCATCACAGCCGCGCGCGCTCGGAATGAAGGATTTCAAAAACTCAGAAAACTCGTTTCCGATGTGCAATATGTTCAGTTTGTGGATGGTGATTGCGTGCTGGAAGATGATTGGCTTGACCATGCCCGCCAATTCTTGGGGGAGCAGACGGATGCCGCTATTGTGTGCGGTCAGCTTCGTGAGTTTGATCCCGAATCATCAATTTACAATCGTCTGTGCGATATTGAGTGGGATCGTCCGATTGGCGAAACGACTGCCTGCGGTGGTATCTTTATGATCAAAGCAGAGCAGTTTGAGCAGATTGGCGGTTTCGATCCGACTATTCCGGCCGGCGAGGAGCCGGAGTTGTGCCAAAGATTGCGTGGATGTGGGCAGAAGATCTTCCGATTGGGTGATCAGATGGCCAGGCATGATTCAGCTATGACAGGATTTGGGCAGTGGTGGGTGAGACAGATCCGCACCGGGTACGGCGGATTGGATGTAGCGAACCGATTCGGCGAGGGATTATTCGCATCATCAGTAAAAAGTGCCCGAGTCTGGGGTATCGGTTGGCCGATCATAACTGTGCTGCTGATGATTGCCGGGCTGCTCGTAGCTGGAATTATCGGTGCTGCAATTGGATTAGGTCTCGCAGTTGCCATGTTGATTTTACAGATAGGTCGCATCACACACAGAACGAGACAGAGCGGGTTTCCATTTTCGCTTGCGTTTACATACGGTACTTTGACGATGTTGAGCAAATGGGCGCACCTCTGGGGACAGTATCGCTATCTTCGTGAGCGCGCAGCAGGCAGCCAAGCCGTGGTGATCGACCATAAGCGTGCGATAAAGGAAGGAGACACGGGCAGCGCATGAGCAGGGATCCTGACTGGCAAGCGGATAAGGCGCGTTATCCACGTCGGGCGTGGTTGCGGGAGCAATCCTATTGGGCGATTGCGCTGTATCGTTTCGGTCGCAGGGCTGATCGTCGGCGTGGTCTGGCGCGGTGGTTCAGTTTGCGCGTGTACTGGTTGCTTTATCGAGTGATTGAAACACTCACGGGCATAAGTTTATCGAAGGATGTGAAGGTTGGTCCTGGTCTGCGAATCCATCACTTCGGCAACATCATCATCCATGTTGACACCGTCATTGGAGCCAATTGCACCCTCCGACATGGTGTGACACTTGGGAATCGTGAAGATGAAGGTGCAGCCCCAGTGCTTGAAG
Source organism: Phycisphaerales bacterium (assembly GCA_028278245.1). Taxonomy (GTDB): domain Bacteria; phylum Planctomycetota; class Phycisphaerae; order Phycisphaerales; family SM1A02; genus JANQEQ01. The sequence goes on along the minus strand of JANQEQ010000089.1, from coordinate 22,996 downwards.
ATAATGTTGAGCTGGGTTGTTACGCTCAGGTTCTTGGGCCGGTGCATGTGGGCAAGGGTGCAAAAATCGGAGCGATGAGTGTGGTGCTGCACGATGTCCCTGCTGGTGCAACTGTTGTTGGAAATCCCGCTCGAATCATTGGGGCAAACTCTTATCAGGATGAATCATCCGGATCTACAGTCTTATCGGAAAAGTAGCATTGAATGAATGGATCAGGACGAACGAAATTTAAAGCAGCAGTGATCGGTGCAGGTAAGATTTCAGAAGAGCATCTGAAATTTCTGTCGCTGAGCCCTTGCACCGAGCTTACAGCAGTCTGTGATCTTTCCCCATCATTGGCGAAGTATGCCGCTGACCAATTCCAGGCTGCAGAAGCATTTACAGACTATTCTGCAATGTTGTCTGATTGCTCACCTGATGTTGTTCATATCCTGACGCCCCCTCAAACCCATTGGCGTATTGTCACAGAGTGTCTTTCTGCAGGATCACACGTTATTGTGGAAAAACCCGTTGCTATCAGTCGCAGAGAGTTCCACGAACTCTGGGCACTAGCTCAAAAATGTGACCGACAACTTATTGAGGATCACAATTACCGCTTCAATCAACCCGTTCTGGAAATAGAACAACTTGTTAATGATGGTACGCTCGGGAATATACGTGAAGTCGATGTACGCATGACATTGAATATCCGCGGGGGTGGTCGCTATGCTGATGTTAATCTCCCTCATCCAAGCCATCAATTGCCGGCCGGTGTCATCCACGAATTCCTGCCGCATTTATGTTACTTAGCGCTTCGCTTTCTTCCGGAGGATCTGGCGACTGAAGAATTACAATTTGATCATGTTGCCGCAGCATGGAGCAATCATGGTGATGATGAACTTTTCACCTTTGACGATCTTGACGCTACGGTGATCAGCGGGGGAGTTCATCTGCACATTCGGTTTGACTGCTGGAGTCAGCCGGATTGTTTCAGCATTACAGTGAGAGGTGATCGAGGATCATCGCAATGCGATCTGTTCCAACCGTCGGTGATCACCGCGATCCCCCGCAAGGGTCCGGAACAATTATCTCCGATTATTAACCAGCATAAGGCTGGGAGTGAACTCAAAGTCGCCGCCCGCCGGAATTTCATGGGTAAGATCCGCCAGCGTACACCCTATGAAGGTCTTCAAGTATTTCTCGACCGAACTTATTTTGCACTACAGGAGGGAGCCGATCCGCCGGTAACCTATCGAGATATGGATCACACATTGCAGCTTACCGAAGCGTTACTCAGCGAGGCGGGCAAAGTATGAAACTACTCGTAACCGGTGCATCAGGTTTCTTAGGCCAGTATGTTGTTGCTGAATCACTGCGCCAGGATCACGAAGTACGTGCAATGATTCGACCGCACACTGATGCACAATCGCTGCCCTGGATTGATGATGATCGAGTAGAGATTGTCAGACATGATTTATGTTCGGGCCATGAGCTTGAGGATAAGATTGCGGGCGTTGATGCAGTACTGCATCTGGCAGCGGCTAAAGCTGGTGATTTCTATGCCCAATTTGGAGGCACTGTCATTGCTACTGAGAATCTTCTTTCCGCAATGGATCAGGTTGGTGTCGCGCACATCATAGCGATCAGTAGTTTTTCGGTATACGAATATCTCAAACGATGGACTTTTTCACAATTGGACGAAGCATCGCCGTTGGAACACAATCCAAACGATCGCGATGAGTATTGTCGAACGAAGATGCTACAGGAAGACTTGATTCGTACTTTTTCCGAATCACACAACTGGAATTATGTCATTCTTCGACCGGGAGTAATTTTCGGCAGAGACAATCTCTGGAATGCCCGATTGGGTATGGCAGTCGGCTCACAACGATGGATCAGAACCGGCGCATGGGCACAATTGCCGCTGACTTATGTTGAAAATTGTGCTGAGGCGGTTGTTACTGCTGTATCAAGTCCATCGGCTAACGGATCCATTATTAACATCGTTGATGATGATACTCCCACGCAGCGTCGCTTTACCAAGCTATTGCTAGCGCAATCTCAAACACCAATAAAGGTAATCCCTGTAGCCTGGACTATCATGCGCTGTATTGCTCGATCTGCATGGCTGATCAATCAAATTTTCTTCGGTGGATCAGCAAAGGTACCAAGTATATTCGTACCATCGAGACTTCATGCACGTTGTAAACCGTTGCGTTACACCAACAAACGAGCCCGCCAACTATTGCAATGGAAACCTCGGTACAGTCTCATCGAAGCACTCAATAGGAGTTATGTCGCAAATCCCCAGGAATTGAACAGAAGAGAACCGGTGCATGCTGCAGTTGAGGGTGCAGATTCATGAGTTTGCGAATTGCATACATGACCGGCGAGTATCCTCGCGCAACAGATACATTTATTCAGCGTGAGATTGCATCGCTTCGAGCATCCGGAGTGCATATTGAGACCATTTCAATTCGTCAAACCCCAATTGACGAACATGTTGGTCCGGAGCAGCGCTCTGAAGCGGAGCAAACCTGTTACATCCTGCCTATTTCCCCAGTTCGTGTTCTGGTATCACATCTCAAATTTCTATTTGTGTCACCTCGACGGTGGATTACTGCCCTTCGATTAGCATGGAAGACAAGAGCGCATGGATTCGGCGCTACCATGCGTCAGGGTGCTTATTTCCTGGAAGCGGCTCTGGTTGCGAGATACGTGAACCGCAACCGGCTTACTCACTTGCATAACCACTTCGCCAATTCGAGTTGCACAGTTGCGATGATTGCTGCTGCGATGGGAGGGTTCACATTCAGCTTCACCATCCACGGTCCAGCGATATTTTTTGAACCGCAGCGGTGGCGCATTGATGAGAAATGCAGACGTGCGCTATTTGTTTCCTGTATCAGTGCATATTGCCGAAGCCAGACAATGATTTGGGCCCCGCTGGAATCGTGGAATCGGCTTCACATTATTCACTGTGGCGTTGATCCACAGAAATATCTATCGCATAAGCATTCAGGTCAGGGAACACAACTTATGTTTGTGGGTCGATTGGCCGCAGTAAAGGGCTTGCCGATTCTGCTGGACGCGATGAAACAGCTGGTACAGAAGCATTCGAAACTCAAACTTACGGTAGTCGGGGACGGTCCGGATCGGATCGCACTTGAGAAGCGAACCCGCCACCTGGGATTGGGTGATCATGTTGAATTTGTGGGTAAAAAATCACAATCAGAAGTTGCAGAACAGTTAAGTCATACTGACATCTTTGTTCTTCCCAGCTTTGCTGAGGGTGTACCTGTGGTGCTCATGGAAGCCATGGCTGCGGGAGTACCCGTGATTGCAACGCGGATCGCTGGTATCGCAGAGTTAGTCGATGATGGTAATTCAGGGTTTCTTGTTCCCCCAAGCGATGTGGGTGCGTTAGCCGATCGGATACATCAACTTCTGGAAGATGCTGAACTTCGGGAGAGCATGGGTCAAGCGGGGCGAGAAAGTGTGCAACAGGAATTCAACATTCAGACCGAAGCAGGCAGGTTACTCGCCGTGCTATCAGCAAGGCTTGCGGGAAATGAATGTGCGATACGACCCACAATCGATGCAAATCCTTCTTCCGACAGGGCTGTCAATACGGATCAACTTTCTGATTCTGATGGAGCGGATTCCGTGGATACTGTTGCATCAAACGGGATCCCCGTGAGGTGATCAGCCATCCATTCGACTGAAGCTCCGATCATCATCTCCAGACTGATCGGATCATTGAACAACCGTGTTGCATCAGGAATATCGACAAAAGCGTGTCGTGAAGGAAGCTGCTTCGCATCTTCTGCAGACGTCGTCTCCTCCTGACTGGCATGTATGATCAGAGTCGAGGCTTTTACGTTTTCCAACGTCCTGATTTCATTTCCCGTCAGCGGGCTGCGTAGCACCATTGTTGAAATGCCCGGTAGTTGTTGAGCAAGTTCCAGTGCCAGGAGCACTCCCGTTCCGGAGCCTACCAACCCGATCTGATCGACATCGACCTCATTCAGCTGACAGACGTTGTGATATACGATCTGTAGATCATTGAACATGCGCTGGTTAGTCGCATCATGCAGTTCCCCTTCGCTTCTCCCATGCCCGGTAAAGTCCATGCGCACACCGATGATTCCCCGTTTTGCCAAACGCCGACTGATTGGAATCGTGCGTGGGCTGCGACCGTCACTTTCAAACCTATGCGCGAAAATGACCACAGGATAAGGTCCACTTCCTCGCTCGCACCCAGGTGGCAAATCACAATCGCAGAATAAAGCCTGCCCCAGGTCGTTGGTCAGCTTCATAACCAGAGTTGTCACGCTTCCTTCCTTCGGTGCCCGGGTTTTCACCCATCTCCCAATGATCGCGCTAACGATATCGTCAGTCACCTCCGAGAATTCAGAGTAGAAATCCCTCACAGAAGAAAATTTTGATGGTCGATGGGGGATGACTACCTGATCAGCCAGATCGTTGAGATGCCACGTTGCTTTGGTTGCCCCAGCCGGTGCAGCTGCGATGATTTTGCGCGCACCCCGATCGCGGACGGAAGCGATTGCGCCCAGCATTTTTGCGCCCGACGCAATGCCATCGCTCACGATAATGACCGTTCGATCCCTCACTTCCAATTCCTGGAGGATGCCTCGGAATCGACCTCTTTGACGTGCAATTTCCCTGAATGCATCGCGTGCCGGTTCTACCAGTTCCTGGCTGGTCACATGATGCCACCTTGCAGTCCCCTTGATGGTCGATATACGTCCGTGCTCATCCACCGCTCCAACGACATCGTTGGGGCGGCTGGGAAGTGCCAATCGCGCCAGCAGGAGTATGTCCAGTGGTGCCTCCAGATGCGTGGCGATAGTTTCCGCCAGGGGAATACCACTGTTAGCCAAACCCAGTACGATCGGTTGTTCGCTCTTGAGATACGACAGGCTTCGCGCCAGCTCGTTGGCCGCTTCCTGGCGATTCTGAAATAACGGCATCGAATCACCTCCTCAATTATTCCCTCAACGGAATAAACACAACCAGGGAAGATAAAAACTCACGTTGGCCTCGCTTTCGTGCGATCACAACATTCTCTCTATTCTTACAGTGTGCCACAACTTGAGGCATTCAGCCAGTTGGATGTAGTTCAGAGGGATAATTGATCCCAAATTCCTCTGAAATCCTGGCTTTTCTTGCATAGTGAAGAATCAGTCCTTCAATAGGCTGTGTCTCCCTGTTGCGGTTCATTATCAGCCGGGGGTTCTACCAATTCCAGACACCAGGCCGGTCCGACTACCCGAGTGTTGTCTAACCTGACCTCCGCCCAGCGACTCCCCTTTTTGCGTTTGTAATCCTGAAAAGAGTTCCAGGGAATACTGATTGCCCCGGCACCGAATCGTCTGAAAAAGCTGGCAGGCGTGAGGTGAAGGTGATATTCATCGGCAGCCACATGGATGCTGCAACCCAGGCTGATCATGCCGAATTTAAAACTTTGAAAATTCCGTCTCACGGCATCTTCACCCTGCTCCTGAGCGGGATACTTTTTCATGAGAGGTTTCCAGGTATTGGTCATGATCGCCCAGATCAGGAAAAAGGTGAATGCCAGGTCAAATATGACGACGCCTATGATCAGCCAGGTTACCCACATCAGATAACTCCTGCGGGTGATTTCTTTCCAGTTCGTGGGCGTTTTTTTCTCGGTTTGCGCAATTGCTTGTTCTCTGCATCAGAGAGCAGTGGTTTGAGATACTGCCCGGTGAAACTCTTGCGAACCGAGGTTATGTATTTAGGCGTTCCTTCCGCTACCACGGTACCACCCCGATCACCGCCTTCGGGTCCAAGATCAATGATCCAATCTGCACATTTGATCACATCGAGGTTATGCTCGATGACGACTAGAGTATTTCCCTGATCTGCCAACCGGTTGAATACCTGAAGCAATCTTTGTACATCGGCAAAGTGTAGTCCCGTCGTTGGTTCGTCGAGGATATACAACTTGTGGCCGGTAGATTTGTGTCCCAGTTCACTGGCCAGCTTGACCCGTTGTGCTTCACCCCCTGAAAGTGTCGTTGATGGTTGACCGAGGTGGAGATAATTCAATCCAACATCATGCAGACAGGTCAGCATTCTGAAAGTCCGACGATGGGCGTCGAAAAAATCCAATGCTTCCTCAACCGTCATATCCAGAACGTCGGAGATTGTCTTATGCCGGTAGGTTATCTCCAGTGTTTCCTGGTTGTAGCGTTTTCCGCGACAGGTTTCACAGGTGACGAACACATCAGGCAGGAAGTGCATTTCGATCTTTTTCACACCCTGACCCTGGCACGCTTCACACCGTCCTCCTTTGACATTGAAGCTGAAGCGGCCGGGCTTGTAGCCACGGATCTTTGCCTCCTTGGTCAATGTAAATAACTTGCGGATATCATCGAAAATCCCGGTGTACGTGGCAGCATTGGAACGAGGAGTTCGTCCGATTGGCGACTGGTCGACTTCCACCACCCGATCTATACGATTGAGCCCATTGACGCGTGAATGTGCTCCGGGCTGTGACCGGGCGTGATGGAGCGATCTTCGTGTCGCTTTGAGCAGGATTTCATTAACCAGAGTGGATTTTCCCGAACCTGAAACACCAGTGACGCAGATCAATCCGCCCAGTGGGAAATTGACATCAATGGATTTGAGGTTATTTTCTCGCGCCCCCTTCACCACAACTGCTTGAGTCGGATTCAATTTCCGTCGCTGTTGGGGCAGTGCAATCTGTTGTTGATGAGAGAGGAATGCTCCGGTGAGAGAGTCCGGAGTGGCACAGATATCCTCTAACTTACCCTGTGCGGTGACTTGTCCTCCGTGGACGCCCGGCCCCGGTCCAATATCGACGATGTGATCTGCAGCACGGATCATGCCCTCGTCATGTTCGACCACCAGCACCGTATTACCGATCTCTTTCAAATGGCGGAGCGTGCTAATCAAACGATCATTATCGCGTTGATGCAGACCAATGGTCGGCTCATCGAGTACATAGCACACCCCCACGAGGCCGGCACCGACCTGCGTTGCCAGACGAATCCGTTGGGCTTCCCCACCCGATAGTGTACTGCTGGAACGATTGAGATTGAGGTAATTCAGGCCTACAGAACACAGGAATCCCAGGCGAGCGTTGATTTCACGAAGAATCGGCTCGGCGATCATGTGCTGTTCGGTAGTAAGATCAATCGTTTCAAAGAATCCGACTGCCTGTTGAATTGTCATTGCGGTGACATCAGCAATATTGACATTGAGTTTCCCTGATCGAAGGTAAATGTGCAGAGCTTCGTGACGGAGCCGTGCTCCTCCACAAGTCTCGCAAGGCGACTCGGTTAGATACGCTGAAAGCCAATGCCTGACGAATTCACTTTCGGTGTTGTCCAATCGACGTTGGAGCGTTGCGATGACGCCTTCAAAGTGTACGCCGACCTGTTGCTCATCACGTTCACTTGTGCCAAACATGAGGATCCGTTTGGCTTTGGCAGGTAGTTTTCGGTAGGGCAATGATAAATCCACACCGAAATCACTACTGAATTTCTTGAGCATGCGGCGGTACATGCTGCGCGTTCGGCGGCTCCCCAAGCGCCAAGGGGCAATTGCTCCATCTGATAGGGAACGATCCGGCTCTGTGACAATCAGGTCAGCATCAAATTCATAAGTCGTTCCTAACCCGGAACATGTTGGACACGCACCGTACGGAGAGTTGAACGAAAAGAAACGCGGTTCCAACACGTCAATGCTGCAGTGGGGGTGTTCCGGACAGGCGAGTTTCTCGCTGAAATGATGTTCCTGCCAATCACCCTTGTGTTCCACGAGTACGAGCAATCCACCCTCACCCAGTTTTAAGGCAACTTCCACCGAGTCAGCCAACCGTTGACGAATATCAGGCGTGATGACAAGTCGATCGACGACCGCTTCGATCGTGTGCTGCTCGTATCTTCCCAGGTTGAGTGGATTATCGCCGCCTTCTTTCAGAGCATCACGGATATCAATGACCTTACCGTTCACGCGGGCTCGAATAAAACCCTGCTTTTGCAGTCCCTGGATGACCTCCCTGTGATATCCCTTTTTCCCGCGCACGACCGGGGCGCAGATCAGTATGCGAGTGTCACTTTTTTTAGTCAGGAGAGAATCGACGATCTGTGTTGCGTTACTGGCGGATATCTCTTTGCCGCAGACTTGCTTACGCCCGGATTGATGCCAGCATGTTGGACGACCGCAGCGTGCAAAGAGGAGGCGCAGATAGTCGTAGATTTCAGTTGTAGTTGCTACCGTCGATCGTGGATTGTGCCCTCCCGTACGCTGTTGAATGGCAATCGTGGGTGGTAAACCGTCAATCGATTCGATATTCGGTTTCTGCATCTGATTCAGGAATTGCCGAGCATACGCACTGAGCGATTCCATGTATTTCCGCTGACCTTCTGCGAAAATCGTGTCAAAGGCTAGCGAACTCTTTCCCGATCCGGATACGCCGGTGATAACGACAAGTTCATCACGGGGGATATCAACATCAATCGCACGCAGGTTATGCTCGCTAGCGCCTCGAACCATGATGGACTTTTGCGTGCTCATTTGGTAATTGCCGACGATGAAAGAAGATAACCAGGATGATAGATGTCATCATCCGGGTACATGATCTTCAGTGAAGATGCACTGGAGTGTATTTCCCAATTGTAGTGGGGTCTAACCGACTTCCCTTCGTTGGAAGAGAATCACACCCACGCCCAGTGCCAGAAGCATCTGACACCCGCCGTAAAGTGCGGTTTTCCCAACATATCCAACTGGTATGACGTGATATTGCGTCAAAGCATCGGAGAGGAACATGGTCTGGAAGTTCGGGACAATTGCATACGCCGTCCGCAACAGGCTGTAATTGATCTTTTCTCCGGTGGAAGCCAGATCCCAGAGTGGGATGGTAGACGTCTCCACTTCGCGGGTGTGGACTTCAGGCTGCCCCTTCTCGATCTCAATAACAAATTCTCGCGTTTCCATTTGGGTCAGATTGTCTGCTCGGGCTTGCTCAAGCCAGCGATCCTCCAGCGAATGCATTGGTCTGCCGATGTAGTGATCTGAAAGCATCCCAACGAGGAAGATCCCCAGTGTGACCAGCAGGGTCAAGACCTGCCCCAGACGTGTGGAGGCAGCAACGGCGATCGCAGTCAGCAGGAGGATTGCAATCAGCAGGGATCCCACGCCAAGCCACATGCTGAGACTGACGCTGGAGGTAATCGGTTGTGGGGTAAAATCATGGGTAAAGAGCAAACTGAGTAGATAGGCTAAGCCCGCCAGCGGTGTTGTTATGACGATGACGGTGCTGGAAAAGACCATGCCGTAGAAATAATTGCACCAGACACCTGCCGCCAGCCCGAGGATTCCCGCACTGATGCCGAACACGATCACTGGTACATGCAATGGATCCTTGACAGTCTGCAGCACCTGATGCTGCTCAACCAGGAGAAACACGAAGGTCATGTACAGTGCTGCAATGACCATTGCCCCGGCTACGCCAAGAAATTTCCCCACGATGAACAGCGGTCGCCCGACCGGTTTGGAAATCACAGTCAGAGCGGTCTTATTGTGTATTTCCCTTCCCAGAACATTGGTTGCCACGAACGATGCGAGCAGAGCTCCACAGAGGAAAATCGTCGCTAACCCGATGTCTATCAACATCTTCTGATCATCTGCCATCGTGAATGTCGACAGGGGATTGCTCATGATCAAGGCAAGTGTTGCAATGATCAGGATCACCAGCATGATCGGTTGGCGAATACTCTCGAAAAATGTGTTACGGATAATCGCGAGGGTTTGCTCGAACATGGTTTTAGTATTTTTCAGAGAGGAATTTGTGAAAAATCGGTGCTTCGTCTGAACCTTGACCCGGGCATGGTACGTAATTGGAGCAAATAAGGTTCGGCGCGTTATGCATGCGCGCGAAACTTTCCCATCGAAGTCGCAGGGCCCAGCGACTTTCGACGGGTGAAGGGGAAAGGCGAAGCTGGACCGCAGTAAGGCTCCAGCGGGAACACCCATTTCTTGCCCTGGGCCTTAGGATCGTGATCCGAAGATGAGAGTTGATCATATCGCCTATCAACGGGCCACCCGCGTAGCCGGATTCGGATTCCTGTTACATGCTGCAATAGGCATTGCCCTGTTGATCTTCGGGATGCTGAGCAAAGACACAACACTTGTGCTCAGCTCGTTTTACATCCTGACTGGACTCCTTGCCTGGGTCAGCCTGATCGTGATCTTCTACCAGCATGCTCAGGAACGACTTGAGGCACTGGAGGAAGATCAGATCGGTACATCCCGCGCTGAGGGTAGTTCTGTTTTTGATGTCAGTGACGATGAACTGCGCGTTGCCGCCCGCCGGCTCCGCCTCATGCACAAGTGGATGATTCCCGTGGTCAGTCTGTTCATGGCAGCCCTGCTGGGGGGGCTGGCCTGGGGCATGCTCAATTATTTAAAAATAATTAACCGGCTGAGTGATTCGGCTGCGGAAATAACTGTTGATTTCCAACATACCGAGAAGATTGGGTGGGCTTTGGCCATCTGCCTTGCATTCACCGCGATGAGCTTCATCTTCTCTCGGTTCATTGCGGGGATGGCAAAACAAACCGCCTGGCAGAACCTTCGGGGTGGGGCAGCGGCTATGGTGGGGAATGCCCTCGTGCTTCTGGCGGTATCCGTGGGGATCGGATTCCGATTCTTCGAAAATGATGATGTCATTCGTGGGATCACATGGGGTATCCCCATTTTCATGTGTGTGTTGGCTTTGGAAATCGCTATCAACTTCGTGTTGAATCTCTACCGACCGAGAATCCCCGGCGAAGTGCCAAGACCCGCCTTTGATTCGAAGCTGCTGAGTTTCTTTGCCGCGCCTGATAACATCGTTCGAAGCATCAATGATGCCATCAACTACCAGTTCGGCTTCGACATCACCAGTTCATGGGGATACCAGCTTCTCCTGCGAAGTTTCCTCTGGCTGATTGGACTGGGGATTCTCGTGCTGATTCTCCTCAACACCATGGTGATTGTTGAGCCGTATCAGCAAGCGGTCAGACTCAGGGGAGGCGAGATCATCGGTGATGTTCATGCTTCAGGTGTGATGTGGAAATGGCCCTGGCCGATCGAAACCGCTGAAGTCTATCCAGTGACACGAATACAGGATGTCCATCTCACCGCCCGTCGATTATCTCCGGATAGGGGGCAATCCGAGATTGATCTTTGGACCGGCGAGCATCGTACGGATGTAGATATCAAACCGTTTCTGGTTCGTAGTTCCAATGAAGGTACTGCACTGACTCGACCAAGCGAGTCTCCAACCGAAATCACCGATCTCATCACTTCGACGGATGAGACAATCGATGTACAAACCGAGAGTGAAACCGAGCAGGTGAGTGAAAACTTCTCTCTGGTCGATGCAGAGATCGTGTTGAAATACCGGATCCGTGAAAATGGCGGGTTGAGAAATTTTCTCCAATTTGTTCCTGATACCGATGTGCGTTGGCAGCGATTGTCAATGCGACAACTGGCGTTGCGTGATATCGCGCTGAATGTTGTGACGCAGCAGTTTTCACGTATGACTCTGGATGATGTCATTGCCCGCAAGCGTGACCAAATTGCCCCGCAATTGCATTTGGCTATTCAGGAGGAACTCGACCGTCATCAAACCGGGGTGGAAGTCGTGGCAATCAACATTCCCATGCTCCGACCTCACAGCAGTTCTGCCACGACGTTTGAGGAAATGGCAATGAGTCGTCAGGCGCGGTTGCAGCGGAATGAAGAAGCTCAACGCAACACGACCAATACCTACATTCACCTCGTCGGCGATCCAGCATTGATCGATCCCTTGCTCGCAGAGATCGACATTTACAATGAACTGCGAAACAAAACTGATGAGGAATCAATTCAAAATACTCGTGAACAGGCTGCCCGTATTGAACGACTGTTGTTCCAGGGCGGCGGATGGGCTGCTCAACTCATTCAGGAAGCGGAAACCAACCGCTGGATCGAATTGATGAGTAAAGCCACGGAAGCCAGTCGGGTTCAGGGTGAATTAGTTAAATACCACGCTGCTCCGGACGTTTACCGTCAGCGTGAAACAATGAAAGTGTACATGACCACACTTTCCACCGTAAGAAAGTACATCATCGGGATTGATCCATCCCGGCTCGGACTGGATGTTGATCTGCACGAACTGAATCCACTGTTGGACTTCAGTGAATCGATCAACACTGAAAAAGGGAAGCCGATCAATGAATAAACTCCTTTCCATTGTTTTCGGACTGTTACTCCTTGCCGTCCTGTTGTTATTCAGCATGACCTACACCGTTTCGTTCCACGAAGTTGCCATCAAAACGACGTTCGGCAGGACAGGAGAAGATTCAGTTGTCACTGATCCGGGGCTTAAATTCAAGCTCCCTATCTTCGCTGACAAGATCACCAAGTATGACACGCGCCTGCAGCTTCTGGAAACTCCTGAAATGCAGATCCAGACTGCTGATGATTTACAATTAGTGGTGCGCGCATATATGTTATGGAAAATCAATACGGAAACAGATCAGGGACCGTTGCAGTTTTTCAATAACTACAGCACCATTGCTGATGCCGGAGAATCGCTTGAAGATTTATTCCGGAGCGAAGTTAAGAACTCGACCAGTCGCTTCTCGTTCGATGATCTTCTCGGTGTAGACAGCAAACTAAGTGAAGCGGAAGAGAATATCCGAATAGCGATGTTACCTGTGCAGGATAAGGGGGTGTTGCCGGTGACGATCGGGATCAGCCGTGTGTTATTGCCCGCCAAAACAACCACTGCCGTCATGGGACGAATGTCTGAAACTCGCAGAGGTCTCTCCGAAGCTGAGCGAACACGCGGTAACGCAGAAGCAGTCAGTATCGAATCTGATGCCAAGGCGAAGAAGGAAAAAATTCTTGCCTTTGCGAATTTGAGAGCAGCAGACATTAGACGAGCCGGAAACGCTCAAGCTGCCCGTTACCTGGAAATGATGGGTGAAGAACCTGATCTGGCCATCTTTCTGACCTGGCTGGATGCTCTGGAGCTTTCACTTTCACAGAATACCACAGTTGTACTTCCCACAACAGTAGAGCCGTTCCACCTGATGGATCTTGATGCTCCACTTGATATGGGTTTCATTCCCCAACCGGATGAGGATCTTAACAAACTCCAGCACGATCCTGCGAATCAGTCTCAGGAGGAAGAATCATGACGCCGCCAGATTCCGGTGATCAGAATCCTTCCGGTTCAACCGGGAATCGTCCTGATGACCCTTCACAACTTTCGCATCGAGTCCAGGTTGATGATGAGGATGATTTCGTATCACCTCGCCGCGCTGCTTCAGCTGAGTTTGAGATTGAAACGCGCGTGGGGACCGCCGTAGCACTCCGCGATGCAATGGATCCCGCCAATCAGTCGCTGGGAGATGCACTTCGGTTGAGTTTCCGAGTGCTGCAAGCCGTTATTCTCGTGCTGGTGGTACTATTCCTTGCCTCCGGATTCAAGACCGTTGAGGATAAACAGAGTGGTGTGCTTACTGTATGGGGAAAGATCACGCCTTACGCGGGTGAGATGGAACTTACCGAGGGACCAAAATTCAGCCTCTGGCCTTATCCTGCCGGTCAGTTCGTTCTCGTTAATGTTAAAAATCGAACGATTAACATCAACGATACGTTCTGGCCCAGGGTCCGCACTGGGGAAACTGAAGATCAGGTCGTAGATAGAGCGGGTACGGGCAAAGAACTTGTACCGGGTCGTGATGGCTATGTCGTGACAAAAGATGGTGACATGGCACATCTTCAGATTACCGCAAAGTATGAAATCAGCTACGCTGTGAACTATCTGGTACAAGTCAATGACGAACAGGCCGACAGGTTTGTTCAGCTTGCACTGGAGAATGCTGCAATTCACGTAGCCGCTCGTTCCTCTCTACAGGAATTGGTCGATCTATCATCAGATATTGCTGAGCGCATCCAACGCAAAGCTCAAGAGACGCTCCTTGCATCGGATTGTGGTGTTCGTATTGTCGATATTAATGTTACTGACTCGCAGCCACCTTTTGCCATTGTCAAAGTGTATCGCGAAGTCCAGGATGCCAGAGATAACGCAAATAACACGATTGGAAGTGCGCGGGATAGCGCAAATCAGGATCTGATCGAGACCGCAGGAGAAGAATATCTTACCCTTGTGCCATTGATTGAACAGTATGAGGAAGCGGTTGATCTTAAGGATCAGCAGCGCGAAGAGATGATGCTGACCAGCATCAATAATTTCCTGGAAGGTGATGATGCAGGTGGTCTGGTCTCTGAGATCATCCAATACGCAAAAAGTTATCAATCAGAAGTTGAATCAACTTTGGGTAACGATGCCCGTCGTTATGCATCGTTGCTTGACACGTACCGTGAGCACCCCGCTCTGGTAATCAAACAGCATTGGCTGGAAACATACTCTGCGATTCTCTCGCGGCCGGATATTGAGATCATCCAAGTTCCACCTGGACTTGAGCACGTTGCATTGAAATTACGCAGCCTTGATGAAGTGCAGGAATTGCGACGAAAAAACCGTCTGGATCGCAAGGAACAGGAAGCGATCATGAAAGGCCTGGATCGCCACCGAAAATATATTTTCCGCGCGCGTGATCTCGACTGGGATCGCCAGGCTCGACAACTCCAAGTCGATGAGGAAGGAAAAGTATCCAGCCACCGTTCCGGTTCGTAAGCTCTTTTTCCTCGGTGAAAAGCTATGGTGAGCACTACTCACAATACTGAAATAATTGTCCAGGCCACGGCTTTGACCAAGGTGTTCAAAGATTTCTGGATGCGTGCTAAAGCCCGTGCTGTGGATGGAGTTGACTTTGAGATACATCGGGGAGAAATCTTCGGCCTGCTCGGACCCAATGGATCCGGTAAAAGCACAATTATCAAGCTGATCCTTGGTTTGCTGCATAAAACCAGCGGCCGACTCAGTGTTTTCGGCAAACCACCTTCAGACGTTATCGTCAAAAAGTACATTGGTTTTCTTCCGGAAGAATCCTACCTTTACCGCTACCTCAATTCACGTGAGACACTGGATTACTACGGAAAATTGTTTGGCCTGGAAGGTCGAACCAGACGCCAGCGTATTGATGATCTGCTCGATATGGTTGGCCTGACACAAGTCGCTCATCGTCCCGTAGGTGAGTTTTCCAAAGGAATGATGCGACGCATCGGATTGGCTCAGGCGCTGATTAACGATCCGGATTTTCTTATTCTTGACGAACCAACTTCCGGTCTCGATCCTATCGGTACCCGGCAAGTCAAAGACCTCATTCTGGAACTGGGAAAGCGAGGGAAAACAATCCTGCTGAGTTCCCATCTTCTGGCAGATGTTGAAGATGTGTGCGACCGTATGGTGATGTTGTATGGAGGGAAAATTCGGGCTGAGGGAACCGCAGAATCACTGCTGAGCGATACCGAACACACTATTATTGAAACACCGCGCCTTCGGGAGGATACTGTATCGCGCGTGGAGCAGGTCATTCAGGAATGTGAAGGAATTGCCATCGAAAAGGTCCACACTCCCAGGCAGAGATTGGAACATTTCTTCCTTGACGTTGTGGAACAGGCTCGTCAGGAGCAGATTTCGACATCCGGTGCGATGCATGGAGGGGAAACCGCAGCCTTCCTCAAAGCGGAAGATGAAGAAGGTGATCGTCTGATCGAAACCTTGATGAGTGATCAACCGACCGACACACGACAAGCAGTTGAAGTGACCCGTGATGATGCTCAATCTGAACAGGCTGAAGATATTCTGGGAGATCTCATGGAGCCTGATGAGAAGCCTGCGGTACCCAAAGCCAGGGAAGTACGATCTGCTCCGAGTCCGCAAGCTCCCGGCGACGTTGATTCATCGGTGATCGATTCACTTATGGATGATGAATCAGACGACAAACAGTCTGAAAAGACGGAAGCGCCTGAATGATCAATCCCCTGATCAATTTTTACCGACGCTTGAATCTTCTGCAGCGTCAACGTGGGATCAAAATCACATTAACCATTTTGTTTGTCCTCACGTTGGGGGTCATTTTCGGTTCACTTATCTATTCGAGTTATCAACTTGAAGCGCAACGATCCAAAATCGAACAGGCACTTACTGGTCAGAATCTCGCCAGTAACGATCACCATGCAATATCGCTCAGTGAAACCGGGACGGTAACGGTTGACGGAAAAACTTATGGTGATGAGCGCATCCGCCAACGGGCTGAGCTATTTTTTGATGAAAACGGCAACATCATTGCTCCCAGTGTTATTGCAGATGTACTGACATATCAGGAGAGGCCATCGTATGCTCCCAAATGGTTGTTGGATCAACCTGGAACAACTTGGCTTTTGGGAATTGCGGCAATACTGTTCTCCCTCCTGGTTATTTGGGCTAATCTGCTTGTTCCTTATGTATTCACTGTAATCTTTACGGCCTTCGCTGCAGTAGTAGGATATGCGATCGGGGGAACACAATTAGCGCTGGCCATTGCTGTGATGGGGAATCTTATATTCGCATTCATCATGCTCACGCATGTCTCACTGGCATTTTTCCATTCTCCTCGACAATTATTTGCGGTTGCTCACACGGTTATCAAGGAAGCTTCCAGAACTCGTATTTCGCTGGTTTTTATCATTCTCCTGTTGATACTATTACCGCTTCTCCCAATCTGGCTGGATCCGGAAGCTCCACTTCGATTCCGTATTCAGACATTTATCTCCCGCAGTTTCGGTCTTACCTTTGCCATCACCGCCTGCATGACATTATTTCTGTCGTGTGCAACGGTGGCATTTGAGATCAGGGATCGTCAGATCTGGCAACTTATGACCAAACCTCTCAGTCGATTCAATTACCTGGTTGGAAAATGGCTGGGGGTAATGACCATCAACCTGATTGTGCTCATCATTGCGGGTCTTTCAACTTTTGCTTTTATCCAGTATCTGCGTATGCAACCGGTTGCATCCGGAACCGAAGGCCAGGTTGATGCCATGATTTTGCGGGATCAGATTCTGACAGCCAGATTGAGTACGTTTCCGGAATACCCATCAATGCAAGGTGAAGAGCTTCAGCGTCGTGTAGAACAAACGATCACAAATGACCCGATCCTCAGCCAACAGGAATCAGTACCGAGAGAAGCCTGGCGTCGGGTAGCACGAAGTATCCAGCAACAATTCAGCAGTTCACTGCGCTCGATTCCGGCACTTGTCGGTGATCAAGCTGGAGCAAGAAGTTACACCTTCAAAGGTTTGGAGCAGGCCAAGGACGTCAATTCTACCCTTACATTACAATACCGCTTTCATATACTGGCCGATGATGAACATAAACGCTTTCCTGCAGCTTTCTTTTTCAACGAAGATACTGCGACATGGATCGACCGCGTTTATGTTCCGACGATGCTCCATGTATTGCCCATCACTCCTGATCTGATTCAGGATGACGGAACACTCACCCTGACGATTGTAAATCTATCAGCACGGCAGCCGGAAATGGGTTCTTTGAACTTTGACGCTGATGGTTTGGAATTGAGATACAAGGTGGGTGGATTTGAGGCGAATTTTGTCCGTGCTGTGCTCATGTCATGGATCAAATTAGCCTTTTTAGCTGCACTGGGGATTTTCCTGTCAACGTTTCTTAGTTTCCCGGTTGCCTGTCTCTTTGCATTTACAGTTTTCATCGCTGGATCACTGGGGCCGTACCTGGCAAGCTCTCTGGAATACTACTACCCACCTGAAACGCAATACATCGACTGGGGCAACCTCGGGCATATTATCCAATGGGCGTTTCAGTGGACGATACGAGTTATCGCGCAGGCTTTGGTATTTCTCCTGGAGGGATTCGGAGAATATCGTCCAACACAAAACCTCATCGAAGGAATTGCTATTCGCTGGCGTGATATTGTCGGGGGATTCGCAAAATTAGGTCTGTTCTGGTCCGGAGCATCGCTGGTGTTGGGTTTAATTGTGATTCGTTCAAGACAATTAGCCATCTATAGCGGGCATGGTTAATACTGTATTTCAAACATTGTTTTTCCTACGATTATTATGTTTCGTGATCGACTGATACAACTGGGTGCCTTGATTGTGATTCTGATCAGCGTTGGCAGCAGCGCGCTGGTCCTTCCTTCGATCATTCAGGATTCTGACGACCATGCGCTTCGTTATACTGATATCTCGGTCCATGGCGCGCCACCATTTGTGCAGTTAGGAACCGCCATTGCTGCGATTCGGGGATTGATCGTTGACTACCTCTGGATAAAAATTAATATTCAGCAGGAAAAGGGATTGTTCTATGAGGTGATGGCCGATGCCGAGCTTATCACCAAACTGCAGCCTCGTTTCGCAGCAGTATGGGCATTTCACGGCCACAACATGGCTTACAATGTTTCGGTCGCCACCCACACTCTCCAGGAGCGCTGGGAATGGGTCAATGCCGGCATTCGACTCGTACGAAATGATGGTATCAGGAACAATCCAAACGATCTTCTGCTGCATAAGGAACTCGCGTTCTGGTTCGCTCATAAAATCGACGGCTATTCAGATGATGCCCATTTGTATTACAAGAAACAATTCTGTCAGGAATGGCATTTCCTTCTGGGGATGCCTCCCGAGGATTACGAAGATCGAGTGCAGTGGATTAAAGCCATCGCCGACGCGCCGGGAGACCTGACAACACTTGAAAAACAAACGCCGGGTGTGATCGAACTCGTCGATAAATTGAAGGAACAATATCCTGCGGATTCACCAGAAGAGTTCAAGCTGGATCAGAATTTCCTCTCCCAATATACGATGTGGCAACAGGTCACAGGTCAATCCGCAGCAGCTGAAATCCTCGGCGTCGATAAACAGTTTCGACGTGAATCGCCTTATTTTACTGCGTTGGATCAATTGGCATCGGATCCGGCTTTGCAGGAAACATGGACAGCATTAATCAATCACATTCGTAAGCGGGTTCTGGTTGATCACTACAACATGGATCCCAGACTGATGTATGAATACACGCGTGATCTGGGACCACTGGACTGGAGGCATCCTCAGGCACACGCGGTCTACTGGGCACGTCGTGGTTCACAATTCGGTGAATCAAGGGTACCGGAAGATGAAATCTACAGGGTACTCAATAATGACCGAATCCAGGTTCAGGGATTACAGGCTTTGGCGCGGTCGGGTCGCATCACCTACGACTTCTTCTCCAATTCCAATCCCGCACGGTTCCCCGATCCTCGCTGGATTGATCAAATTGATCAGGAATTTGAACGGCTGTATATCAAACACCTTCATGTCCGAGGTGCAGGCGGAGAAACGTTCATCACATTCCTGCAGAACTTTATGGGGTCAGCTATCCGTGAATGGTACAGGGCGGGTGAGCGAGAGAAAGCTCAGCAATTGCTCGATCGTCTGAAGTCGCTCTTTGAAAAAGGTGTGAACTACAGCAATCCCGAATGGAATGTTCCGCTTGAGGTCTTTGTCCGTAAGGAGACATTTGATAATTACGACGCCCAACCGCATCTTGCCCTCAGCGATGTCTCCGCATCATTACGCTACGGTTACCTGGTAGGGATTTGCCGAGATCGCCCCGAAGTGCTACGCGATGCGATCAATTTTGCTAATGAAGTGACTGAATTTTTCAAAGGAAACCGCTACTACAACTTCGTGAACAAATTCGGCGTGGGGCGAATGAAAGATCTCCTGGGCCAGTTGAACGATACTGCGATCATCGTATTTGCCCAATTGATGATTGATCGATCATTGCCGATGCCCGAGCGCATGACGTTGTGGAGCCAGGTCGATCAACACCTGCCGGGAATTCGGGTTCGGGCGTACGATATCATCGCTCCTACCATTGCCCAGGAATTGAACACTACACCATGGGGGCAGCGGTACACACTAGCGGAGGTTCTTCCCGAACCGCCCGGACTGGATGAGTATCGTCGGCAACTTGCTATTCAACGCCGGCAAGAGGTTCCCCCTGAGCAGGAAACAGATACCATCGCTCCCCAATAGGCATTCACGATAGCTGACACCCCAACCCGGCTGATCTGGTGCTCCCGTAGCAACGGATCGCCATGGAACTGGTATGATCTTGGGCCGATAACCGGGAGTTTTCACATGGACCAAATTGATGATAGGGAAGATCATTCCTCAACCGAGGGCGGGTCTCAGGTCTCACGTCGTACCTTTATTCAATCACTTGGATTATCTGCGGCTGCAGCCGGTGCATTGAGTTCTTCACCCACCGCCACGGCGGAGACTCATGCCCGATGGAACAGGACTCGAATCCTGGGTCCGGAACCAGTCACCGTAACCCTCTCCGTCAACTGGCAGAAGCATCAATTAACCATTGATCCTGCAACAACTTTACTGGAGATGTTGCGGGAACATCTCAATCTGATCGGAGCCAAGGAGATATGTGGCCGGGGAGCGTGTGGCGGATGCCTGGTGCTTATGGGGGGGATACCTGTTTCTTCCTGTATGACGCTGGCAGTTGATGCGATCGGTCAGGAAGTAACCACTGTTGAAAGCATGGCGGTCAGTGGAACACTGGATCCATTACAGGAATCATTTCTCCGACACGACGCACTCCAATGTGGGTACTGCACACCCGGCATGCTTATCGCAGCCCGCGCGTTGCTGGATGAAAATCCACAACCGACACTTGATGAGATCAAGCGTGAGATGAGCGGGAACTTCTGCCGATGTGGAAGCCACTCCAATGTGTTCAACGCGATTCTGGAGGCATCAGGCCAATCACCGATGCAGGATTCAGGAGGTGCGCAATGAGTCAGAGAAAGCACATACCAACCAATATGCCGACGATGAATCGCAAGGCAAATCTCGGCAAAACGCTCAATGATGATACTTCTCGTCTGGACGGGGTCGCCAAGCTCACCGGATCAGCCATCTTCAGTAAGGATCGGTATCTGCCTAATGCGATTTTTGTCGGATTTCTCCGATGCCCCTACGGTGCTGCCGAACTCACTGACCGTAATGAAGGCGCTGCGCTGGCCGTACCTGGAGTTCTGGAAGTTCAAATTGACCGTGAAGAAGGAAAGTATCACGGTCAACACGTGGGTTATATCGTTGCTGAATCCCCCTTGGCTCTGCGTCGGGGAAAGACAGCGCTCAAACTGCAATGGGAGATGAAAGAGAGCACCGTTTGGCGCGGTGAGTTGTCTAACGATAAACCTGACCTGTCTGGAGCAACCAGGAAAATACTCGCAAATGCGGATCACATTCTGGAAGCGGTCTACACCACTCCTGTCCAGACTCATTCCTGTGCGGAGTCGCATGGAGCGGTCGTTGATTACCAGGATGATTATGCCATTGTGTATGTTTCCACTCAAGGGACTTTCGCGGCCCGAGATGGTGTGGACCGTGCACTGGGACTTTCACAGTCGCAGTTTGAAACACGGTGCGAGTACATCGGTGGAGGTTTCGGATCGAAACTTGGAGCGGGAAAGGAAACACACACAGCCGCCCGAGTCGCGGCCAAGTATAAGCGCCCGACATATCTCTTCCTCGATCGGGATGAAGAGCATCTGGATACCGGAAATCGTCCTTCGAGCCGCACCTGTGTTCACATAGGATTTAAAAATGATGGCACGATTCTCGGAGGGCGAATTCACACACAGGGTGGAGTCGGTGTTGGCGGCCGAGGCGGAGGTGTTCGGATTCATTCCGGCAAGTACAAACTTGGGGAAATCGAGCGCGATCACAAGGATATTTCATTCAGCGGTGGTGCTCCCCGTCCCTTCCGCGCACCAGGTTGCCCACAAGGTGCATTTGCTGAGGAACTTATGCTGGATGAGATTGCGACGATTGCCGGTGTTGATCCGGTTGATCTCCGGGTGCAGTTGGATACCAGCGCCGACCGTCGGGAAATGTTCCGGCTCGGAGCAAAAATCATCGGCTGGAACAAGCGTCAACCCACTGGTTCCCAGACTGGTGTAATTCGCCGAGGCTTTGGTCTGGGATCAGCTGATTGGGGCTTATATCCCGCCCGTACCGAAGCGGAAGTGGTGATCAACAACGACGGCTCGGTTGAGGTGCGTACCGGAACCCAGGACATTGGCACCGGTCAGCGCACGGCCATGGCGATCATTGCTGCCGATGAAATTGGTGTTCCCCTTCACTTGGTCAGAGTGCAGATCGGTAATTCAAATTATCCCGTTGGCCCTGCCTCCGGAGGATCGATGACGGTGCACAACACCGCTCCCGCCGTGCGCCAGGCCGCCGCAGACGTCAAAGAGCAACTATTGACAAAGCTGGCCAATCGCGCCGGAGGTGATCCGAGCGACTTCCATATTGAAAGCGGGAATATCACCCGTGATCGGCAGTCGTATAAATCCTGGGTGGATGCCTGTGCCGTGATCGGTCGTGAACCTCTACTCGGCCGAGGGAACCGCGCTGATGGTTTCAAAATCTATGGCGGCGAAGGTCACCCCCAGGGTGTGCAGTTTGTTGATCTCAAGGTCGATGCGGAACTCGGTACCATCCACATCAACCGTATTGTTGCGGTTCAAGCCTGCGGCCAGGCGGTGTGTCGCAAGACTGCCGAGAGCCAAATTCTGGGCGGAGTCATTCAGGGCATAAGTTACGCCCTGTTTGAAGACAAACGTCTTGATCGTAATACCGGAGCAATGGTCAATCCGAATCTGGAGATGTACAAGATCGCAGGAACTGCGGATATCCCCAACATCGAACCCATCCTCTGGACAAAGGGGCAGACCGGGCCACGTTCGCTCGGTGAACCACCTACGATTCCCACCGCTGGAGCCATTGCCGGTGCAGTGTACAACGCGCTGGGTGTTCCTGTCCGGGATCTTCCTCTCACGCCGAACAAACTCCTCAATGCCATGGAAGGAGGCTTGGGATGAACAAGTTTGCTGTAGCCCAGGTTAGAAATTTCCCACAAGCCGCGGAGATACTCAACGATCATCGCTTCAATCAGGTCGTGGTGAAAGCGGGT
>JANQEQ010000051.1 GCA_028278245.1 Phycisphaerales bacterium | reverse complement strand
CAAAATCAACGGAGAGGAAGGATTGCTCACATCCAGCTCCCAGGCACGCGAGTTTCCCGCATCTGATGAGTCACGAATAAACACCCAGAGATGATTGTGATCGGGATCAAATGCTGCACCCGACCAGCGCATCGACGGCAGATTCGCGATCGCTCCCCACGAGTGTTCCACGGCTCCGCTGTTGTTGACCAGATACAAGTGCCCGGTGCCATTCTCGTAGTCATCAATCGTGCCGCACCAGAACTGACCACCATCGCGCGGGTCCGCCGCCAGCATTCGGTTCGCTGAACCATCGATTGAGTTCCAGCTCACCACTGGTTGCCAGTCGCAAGCATCGGGAGCCCCGCTCAGAATCTGCTGTGTGTTTCCCGCTCCTGCGTAGTAAGCATAATACCCGGCATCCAGCGTCCGGTCCCACTCACCATCCAGATAGAGCGATCCCGATGGACTGCCAAACTCGATCTCATTGTCGCAGCTTTGCGCCGGGCAATCGCCAAAACAGATGATCTCCAGGTTATAGGTCGCAATGTCACCGTCGAATCCATCGACCACAATATGATAGGTGCCGCCCGGTAGATCAGTCACACTGAATGAACTGTCCGCAGCCAGGAGGCAGTTGCCCGCGCTGCATGAGTCCAGCAGGAATAAATCCACATCACCGCCATCAACATCCTGTAGCGTCGCTGCCAGGCTCCCCGCTTCCGGCACATCGATTCGATAGAGCTTTTCAGGCCCCGACTCGTCCCACGGTGAACAGCAATATGAACTCACATTCGACTGCCCTGTGCTGTTTGTCTGATCAGTCAGCAGAATCACCTCCGAGCCGCAATTCACCTGAATCAGGGAACCGCATTGAAGATCATCTCCGATGACATCGCCAACACAGTCGATTTCCTCTTCCTCCAAACAGGGCGCGCACTCGCCCTCAATCATCATTGAAGCCCACGCAAAATCCTCTGGCAAGGCCGTTGTCAACTCCCCGTTGATTGAAAGCCATTGCTCGCAAGTCCCGACAGGATTCGGATCATTTGATGCAGACGAAAACAATAGGCTGGGCCGCGTTCCTGCAGTGATATCTTCAATTGCTACTGCGACCCAGAAGCCTTCCGTGAAACAGCACCCCAGGCTGCTTAGATC
>JANQEQ010000041.1 GCA_028278245.1 Phycisphaerales bacterium | reverse complement strand
TGAAGGTGCCTGCTGCTATCCCGATCAGTCCTGCACAATGCTGTCTGAATCTCAATGCTACACCACAGACGGCCAGTGGTACTCCTGGGCGAATGAATGCTCTTCATTCGACTGCCCGGAGAACGATGCCTGCACCCGTGCAGCACCGATCGATATCGGCAGTTCCTCGACGGCTGATACGACTGATGCTGTCACCAACAGCGGTGACGGCTGCGTACCGGGTGTTCCCATCCAGTCCCCGACCCTGTGGTACTACGTGATTGGTGACGGCAACACACTGACCGCCAGCCTGTGCAATGCGGGTACTGGTAGTGACTGGGACCACATCATGAACGTATGGTGCGGATCCTGCGCTATGCTCACCTGTATTGGTGGCGAAGATGACACGTGCGGTATCCCCGGCTCCGGCGCTCCGGCACCGGAAGTTGAATGGTGCTCCCGCGACGGTCAGCCGTACTACATCGCGATTTCCGGTATTGATGCCAACAACTTCGGCGTGTTTGAACTGACCGTCGAGACTGATGGCGTTGCCTGCACCGGAGCGGAAGAATGCTGGTGCGAGCTTGATCCGCCATGCACGAATGATGAAGGCGAGACCTGCTACACCGACTGGGACGGCACGCCGGGCAATGAGCCGCGTGATGACTTCAACGGTGGCTACAATGACTGCGATCCGTATCCGTTCAGTGATAACCTGAACCTCGGAACGACGGTCTGTGGTGACGCTGGTTACTACGACACCCGCGAATATGACTGCGATACGCAGCAGTTCGTTGGTGATGTTGTGACCTATCGCGATACCGACTGGTATCGTCTGGAAGTTCCCGATATGGGTGGCGGCGGCGCTGTGTTGAACATCGACTTCCTGGCAGAGTTCCTCGGCAATGTTCTGATCATCACCGACTACTGTGGTGGTGACATTGATGACACGATCGTCACGGATGCATTTGCCAACGAGACGCGCTGCGATGGTCTTGCCAGCTTCACAACTGGCTGGCTGGATGCCGGTGACGACTACATTCTGTTCGTCGGTCCGGTGGACTTGATCGGCTGGCCGATCTGTGACAACGCTGAGTACAGCGTGTCGATCAGCTACGCAGCCGGTGAACCACCGGTCCCGGGTTGCCAGGACTACAACGGTGGAACCGCCTTCACGTCCGATCTCGGCGCCGATAACGGTGGCTTCGGCGTGGGTGATGACTTCCGTCTGTCTGATCCTGTAACGCTCGATTCCCTGGAATTCTGGGGTATCAGTGCGTTCTTCGATGAAGACGCCGGTGGATTCACGCCATGTGATCCTGATGTCGCCCAGACGACCTTCAACATCCGGTTCTACACTGATGTTGATATGGACAGCTGCCCTGATACGCTGTTCATGGCCTACGACAACGTGACACCTGTGTCTTCAGATTCAGGTTCTATGTTCGGTCTGGCCTACATCATCTGGAACTATGCTTACACACTACCGGCTCCGTTGGCTCTGTTAGCAGATACCTGCTACTACATTGAGATCTACTCTGATGAGACCGATGATTGCTGGTTCCTGTGGCACGGTTCCATCGATGGTAACGGTAAGGGCCTGCAGCGAGGCGATCCTGTGAACGCCGCGTGGGTATGCCCCAATAACGTCACTGATGAGGATGTTGCCTGGTGCATGTATGACGACGGCACTGGTGTCCCGCTCGACATTCCCTGCGGCTGCCTGCCGTAATCCGTTTGTCGATTGACGGTTCCTGAAACCTCACATACCCCCAGCCTTCACCGGCTGGGGGTTTTCTCATTGGATTGGGCTTGGAGTGGATTCGCAGCTTCGACGGTGATCGCGTACACTGTCCGCCATGTTGAGGATTACGACGTGTTGAAGAGGTGGAATCTCCATAGTTGCCGTAACCAGGTGCTCTGTTGCTGCACCATTATGTCTATGACGATTTGGCTTGGTGGATGCGGATCGTTCGGACAGGACATTTCAGATGCAGTCAGTTCACTCATGCCTCCCAAGCCACGCGATGCAGCGGAATGGATGTTTGATCCATACGATGCGGATCTACGACGTAAAGGTACCTTGCTGATTTCCAATTCACCCTTTGGTGGAGTGGATATTTATGTCAGTGCGTATCGGGATAAGGTGCTTCACGAAGATGATCCGCTCGCTTTGGCTGTTGCTATTCGCGCGTTGGCCCGTCATGGGGGTGTGGAGGATGCGCCCCTCATTGCCGACGCGCTGGAGCACGAAAATGTACAGGTACGCTGGGAAGCGGCCAAGGGACTTCAACGTATCCACAACCCGGAAGTCGTGCCATTGCTCCTGGACACACTCCAGACAAAAACAGTCCAACAGGTATTACAGGGCGAAGAGACGGATGATGAAGATGTGAGGGTAGAGGCGGCAATTGCTCTGGGACAGTATCCGGAGGATCGTGTTTTTCAGGGATTGGTCGCAGCGCTGGAATCTCGCGAGTTAGCCGTCAACCAGGCAGCAGCAGAATCACTGCACGTGTTGACCGGGCAGACTTTTGCTTATGATGCACGTCCATGGCTGGATTGGTATAACGAAGCAGAGGATCCCTTTGCTCACCGTCTGGATTATCTGTATCCCACGTATGTTCGCAAACAGAGTTGGTGGGAAAGGTTGGTTTTCTGGACGAGTCCAGTACGTGAACACCCCGCATCCCCGTCCGGATTACGTCCTGCAAGTGAGAGGCGGACGTATCCGGATTCCCTGGAAATCGAACAGGGGATCGGGCAGGAAGCCGAAGGATGATATCAACACGATTCCTTCAGGCTAAGTATTCTGGACAAGGTTAGTGTAGTCATGCGCGCATTGGTTATAGACGGCAAAGACATCACGCTTCAGAAGAACCATCCTCAGCCGAATCCGGATGCCGGTGAAGCTTTGATCCGCACACGGAAAGTAACCGTGGGAGCAACGGACTTGCAGGTTGCCGCAGGATTATTTGGATTTCAAGGTGTGCTGGGTCATCTTTTTGTCGGCGAGGTGGAGAAGATCAACGGCGATGATCCCCGACAACTTACAGGTCGACGCGTGGTAGGTTCAATCTCCAGCATGTGTGGACGGTGTGATATGTGCCTGGCAGGATTGAGCGTTCATTGTCGCAGTCGGACTCTTCTGGGGATGAACGGCCGTGACGGATGTTTGGCTGAGTACTTTACTTTGCCGGCGGTGAATCTTGTTCCCGTGGATGACTCTCTGGATGATGATCATGCTGTGTTCACCGTAACACTTGCTTCGGCGGTGCAGGCCACTCGGCAAATCACAGTTGAGGGAAAACCTTATATCACGGTTGTAGGCGAAGATGCACTTGGGCTTTTAACCGTGCAGGTCATGGCGCAACTCAACGCCTCAGTCAGGTTACTGGGTTGGAACTCGGGGAAAATCAGTCTGTGTGAGAAGTGGGGTATTAAACATCGATTGGTAGAAGATGTTGGGCGCAGAGCTGATCAGGACATTGTCGTGGTTTGTACCGGTGATTCCGATGCACTCAAGCTTGCCACCGAATTGGTCCGACCGCGGGGTGTGGTCGTTGTAAAATCGATGAACCTGCCTGACCAGGTGGGAATTGATCCTACTCATCTAGTGCTCAATGAGATTCAGGTATTGGGTTCCTATGGCGGGCCGATGACGGAAGGTGTTGCTCGTCTTGCTCGCCGCGAAGTTGATGTAGTCAGTTTGATCTCACGTCGCATGTCTCTGAACGATGGACCTGACATTCTCGCGACTGCGGCTCAGGAGAACGTCATCCGTGTCCTGGTTGAGATGTAATCTGTCATATTCATCTCTTTGATCAAATCGACATGACAAATCAGCTCATCTCTTCGATGCATCTCACTTACTGAAATAATTGCCCCCGAATTTCATTTCGTTGAGTAAGATGATTGGATTTCTTGTACAGAAAGAAGAGATACACTGCTTGTGTCACACGATGACAAGCCAACCCGAGATAAATTGCCGATTTCAACCTCCTCGGCACTGAATCCTGAGGATGTTCCCGGCGGTACGTCTGTTGTCGGCGAGGCGGAAGCTTTGCCGGATATGGAGGGTGCGATCCGCTCAGGAAAGCTGGCGGGAAAAAGTCTCAAATCAGCCATCTGGATTCTCGCTTTCCCCGTTCTGATTCATCAGACGGCCGCTGCCTGCCTGGGTTTGTGTGACAAGATCATTGCCGGCAATCTCCCCAGTGACATCGTCATCCCTGCCATGGATGGTCTGGGGATCGGTTCTTACATCGGCTGGTTCATCAGCATCGCCATGTCAGGTCTGGGTATCGGCGGCCAGGCGCTCATCGCTCGCGCCATCGGTGCCGGTGATCGCAAGGAAACGCATCATGCTCTGGGACAGGCCACCACCCTCAGTCTGATCTGGGGCATTCTTGTGGGATTGTTCCTCTGGTTTATTGCACCCTGGTTAGGACGTTTTTGTGAGCTGACTCCGGAAGCCATGGTGTACTGCATTCGTTACGTGCGCATCCTGGCATGTTCACTCCCGCTTTGCGCCATCATGATGGTCGGCTCGATGTCGCTACACGGAGCGGGCGAAACCACCAAACCCGCCTACATCGCCGTCTTCCTCATCGTGATCAACATCCTCTTCTCCTGGGCATTGTCCGGCGCTGATATCACCTTCGGGAACTGGGTGCTCACTAATCCATTCTCCTTCGATATGAATGTCGATGGAATCGCGCTGGGCACCGCATTGAGTTATGTCATCGGTGGTGTCCTCATCCTCAGTTTGCTCCGCAAGGGTGTCAAAGACCTTCGCCTTGAAGTCAGAGAGCTTCCGCTGCGACGCTCGATGTCCTGGCGCATCTTTCGTGTAGGAGCACCGAATTTCTGCGAAGGCATTTCCATGTGGGCGGTGAATCTCTTTGTCCTGATGATCATCGGCGACATCGCAGCGCGCACTGATTCCGGTGCAGGTTTGCAGGGCGCTCACATCATTGCGGTGCAGTGGGAGATGTTCAGTATCCTTCCCGGATTTGCGATCGGAACTGCCGCGGGTGCCTTGGCCGGTCAGTTCCTCGGGGCAGATAATCCACGCATGGCAAAAAGAGCTGTGCTCATCTGTACCGGGATCGCCTGTCTCTTCATGGGCATCGTGGGGGTGATCTATGCCACCTGTGGCCAACAGATGACCCTCATCATCAGTAGCGAAGCCATTCACCAGAAACACGTTCCCAATCTGCTGTTTATCTGTGGCATTACCCAGGTGTTTTTCGCAATCACCATGGTCTTCCGTCAGGGTCTTCGCGGTGTGGGGGACACCACCTGGGTGTTCGTCATCACCACTGTGTCGAGCTACGGCGTACGTCTTCCCGCTGCGTGGTTCTTCGGAGTACATTTGGAATATGGTTTAGAAGGCGTGTGGATCGCGCTGTGTGGTGAACTCATCGTTCGCGCAGCGCTCTTCAGTGCTCGCTTTTTCCACGGGGGCTGGCAAAACAAGAAAATTTGAAAGTATTCTCATTTGAAGAGTGGAAGCGAAGAATCCATTCACTTCAATTCAGTTTCCTGCACACGTTCATCAGCAGAATCAAAGTTATCATTACGATGCTCGACCGAGCATGAACCGGTAAATCACGTTCCCACGCCAAAGCGGGGTAGTACCCAGCGGAGAACGATGAACCAGACGATGATTAATCCGATAATCCAAAGCCATTCCATGGGCTAAAACTCCACGTCGAGGGGGGGTATTTTCTCTGTCGGATCAACCTGTGACCGATGTGAGATATTCGCTGTTTTTGGGGGATATCAGTCGAGGATATGCTGCTTATGCGCCAATAGCGAGGCGATCAGCCAGTATCGTTGGTAGTCCCGCTTCCTGAGTGGCGGCTTGTGCGGCGGGAATATCGTACTCCTCGCGATGAATGGTAAATGTCTCTTCATCCAGGTCGAGAACAGCAAAGCTCGCCCGAGGATCACAATCACGTGGTTGACCAATCGAACCGGGATTGCAGATGTAGCGTCGTTTCGGCTTCAGCTTGATTGGGATGTCATCCTGGGGAAGGTAAGCCACCAGTTCAGGGGCAGTGAATTGCTCGTTGGGATCCATCGAAGGGGCTTCAAATACCATGGGCACATGTGTGTGACCCAACAGGCAGATGGGTTTATCAACACCGCGAAATGCCATCGCCGCCACCTGCTTGTCATGCACATAATCTGTTGGTCCGGGGAACGGACATGCATGGATGCACATCACCGAGTTGCCGATCGTTGCGGATGGTTTGAGGCTCAGCAGTGCATTGAGGTGTAACGGCCCCATGACATCACGGGTCCAGTACACAGCTTCCCGTGCGGCCCCGTTGAATTTCTCAGCGCAGAAAGGATCTACAACCGCTTCATCATGATTGCCCTGAATACTGATTGAGCAGTATTTCACAACCAGGTCCAGACATGCATCGGGGTAGGGGCCGTACCCGACGATATCACCCAGGCAAATGACTTCATGGACATTCAATTCCGCAATACGTTTCAGAACAGCCTGAAACGCATGGAGATTGCCATGGATGTCTGAGATGATCGCATAACGGGGCATGGATGATCCTGTAACACAAAGAAGTAAGGGCAGGTTTCCTGTTATCTTTCCACTTTTATAGGAGAAACGGTTCGGTTGTTGACGGAAAAAACTCCTTTTCCGGAATATCTATCGGATATGACGACCCATCTGGGCGAAAGTTCGTGAAAACGGGTACCCACCGAATACTGTCACAAAGAGTACCCACAATTTCATTCCATCATAGGCACCTCAATTGCCTGATGGTACAGACGTTTCGGGGCGCAGCTTCTTTCTCCATTTATCAAAAATCAAGCCCCGAGTCACACGTTCTTCTCTCAGTCTCCTCGAACGCAAATCTCTTCTCAGCATGGATTTGCAGTATAATCGTTACAATTCTTTCAGTCAAAAAGATTATCGTATCACGGTCTTCTATTCTGCCTGGGTTGATGAAGCGGTCACGGGTGAGGCAGATTCCTTTGTCTCGTCGTCAGATTCCTGATCCACCTGGATTTCCGGAGTGGAAGGAGGTGTGGTCTCCGTTACAGGTGCCGCTTCCTCATTGCTTTTTTGTTGAGTTTCTGCCTCTTTTCGTTGTTTGTATTGCTCGACCTTGCTCTTGACCGGTGCCAGCATCATGGTCATGCGGCGGCCGGCCTGTCTCGGTGGCATTTCGACTTTGGCAATATCAGACATCTCTTCGATTATCTGCTGCATGCGTTCCATTCCACGCTGTTTGTGCAACATCTCTCGTCCACGGAAATTCTGAACGATCTGGACCTTATGTCCATCAATCAGGAACTTGCGGGCCTGCGTGAGTCGAATCTGCAAATCATGAGGATCGATCTTCATGGAACGTCCGAGGCGAATCTCCTTCAGATCAGCGCTTTTTGTTTTTGCACGTTGTGCTTTGTCCTTTTTGGATTGCTCATATTTCCATTTACCGAAATCAAGGATCCGACACACTGGTGGATTAGAATCCGGAGAGATCTCTACCAAGTCCATCTCAGCGTCTCGGGCACGTTGCTTGGCTTCCATCAAGTCAACAACGCCAACCATTTCTTCATTTTCGTCGATGAGACGGACCGGACTCTTGCGGATGAAATCATTGATCCGCGGTCCACGGCGGACGTTCTCTTGTGGTCGATAGTAACGACGGCGGGCTATGGTTCGATTCCTCTTACGGCGATTTCAGGATATATGCGCAACAACCGCTGTGCCGAAAACAGCGGCTAAAGTAGAAGGCAACCAATATGTCTTGTGCACAGCTGCAAGGGGCATGTGGCGCCTAAACCCCGAGCTGCTTCAAAGACCTGACTGTTCGCATTCGCGCGAAACTCCAACAATAAAGTGGGGCTGTACCTCGAGTTGCACTCAACGCGCACAACCCTCTTCAACTGTAAGGTACTGTGTTTTCGGACCGAAAGCAACTGTTCTTCAGCCGAAAGATGCAGCTTTACCGTGAAATGAGATAAACAACGCCTTTTTTGGCGAATCAGGCAGTCACCGTCTCAAAATGATCAGAAATGACAGTGATTTTCCCTCGACTCTGGATTTCCTGCCCAATCGTCTCCAGGAAATCACTCAGCGGGATGGCTCCCAGATCGTGACGAATACCCCGTGCTCGAACACTGACTGCTCTCTGCTCTGCATCCCGCGGGCCGACCACGAGCAGGTACGGGATCTTCATATCCGTAGCCACCTTGATCTTGCCCTGAATTCGTTCATTGGAATCGTCAAGTGTGGCGCGGATTTTCATAGCCAGCAGCTTGTCAATCACCTCCTGAGCGTATTCGGAAGTCTTTTCACTGATCGGCAATACTCTCACCTGTTCCGGAGCCATCCAGGTTGGGAAAGCTCCGGCGAAATGTTCGATCAGAACACCCACAAAGCGTTCCATGGATCCAAACGGGGCGCGGTGGATCATCACCGGCCGATGCGGTTGATTGTCCGGCCCGATATAGTTCAAATCGAACCGCTCGGGCAGGTTGTAATCAACCTGCACCGTTCCCAACTGCCATTCGCGACCCAATACGTCCTTGACGATGAAGTCGATCTTCGGGCCGTAGAATGCAGCCTCACCCAGCTCTTCGGTGAACGGTGCGCCGAGCGTCTGTGCCGCCTCTCGACATGCCTCTTCTGCACGATCCCAGTTGGAAGGATCGCCAACGTATTTATCACCGTTTTCGTCGCGCAAGCTCACCCGAACCCGGTAGTCACTCATCCCCAACGTTTCGAAAATGATCTTGACCAGCTCCAGACAGCCGCAAAGTTCCTGGGCTACCTGGTCTTCAGTGCAGAAAATGTGCGCATCATCCTGGGTGAAACCTCGGACCCGGGTGATGCCGCCGACCTCGCCGGATTGCTCCCAACGATAAACAGTTCCGAACTCCGCCAACCTCACGGGAAGATCGCGATAGCTGTGCGGTTCACTGTCGTAGATCTTGATGTGGTGAGGGCAGTTCATCGGCTTGAGCAGGTAGCCGTCGATCTCGCCTTTTTCCATGTTGTTTGCCAGTTCCGAACAGGAACAACCTTCCCGAGCCATGCGACTCATTTGTTCCTGATGAATCAGGGGGGGGTATTGACTGTCCTGGTAATAGGGGAAGTGGCCGCTGGTTCGGTAAAGGCCCAGCTTGCCGATATGGGGACTGAAGACCTGGTGGTATCCCTGTTTCCTTAATTCCTCTGCGATGAAATCCTGCAATTCCTTTCGCACTACAGCGCCGCGCGGTGCCCACAAGACAAGACCCTGTCCCACCGCCTCATCAATATGAAATAGTTTCAACTGTTTGTTGAGAACGCGATGGTCACGCAGCTTGGCTTCTTCCAGTTGCTTGAGATAGCGCTTGAGCTGCTTTTTATCGATGAATGCAGTGCCATACACACGGGTAAGTCGATCGGAATCCGCATCGCCATGCCAGTAACTGGATGCAACGGACATCACCTTGAATGCTCCAATCCGCCCGGTTGATGGTGCATGCGGACCGCGGCACAGATCCTCCCAGTTTTCGCCGGGAATGCCCGTGGCATACCAGCTCAACGCATCTGAACCGGCAGCAATCGCGCGTTCGGCGTTATCGATCTTGTATTTGCTGCCCTCGCCCTGGAGTTTCTCCATACCCTGGGCAACGGGCATTTCAAAACGGGTGAACGGCTTATCCTCCACAACGATCTTTGCCATCTCTTTCTCGATCGCGGGAAAATCATCAGTGGAGATCGGTCGATCCTCAGGCACATAGATGTCATAGTAAAACCCGGTGTCCAGCGGAGGTCCATACACGAGCAGCGCACCGGGGAAGATGCGCTGAATCGCTTCCGCCATGACGTGAGCGCAGCTATGCCGCACCAGGTACAACGCATCCGGATCGGATTCCTTCTCACCCTTGCGCGCCGTGATCAGCTTGACTTCCGCATCTTCGCAAATCTCAGTAGACAGGTCGCACAGTGTCCCATTGACCTTCGCACCCAGCGCATTCTGTGCCAGGCCCGGACCAATGGT
Organism: Phycisphaerales bacterium; assembly: GCA_028278245.1. Classification (GTDB taxonomy): domain Bacteria; phylum Planctomycetota; class Phycisphaerae; order Phycisphaerales; family SM1A02; genus JANQEQ01. The sequence continues at coordinate 413 of JANQEQ010000041.1, read as the reverse complement.
CTGTGCGATCTCCGCACAACTGACGGGATGGTCAAATTCCAAGCGATTGCCGTCGGGAAGGGTGATCAAAAACATGGTGGTAACGTATCCTCTTCTGATGGATCAAGGATCCAAAGTGCATCATATCGAAATGAAAACAGGCACGGGGATTGCCGTGCCTGCCTGAATTTCTAATTCATGTCAGTACGGCGTCACCTCCCGCCAGTGGCGGTTGTGGTCGTTGTGGTCGTGGTTGTAGCCGTGTTTTGTTGCATATCAAATAAAAGGATATTCATTCTCCCGTCTGAGTCAATGTCGGTTATGCGAGTTCTCAACTTGAATTACGCCCGTATTCCCGTAAGCCGCATCTGACGAGTGCTGCGAGGAGTATGAGAATAGGTGAGGGGGTAGCCGCGTGGTGGTAACCCGCGGGT
>JANQEQ010000026.1 GCA_028278245.1 Phycisphaerales bacterium | reverse complement strand
CCTGACCCACTCGTAGTCTGCTCGATCCTTGATGACAAACTTGATTTCATCCTGCGGACGTAATTGCTGCAGATTTTCCCACAGGTTGTGCTCCTGCATGCCGCTACCGGGAGTTTTGATATCCAGGATGATGATGGAGCGGGGATCACAGGGAGAGATGTCGCAAGCTCCGGAAGTTTCGATGAGTACCGTCTTGCCGCGATCGCACAATTGTGAGATGAGCTGATGGACCGGCGGTTGAAGGAGCGGCTCACCCCCGGTGATCAATACCAGATTGCAGGCATATTCCTCGACCTGCCTGAGCACATCGTCCACCGACATCGAGGTCCCGCCGGTGAGGGCATATTCGCTGTCGCAATACACACACCTGAGATGGCACCCCGCCAACCTGACGAAAACGCAGGGCAATCCCACCCAGCTCGTCTCACCCTGGATCGATCGGTAAATTTCCGTAATTTTCAGGCTCGGCTGATCCATTCTCTTCGATCATACTACCGGGAGAAGCACCGGGCTATGGAAGAACCTACGCCGTCGGTGATCACCGGGATTGCTCGACATCCTCCTGCCGCACGATATACTTTGTCAGCAATTCACCCTGCCCAGGTGGCGGAATTGGCAGACGCGCCAGCTTGAGGTGCTGGTGGGAGTAAAATCCCGTGGAGGTTCGAGTCCTCTTCTGGGCATTCAGGATAAATCCAGGGGAGCAAGCCGGGTTGGAGCGAGACGAAAGCGGGTGCCGATCCGGGTCGTAAGTTACACCACAATATGCTCATACACAGCCCGGCAGATCGTTTCTGTCAGCACATCGTATGTGTGATGCGCCAATATCTCCTGCCTCATTCCATTGATGATGCGGCTCCGTGTAGCTTCATCATTTCTGAAAAGCTGAATCTTGTGTTCCAGTTGTTTTTCTCCGCAAAATACAGTCTGCCGGTAATGGCGCATTTCGCCGGCGCATTTCTGCGGCACATGATTCATATCCTTCAGCAACTGGAAGTAGTATTGATCGTCATACGATTTCCCCTGCAGCGCTAATCCCATCTTCTCACAGACCGCATACGCAGATCGTCGTGCTTCGCCGTCATTGTGCAATTCATGGATATCCAGCTGCGCCATGTCCTCAATCACATCACCGATATCATCGTTGCGGCCAGTTTGCAGAATTTCATCCATCGTACCGACGGTTCCCGCAGCAATTCGATCCGCCACCGTTCGCTGGTAGCTTGGCACAAAGTCCCATGGATTGAACATCGAGAGCATCAATCCGCCGGATGCGTAACAATCCAACAGCCGATGGTGAAATGAATCGCTCCCGTGCGCCTGCAGATTGATGCGTGAGGATTGGAATACGCAGCGCAGATCATCACCATTATTGACTTCACCCGCAGCATAATCGCAAAACTCTTGATTTTTATCCCAACCTCGGCCGTAGATCCTGAGCGTCAGTTGATTTCTACTGGCGATCTGAACGGCCCAGCGCAGCATGGCATGGCGCATCAGACGATCGTTGATCCGCTGTATCGCAGGATAGAATTCATCGCAACGAATTGCTGGATCACAATTCGGAATGCCCAGGCCACGTTCAACCGTCAACATGATATTGAAGGTTTCACTGATCCCGATGTATCCCTTGCTGTCCAACACATGCTGCGCCACACTGATATATCGCTGAAAATACTTGTGCAGCGTTTCATTGCCATCGCTCAAATCACGCGCCAGCTCCTCCGGTGTTTTCGATCCATGACTGACAAATGACAGATCGCAGGCAAATTGCTCGCGCCTTGCATCATCCACAGGTTCACAGTGAAAAAGATGGTGATCCGTATACTGGCTGATCTCAACAACCTGTTCAGGTGGATATTGATAATACTGCTTCAATAACCACGGTGATGTTGTCATCACGACATCATGATCGGACACGTTTCTCCCTGCATCCTCCGTCCACAGTGTGGGCATGTGGTCCTGGATCCAGCAGACATAGGGAACATTGGGATTGATACGATCTCGATATTCCTGCCGCAGATGATTGATCACAATCGCCATGTCGTATTGACATTCCGCCAGTGGCGTCCACGTGTCGATTTCCATTGATGAGCGATCGCGCTCGGTGATAATGTCAAAGTCACAATCTGCCCGTTTGAATGCTGCAGCCAACTTCTCCATCGAATACTGCATCACTGTTGAATAGCGTGATGTGATCCCGGCCACTTTGAGTCTATTCCTGCCCGCAAAAAATCCTTCATATCGGTTTTTCAATTTTGAAAAATACGACTCGTCGTAGATTTCCTTCTGCTTGACGAATAGCGTTTGTTTTTTCTTTTCCCGCAAAGTGATTGCGTGCGAGAATTCCGCTGTTTCGATTTCGGGGTAAGTATCACCCCAGCGGTCATTGTGTATCACTGTCGATTGAATTGCTGCCCCCAAATCGAAATGAAATGATTTGTAAAACTGCTCGACAGCATTATCACCCACAAACACATTTACTCGTTCCATATCACCGGCAGCGAGTACATTCTGTATTTGCAACCAATCCTCAAACGCCTGTTCATCCGGTTCGATGATATCAATCGGCGGCAGATATCCATTTTCAAACTCAACCTGCAACGCTTGTGCAAGCAACTCAGATTGCGGGACACCCAGAAATGCGAACCGGCTGCTCCGAGCATACTGTTGCGTACTGTCGATCTTTATCTGCGTTGCACCATCAATCGGCACGGATCTAACACCTCATCCATCAGCGCAACAACAGCACTGTATCAACACACTATCGACCATACGCAAATCCAATGTTCAAAACGTGCGAAGGGTAATGAGAGTCACTATCTCAAATCGCCAACATGCTGTGTTATCCCTACAATTACATGAACAAACATGGCTGATAACTCCAACCAATCTGATTCACTCCCCGTCATTGGAATCACGATGGGTGATCCGGCAGGTATTGGACCTGAGGTGATTGTCAGTGCGCTCTGCCGGCCTCAGCTACGGCGCAGTGCCCGGTTTGTGATCTACGGCCTCAACGAGATTTTGACCTACGCAGCCGACATGATCGAAGCCGATCCCTACTGGAGCCGGGTGCAGCACGATTCGGAACGTGCCCAGCGGTCCATTACTGACAATGTCGTGGTGCTGGACTATGACGAGTTCGATGGCATGTTGACCACTCGGCCCGGCCCATCGAAAAAGGGCGGCTTATCGTCAAAGCGTTTTGTTGAGGATGCCATCGCCGATGCACTGCGGCCGGACGATTCTCCGCGCCATATCGATGCTTTGGTCACCGGCCCGATCAGCAAACATTCCTGGCACATCGCCGGTTTCAAATGGCCTGGGCACACTGAACTGCTCGCTCATCGCACCAGAGCCAAGCGGCATGTCATGATGTTCACCTCGCCAAGGCTGCGGGTTGCATTGGCGACCACCCACGAGCCGATTGTCAGATTGCGCGATGCGCTTACGATCGGCAGCGTTTACGATGCCATCGAATTGGGACATGAAGCGTGCCTGATGCTCGGGATCAAGCGGCCGCGGATTGCCGTAACCGGACTGAATCCTCATGCGGGAGAGCAGGGTGCATTCGGTGATGAGGAAACCCGCATCATTGAGCCGGCACTGGAAATGGCTCGAAATAACGAGATCAACTGCACCGGCCCATTCCCCGGTGATACGATTTTCATTGATGCCGTGGCAGGTCGGTATGACCTTGTTGTGGCGATGTACCACGATCAGGGATTGATCCCAATCAAACTGCTGGGTTGGGAGAATGCCGTCAACTGGACGCTGGGCCTGCCGATCATCCGCACCAGCCCCGACCACGGCACCGCTTTCAACATCGCCGGGAAAGGCCAGGCCAACGAGCAGTCGATGATCGCGGCCATTGAGCTGGCCATCAAACTCACTCGACACAAACCTGAGTAAATTTGTACCGATAAGATACCCGGGCCTGCGCTCGCCTGCGGCTCGCTCCAACCCGACTTGGGTATAACTGTGTGTGAGGAATCAAGCCGGGGCAGAGCACAGCGCAGCGCCGTGCCCCCCCACTCCTACACATTCCGCTCCCTCACGGTCGCGGCTCGTGGAAGAGAAGAAAACCACGAGGTTTGAAACAATCCCACTCTCGGCTACTATCCTCCACTATGACTGAAACCACGCTCAACAAATCGATGGACGAACTCGTCGCCCTCTGTAAACGTCGCGGCTTCATCTTCCCCGCTTCCGAAATCTACGGCGGCATCAACGGCTTCTGGGATTACGGGCCGCTGGGCACCGAACTCAAGAACAACCTCCGCGACGCGTGGTGGAATGACATGGTCAAGTCACCCCCCGCCGGCCCCGATGGTGAGCCGATCTCCATCCTCGGCGTCGATTCCTCCATCATTCAGCACCCCAGAGTCTGGGAAGCCTCCGGCCACGTCGCGGGCTTCAACGATCCCATGGTGGATGACATGGAGACGAAAAAACGGTTTCGCGCAGATCATCTGTTCGGTCTTTGGATTTGTGATACCGAACAGGAAGCACTTGCCACTCGCAAGTCCATCAGGGATGTTAATTTTACACCTCCTATGCGAACTGCAGTAGCTAGTACCAGTGGAGAGGCGTGGATTTCTTTTGTCTCCATGAAGTTTGATAAAAAACGTCGTCAGGCAGAGTGGAATGAGGCTAAGAAACTCATTGTCTTTGATAGAGGTTCCTCGTACGGCTTTGTTGTACAGATCACAGAACAGCAGCTTTCTCAATACCTAAGCGAAATTCCTTCCCCGTTTTCTCAGGAGAAAGGAGATCTCACCCCACCGCGCATGTTCAACCTGATGTTTGAAACATACATCGGTGCGATCCGGGATGACGATGCAAAGTCTTATCTTCGCCCGGAGACGGCCCAGGGGATCTTCCTAAATTACAAAAATGTGTTGGATACGATGCGCGTCAAGATGCCGTTCGGTATCGCTCAGATCGGCAAGGCGTTCCGCAATGAAGTGACACCGCGTAATTTCATTTTCCGCTCGCGTGAGTTCGAGCAGATGGAAATCGAGTGGTTCTGCCACCCGGATGAAGCCAAGCAGTGGTACGACTACTGGTGTGAAGTGCGGAAAAACTGGTGGTTCTCCGTCGGCCTGACCGGCGACAACATCCAGATGCGCGAACACGAGAACGATGAGCTTGCCCACTACGCCAAGCAGGGGTGCGGTTGTTTCGATGTCGAATACCGCTTCCCCTTCACGGCTCCCGGATACGGTGAGTTGGAGGGTGTGGCGGATCGTACGGATTACGACCTGAAGCAACATCAAGAACATTCCGGCGCCAAGCTCGAATACTTTGACCAGGAAGCACAGGTCAAAGGCAAGGAAGAGGGGCTGGACAAGGACGAGATCAACAAGCGATCGCGCTATCTGCCGCACGTGATTGAACCGTCAGCGGGTTTGAGCCGGGGTGTGCTGGCCGTGCTTTGTGAAGCGTTTACCCCGACGCCGGAGCGCAAGGGCAGCAAGTTCGTGATGAACTTCCATCCGCGCATGGCTCCAATCAAGGCGGCCGTGTTCCCACTGGTGAATAAGGATGGGATGCCGGAGGCTGGGCGAAAACTTTACGATAAATTGCGCACGAAATATGCGGTGCAGTTCGATGTCAAGCAATCAATCGGCAAGCGCTACGCGCGTATGGATGAAGCTGGTACGCCCTACTGCTTCACGATCGACAGTGACACTCTGAGCGATCAAACTGTGACCTGGCGTGAGCGCGATACGGCTGAGCAAGGTCGCATCAACATTGAGCAGGTCGGGCAGTTTTTAGCAGATAAGATCGGTGTGTAAGAACCCGGGCCTGCGCTCGCCGATGGCTCGCTCCAACCCGGCTTGCCCCCCCACACTGAAAACCCGATGGAATATCACTCCTCCAAGCCGGGGTAGAGCGTAGCGGCACCCCGGGTTTCGGTTTGTTCAGATTACGTTAACATGCTCCACCATGAGAAAAGCATCATGGATCATTGCGGGTTTTAAAACGATACTCGATTGGAAGGCGATTGTTATCGCGATCCTGGCGGTCGTGGCGACGTATCTTTGTAGGCGTTACGACATAATCGCGGACTTTCCCCTGACGATCATTGCCACGGCGGTGATCTTCCCCATCGTGTTTTCCATCAGCGGAGCCTACAAGCGGCGAGAGGCGGCCCTGCGGGAATACGGTAATCTCAAAGCACACGGGCGGGCTGTCTTTTTCGCCACGCGCGACTGGGTACCGGAAACAGATGCCGCTATTCAGGATCGGGCGAAGAAGCTGCTGGGGGAGATGCTGGTTGCGTGTCGTGACCTGTTGCAATCTCCGATTTATGAGATGGATGGGCCGGAAGAAAAAGTCTATGCCGTCTTTTCCCAGCTTTCGGAATTCATCAAGAGTTTTCGAGAAAAGGGACTCTCGGCGGGTGAAGTTTCCCGTTGTAACCAGTTCCTCAGCAAGATGATTGTTTCCTTTGAGAACATCAAGCACATTTACCAATACCGGACACCACGTACTTTGCGGGCCTACAGCCGTTTCTTTATCTGTGTGTTGCCGATTGTGTACGGCCCGTATTTTGCGGACATCTCCGAGAATGTGATCCTTGGCTTACCGTATGTGATGCCGGTCCTGTTCAGTATTGTGTTAGTCAGTCTGGAGAACATTCAGCAGCATCTGGAGAATCCGTTCGATCAGATCGGTGCTGATGATGTGGCCATCAATGCAGAGAAATTCATGCAGCGTCTGGATCTGCAGTAGCCACTGTAAAAACAGCAAAGTACTGGCATCACTGTCCGAAGATCAGCCACCAGCCGATGATGTAGATCGCCGCATCCGCAAAGATGTGGCTGATATAGCCCGGCCAGATCGAGCGGTAGCGCAGGTACAGCCATGACCAGATCGCGCCACCGATGAAACAACCTGCCGATCCGAGCAATGTCGCATCCCACCCCATTTGCGCGCGCAAGGCGACGATGTGATGCAAAGTGAACAATCCTGCTCCGAGAAATACCGCACCGACCGAACCGATCAATACTTCACATTTTTTGAAGACAAACCAACGCCAAACGTACTCCTCAATAAGTGAATTGGTCAGGGAGAGGCCGCAGACAAAGAGGATGTAAGTCAGCGGCTTGGCGATACCGTTGCTTTGTGCTTCAGCTTGAACGGTTTTTGGATCTATCCAGTCTCTTCCGAAGATCCAGTACGTGACCATGATCGCGGCAAAGATACCGATACCCAGCAGGATTCCGAGCTGCCAGCCACCCTTGCGCATCGGCGACAGGCTGAGCCGACCACGATCAATGATCAGCAACCAGAGTACCGGAAAAACGATAATCCATACTTTGGCAGCAAAGTAGATTGCCTTGCCAACAGTCTCGCCTCTGACCCCGGGCACGATCATGGCAAAGAGCACCGAGAGTGCCGGCACAGGTGCGATCAGGAACAATGCCATCAACGCCTTGCGACGCTGACTCGTCCACCATTCAGTTTTTTCCAGGTCAGTTGTCATACCTTCCGGTTGAGTGGTTGGTGAAATGGCGTCTTCGGATCCGGTCATGATCGATCCCTCGTCGTGTGTTAGTGTACACTATTATACGACAATTGGGTGAAGAAATTTCATCGATCATAAAAGTGATTTGCCGCTGGAAAAAGAAGTACAGGAAAAAGAATCCGGATCTGTCCAGCCCGAAATGGACTCGTCAGATCCGGTATAGATCAGAAGTGAATACTCGTGAGATTTATCGGTTGATGAGGCGATCCAATGATGCTTTCCCAGCAGCTCGTAATGCGGAGTATGACACCCCGTACTTTCCCCCGCCTCCCCCCTGGCCGCCGCCACCACCGGGTTCTCCACCTCCATTATCATGGGGGATGCAGTCACCACACTTGGGGATCTCGATGGGCAATTGAAGGTCAGGCAATGCCAGGATTCTTTGCAGCGCTGCAAATCTCAATGCTGCACCATGTTCCATGTGAACAGGATTCCAAAGGAAATTGTCCGCCAGCAATGAAGCAGGATATTCATCATCATTGTTGAACATATCCATAATCATCGGCGGTCCAAAGGTGTTGAACATCTGGCTGAGGACCGGGTTTTTGTGTTTATTCGTACTGGTTGCACCGCCGGACATGAAGTATGAAAACTTCTTTCCGAAGTAGCGCATCTCAATTGATCGCATATCGTTGAATGGAGAAGCAAAAACTTCGGTGCCTCTGAAACCACCGTAATTGATACCGAAGCCGGTTCCCCGCACGGCGAGTGTCGATGATGGAGTCACCACGGAAAAATCGTTGGTCAGTCCAACGCGATCGACCTTGATGTCAGTTCGTCCACGCTTGAGTTGCACAGCCGTCTTGAGTTGATCACCTTCCTGTACAAGATGAGCGAGAGAGATGCGGGTGTTGCTGTCCACGCTCACGGTTGCATTATGGCCGACGCGCATCGTAAGGGATGACTGACGACCCGTTCGAATCAACGCACCTGAATCCAGAACATCATCAACGGCTGCATTCTTCCAAGCTGCGTCAACATCCGGGCGCCACTGGGCACGTCCAGTGACATCCATCACCACAGCTTGTAGTTCCTTGGTCTCACCGTCAGCCAGTGGTTGAACGGCAGTAACATCCGCGGTTGTGGTGTTGACTTGCGTATCAACTGCGGTGGTGTCATCCTGCCCCTGGCTGGTGATACCCATCACGCAGCAAGTCAAGATGGCCAAAATACAGGCATAGCGTTGTGTGATCTGGTTCATTTTTTGTAATGTCATGAGAGCACTCCTCAGTGAGGGGTACGAATCCGGAGCAGGTTAGGTTTCACTTGCCATGGAGGTTTGATCGGTATAGTCCTCCATACGGCTGATAAGATCGATAAACTCTAGTCCTGTAATGGATTGGAATTCAGTCCGTGGCGGCAATATTTCCATAAAAACAAGCTCACGGGTGCAATATCGGGGATTATATCCGGCCAGGGCGAGAGTGAGACCGCCACGAATATCAAGGATTTCACACACAGCAACAGAAATCATCCCGACCGTGGCAGAGGCATTTTTAGGGGGTTGTGCCGCATCATCAACCCACCCGCGCTGCCGCGCCATGTCCAGACGGTGCTCAAATTCATTTCCAGGATCGGTTTCACCTGCCACGAGGAGCAGCGCATACAGTGCGTCGTTATTGGTCACCACTCGGCGTGTTGCCAAGTCATCCCAGAAATCCAGTTCCGTGTCTAAGGTACCGTACGTATCAACAGAAGAATCTTCCAACACGGTACGCGTGGCATCACATGCACTGAGCATCAAAATCAGTGGTAACAACACTATGAGAGTATTAGAACGCATAGGTCATCCCCGCGTAGATATAGTGACTTATAGATTCATTTTCCCGGGGGATGGCATCACCCGCAAGAAAAAGCCCGTAACGGACAGTCGCATTCACATCCGAACTGATGCGCCAATCCATCGCCAGATCGATCTCCCCACCGATGAGACGGTCGGTTCCAGACTGGAAGCTCATCGGTGCGTCCTTGTCTGCTTTGAAAAAGATAAAACCGTTGACTCCCAACCGAATCGCATCACGTCGCAGGCAGACAATCTGAGGTGACATGCTGTAACCGACACGGCAGGAAATGAGGTTCGTGATCTCCGGTGCCAAGGCCAGGCCCGTATTCACATAGCCCAGGCTGTTGAAGGCAAAATCACGCGTGCCGCTGGTATTACCACCAAATGTATCATTCGCTGCGACTCGATCATCATCACCCGATGCACCCAGTATCTCCAAATCAAATCGCGTGTTGGAATCGTCCAGGAGAAAGTAGGACAGACTTGCCACACCCGCCCAGGCTTGGATGTCTTCTGTCGTCTGAACGATTGGAGTACTTGTAACGGGATTGTATGAATTACTCAGCGCGTCACCTGTCTCATGCACCAACTCGATCCGGTAGGAAATCTGCGGCCCCAGGGTTCCGCGAGAACCAATTGCCCAGTATTCCGAGTCGTAAGCAAAACGGGTTGGGTAAGAGTTCAGCGTGGTTGTGAAAACCGAGAAGTCCTGATCGTTGTGATCGCGCTGGGCAAGGAAAGATACGTACGGTGTATGTGTCGGGTGCCCACGGTATTCAAGTTTGACGCCGTAATATGCTCTATCCGTATCGTCATGGAATCCGGGGCGGGTACCGTCAAAATCAATCGTACCCGTTGAAGGCGTCAGGCTGACCAGTCCGGTGACGCCGAGATCCATTATTTCCAGATCGACCAGTCCGGCATACATGACCTGACTCAGCGCCAGACCTGAACCCCATTCAAGAAATTGCCTGCCGACCTTGATATTCAAATTGAAGTCGCTGTATTGGCCGGATTTGGCAAGCTCCGCTCCCCGGGAATCGAATTCATACCAGTATCGGTCGGCAATCGGAGCTTCGAGGCGATCATAGTGACCGTCAAACGAATCCCCTTCGTTGAAGTCATTGTGCAGGAATCGGAAGCGGCTGAAGAACCGATGGGTGCCGTCCAGTTCACCGCGGACGTAGAGAATGCCGTCGAACTGACGCAGTCGTCGAATATGAGAATTTTCATCATCGACGCCGAGCAGGCCGATGCGCATCGAGCCTCCCACATCAAGCATCATACGCTCCGCTATGGGCTGATCACTGGGCACCGCAAGTCGATATGTAGCATCAAACTCACGGAGCTGACGCTCCAGTCGCTGAATGACTTCCGGATCACTCTGTGCCTGTGTCGGAGAGTGACACAAGAGTGGTATCGCAGCGATCATCAATATTCGCTGACAGTGTTGTGATGTGAACTTCATGTGTGCTCCTCGTCGTACTGGACCAGGACCCAGTCCCACGAACTACCCGGACAGAATAAGGTGACAATTTTGGCCATTACAATCGCATGGTTGACGCGGTCTGTCAATTTTACCCCCCCACACTACGCACTTCGTGAGATCGTGGAAATACAGGAGACAATCTTCGGATCAACAATGAGTGAGTCGCAATGTCCTCGTACGGCAATCATCGTCATCAATAGATGGGATTCGTGAATCTTGCGTGACGTTCAACTCTCTCAAGCAGAATCAGGTTTCCCGGTACCTCGGCTCCCCGAGCCGGATCTCTCTTCAACACCTTTCCGAGAGAATTTCACCTGTGCTCATCTTGTTCAATCGCACGGTCCCCACTGGCCGAGGATGGCGAAGATATCGTCGATGTTGACGGTGCAATCTTCGGTAAGATCGCCGGTACAGTATGGTGGGCAGGGATCAGGACAATCACCCCACAAGCCGAGTACCGCGAAGATATCGTCGATATTGACCTGATCATCACCGGTCAGATCCGCCGGGCATGCTGCTTCAACCACATGCAAGCGAAGAAACTGCCCGTTGGGATCAACCTCCCAATCCAATCCAGCAGGGAGGTCAGGAAGATTGATCGGATCAAACTGCCCGACATAACCACCCCAACTGATAATAGAAAAAGTGTCGCCGAGGCTTGGTACAAAGCCGTCGGTCAGACGCACATCCAGCTCGCCATCAAGCGTCGCAAGACCCTGTATGCTCATCCGGTCGTAATCGGATGATCCCGTGCCGTGGATGCGGATGCGCAGCTCGGCACCGCTGGTCTGCGTGAAGTTGTCAACAATGGACAGATGGCCGGATGGCAGCGCACTATCCGAGGGTAGAAGGTAGCTGTGGTTCTCAAGGTCGCCGTGGATCTGGGCGAAGTCGGCACCTGGACCGCCAGCGTACATCGCTCCGTTGTTGACAAATGGCTTACCTGTAACGACGTCAACGTGACTCCGCGCTTCCATTGTGAAGTTGTCGTTGTTCTCCACCGAGTTGGGTGCATTCGCGCCGGTGGCATAAATCCACCGATCACTCTCAACCGTAAAACTCGCTTCGTTCACAATCTGCATGCAACTAAAGTCTGCGTACAGTTCGACGTTGTCATAATTAATCAGCTTGGAATCGGTAAAGTCGCCCTGGTAATACCGGAACAGACTGTGATTGGTCAGGATGCCGAAGAATGTTCCTCCGTCGTATACGGGGGTACCCATCTGGAAGAGAGCGTTATTGACGAAATTGCAAAGCTGGTACCCGCCTGCACCGAGGTTCAGACCACGCAGGTTTGCGTTATCAAGCAGGTAAAACGTGCCATCATTATGCACGAGTGTGGTGGTTTGCAGGTCGCCGATGCCTCGAATCGTGATACCGTAGGTCGAATCATTTTGGAAGACCGGCGTGGTCAGGATGCCGCCGTTCTGGTAGATGTATCCGGAGAAGTTGAGGATGTGAATGTCGGCAGACATCGAACCCGCGTCATATCCCAGCTCAAGATAGCTGAAATCATCGGTGTCGGTGCCCTTCCAGATCTGGATTCTCCCCGTAACCTCAACTATACCACCGCTGAGTTGCTCAAACGTACCCCAAGTCGTATTGCCGATCCTGATGTCTCCTCCCACGTACAATTCCGGCGTACCGTCAGTATCTTCCATCTTGTAGATGGTTTGACCTGTATATGAAGGAGCGATTCCAACTACAAGATCCTCGACGAGTGTAATGACACCACCAGTGTGATTGAAATACGCCGCTCCACTCCAGGACATGGAGATGTCATTGGTGTTGAGTATTCCGCCTCTCATGTTGTAGGTGCCGACGCCGCCGGTGTTGAGGCCTATGGTGAAACCGTGAATCGACGGGTGCTCGAACGTCCCGCCGATCTGCTCGAAGGTTCCAACAGCATGATTGCCGAGCATGAAGAGGCCGTTCAGGGTCAGTTGACTGAAGGCGGAGGTTCCACTCAGCGTGTAGGTGCCAGAGTTGAAGTTTCCCACGTAGAGGCCTGTATCTATCTCAGCAAAGCCGCTTCGATGATCGAATTCACCAGCACCGTTGTAACCGACATGAAGTGTTTCGCTGACCTGCAATCCCGCGTCAGGATCGGGATTCGTGTTCAATGTGAAGTAAGCAGTGTCTGAACCTGCATGACCAACATGGGCATAGTTGGGGATGACGAGGTAGCCCGTATCCTCCAGATTGTAGTACACATCTCCGTTCTCACTCATGGCAAGGGTGTTCGTGGTGAGTGTATGGTCGGAGTGGTTAAGGATACCGCTGAAGCCACCATCGCCGTCGATAAATAAAGTGTCGAAATCGCTCGCACCCGGCCAGTCATATTCCACAGACTTGTCCGATGCGTCGGTAACCTCAATGTAAACAAACTCACCTGGAAGAGGGCAATGACCAAGACTCCAATTGCCGGGAACACTCCAGCTCTGGACTCCGTGGGGCAGGAAATAATTGTGCTGAGCTATCGTTGCGGTGGGCAGAGCTACGCTGGCAAGGAACATAGTTGTTGCGCTGATCGCATGACTTCCAATGAATTGGGAGTGTGTCATTTTTAAGCCTCCTCATGTGCTACCACGGAGACATGCTGCTCAATCGACCGGTGTACCATCGATCAAACAGCCGACAAGGGCAGGGTTTAACCCGGAAAATGCTGTTGCCGGTAGGTATGGTCAACAGCGTCCCAAAATCTTTCTTCTAAATTTCAGTTTTATTCTCACCGTATTTCAACAGCGGTGCCCCCACGATGCTGTTTCCTACTCACACGGTCCCCATTGGCCGAGGATAGCGAAGATATCATCGATGTTGACGGTGCAATCTTCGGTGAGATCGCCGGTGCAGTAGGGTGGGCAGGGATCGGGACAATCACCCCACAAGCCAAGTACCGCGAAGATATCGTCAATATTGACCTGATCATCACCGGTCAGATCACCTGGGCAGGGAGTACCTTGTCCGGGAATCTCAACGACACGAAATCCAATGGCGTGATGTTGTACTGTCGGCCATGCATGCTCCTGGCGATTCGGCGCAAACAAATACCAACTGGTCTGGTCGAACGATCCACCACGGCGACCGCGATAGTTATTGAAAAGAACTGCCTCATTCCATTCCCAGACGTTACCCCCTTGGTCGAAAGTTTCATATGGACTGTTGGAATGTTCGTGTGCGCCTACTTCAGTGCGGTAGTAAGGACTTCCAATGGTGAGATCACCATCGTAAAAGGTGGCATTGTTACCCGGATCTGGATCCACTAAGTCATTACTCGGTACAACATCAGTTCCGATGGGGTAATCCCAGTAGATACCGGTACCACCCTGCGGTTCATAAAAAGCTGCCTTGTACCACTCATCTTCGCTCGGAATCACCCAAGTTGCATCATCTTCTCGGGTAATCACAATCAACTCAGTGTTGTTCATCGCGCCATTGAGGAAGTATGATCCATCTTCCGTGGTGGTTAAATCCTGTGGTCCGGTGGGTTGACCGTTGTGCAACCAATTGGCAAAGCGGGCTGCATCACCCCAGGAAATGTAGTTCACTGGACGATTCGCCCAGTCTGATTCCACGCTGTAGGTATAACTACCCGATGTTCCATTGCGCTGGATTTTACAGGCATACCCCCACGGATCGTTCCACATGTCGGTACTGTAGAGTTCGTAAGTATCGGTTGCGGCGACGGCATTGAGGAACTCAGTGTATTGCCCTGCGGTAACTTCGTACTTACCGATGTTGTATTCATAGTCTACCCCGCCGCAGATACGGTCCGGGCCGGCCCCCCCCGCACCTGCTCCGGAGAGTTCTCCAAAGTTACCGGGATTGCCTATAGGGACTGTATCAATTCCCATGACCGGTGATTCTGTTATCCAAACGAATGCTATTAATGAGCAAAGCGTGATCGTGATAATTTTGACACAACCATATTGATTTTGTATCCACATGATATTGCTTCCTTTCCTACAAAGCCGCCCAATGAGCAGCGCTGTTCATGATTACATACACGGCCCCCACATGCCGAGGATCGCGAAGATATCCTCGATGTTGACGGTGCAGTCTTCGGTGAGGTCGCCGGTGCAGCACGGCGGGCATGGATCATCACAATCGCCCCAAAGTCCAAGTATCGCAAAGATGTCATCAATGTCTACTTGATCATCTTCGTTCAGGTCAGCATCACATGGCGTAGCAAGTGCATTCAACAGCACATCCACTGATCCCTGACTGTCATCGCCATACTTCGCCGGGTTCGGACCGTTCACCGCGATGATGTCAGGCAGGTTATCAGCATCCAGATCCTTAGCCGTAGTCAGCTTCAGATCAGGATCTTCTGCGACATCCTGCACCAGCGTGTAGCTCAAGCCTTGGCCGAGATTCAGATCATTTCGCAGGATGCGCACCGCACGTGTGTCATCAACACCTGCAGCAACAATGATGTCCATATCGTCATCGTGATCCAGATCGACTGCGTCAAGAGAACTTGGATCAATTCCGATCGCTACATCGAATCGGGTGAAGTTGCCATCACCATCGTTGAGCAGGTAGCTGATGAAGCCCGCGGTGTGGTTCCCAACCACAACATCCAAATCGCTATCACCATCGAGATCCTCAGGATCAAGCGCACCTGGATCTGGTCCGACATTGATCGTGTGTACATGCACGTATCCACCCGTGCCGTCGTTGGCATACACCCTGACAGTGTCATCACCTTCACAGGCAATGATCAGATCGATCGTTGCATCATCATCAAATGTTCCCGCAGTGATTCCACTTGGCATCCCCTCAACAGCAAATGGCGGTTGTGGTGTGAATGTCCCAGTCCCATCGTTAAACAGGAGCGTGACACTGTGGTCATCTCTGTTAGTGACGGCAAGATCGATGAACGTATCGCCGTTGAAATCGCCGCTTGTTATGTCACTGGGATTATCGCCGACGGGTACAGGTGTCTGTGGAGTAAAGAGGCCCGTGCCGTCATTCAAGAGGATTGAGACACTATCAACTGCGGAGTTGGTAACTGCCGCATCTGGACCGTTGATTCCATCAAAATCACCTATGGTAAAAGCAGTTGGTTCCGGTCCAACACCGGTAAGCTCCTTCGTGAAGTTTGTTCCACTTCCATCATTGCGCAGGAGAACGAAGTAACCTGGATCTGCAGGTACCGGGCCTAGTTCCGCGATCGCGATGTCGTTATCACCGTCGCCATCAAAATCCGTGGAGACAACATCAGTCGGATCTCCGATGCTGGCGATTTCTACCGGTCCGTCGAAGTCGATATCGCAGATGTCGATAATGCCGTTTTCGTCCAGATCACCCAAGCCGTGGAAGATGTAAGCTGACCCAGAACTGCTACCGTTGTCATCATCCCACCAGGATCCGACTATCCCGGAGGTACCACCTATCGCAACGGAAAAACCAAATTCATCACCAATCTCACCGTCACTTGGAAATAATTTCGCTTCCTCGACCCATGTCGATCCGTTGTTACGATAAACATAAGCAGTTCCAGAATGCCAAGGCTCACCTTGGAAGTAACACTCCCGTGCCCCAACGATTGCTGTAGAACCACTGATAGCTACTGAGCATCCAAATTTATCGTATGAGGCACCATCACTCGCAATTAGCTTGGTATCTTCGATCCATAATGATCCATCATTTCTAAAGATATATGCAGAGCCTTGCTGCACAGAAACTCCGTCACCCCCAAGTGCTCCGATAATTGCGATTGAACCACTGATTGCAACGGAAAAACCGAACTTTTCAAATTCGTGATTGTCACTGGCAAGTAACTTGGTGATCTGCTGACCCGTGAGTGTGTCGAAGAGATAGGCCGATCCGGAGAGCGTACCGTTATCATCGTCTCGGTATGCTCCGACGATAGCTGTCGTGCCGCTGATGGCGACGGAGTAGCCGAATTCATCCTCTGTTGCACCGTCATCGGCGAGAAGCTTGAATAGTTGTTGCCCGGTGGTGGTATCGAATAAATATGCTGAGCCGGAGTCTGTACCGTTGTCGTCGTCCCCCAAAGCCCCAATAACGGCAGTTGTACCACTAATAGCGACGGAGATGCCAAAACCATCGCCCCCGGTGCCGTCAGATGCCAGGAGCTTTGCTTCTTCCTCCCATACTGAACCATTGAAACGGAATATGTATGCTGAGCCGGAATTAGTACCGTTATCATCATCATTCGTTGCTCCGATGATGGCAATATCTCCGCTGATCGCGACAGAACGACCAAAAGCATCACCCTCCTCACCATCGATTGGTAAGAGCTTAACTTCCTCGATCCAGTCTAATCCATCCCGCCTGAACACGTACGCAGAACCGGAATTGGTACCGTTGTCGTCATCCCCAATTCCCCCCACAACAGCAACATTACCGCTAATTGCAACGGACATGCCAAACCAATCACCACCCACACCATCACTTGCCAAGAGTTTCTGCCACTCATTTGGTACACACCATCCCCATGCCTGGTGAATACACAACAGGAGCATGACGAATAGAGCAATGGCTTTTAAATAATAAAATAGGCTTTGATCGGTCTGACTTGTATCACACCCCATGACAACCTCCTCCCCCCCACACGAATTCCCCGGAAGTCGCTCACTCTCCTGTTCTCACCAGTATGTT
>JANQEQ010000161.1 GCA_028278245.1 Phycisphaerales bacterium | reverse complement strand
GTCTGGCGATCCCGGGTGCTGGAACATGACGAACATCAATCAGATAATCAGATCACATCCAGCTCTGCACAATATGCGGCTGCTCCTCAGGCAACACATACACAAGCTCATCAAGGACGACGAATACATCGTTCGCAGAGAGTTCAGGATGAAAATCGGCAGAGAAATGAACATCGTTTCTCCGCAGACTTTCAATGACAAGCTTCAATGGCTTCGATTCAACTGGTACGATGAGCTAGCAATACTGTGTTCCGACAAATACCTTGTGAGAGAGCACGTCTCCAATACGATTGAAGTGGACATACTGAATGAATTGTATGGAGTTTATGCCTCGGTTGATGACATAGATATTCATGAATTGCCCGATGCTTTTGTATTGAAGGCCAATCACGGTTCCGGTTGGAACATCATATGCACAGAAAAGCCTGCGTTGAATTGGAAGGTAGCCAGAAGCAGATTGAAGACCTGGATGAAGATGAACTACTACTGGGAGCATAGAGAATGGCAGTACAGGGATATCCAGCCAAAGATACTGTGCGAGAAGCTTCTGTCGGAACCTGACGGCACCCCCCCGATAGAGTACAAGATATTCTGTTTCAACGGTGAACCTCGCTTTACTTATGTTTGCCTGGAGAGGGAAACGGAGCTCAAAGCAGACTACTATGATATTGATTGGAACAAGCAACCCATTCGTAAACACTATGAAATGAGCAACAGGGTGCTGCCCAAACCCCACAACTACGAATTGATGCTGGATATCAGCAGAAAGCTGGCCGAGCCTTTTCCTTTTGTTCGAGTAGACCTGTATGAAATAGATAACAGGGTAATATTCAGTGAGCTCACTTTCTCCCCCGGGAACGGTATGGACGAGCTAATCCCCGAGAAATATGACTGGATCATCGGAGATCTTCTGGAGATATAGCGGCTTCTTCGTGAAGAACTGCATTGATCGACGAAGAAACGGTCAGCTCAGACCGGCGAACGCACACACCGCACGTAGCTGCTGTAGTCCATGCTGAGACGGTTGGCGAAGCCGACGTCGAAAGCGAGGTACCACGCGAAGTCGCCGTCGTAATCGGAGGACGACCAGTACCAATCCCGACACCGATCACCCAGCGCGTCGTCCCAGTAGCATCCCTCCGGACCGGGTCCCTCCGTGTGATCGCAAGGGGCACAATCGGCGCCGTCATTGCAGATGGCGTCCAGGCAGCCGGGATCCGTCACCCCGCAGGCACGCGATGCACACCCGCGGATCAGGGAGATCAGCTCCTGGATCTCCGGCAATCTCCAGCCACTGC
>JANQEQ010000107.1 GCA_028278245.1 Phycisphaerales bacterium | reverse complement strand
AGAATGGGTGGTCTCTACGGTGTGCCCCATGGCTTGGCCAACGCGATCGTCCTGCCCTATGTCCTGGACTATTGCCGTGAAGAAGCTGAAGCAAAACTTGCACAACTGGCGAGGGTGAGCGGGCTCGACGGTGGCGGCGAATCAGATGAAGAGCTTTCATACAAGTTCATTGAAGAAATTCGCCAAATGAATCAGCGAATGAAAATCCCGACCTACATCGAAGAGCTTCAGGAGAGTGATATTCCGCTGATCGCAAAAAGAGCACTTGCTGAGGCTCACCCTGATTATCCCGTTCCGAGAATTATGACCCTCGAAGAGTGCGAATCAATCGTTCATCAACTCGTGAAATAACGAATCAGAGCAGAGAAACACTGCCCCTGAACGACTGATGTGCCGTTTGGTCGGTTTGCCAATCCACCCCGCGCGATGCCGTAATGAATGCTTTGGCGATCAGGCGGGTTCGACGACGAGGTCTCCAGTTGCAGGAACGAGCCGGAGCGCGTATCGACGACTTCCGTCCTCGTTCTTGAAGTACGCCTTGTGGTCGCTATTGGTGCGAGCCTCGGCGATGAGCATCTTGAGATACTCTTTGTTCTGGGCCGTCATCGACTTGAGGATAGCGATCCCCTCTTGGTCTCCCTCAATCTTCACGGTTAATATCCTACATGACGAAGGCCCTTCTGGGGAGACCATAGGGATGACTTTTCTATTACAGGTTGGAAAAATGTAGATGAATAGCGAGATTTACGCAGGAAAGCGCTGTTTACTCAGGCGAGAGACAAACGCCAAGATTGTAAGTTTCCCAGGTGTCTTCTGTGCCTTCCGCAACCGTGCAGATCTCGCTTCCATCATGACCTATTTGCTCCCCACAGGCCTCGAAGTCACAGGTCGGTTCTTCTCCCTCAAGGCTCAGATCGCAGAACGATTGACATCCCAATTCTCCCATACAAATAAATCCCGGAGCGCAGTGGTTGGCATACACACAATCATCCCCTGTTGTGCCATCGCCGGTGAAATCTCCTCTGTCGGCTCGATCGACACAGACCAACCCGAAATTTCCGCCTTCGTCCCCAGCTGGCAAACAGAGTTCTTCCTCACCGGCACAATCTTGACAATGAGGGTCACAATCGGATGGTTTCATGCACCCATTGATAGTGAGCGGCATAAAATCTTCAAAGGTGAGGATGCAAATGCCATCCACAGGGTCCCCGGATCCATCCTCGTAAGCACCAGTACAATGCTCGGCCCCTTCAGCTCCCGGTGCGCAAAATTTGAGGCAAGTGGGGGTTTCAACATCGCCACCAAAACAAATTGATCCACCTTCGCAATTGTCGAAATTGCCATAGAATGGATGTCCGGTCGTCCAGGTGCAAGGCTCCCCGGGAGCAGCCATATCTGGCTCTTCTGCAATACATCCATAGTCAAAATTTACGCCATCAATACTGTACATGTGACACCGTTCCCCTGCTTCACAACCAGTATTTTCAATGGGATCACAATCCTCAGTATCGACATCTGTATCTGAATCAGCATCAACGTCTGTGTCAGCATCGGCATCGACATCTGAATCGGCATCGACATCAGTATCCGCGTCTGCATCGACATCGGTATCGGCATCGACATCGGTATCTGCATCGACATCGGTATCAGCATCGACATCTGAATCAGCATCAACGTCCGTGTCAGCATCAACATCCGTGTCAGCATCGGCGTCAACGTCTGTGTCAGCGTCAGCATCAACGTCTGTGTCAGCGTCTGCATCGACGTCAGTATCAGCGTCTGCATCGACGTCTGTATCGGCATCGACATCAGTATCTGCATCGACATCTGTGTCTGCGTCTGCGTCTGCATCAACGTCTGTATCCCCATCGGCGTCTACATCTGTATCCCCATCGGCATCGACATCCGTATCGGCATCGGCATCAACATCAGTATCTCCATCGGCATCACCATCTGCGTCAGGAAAAATTTCGTCCGGTTCAAGGCACCCGAACATTAAAATAACTGCAAACCATACCCACCACTTCATTCGAAAATCTCCTTCCTGTCCTGTGAGTTAAAAAACTCCCAACGGTGGGCTCATTTATTTTCAACCTTTTTTTACCTTTGTTTTCGACTAAAAAATATAGGCAACGGCAAGATCAATTC
>JANQEQ010000049.1 GCA_028278245.1 Phycisphaerales bacterium | reverse complement strand
ATCCAACACCATTGGGGTAATCGTCCATCACTCCGTCCAGCAAATCTTCTACTATCCATTCTTCAGCGAACTCCTGGGTGGGATCAGTGCGTGCCTGAATCAGAACAAACTGGACTTGCTGCTGCGGTTTATGGAAAGTGATAGTTCATACACCGAACTCTACGATCAACACCGGGTTGATGGATTGATTATTACGAATGCCCCTATTGACAACCCCCGTATTAATCAACTCATCGAAAAAGAGATTCCCTGTGTTTTTACCAGCCGCATCGCGCTCGAAAACAACATATCGCACTGGGTCGACTCGGATTTTGGCGCGGGCATCCATGAAGCAACTCAGTATTTGCTTGATCTGGGACACCGGCACATTGCCATTAACCTGGGACCACGGAATCTGGCACTCTCGCACCTGCGGGCTGAAGGTTATCGCGATGCCCTCGCCTCACACAATCTACCGCTGCGAGACGCTTTGATAGTGTATGGTGGGTTGTTCCTGGAAAACGAACACATCGAGGAACACTTACTGGATCACTGGCTCAGTCTGGATCATCCCCCCACAGCCATCATTGCCAGCGATGATCTGGGCGCGGTCAACATCGTCAAAGAACTCACCCGATTAGGGCATCGTGTGCCCGAAGATATGAGTGTTGTCGGGGTTGACGATACGCCGCTGGCGCGCATCGCGACCCCGCAGCTTACCTCGGTCCGGCAGCAGGCTTATCAGAAAGGGTACATGGCCGCCCAAACCCTGCTGAAAATCATTGATGCTGCCGCATCCCCCATGCAGATCGAATTGGAGATGGCGTTGATGGTGCGGGATTCAACCGGCCCGGTTTAGCAGAAGGAGGAGGCTTTATCGAAAAAAACGCTTCGGTCAGGAATTGGATACTTATACATGGAGCAGAAGAATGAATAAGAAAATTGGCTATTTCTCTCGCCGCGATTTCCTCAAAGCTATTGGTGTACTGTCGGGTGGTCTCGCTCTCAGACCGCATCTCGCTCACAATCTGACCGCACTGGCACAGGAT
>JANQEQ010000017.1 GCA_028278245.1 Phycisphaerales bacterium | reverse complement strand
CGCGATCGTCGGCCCCAACGGCTCTGGTAAGACAACACTCCTGAGCTTCCTCCCCCGGCTCCTGTTGCCGAACGCTGGCCAGGTGTTAGTTGACGGCACGGACATCATGCAGGTCAATCTCACCAGCCTGCGGCAGCAAATCGGTGTGGTGACTCAGGATACGGTGCTCATCCGCGGCTCAATTGCGGAAAATATCGCATTTGGGATGGCCGAGACGACCCGATCGCAGGTGGAGGAGGCGGCACGACAGGCCCACGCCTATGAATTCATCGAAACTCTACCCGGCGGATTTGATGCGGATCTTGCCGAGCAGGGGGCGTCTCTCTCCGGTGGGCAGCGTCAGCGCCTTGCCATTGCCCGGGCGATCCTGCGTGATCCCACGATTCTGATTCTCGATGAAGCAACCAGTCAAATCGATGCGGAAAGTGAAACGCACATCAATGCTGCGATCAAAGAGTTTTGTGTCGGTCGCACTGCATTCCTGATTGCGCATCGATTAGCGACGGTGTTGAGTGCCGATCGCATTCTGGTGATGGATCAAGGGCGCATCGTTGATGATGGCTCACATGAAGAACTGCTGAAGCGCTGCGATCTATATCAAAGACTGGTTGAGGGGCAACTCGTTACCGCGGGGTGAGTTGTCACATCATCAAAAACCATACAGTAAAACGGCGAATACCCTTGGCAGCTTTACTGCAACAGTGCGAAAATTGCGATCACTAGAGCGGTGATTGACGCTGCAGCGCAACACACAAATGTCGTAATGATCCATTTATGTGTGCGTCCGAGTTGGCGACAGAGTTCTGACTGCTGTCGTGTACCGGATTCGATCATGCCTGATAATGCAGCTCCGGTGCGAGAGTGTGACTCTGCTAGCGTGCTCAACGCCTTGTCCAGCCGGTTGAGAGCATCGGTTCGACGCTCAGCTGCTTTGTGATTTGCATCAAGTTGCTGTTGGATCAGGCCCATCACTTCGATCTGACGATCCGAAGCCTTGCTGAGGTTGTGCAGACTCTCATTCAGTGCTGACTCACGTGCACGGGCTTTACTGAAATGTGCAGTCAATTCTTCCAGGAGGCAGGTGTTCTGTCGATGGATCTCAGGTAACGTTTCAAACGCTGTGGGGAGCTGCTGGAGCATCGTCAGCAGCCGCTCCGTTCGGTCCGACTGATTGTCCAGATGCTCGCCGACTTTCCTGACCAGAGTCGATACCTCTTCCACGCTGCTTACAACTGGAGGAATGCGATTAGTCTTTTTAGGTGAATCAACGGAGCCAGTGAATTCACCATTTTCATTGGTCTGCTCAACGCCCTTGCCCATAGATTGAGTGAGTGATTCAGCCTGTGTACCTGTAAGGTCAATTGCCACGGGTTTGGTTTTCCGACGAAAGAGTTGACGTACATCAAGCAGGCGCGGCATAAGTGACCTCCTTATTCCAAGATGGGATGAAATGTCACTATCATGGTTATCGGCCCAACGGTACGATTTACACCATGGGTGAAATCAGATTAATCCGCCTCCGTCATCTTTGGGTAATCCTGCTGTACATGGCAGTTATGGCGATCGTGGGATGTCGGAATGATGATCCGGAGGTGGTCAATTCAGCCGGTACAGCCTCTCAACTTCGGATCGTATCGTTCAGCCCGGCAATCACCCGGGCATTGGTCGATCTGGACCTGGAAGAGAAAATTGTGGGTAGAAGTACATTCTGTACATCCTTGCCGACTGATATCCCCGTTGTGGGCGATCTTTTGCAGATCAACTACGAGCGACTTTTAGAGTTGCAACCCACTCATATTCTCATGCAAACTTCTCGTGAAGGGGCTGATACTCGTTTACTGGAATTGGCCGAGCAAAAAGGATGGAAGATCGGCCAGTGGAGCCGGATCAACACGCTGGCGGATATTGAGCGGATGGTGAGGGCCATACCGGATGTACTTTATGAGCAGGAATCCGGTGAGCATCATCGAATGTCAGACAAGATCGATACGCTTTGGCGCAGGCTGGATAGGATCCTTCATGCCGAAGCATCTGATCGTTGGCAAGGACCGGTGCTTCTCGTCCATCACATCGATCCTGTGGCAGTTTTTGGCAGGGAAACGTATCTGAGTGATCTGCTCATCGCGCTGGGGGCAAGCAATGCAACGGAAGTCACAGGATGGCAGAATCTCTCTCTGGAGGATGTTTCGCATCTCAATCCACCAGCCGTGATTATCATCGCTGAGACCAGTGAGGATTCATCGGTTGATCCGTGGGAGTTGGCCGGTCCGCTGGGAAAGTTGAAAATCGAAGCTGTGCAGACGAGGCGATTTGCTGTTCTCTCCAACCCGGATGCCTGGTTACCTTCCACAGGCGTCATCAGTGTGGCGGAGGAGTTACGGGAAATCCTCCATCAGTTCAATCAATCCACGATCCCCGAGCAATGAGACCTCTAGCCAAACGACAATTTTTAGGTTTGTGCTGCCTGGTTGTGATTGTCGGGCTGACTGTAATCGCGCGGTTGCTTGTCTATCGTGATATCTCAGGGGTATTGACCTGGGAGTGGACGGGATCAGATGCCATGAGTTTGCGTTGGACGGCGGTACGAGTGGCAGCAATTGCCGGTGCTTCGCTGGCGGTTTCGGGTGTACTACTACAGGCATTGTTGAGGAATCCGCTTGCCTCACCCTACATTCTCGGGGCATCAAGCGGAGCTGCATTGGCCGTCGTGATGGTGATGTATTTGCAGTCTTCCCTTGCCATCACCTGGAACCTGCGAGGAATGGACACGATGCCTGCAGCAGTGGGGGCGGTGGGCACGCTCGGGGTGGTTTATTTACTGGGCCAGAAACGGGGCTGGCTGGATCCGATATCACTCGTACTGGTGGGTGTGGTCGTAACTGCAATCTGCGGCGCGCTGATCATGTTCTTCCACCACCTCCTTCCTCACGGCCTGAAAGCGGATCTGGTGACGTGGATGATGGGGATCATTCGCCAGGGTGCATCGACGAGTGAACTGATTATCACCGGGAGTATCGCGCTGATCGGTTCAGCGATTGCTCTCTTCTTTGGCCGGGCGATGGATGCAGCAACACTTGGTGATGACGAAGCAAGGAGCATCGGTTTATCGTTGGGACCACTACGGCTCGTACTGTTCGTCGTGGCCGGCATTCTGACATCAGCAGCGGTCGCTCTGGCTGGGCCAATCGGTTTTGTAGGACTTATTGCTCCGCACGCAGCAAGGTTGATCCTCGGGCCGAAGCACACTGTTTTAGTCGTGGGTGCAGCTTTGGCGGGTATTGCTCTTTTGATCGGAGCTGATGTTGCTTCTCAGATCATCTCGGTACAGGGAGGTCGGATGCCAGTCGGGGTGTTTACAGCCTTGATTGGTGGTCCAGCTTTCATCTGGCTGCTGCGCAGTGGGAGGGGACGATCATGAGTCTGCGCCTGGAAAACCTGAGCCATCGGTATGGGTCACTAGATACCCTACAAAGGATCAGTGTACAGGCAGAGCCGGGGAAAATCACTGCGGTCCTCGGCCCCAATGCGGCGGGGAAATCAACGTTGCTCAAATGTGTCATCGGATCTGAGCGGCCGGTATCCGGTCACGTCTACATCCAGGGCAGTCAGGTTACGGACCTGTCACCTCGACAACTCGCCCAGCACGTGGCGTATGTTCCTCAGCGATCCACAGTTGCCGCAGCGTTTACGGTGCAGGATGTGGTGGAGCTTGGTCGTTACGCTCTCCCTCGAAATCCCAGTCGAATTCAGAATGCTCTGGCCAATCTGGACCTTCTGGAGTTGGCTCATCGGCCTTACCCTGCACTATCTGTGGGACAGCAGCAGCGTGTCACACTGGCCCGGGCGCTGTGTCAGGTGGAGGATAATGGGATCATGGTTCTTGATGAACCGACCTCGGCTATGGATCTGAAACATATGCAGCAATGTATGACTTTGTTGAGGCAACTGGCTGAGCGGGGAATAACAATCCTGCTTGTACTGCACGATATCTCTATGGCAGCACAGGTGGCAGATGCAGTCTGGTTACTTGAGAGGGGTACTCTCGTTGCCTCCGGTTCTGTAGCGGAGGTACTCCAGCCTGATCGATTGAAATCTGTTTTTCATGTCCCGTTTGCATGGATTCAGGAAACTGCCGGAAGACGACGACTCGTCGCCTTGATGCAAAGCACTGTAAACGTCGATACAATGGAACAGCCATGAAAAACATCGGGACAATCATCATCATCGCTATCGTGGTGGCCAATATCATCGGCGGCCTGATCAAGTCTGCAGCGAAGGAAAAGGAGCGCAAGCGCCGCCAGCAGATGCAGGACAGCTCCACCCCCACATCCACACCCCAAACAACTACACCCCCAGCATCCACCACTACCCAAACGCCGTCCCGAACCGTCCTCGCCAAAACCTCTTCGACCACCCGTAAATCCGGAAAAAATCCACTTCAGAATCTGGCAGAACGACGCCGTCAACAACTCGAACAACTTCGTCAGCGCCGGCAGCAGGCTCGAACGCAAGTCTCCACCACAGCACCTGGTCCCCAGACTTCTGTGCCGACTCCCCAGCGTCCCCAGCAGATCTCAAGGCCGAAACCTGCTCCTGTGCCTACCATGCCAAAAAGAGAATCTCCCCCTGCTAAGCCCCAGCATGAGACTTTTGAGCAAAGGAGAAAGGCGAGAAGTGATCCCAAGCGGACGGTCAAACGCGTAGCACTGGAAGATCGCCCGCACGATCAAAGTCATACAGCCCTGAAGCGCCCTCGTGGCAGAACTCAAGCCGCTCAGGATATTTCTCCCTGGGAGTCAAGGAAAAAGCACAGCATTGCGTCTAAACTCCACACTCGGCTGCAGAACCGCTCCTGGCTGCGTGAAATGTTCGTAATGAAAGAGGTCCTGGACTCACCAGTGGCACTCAGATCCAATCAGATCTGATCATTTATCCACATTTTGTCACAATTTCGAGAACGATGGCAACATTTTCGTGCAATATCGCTATACTTCCGCCATGTCGATAACAAGGCAGAAGACCATCAATTCGAAAACGTACCAAGCTTGTCAGCAACACATAGCCAGACTTCGAATGTCGTTTGTAGATGAGACTTGCGCATCTGGGATCTACCTGCCGGGGGAGGGGGGAGAGCGTATTGAAGACGCTGTACTGATTACCGATGACGGTTTTCGAGTACAGAGCAATTATCCAAAGCAATTGGACCAGGCAGTTTTACCACTGCCTGCAGTCAGGGAAAAACAAATATGATTGATATTCGCAAGCTCAAGGAACTTGTGCGCCTGATGGTTGCCAACGAGCTGACGGAGTTGGATCTCCGTGATAGTGAAGAGCAGGTGACATTGCGTCGGCAGTCCCCGGCCGCGCCCGTACAGGTTGAGAACTCGGCGGCTCTTGCTGTTGCCCCCGGCACACCGGTGGAGGCGGCTCCCGCACCACCCACAGTTGCACCGTCAACTGCAACTGAAGAAGAATCTGACCTGATCGAGATTCAAAGCCCGATGGTTGGAACGTTTTATGCGGCTTCAAATCCCGATTCCGAACCATTTGTTTCTGCCGGTACCCAGATTCATTCAGACACAGTTGTGTGCATCGTTGAAGCGATGAAGATCTTCAACGAGATCAAAGCTGAGTGCAGTGGCGTCGTCCAGCGAGTACTGGTGCAGAACGGCGAGCCGGTGGAATTCGGACAGACGCTCTTTCTAGTGAAAGGGCAGTAACGGCATGTTTTCCCGAATTCTGATTGCCAATCGTGGGGAGATTGCACTTCGAATTATCCGCGCTGCACGCGAAATGGGGATCGAAACGGTCTGTGTCTATTCGCAGGCCGATGCGGATGGTCCCTGGCTCCAGCAGGCTGATGATACTGTGTGCATTGGAAAGGGACCGGCTGCGGAATCTTATCTCCGCATTGACCGCATCATTTCCGCAGCTGAAGTGGCCAACGTTGATGCGATCCATCCGGGGTATGGTTTCCTGGCGGAGAATGCGCACTTTGCCGAAGTGTGTCGTGACTGCCATATTGAATTTATTGGACCGAGTCCTGAGGCAATGGCCAAGCTGGGTAATAAAGTCGAGTGTAAGAAACTTGCCAAGGCATCGAACACTCCGATTTTTCCCGGATCTCCTGATGTTCTGGAAGATGAAGAGGATGCAATGGCAATTGCCGAGAAGATCGGCTATCCCGTTATTCTCAAAGCCGTCGCGGGTGGTGGGGGACGTGGAATGCGCATCTGCCATAACGAAGCCACACTGCGAAACAATTATGCATCAGCCCAGCGAGAAGCTCAGGCAGCATTTGCCAACGGCGATTTGTATCTGGAGAAGTTCCTGGAAAATGCGCGCCATGTTGAGTTTCAGATCCTGGGAGACAAGCACGGCAATGCAATCCATCTTTATGATCGCGATTGCTCTACCCAGCGTCGGCATCAGAAATTGATTGAGGAAGCACCCGCGCCGAATATCGATCCTAAGAAACGTGATGCTGTGGCGAAATCCGCTGCTGATCTGATTCGCCGAGCGGAGTATGCCGGTGCTGCGACGGTCGAGTTCATGATGGATAAGGATCAGAATTTCTTCATGTTGGAAGTTAATACCCGTGTGCAGGTAGAGCATCCCATTACCGAGATGATCACACAGGTGGACATTGTCAAGGAGATGATTCGCATCGCAGCTGGCGAAAAACTGTCCTACAAGCAGAAAGACATTTCCATTTCTGGCCACGCCATTGAATGCCGAATCAACGCTGAGGATCCTGAGCGTGACTTTATGCCCCAGCCGGGCTTGATCGAGCAGTTCTCACCACCGGGTGGATTTGGTATTCGAGTTGAAAGCCACGTTCAACCCGGTTATCGCGTGCCGCCGAATTACGATTCATTAATAGCCAAACTCGTCATACATGATATCACGCGCGAAACCGCCATCGCCAAGATGCGCAGCGCTTTGCGCGAGTTTACCATAGCCCCGGTGAAAACCACGATCCCCATGCATCGGATGATTATGGATACCCGCGAGTTCAATGAAGCAACGTTTGACATTCATTACATCGAGCGATGGTTGAAGGATGCTATGTTGACTACGAGTTCTATGTAAATGTGAAAATTTGATCGGTTTCACTTGAACTTCAGAGCATAAGCAATCCGACTCTCCGGGATAATTACGCGCCACCGTATTTGTCCACACAC
>JANQEQ010000010.1 GCA_028278245.1 Phycisphaerales bacterium | reverse complement strand
CCGGCGAGTACTGCTCCAGATACGCCAACTGATCCTCCCGCTGCGGAACCATCCCCGGTAGCGGAGGAACCCAAGGCAGAAGAGAAAAGTGAAAAACCTGAAGCAGAAGCGCCAAAGGAAGCTCCACCGTCTGAGCCAAAGCCCAGGCCTGCGGTCCGCCAAACGAAGCCGCCCGATGGTCATTGGTGGTGGGGAACCGGTCGACGTAAGGCTGCAGTGGCGCGCGTCCGCATCAGACCGGGTGCGGGATTGTTCTTTGTCAACAAGCGCGAACTGGATAACTACTTCACCGAAGATCGTGATCGAAAAGATCTCATGAACGTACTCGAAACCACCCAGACACGCGGCGCGGTGGATATTTACGTCAATGTCAGCGGTGGTGGATATACCGGCCAGGCTGGCGCAATCAAGCTCGGATTAGGCCGGGCATTGCGGAAGTATGATCCGTCACTGGAAACTGTATTGCGCGACAATGGATACCTCACCCGGGATCCTCGACGTGTCGAGCGGAAGAAACCCGGTCAGCCTGGTGCTCGTCGACGCTTCCAGTTCTCCAAGCGTTAAGTTTTCGGAACCATTTGCGATTTTATTTGTGCTCGGTGTAGTTGACACTGAGCGCTTTTATTTTTGAGGAGAAAAATTATTCCGGCCTACCTGGGAAGCGCGGCAAAGCCGCGTCGCTTCATGATTTACTCTGGTCGCGCACAAGACGTCGCAACTCGATGGTGATCTGTCGAATTTGTTGCGCTGCGCCTCGTGGCGTGAGATCAAATCGTTGTGCCAGATCCCGATATGTCTGCGGACAGCAGTGCGCTAAACCATACCGTATCTGGATCATATTCCGACTCGTCTCTTCCAGTTCATGCAGGTGCGGCACCAGATCAGCGCGCAGGTTGAACCTTTTGCTCCATTGTGTCAGTGCATATCGCCAGGCGGGTAGAGGCAGTGATCCCGGCACATGACGCGCCGCAGCTTTTTGAGATGGCTGTTCACTACTCAACCGGGATAGTGTGCGATCCAGCTCGAAGGCTGCTACGCCTTCCAGGTGCTGGCCCCGGCCTGGATCGAGTGTTTCGATAAGATCCGACACGATGTTGATGGCCATGGGAAGGAGGGAAAGAATCACACCGGGAGGTTGGGTGATAAGCGGAGCATGGAGGTTTTGATCGAGCCGCTGCACGATCGTGGGTATGGCATGTTCGACCAGTCGGTTTTTTAATCGGTCAGACCAGCGCAGATCGGTTTCCACGCGGTCCAGTACCTGCGCGGTAGGCCACTCCGACAGAGCCGATATCGCTTCACCGCATCGCTTTTTCAACAGGTTGTATGCACCGATAAGAGCGGTCTCTTCAGTATGATCGGAAGATGTATGTTGTGCCTGAATGAGAGTGAGAGCATCATTGTCAGGATAGACATCACTCAGATCGCCCGTCACAATCGGCGCGTTGAGGATCACCGTTTCAGGATCAACCAGAGAGAAGGTCGGCAGATCAACATAAGAAAGATCAAGCTGCTGGAGGAAACGTCGCCGCGCGCGGTGTCCGGTACGTTGTATTGCGCTGCGAGTTCTTCCGAATCTTTTTGCTAACCGTGCTGCGGGTATCCCCCAACGTAATGCCCGATCAACTACTCGCTGATCATGCTGACTCAAAGTCTGCTGGGAGGCGAATATCGGCCGCTCCGCACTCCGATCATAACGAAGAAGGATCTGTCGAACCGTTTCGCGTGCGCGGTGATGCTTATGTGCTAATCGACCGACGATCCGATTCAGATTGAGCTTCTCATTTTCATGGAGGTTAATTGCATCTTCGATGATAATAGCTTCGGCTTCATGATCGACGCGGCTGAACTTGGCCGCCTTGCGAACCTGCCGGGCATTATTTTTCGTGAACTGTTCCAGCGCATCTTCAAAACAGGCAAGCCGTTTTGATCCATCCTCCTGCATCACATAATGACAGAGCAGCCCGAGTCGACGATATCGCTGCACTGTCTTGGGCGAGACCTGCAGACGTTGCGCTACATCTTCCATTGAAAGTGCCCTGCAACCTCGCTGCTCTTCGGTGAGTTCCTGCTCCCATGTGATTCGCTGGATGAAATTCCCTAGATCCTCGCGCAACGCCCCTCCCACACAGGTAACAGATTCTCCAGTGGTTTCTGGTCGATAGCCCGTAATGCGAAACACTACAAAATCCAGCGGGTAATTCTGCTCGGGATCAATCTCATATACCAACGTCTCTGTCGCAGCCACGTGACGCAACTGCGTATCCCGTGGCGCGTACCTGAGCTGCTGGAATAGCTCTTTGATCGCATCAATTTTGAATCGGGCAACGTGAGGCATGATCCATCAACGACAGGTGGAAAAAGCAAGCGGCCGTTGCTCTGATATCAAGTCGTGCTCCAGGGCACGTTCAAAGAACAACTCCATACCCTCCCATCGGTCAGGCTCAGGCGCATAGATGATATGGTTTTGCAGGTAGCGCTCAGCAAGATCCAGAGGCCAACCCCAATTGGGCGCGTGCTCATGGACGATGGCGGGCAGGTGCATCCGGTTGTATCGAAGCTGATGATCGAGCACAGCCCCAACCGCCTGTTTCAATGCTGAATCGCTTTCGCGCCGCATCATCCACGTGGCAAAGACAAATGGTTTGCCGGTGAGCTGCTGCCATGCCTCACCCAAATCCAGTTGATATGGATAATACTTTTCGGGGGGGGAATCGGTTACCACCTTGTCGCCGATCAGCAATTTAGCCTCAGGCCAATCGTCAGCAGAACGCTGCTTATCCCGATCCCCTTGAGCATAATCAACAAACTCGGGCGCACATCGGTACTGTTCAGCCAACAGAATCCTCAACAGGATTACTGAAGTGTGACTATCCGTATCACAATGCACGCGCTGCAGTTGATCGAGCGGACGTGTCGCATAGAGACGAACTGTCATCGTCGAGCCATCACAGCCGAGTAATCCAACCGGCACAATCTCCAGCGGTTCGGGGGATTGCTGAAAGTCGATTGAAGAACACAAAGCCGCATCGACTCTGTCATCCAGCAGCATCCCGATGAGTTCGCTGGGCACACCATATTCCAGTTGAACATCTGCGAGACGTTCCAAGCCATCGATCAGCGGCCGAGCATTGAGAAAACGAACAACACCAAGGCGTATTGTGCTTGTGCGCAGGAGCGTAGACGTGGGCATGGGACCGGACACGGATTGCATCACATTATCCTATGCCAACTGTGCTTTATCTGCTGAGAGTATTTCGACGGGAAAAAGATAAGGCGCTGGCAATTTCGATTCACAGGTCAGGTAAAGCGGCAATTGCGGCCTCACGTGAGTGTGCACTGCGTTTCGAAAGGCGTGCGCCTTATCCACACACTACATCGGTCTATAACATTATTCGTAAAACAACTGCTTCCGTTCCGACGAATTGCCAGAAAGTTCAGATGTTCCAAATTCACAAACCCTGCCCGATAACGCTTCATGCACGGGAAAGGCGAGGGAATTGCGACCTATCAAAAAAGGAACGACATGGTGGGGAAGCGTATATTGAGCAAAGTGGGTCGGCCTGGCAGGCGGTCCCTCGAAAGCTGTTCTCGGCTTCCCGATAGCCCATGTCGTTCGGACATCATCAATCGGCTTTATGACGATCGTATGATGAGAAATTTACAGATGTGTGTTATCGGAACAGCACGTCATCAGCCCGCAGCGGCAGATGTCTGTGACGATGGACCTGAATACGACTGGTCGACCACGGACATCTGATAGGCACGCTTGATACGAGGATTCAGGGCACACAGCAGTTCGTGTGGAACCAAACCCGCAGCCTGTGCCAATCGAGGTAAATGATTCGGCGCTTCCTGGTCCGGCGTGATGATCTCCACCGATGTGCCTACCGCCAAATCAGCCTTGGGTGCAATATCTGTCAGATCCAATGTGATTTGATCCATGCTCACCGCACCGACAACGGGAGCAAAAGACATCTCTTCCGGTGAATGTTGATCGCACAGGACCCGCACCCAACCCTGCGGATGATGTGTATCTGCAGTTCCCAATTGTGAAGGATATCCATCGGCATATCCCACCGGCACGAGTCCGATTACACTTTTCCGCTCTGTCCTCCAGGTGCTGCCATACCCGACTGGTGTACCCGGGGCAACGGAACGCAGGTGAATGATGCGACTGCTCCAGGTTATCGATGGCTGGAGTTTTTCACCTTCGGGGATAATCTCACCGCCGTGGAGCATTTCCATTCCGTAACCCACCCACCCCAGACCCACCCGGACCATCGACTGATGATAGCGCTGGTTGCGCAAGGTTGCAGCAGTATTAGCAGCATGAAGATAACAATCAGCGGGTAACAACGCTTCATTGTCCCGGACGATCTTCTCAAACTTCGCCAGTTGCTGGCTCGTGAATTCTTCATTCTCGTCAGCACCGGCAAAATGGGTGAAGACACCCGCCATCACGAGCTTCTCATTGTGATTGATGCGCTGCATCAAATCTGATGCCCGGTGATAGTCGCAGCCACCGCGAGTCATGCCTGTATCAATTTCCAGATGGACGGGAATGGTGACGCCATACTGTTCTGCCAGAGCAATCACACAATTCAGATGTTCCTCATCATGAATGGTCAGATGCAATCTGCCGCAGACAAATCCACGGTACAACTCATCGGTACGTGGAATATCGCGCAGGGGCATGAGCACGAGTACGGAACCTCCCACGGCCGAGGCAATGAGCCGAGATGCTTCCTGGGGTGTGTAGACGGCCAGCAATTCCGCCCCCTCAGCCACGAGTGCCTGGGCCATCCGCACCGCGCCCAGGCCGTAGGCATCGGATTTGATGATGGGACAGATCGCGCAGTCCCGGCCGATGATATGCCGCAGCAGTCTCATATTGTGCTGTACGGCGGAAAGATTGACATTAATCTGGCTGGCGGTATGCATCGTGCTCAAATTCAAAGTTTCCTTGATACTTCAGATGTGTTGTATCGTCACTTATGCGATCCTACCATGATGGTATAACCCATGCCCGGACAATATTGTGAAACCCAACTGGTTCTTACAGTATGATGATAGTGGGGTGGATTGTATCCCTTGATCGAGAGCTCTACGCTCCCGAATGACTCCTAGATTTTCGATACTCCCGATGGATGAAGTTTACGATACCAGTGCGACCTTTGCGGATCTTGGATTAAGTGATCCTGTGCTCCGGGGAATCAGGGAGATGGGCTTCGAACACCCCACGCATATCCAGGCGGTGATGGTTCCGCCTGCACTGGATGGTTCGGACATTCTGGGGCAATCAAAAACAGGCACAGGGAAAACGGTAGCCTTCGGCATCCCCATCATCGAGCGCGTTAAAACTGATTCTCCCTTTGCCAGTTTGTGTCTCGTACCCACTCGCGAGTTGGCGATTCAGGTCACTCATGAGCTGCGCAACATCGGACGGTTCACCGACCTGCACGTCGTACCAATCTATGGCGGACAGCGCATGAAGGTCCAGAATGAAAAACTCAAGAGGGGACCGCACATCATTGTCGGAACACCCGGCAGAGTCATGGACATGCACCGCAGGGGGCGCCTACCCTACGAACACATCCAACTGGCAGTACTTGATGAAGTGGATCGAATGCTCGATATCGGTTTCCGCGATGACATTCGCCAAATCCTCAGCACACTTCAGCAGGATCACCAGACTATTTTCGTTTCCGCAACGATCTCACGGGAGATCGAGACTCTCGCGCGACATTACCTGAACAACCCGGTCAAGATTGATGTCTCTGAAGGCAAGAGCCTCACTGTATCCCAGGTGCATCAGCGACACTTTACCGTACAGCCGTGGGATAAAAACAGATTACTGTTGCATCTTCTAAAAAACGAGGAACCGGCGCTGACGCTGGTGTTCTGCCGCACCAAGCAAACCGTTGATGCACTGACCGGCTATCTCAAACGAAAAGGGATCAGCGCCCACGCAATGCACGGCGATATGTATCAAAACAAGCGCAATCGCGTGATGAGTCGAATGCGCAAAGGCGAATTGAGCGTGGTCGTTGCCTCCGATCTTGCCGCACGTGGATTGGATGTTGATGACATCAGCCACGTTATCAACTACGACCTGCCGGAAGATCCGGAAGTCTATGTTCATCGTATCGGGCGCACAGCTCGGGTCGGCAAGGACGGTATCGCCTGGTCTTTTGTGACTCCGGAACAGGGTGCACTGCTGACCGCAATCGAAAAACTCACCAACGTGGAAATCCTGGCCAGTGAATACAGCGACTTCAAGCCCGGCGAACCTCCTGCTGCTGTCCTGAACCAGCAAAAGGAGGAGGCCAGACGGCAGGATGAAATCCGCACCACGCATAGCCGTGTTCGCACGTCACTACCTACCACCGACACGTCCGACAGCTCAAAGTTTCCCGGCGGGCAGGTTCCGGTAGCGTTACCCCGCAAACGCATGGGTGGTCGAATCCGCACCAAGCGATCGTGATCAAAAGGATACACCCCGTGATTCCTCTGCAGATTCATGCTGAAATTGAGCAGGCACTTGTCGAGAATCGCGCTGTGGTTGCGTTGGAATCAGCGGTGATTACGGCCGGCCTGCCTCGCTTGCCGATCCCTGCTCCGCCACAGTGCTCTGCGGAAAGTTGGGATTCTCAGCAACCGCTCAACCTTGAAGTTGCCCGACTCCTCCAGCGAACGATTCGACAAGCCGGAGCAGTCCCGGCAACCATTGCTGTGATCGACGGCATCCTGCACATCGGCTTGGATGATGATCAACTGGCTCATCTGGCTCAAACACCTAACGGACAGAAAACATCCATCACGGATCTTGCCTATCGACTCACCACAAAAGCCACTGCAGGTACAACCGTCTCCGCAACATTGGCGGCATGTTCACTGCCACCCAGTGGACCCATTCGAGTCTTTGCCACGGGAGGCATCGGTGGTGTTCATCGTGACTGGACGGAGTGTCCCGACATTTCCGCTGACCTGCGCCAGCTTGCACAAAGTCCGGTCTGCGTCGTGTCGGCCGGAGCAAAATCAATTCTCGATGTCCCGGCAACCATGGAGTGGCTCGAAGCAATGGGGGTTACGGTCATCGGCTACCAGACCGATCATTTTCCGCTCTTTCTCTGTCTGGGTGATGAGTCAATTCCGGTCAACAATCGCCTGGACGATCTGTCCGAGGTCGCCATGACCTGTAATCACCAGTGGAGTGTGTTGGGGCAATCTCACGGGATGCTGCTGGCCAATCCCGTCCCGGCAGACTTCGCACTGGATAAAAAGGAAATCGACCAGGTGGTCAATCTTGCTGACTCACTCGCAACTGCACGGGGGATCAGCGGCCGGGATCGCACACCTTTCCTTTTGGCGGAACTGGCACAACGCACCAGCGGGCAATCACTGCACGCCAACATCGCATTACTCGTAAACAATGCGTCGCTCGCAGCCCAGCTCGCGATCAAATTCACTACTTTGAAACCCTGATAAAGTTATCTCATTACAGCTTGACATCCCCATCCGTCCCTGCTCTACTAATGTGAGCAAACCGGTGGGTTTACCCTGAACCAAGCCGAAGCTTTTTCCCAAGACGTTACTGTCTCTGCCGATCTGGAGTTTCCAACTCCGCAGCTTGGCAACTTCCCGGCGTTACCGATGAACGTACTGAGTGCATCTCAACGATGACCACCATAGTCAGTGGAATTCTGGAATGGCCCAAAGGCACCGAAGGGCGCATCAGGCAACTTGATGATCGACTCATTGAGCGCGATGACGACCCATTCGTTCCGCTGGAATTGGCGGATCGATATCCCCTGCGCCAGGGACAGCAGGTGACTGCGAACGTCGTGCAAAAAAAACCACGGCGCCGAAGGAGCCGGAAGCCGCGGATCCCGCGCCCGATTGTCGAGGAAGTGCTGGAAATCGAGGGACTCCAGCCCGAGCAATACGCCGAGCGGAAGAAATTCGATGAATTGACTGCAATTGATCCACAGCCGCGTATCACGCTGGAGTATCCCGGCTGCCCACCGGCCTGTCGTCTGATCGATCTGTTCTGCCCCATTGGGTATGGAACGCGGGGCATGATCGTCTCACCGCCTAAAGCAGGGAAGACGATTCTGCTCCAGAATATTGCTATGGGGATCAAGCACAATCACCCCGACGTTGAACTCGTCGCGCTGTTGATTGATGAGCGCCCTGAAGAAGTCACTGATTTCAAACGGCATGTTCCCGCACAGGTGCTCGCCTCATCCAACGATCTTGATGTGGAAACGCACATCGCACTGGGAATTCTGGCGGTCGAGCGAGCTAAGCGCATGCTCGAAGCAGGGCGCGATGTCGTGGTGCTGCTCGATTCACTCACCCGACTTGGACGAGCGTTCAACAACTCCAGAAAATTCGGCTCCAGCGGACGCACCATGTCTGGCGGACTCGATTCCAAGGCTCTGGAAATTCCCAAACAGCTCTTCGGCGGAGCGCGTCGTGCCGAAGAAGGCGGATCACTGACGATGATTGCCACCTGCCTGGTTGATACAGGTTCACGGGCTGATCAGGTCATCTTCGAGGAATTCAAAGGGACGGGTAATATGGAGCTGATCCTCGATCGCTCGGTTGCGGATCTGCGTCGCTATCCGGCGATGAACCTGGCTGCCTCAGGAACGCGGAAAGAGCATTTGCTCCTCAACGAAGCTGAATTGAAAACAGTCGTTGCGCTGCGTCGACGTTTGATGAACATGCCGCCTCCCAGCCAGATAGAACAATTGCTTATTGCTCTGAAGAGGTATGAAACCAACGAACAGCTCGTCGGAAGGTAGTATGATGAGGCTTTCTGAACCTCTCTTCCTGTTCCCGGAATCGTTGGATGTTTCCCCCCACTCACCCCGCTCTGGATAAGGCTCGCCGCGCTTATGAATCCGGCAGTCTTGAGGTTGCGCGCGATCTCTGCGAACAGGTCCTGGCCAAGGGACGAAAGAATCCCCCTGCCCTGTATCTCATGGGGCAGATACTCCATGCCATGCGCCGTTATGACGATGCCGCGGCTCCATTGGAACAGTGCGCTCGCCTTCAACCAAAGGAATCCCTGGTGCATTTGATGCTGGGCTTTGTGAATACCGAGCAGGGAAAATTCTCTGCTGCGCTGAGCCGTTTCGACAAGGTGCTCAAACTAAAGCCGAAATCAGTAGACGCAATCCAGGGAAAGGCGGAAGTATTTGATCGCAAGGGGGATCACACCAAAGTTATGCATTTGCTCAAACCTCTCATCAGCGCGAGTGACGAAACTGCCGAGATGGCGTTCAATTATGCACGTGCCCTGAAAAACGAGAAGCGCATCGATGAAGCGATTACCCTGATCAGAAAGCACGCCGACAGCCCCAATGCCACATCAAAAACACGCCGGCGTCTACTCTTTGAACTGGGGCGTATTCTGGAGAAAAATGAGCAGTACGACGACGCCTTCCTCGCATACCAGCAGGCAAACCAGGCAGAAGCGATCGTTTATGATCCGGAGGCTTATCATCGTCGTCTGGATGATTTGATCACCGTCTACAGTGAAAAGAATCTTGCCTCATACCCCCGCGCAACTCATGGATCGGACGTGCCAGTGCTCATCGTCGGTATGCCGCGTACGGGGTCGACACTTGTGGAGCACATTATCGATGCTCACCCTCATACGTTCGGCGTCGGTGAAGTCCCTCTGCTACCCGATGTTTGCAGTTCTCTCTCACTGACGATCGGATCCACTGAGCCATACCCGTTCTGTATCCCGGAGATGACCGTGGAGGATGCGAACAGGGCCGGCAAGCGTTATGTCGACAGTCTCAGGAAGCTCGGTCGGGGTGCGAAACGCATCATCGACAAGGATTTGCTCAACTATGAAAATCTGGGGCTGCTATCCCTGATCGTGCCCGAGGCTTACGTGCTGGATTGTCGGCGTGATCCGATGGACACATGTATCTCGTGCTTTATGAATCCCCTGTTCACCACGGGACATCCCTATGCAACCGATCTGCACAATCTGGGCTTGCGGTATCGGGAATATGAACGCATCATGGCTCACTGGGAGGGAGTGTTGCAGAATCGTGTATTGAAGGTTCAATACGAAGAACTTATTGCGGATCAGGAAGAGATGAGCCGCAGGATCATCGACTTTATCGGCCTGCCCTGGGACGATCGCTGCCTGCGATTCCATGAATCAAAACGGGATGCACTAACCCTCAGCCGGGAACAGGTGCGCCAGCCGATCTACACCACATCGGTGAAGCGGGCTGATCGATTCGCCGCCCACCTGGAACCGTTGAGAAAGGCATTGGAAAAGCGCAATTGAGCTTTGCCTGAAGCTCCATCTGAACGAAGTGAAGATGCAGACATACCCGGGGCGACGCTCCGCTCTACCCCGGCTTGTAAGATGATGTACCTGAGCACAACTCGAAGCTGCACCTGAGCGCAGCGAAGGTGCAGATAAGGTAGGGGATCAATCCCTCACAACATGCAAAAAAGACACCGTCGCCGACAAGCGGCGACGGTGTAGGGGTGTTATGTGATCAAGAAACCTGAACAGGTTTATTGATGTTTTTACCGACGACGTCGGCCAACAAGACCAGCAAGTCCGAGCAGGGCAAGTGCGCCGGGAGCCGGGATATACTCGTTGTTGGTGGTGCCGCCATCGTGCAGCCATGCAAGCTTGGTTGTGTAAGAGAACTCGGGTGCTCCATCGCCCGGATTGGCACAAGTGAATTGGCCGATCATGACGCGATAGTAGGTACCATCGAACACGCCGAAGGTCACAGGATCAGCGGGGGTACGGAACCAGCCACCATCATCACCGAGGAAGGTGTTGGCGGTCCAGTAGGGGCCACTGTTCCAAGCTGCACCCGTTGCTCCATCGGTGCCGCTGTCGGATGAGCCGATGGTCCAGTACGTGTCATAATGCAGACCTGGAATCACGGGATCGAAGGCAGCATTGTGCTCAGTGTCTCCACCAAACGTGTCATCCTGATAGAACGAAGTGCTCGTCCAGGCTGTCATCGTTTCGTTGAAGTCACCACCAATGCCTACAACCTGATCCAGTGCTGAATCAAACAGAGCATAGACACGATAGGTGTAGTCATAGCCTGCCGGTGCGGCATATGCACCATTTGTGTACAGTTCCGCCGTGTGCCCAACATAACCAGCGTTTGCTGTGCTGGCCATAAGAAGCGAACCGGCGATTACAGTCATTTTCTTCATGAGAGGGACCTTTCTTCTTGTTCTTTAGTCTCTAACGACAGTGAAACAATTGCTACAGCAGTTGGTGCAGCTGTTGCTACCCCTTACTTCCATTAGCGAAGATACACCCTCTCACAGCAGAGTCAAGACTCTTTTCCAACACTTTGTGTAAATTTTAAGTTAGGCAAAGTTGACACCCAACTCCTC
Source organism: Phycisphaerales bacterium (assembly GCA_028278245.1). GTDB lineage: Bacteria > Planctomycetota > Phycisphaerae > Phycisphaerales > SM1A02 > JANQEQ01. Next base: position 2,220 of record JANQEQ010000010.1, on the reverse strand, counting down.
GCTATCAGGTAGTTTAGGCAAAAAACCCCCTCAGTATCCGAAATCAGGGATTCTGTTATATGAACTGCCATATCAGGGATTTCCCTGAGCAGTTACAGACTATCCCGATTAACACATCTTTTTAATCATTTTTTTCCCCGATTCGACTATTTCAGAGGCAGATTCCAATATATCTACCCCGCAGAATCAGCGGTCCTGTGCTCTGGACCCGGATCTGCACAATCTGACCCAGTAGTTCCTGTGGCTCCATGCCAACAGGAAGGTCAAATACCACAATCAGATCGCCTTCAGTTCTTCCTGACATCTGAACTGCCGATTCCTGTCCCGATTCCCAGCCCAGTTCAATTTTCTTCACCACCCGCTCAGAATGCTGGCTGATCTGCTCAACAAACACTTCCACATCGCGGTCGAGATACCCTGCGTGAACCTGGGCTGAGATTTCCGCCTGGATAGCCAGCAAATCGTTGTTCCTTCGACGCTTTACTTCCTCGGGCACATCATCCGGCAAACGGTTGTCAGCCACAGTCCCCGGCCGAGGCGAGTATTTAAAAATGAAGCTGTTCTTGTATCGGACCTGCCGCAGGAGATCGCAGCTCTGCTGAAAATCGTTCTCGGACTCACCCGGGAATCCGACGATAAAGTCCCCCGCAATACAGACATCTGGCAATATGGCTCGGGCACGATCCACCAGATCCACATACTCCTCCACGGAGTAGCCGCGGTTCATCCTCTGGAGCACAGTATTGGAGCCTGACTGGGCGGGGATGTGCAGGAAGCGGCAGATCCGTGGGCACGCCGCCATGACCTGGAGAATGTCATCGCCGAAATCACGCGGGTAGCTGGTAACGAATCTGAGCCGACGGATAGCAGGTATCTCGTCGTGAATCCTCTGCAGGAGGTCCGAGAAACGTGTGATGTGCTGAAGATCCCTCTGCTGATTGGGTTCTTTCCGATATGCACTCGATCCTGGACCGATTTGTGGTTGTGATGGCCCGCTCACCCGGACTGCAGCACCGTGATCATACTGGTAGTGATTCACTGTCTGACCCAGCAGTGTGATCTCAATCACGCCCTGATCTGCCAATTTCAGGCATTCCTCGACGATGACATCAGGAGCGCGGTGAATCTCCGGCCCGCGAGTATTGGGCACCACACAATATGAACAATACTTGTTGCACCCACGCGTTATCCGGACATAGGCGGATTTACCCCCGGCCGGCGCGCCATTCGGATCAAAAGCGCGGGAAAGGTCCAGCAATTCAAGATTATCTTGGGCAGCAGACAATGTTGAGGACCGTCGGGATACGTTCCCCTGAAGAGCAATGCGATCCGTCCGGTCAACCGACTGCGCGGTCATTACGTTTTTCAGGAGCATGGGCAGCTTGTCCAACTCGCCCGGGCCACAGAGCAGATCAACCTGCGGATAGCGCTTGAGCAGGGAAGATCCGATACGCTCGGCCATACAACCCACCACTCCCAGGATGACATCCCGGCCCTCCTGCTTCATCAATCCGACCTGCCCGATACGACTCAGAACCTTGTTCTCAGCCTGTTCACGAACCGAGCAGGTGTTGTACAGAATGATTCCCGCATCATCGATTTCAGGTGAAAAACGAAATCCCAGCGCTCCCAGATGGCCACGAATCAGTTCGCTATCCAGCTCGTTCATCTGACAGCCAAAGGTTTCCAGAAAGATCGTTCGGCTGGATCGGTATTGTTCGAAATCAATCGTCATCGACAGAAAATAGTACCCCTCACCCGCCACACACACTACCCCCCCACTCTACTCCCCCACACTGCCACCCCATCCTCTGATCGATTTATTCAATCACTGGTGAAATCACGATAAAAGGAGTGCAGTACTCCATTTCTGCTCTGCATTTGAGATGCATCCCGCGACGGACACTGAGGTACTGTGTATGATGCCTGCCTGATTCAAACGGATGCGATGGATGCCTACCCAGTTCAGGACACTAAAACGACTCCGCCATCATGGCATATTTGCTATTTATGCACTGATTTCCGCCTTGATATGCGGCTGTGCAGGAAGCGAAACCATCCATTGGGCACAGAACTCCCCAACATTGGCACCCAATAAAACGCCGGAGCAGGTTCAAGCCATCAGCTACGATTTACCCCCGGCTGACACGGTGCAACTGGCGACCGAAACTGAAATCACGACGTCTGCAAAAGACCTCTAACCCCCCACCCCCCACACAC
>JANQEQ010000174.1 GCA_028278245.1 Phycisphaerales bacterium | reverse complement strand
CAGTTCGATCAGCACTTCATCGCCGGCCTGATGTCCAAGTGTGTCGTTGAATGATTTGAACTTATCGACATCCGACAGGATAACGCCCACGCTTCCGATGTGACTGACATTGTCAAAGTGTTGCTGCAATGTTGCGTCAAAATGTTTTCGATTCCCCACCTGTGTTAGTGCATCGGTGACGGTCTGCTGTGTGAGTTCAGTGTTCTGCTGACGCAGATTTAATGCCTGTTGCTCCATCTGGATCTGATGCATGATCTTCGCATCTTCCGCCTGGGCGAGGATGTCATTGATTGCGGGCGGCGGTGCGCCGATTGTCACTCCCATCAACTTCGCAAGATCGACTGCATCGTCGATTGATTGCGTTATCAATGACTTAACTTCTGCATGCGGGAGTTGGAAGAATTTTCCAGCCGATCGATACAATTTATCCAGACCCGGCTGGTTCATCGTATCTATTGTTCCAGCTACTTCGTTGGCGAGCAGAATGACCTTGATCATCGATTCATGTTCCGATGAACTCGGTTTATAAGTATGGTGAAAACGGATCGGCGTCACCAGCGATTCCGGGAAACGCCACTTCAATCCAAGTTCAGCTCCAGTGAACGCATGATCGAATCCGAAAGTATTCATTTCTGCTTTTGCCAGTTTGCCATGCATCCCATCGGTCGATTGGATCAGTTCTCCATACGACGATCCCATGGAGTGATGCAGAGCTAGCATTCCGATATCCTGCATGAGTGCGGATAGGAAAATCTCTTCCGGATCACAAATTTTGAGTGTCATCCCGATCTGGCGTGCCGTGGCAGCCGTGTACAGGCAGCGGCGCCAGTAATCAGTAATGTCCAGTCCGGCACTGCTTTTTTTCGTCACATCAATGAGAGAAAATCCGAGTGCGAGCGATTTCACGGTACTCAGGCCGAGGTAAGCCAGCGCGCGGGAAATTGTCGGACACGGCTTGGATAACCCGTAATAACTTGAGTTGACGGTTTTCAATATCTTGCTGCTCAGCGCCTGGTCATTTTGAATAACCTGCGCCAACTGCGGCAGATGAACATCAGGATCGCCGGTCAGATCGATAACCTGCATCGCCACCGCAGGCAGGGAAGGCAAAGTGGGACAGGTGAGAACTTCATCAAGTGAAGGGTGCGACATCAGCGTTGATCCCATAACACAAAGTCCAGTTTCATTCAGGAGCTTGCGTGATCAACGCCAAGGCAAAATGCTAATGGTTCAGAACTTCCTCGGTTCCTCACCCTCGTGGATGTCAACTTTCAATCGGTCACACCGATGAAAAACTGTAACGAAAAAACATTTTGAGAACACGAATTGCATTCGCTGGGGCAATTGAATCTATTGGATATTGTTGTCCAATCAAATCTGTCTATACGACAGTATTCGATCGACGGACAGGGCTGAACACTCGAACACAATTCCGTCCTGATTCCTTGGCAGCATAGAGCGCACGATCTGCTGCTTTGACAAGCAGTTTGGGGTTGGTGAACACGCCCCGCGTCGACTGATCCAGTACCGCAACCCCGAAGCTTGAGGTCACTTCTCGTTCATCACACGGAAATTCCACTTTTCGCAGATCAAATGGTGTGGCAGCAATATTCTGTCTTATTCTCTCCGCAAGTTGTGCCGTTTGCTTCCGATTCCCGCCGGGGACGATCACCGCAAATTCCTCTCCTCCGTAGCGACAAACGGTTCCAGCATCGCCAACCGTTTCCGACATA
>JANQEQ010000173.1 GCA_028278245.1 Phycisphaerales bacterium | reverse complement strand
CAGTTCGATCAGCACTTCATCGCCGGCCTGATGTCCAAGTGTGTCGTTGAATGATTTGAACTTATCGACATCCGACAGGATAACGCCCACGCTTCCGATTTGACTGACATTGTTAAAGTGTTGCTGCAATGTTACATCGAAGTGCTTTCGATTTCCTACCTTAGTCAGCGCATCGGTGACGGTCTGCTGTGTGAGTTCAGTGTTTTGCTGACGCAGATTTAATGCCTGTTGCTCCATCTGGATCTGATGCATGATCTTTGCATCTTCTGCCTGGGCGAGGATGTCATTGATTGCGGAGGGCGGTGCGCCGATGCTAACCCCCATTGTTTTGGCAAGGTCCAGTGCATCATCGACTGATTGCTTCACCAGGGCTTCGACTTCAGGCTGGGGAAGTTGAAAGAAAGCCTCCGCTGACCGACACAGCTCATCCAGGTCGGATTGCTCCAATGTATTGATAACATCAGTCACTTCGTTGGCAAGCAGAATGACCTTGATCATCGATTCACATTGAGATAAATCCGTCTGATTGGTATGGTGAAAACGGATGGGTGTCACGAGTGATTCCGGGAACCGCCACTTCAATCCAAGTTCAGCTCCGACCTGAGCATGATCGAATCCCAACGTTTCCATTTCCACTTTTGCCAACCGATTGTGCATACCCTCAGTGGATTGGATCAGTTCACCGTAGGATGATCCCATGGAGTGGTGGAGGGCAAGCATCCCGATATCCTGCATAAGCGCGGACAGGAAAATTTCCTCAGGATCGCATGATTTTGTTGTCATACTAATCTGCCGAGCTGTTGCTGCGGTGTACAAACCACGGCGCCAGTATTCGGTGAGATCCAGGCCTGCGTCACTCTTTTTCGTCACATCGATCAATGAGAATCCCAGTGCGAGTGCTTTCACGGTACTCAAACCGAGGTAAGCCAGCGCGCGCGAAATTGTCGGACACGGTTTGGATAACCCGTAGTAACTTGAGTTGACGGTTTTCAATATCTTGCTGCTCAGCGCCTGGTCATTTTGAATGACCTGCGCCAACTTCGGCAAATGAACATCAGGATCACCGGTTAGATCGATAACCTGCATCGCCACCGCCGGCAGGGAAGGCAAAGTGGGACAGGTAAGAACTTCATCAAGTGAAGGGTGTGACATCAACGCTGATCCCGTTACACAAGGGCCGATATGAATAAGGATTTTGCGTGATCAACGCTAAAGTGAGCGCATATGGTTCAGAACAACCGTGGTTCTTCGCCTCCGTGGATGCACGTTTTTCATCGGCCACAATGAAAGATTTCTGAAATAAGTATCAGCAAGAAAAATAGGATAGCCGTTTGACGTAGCATCGAAATACATGAATTTAGGTAGTCCTATCCCTCGGATTACGTCAGGCGGCAGATTTGGTATAACTGGCTGGATTGAACACCCGTACACAGTTGCGTCCTGCGTCTTTTGCTGCATAGACAGCTTGATCAGATACCCGCACGAGCAGGTCGGGACGAGACATTTGGACAACATTCTCTTGTTCCAACGCCGCCACTCCCAGGCTTGCAGTAACGCGAATGCTGGGAGGAGCTTCGGGAATAGCACTGAGTTCAATATCCAATCCTGCAATATCCCGGCGGAGCGATTCAGCAAGTTTAGCGGTTTGAATCCGACTTGAGCCAGGTACAAGTACGGCAAACTCTTCCCCACCATAACGACACACTTCACACTGATCACCAAGTGTCATCGTCATAAGCCTGGCAACTTCAGCCAGAACGACATCACCGACCTGATGCCCGTGCTGATCATTGATCGATTTAAATCTATCCAGATCCATAAAGATCAAGCCAAGATTGCTGTTATCTTCCAATGCGGATTTGAAGTGGTGAGGTAATGCCTGGTCAAAATATTTACGATTCGCCACTCCCGTCAGCGGATCGGTCATAGTCTGCTTGGCCAAATCTTCATTTGACTTGCGTAGCGTATTGGTTTCTTCCTGCACAGACATTTGATGGATGATCAACTGCTCTTCCGCCTGCTCCATGAGATCGACCACGTTGGGAGGTTCTTCAGTTTCAAGCTGAAACAGTTCGGACAAATCGGCAACCATTTCAATCAAACCGGCCAACAGCTTTTGACATTGCTTCGGATTGAGATCAAACCACTCGCTTGCCTGTCGGCTAAATCCCTCCCGGGCCGTATCAGGCTGATCAAGAATCATGCTGTCAGCGGCACAGTTGGCGAGTTCGCCAACCTGAACAAATTTACGCCATTGTTTCGATGCACGTGAAGAGTCGTGATGAAACCGGATACTCTGTACAAACTGCTCGGGGAGTTTCCAGTGTTCTGCGACTTCACCACCCACTTGAGTATGATCGAAATCCAGTGCTTTCTGTTCTGCTCGGCAAAGGCGACGATGATCACGCTCCGTGCTTTTTACGATCCGTACATACCGTTCATCATAGACGCGCAGGATGGCCACAATACCGATGTCCTGCATCAGGCCGGAAAGAAATGCCTCCTCCGGATCTATGCCGGCTCTGCGGGCAATCTCCCGTGCGGCCGTTGCGGTGTACAACATCCGCGTCCAGTACTCCACATAATCGAAAGTATTATCGTCTGTGTCAGACGAGTTGATGCTATCCACCAGCCCAAATCCCAATACCAGTGTTTTAATGGTATTCAATCCCAGATACACCAGTGACTGATGAATCGTCGTACATGGTGAACTGAGCGCGTAAAAGCTGGAATTGACTACCTTGAGTACTTTGGTGGATAGTGCCTGGTCGTAGGAAACGATCTCCGCCAGTCTTCGGAGATCCAGCTTTTCATCACGAATCATTCCCAGCACCTGCATCGCCACGACTGGAAGAGTGGGAAGCCTCGGTGATCTCAGAATTTTCTGAAGCGCCTTCCGATTCATGAACCAAGCATTCAACTATGCAACTGAAGTCAGATAGCATCGCATTCCTGAGAGAATGGCGATGCATCGTTATCGGCTGAGCAGTCATGGCCCAGTCCAAACCGTCATAAAAATATCGGTTCGCCGGGGGGTATCCCTGAGACGAGATCATAGAGCAGCATCCAATTTCTTCAGTGCGATGCAGTTGTAGATGCCAGATCCGGAAATGCCCAGCGAAGTGTTGCCGGCTCGGTTCCGAGAATCTCTCGAATATACGCTGCCAACAGCCGATTCGCTCGTTGCAGGATTTCAGGATTTTTCAGTTGATCAGGATTATCGGTAGCAATCCTGCGCAATACTTGCACCGTTTCCTGCCTCACCCGCCATTGTTCCGCATCGCCGATATCCTCCACCAATCCGCCCTTCTGCGGATCAAATGCAAGAGTGGGCGCATTCTCAGGCAATGCATGACCAGTCTCTACATGCTGATTCAACTCCGGTTGATAACCACATTCCACCAACAGGATCCATTGGAATTTCAACAATGCCTCCGAGATGCGCTGGGGTTGATCGAGTTGATCCATCGACATCAGTAGAGCTTGAAATACTTTTTCGTGCGGATCGTGATCTTTGAGCATGCGGTGAACGAGATCAGCCATGTACAAGCCGGCACGGTTGGCGGTGAGATTCTGTCGCGCCGCCCAACAGACTGATTCCAGGTGCCAGGCTGTCAGGGTTGCCAACTCACGCTGGGGTTTGACTACGGCCACGATTTGCCCCACTGTCAGCGGCTCAAATCCGCCGGAAAACGATCCACGTTCACGCCGCGCCCCTTTGGCAAGACCGTTGATGATGCCGTTCTGACATGTCAGCAGGCAGACTGTCTGCGAGGTCTCGGAGAACTCCCATCGGCGGAGGCATACAGCTTGGTCACGAATCGTGGGCATGACAGGGTCTCATTTCACCGAAAGGGATGCCGAATTGCCCGGCTATCACATATACTCACAACTATGGCCGACCATGCAAGTGCCAATCCGAATCCCGGACGAATCATAGCGCTGCTCAACCAGAAAGGAGGCGTGGGGAAAACCACTACCACCGTCAATCTCGGAGCAGCCCTGGCCAAAGCCGGAAAACGGGTCTGCCTGCTCGATCTGGACCCACAGGCTCACCTGACACTGCACTTGGGGATCGACTTGGCCGAAACCGAATCACCGCGATCAATGTACGACATTCTCGTCGATCCCGACTGCACCGCAGAATCAGCGACGATCAACATCCAGCCACAGTTGGACGCCATCCCATCGGAGGTCGATCTCGCTGCTGCGGAGACGGAGTTGTCCAGCCACCCGGATCGACAACGGATCCTGCTGCACAAAATGCAGCCTGTTGTTGATCAATACGATTATGTGCTGATCGATTGTCCGCCGAGCCTGGGTCTGCTCACACTCAATGCCCTTTCGCTGGCCCGGGAAGTGTTCGTACCAATGCAAGCCCACTTCCTCGCGCTGCAAGGTGTCGGCAAACTGCTGCAGACAGTCGGGCTCGTGTGCCAGTCGGTCAATACATCCCTTCGTGTCACCGGCATCATCCTCTGCATGCACGAAGGTCAAACGACGCTGGCAAAAGAAGTCGTTGCCGACCTTGATGATTTCTTTACCCAGGCGCGAGATCAGAACGTGCCCTGGCGGGATTGCCAGGTCTTTCTTCCGGCCATTCGCCGCAATATCAAACTCGCTGAAGCGCCGAGTTTTGGCCAGACTATTTTTGATTATGCATCCAACTGCGCCGGTGCTCAGGATTATAAAGCGCTCGCCAAGCACATTTCCTCCACCTCCTCAAACATAAACGACGCAACAACCAGTGACGGCAAATTACCTGAGGTGGAAATCACTACGTCGATGTCAAGCACAACTGTTGAGGATGAACCTGCGCTGGCATCAAGCCCGCCTGCCGCCCCTGCCGATGTGACTGATGGCAATGTCACCTGAAGCACAAGCGCGGTTTCGCCGTATTACGCTGCCCTGGCGGATCGTGTTCATTATGTATCTCATCGCGCTGACGACCTCGACCCACTGGCCGAAATTCGAGCTGCCGGAGAATGTGCCTGTCACCGACACAACACTGCATCTCCTGGGATTTGGCGGCTTAACTTTCCTGCTCTGGCAGACACGATGGATAAAGAGCCGCTGGCTGGTGGCGTTGATCGTCGCCGGCTGGTCGCTCATTGATGAATACTCCCAGGGCATTCCAATCCTCCACCGCTGGGTGACGTGGCAGGATGCGCTTGCCAACGTCTTGGGGGTATTGATCGTCCTGACCTGGCTCTGGGCACTGCGCCCCATCGGCCTAACTCCCAATCGTGTGCGCCTGGCATATCACCGCTTTATCTGGGAAGAGATGTTCAGCCGGTGGAGCCTTTGGATGGTCACCGGTTCGCTGGTGTGCGTAATTGGATTTCCACTTCTCCTGATGGCCAAACAGGATAGTGGTGAGGTGTTCGGCAAGTGGCTGTATGACTGCATTGTGTGGTGGTGTGTTCTGGTGATTCCTTTGTGGTTCATCCTTGGCCTTCGTGAAACACGCATCTGGAAGAATCGAAAACCGTGCTTTTCCTGTGGTCAGGAAATTTCGGATGAGTCAATTATCCAGACCGGCAATAACGAGTGTTCTCACTGTGGAGCTGTATTTCGAATTACACAATGGAAGAAATTCATACCTCCTCGCAGAAATATACTCATCAAGACTTACGTAAAACCCGTTTTATGGGCTATGTTCGCCCTGTATGTGGGCGTTATGTCAATCCTGTTGTACATGGTGCTAATGGGCATCAAAGAAGATGCACTATTATCAAATCGAGTTTCATCGTGGATCAATACGCTACCTGAGAGCATCACGGACGTTGTCGACTTATCCGTGTATCTGGTAATGATTGCAATCGTAATCCGTATTTACCGGGGAGAATTGGCCAAGTATTACGACCGATCCTTGAGATGTCGAAACTGCGACTACGATCTCCGTGGAACCCCCGTGTCTCCGGCGGGTGTCGGTACCTGTGGAGAGTGCGGCACATTGTTTTTGCGCGAAGTTGACGATAACAAGGAATCAACATCCGCCTCGCCCACGGAATCAAATAACGCATGAGTGAGCGATTTGAACATCATGCCCGCACGGTTTCGCTGCTGACGTTTTTCAGCCGCATCATGGGTTTGCTTCGCGTCACGGTGATGAGCCGCCTGTTCGGCGCGGGTGCACTAGCTGATGCATTTTACCTGGCGTTTATGATTCCGAACCTCTTCCGCCGCCTGTTCGGCGAGGGTGCGCTCTCAGCAGCGTTCCTGCCGGTGTATGCGCAACTTGATGTGGATGACCCTCCCACCGCACGTCGACTCGCATCACTCATCATTTCCCTGCTCGTCGTGGTGCTGGGATCGATCACGTTGCTGGGTGAGGTGGTGCTGTACCTGATTTCTCTCAGGGCGGACCATTCCAACCTCGCGATCTGGCTGACGATGGTCATGCTGCCTTACATGCCGATGGTCTGCCTCGTGGCGGTGCTCGGCGCGATGTTGCAGGTACACGGCAAGTTCGGCCCGACCGCTGCGGCACCCATTGTGATCAGTGTGTGCATGATTGCCTCGGCGATCGGTTTGTCATTTATCGTGCAGCATGACATCAATGCCGCCAACTACGAGCAACATCGCCTCTGGCATATCGGCGGGGTGGCGCTATCGGTTGTGCTTGCAGGAATCATACAACTGGCATGGTCATTAACTGCGCTGCGCGAGGTGAAATGGTGGAGCCGGCCGTTTGATGCGGCGCGCCCTCATGCAAAGAAAGTCATGCAGCAGGCGCTGCCGATGATCGTCGGCCTGGGCGTGCTTCAACTCAATACGCTCTTTGATGGCATCATTGCCAGCTACCCCACCGCTTTCGGTACTGACTTCTTCGGCCTGGAATATCCCCTGCGCGAAGGGGCGATGGCCTCGGTCACTTTCGCCCAGCGGCTCTATCAATTCCCCTTTGCCGTGTTTGGTATCGCAATCTCCACGGCCATCTTTCCCTCCCTGGCGCGACAGGTAAATGATAACGCTTCATTCGTCGAGACAATCCGGCGCGGCCTGCGCATAGTGATCTTTATCGGTTTGCCCGCCAGTGTGGGTCTTATCCTGGTGCGCGTACCGCTTTCAGCCGTGGTTTTGCAGGGCGGAGATTTCACGGCCGATGATACTCAGCGCGTCGCGTTTGTGCTGTTGGGATACGCCCCGGCGATCTGGTCTTACTCCCTGGTGCATCTGCTCACGCGCACGTTCTTTGCCCGCGGTGATTCGCGCACTCCGGTGCGAATTGCGATCCGTGTCGTCCTGCTCAATCTTATTTTGAATTGTTCGCTGATCTGGACGCCGCTGCGCGAGTCCGGCCTGGCGTGGTCGACCGCGATCTGCTCCGTCGTGCAGGTACTGTGGTTGAGTCGACATCTCAGTTCACACACCGGCCGATTAACAAACGCCGATGTGTGGAAAAGTTGGGGCAAGTCGGCAGTGATCACCGCCATCATGGCCGCACTCGTCGCGACCGTGTTATTACTACTGCCCGCCTCCGACACCTGGAGCGAGTCATGCTTCGTCTTGTTAGCTACTGTGGCCACCGGAGCGATCGTCGCCTTCTGCCTGTCACACCTGATGAAGATGCACGAACTGAAATGGGTGCTCGGCCGCGGGTAGTAATAGAAAACTAATAACATGAACTTATCTGTGGGACAGGCGTTTCGCCTGTCACTCCCACACACTCACACAGCTGAAACGGCTGTGTCACTGTTCATTTTGGCACTCGCAGAGTACGTGGTTTAAACATCTTCTCTTCAACGAGCCGCGACTATGAGGGAGCGGTCTTCACTTCACCTTTCCTCTGCGACTCGTTGAGTCGCAGCTATAAAATTGATATGCCGCTGCAATTCCCAATTAGCTGCGAGGTAACACCTCGCAGAGGGAGCGGTCTGATGTGTTGGTACTGTGGGCTTGTCCAATCATCAGATATCCACCTGAAACAGATGGAAAGCTTCAATCTTTGTTGTATTTGGACATTCGGATCCCCACGCGGTATACTCGTCACGGCTTGGGGGCGGTCCCTGAGTGGTCTGGGCACACAGCATCCGGCTGATTGTAAACACTTTTTCAACTGAATACGATGATAACTTCGCATTTCAGAACACTGATTAGCATGGTTAACAGACCATGCTCAACTGGATTCAATCCAATCAACTGCTAACCAAGTGGAGAGTTCAAGGCATGAAAGTTGTGCTTTTTGTAGATCAGTCTATAGATATTGACATTCAACTGCTCACAATCACCTTAGATCAACGTACGAAGCATGTCTGTTTCAAAGCAGGATCTTCCGATGTTGGACTAGACACGCCAATTACAAATCCAGAGAGTTACAACACTCTTCCTCGAGCTCTTCTCGAAGAAGCCGAGGGATCACTCATGACATTCGTCTTTACGAAAATACCCTACGACAACAACTACTTCTTTCAAACAATGGGAAATCTCGTAATTGTGTCTCTTCACGCATGGGATTATCTGTCAAGTCTTCCACTGGTCAATGGAGTAGTCTATTTCATTGTAGAACTTCTAGCCCTAGCAATCGAAAATTGCCCCAGGCATAATAAGGTCACCGGATGTCTCTTCGATTTCCTGTATGATAAGACGGGAGTTGATCTAGGAATGCGGGCTGCATTTATCTGCCCCGACTGTTTGACGCGGCTCGGGATACAATCTCTATCTGAGAAGGATCTGATGCTTTTGGAGGATGTTCAGATCCTTCTCGATGATCTCGGGCTTGCTTCTAAGTGGAACAACAATTTACTCAAGTACTGGCAATCAAAGGAAGAAACAGTTCCCAATGGTATTGCGATAGGGGAGTCAATAACTCATCTTGATTTTCTTCCAGACGACAATCCAGAGAATGCCATCAATACCTCTAGAGAGTCAATAGATTCAGTCTGTCGAACTTACTTGAAATTAAGAGAAAACAATAAGGAGGCAACAGAGAAGGGTAGTGTGCTTGAGGAATTTGCGACGCAGTTTTTCGGACTTATCAAGGGCTGGAAGTTCCTTGATAGAGATGCCAATCTTGGTGACTGTGAGATCGACTTGATATACGACATCACTGCAGGGCCACGCGTGCTACATCAACGACTTGGCGACAACCTTTATATTGAATGTAAGAATCGCACAAAAAAATCAGATACTAGGGATATTAGTCACTTTGCTCTTAACTTAATGAGCCGGAAAGTGAAATCTGGTATCTTCTTCTCAATGGGAGGTATTACAGGTTACCAACCAGATAAATGGAAGAGTGCTGATGCAGCCTACAAAAAGATCGTTGATTTATATCGGATCCACGACGTGATCGTGATCCCCCTTGTTTATGAGGATGTCGAGTTAGTTCGGAACGGGGGAAATCTCGTGATGCACTTAGAGAATTTGGTAAACCGATTCATCAGGATTTAACGAGGAAAAATCAGATAGTTCCAATAGATTCACCATGTCAGAACCATTACCAGAATACAACAATCCGAAAGAGTTGTATGCCTTTTTCGGCCTTGCCTTCTACAAGGCTCAGGTATTAGAACAAGGTTTGCTTAACCTAACAGTCGCATTACATCTAGCAGATTGCCCTAATGTGGATTTGGCATCAATCAATCATATGTTTGGTAAATGGGGAAGCGAAACACTTGGTCGTATTCTCAATGTGGCTCGTGATCTTATAGAGTTTCCTGTTGAGTTAGAAAACCGTCTTCAAACCGCACTTAAGTACCGCAATCATCTAGCTCATTCCTTCTTTGTTGATCATGATTTAGATTTATTATCGGATGCAGGTAGGTGTCAAATGATCGACGAACTTACCAAAATTTACGAATTTCTTGACTCTGTAGACAAGGAACTGGATCCAATTTGGATGGCAGCATGGGAAAAAATCGGTATGACGGAGGAAAGTTACATTAATGCCCTTGAAGAAATGAAACGGAATGCATGCGTTGAGGAATGATACGTCTAATCCGCGAGTGAAGAACCGCAGATACCATCTGCGGCTTTATAATCCCACATCAGAGCGATATGCTCTTCATTCCTCTGCGATTTGCCAGGTGCGGCCGTCGCGCTTGACTGGACGGTAGAGCGTGTCGCGCTCGATTGGTTGTAAGCCCGCTTCGCGGATGGCCTGCTCCAGATCCCAGACACTGACTTCCTGGTGCGTATCGTCGCCGGAGACCTTGGTGATGTCATACCACATCACCGTGCCGTCGATATCATCCGCGCCGTGGCGGAGCATGATCTGAGCCATCTCCAGTGTGTACATGATCCAGAACGCTTTGACGTGGGGGAAATTATCCAGCATGAGCCGGGCAATCGCGATCGTGCGAAAATTCTCCTGACCCGTCGGGCCCGGCAGGTGACTCAACTCACTGTCATCCGGCACGAACGGCAACGGAATAATCGTCTGAAAATAACCGCTTTGCTGCGCTGAAGCCGCGCGTGGTAAACGATCACGAGGATACAACTCATCGGGGCCAGTTAAAACAAACCCATTCTGTTCATCTTGCAATGTGATGTTCTGTTCAACCGCCCACTGATGTAATGCGCGTTCCTGTTCGCTGCGCAACTTCACGAGGTGTTGTATGCGATCGGCGCGCTGTTCGATGTGGCCGTAAAGCATGGTAGCGTTGGTGTTGATGCCCAATTCGTGGGCAACACGATGCACGGTGAGCCACTGGTCGGATCGGATCTTGCCTTTGAACGCTTCATCATGAACGCGGTCGTCAAAGACTTCCGCCCCCCCGCCGGGCAGTGATCCCAGTCCCGCTTCTCGGAGTTCTTCCAGGACGGCTCTGATACCCGCTTCACCCTCGCGCCCCCGTCTTGATATGCGGGCAAAGTGAACAATCTCCACTGCGGTGAATGCCTTGATGTGAATCAGCGGGGCTGTCTCCCTAATCACGCGCAACATGTCCAGGTAATAGTCAAACGGCAGCGTCGGATGCAGTCCGCCGACGATGTGCATCTCCGTCGCGCCGGCATCCACTGCCGCCTGCGCTTCCTGGCGCACCTGGTCAAGTGAATACTCATACGCACCTTCCTGCCCCTGCTTGCGGTAGAACGAGCAGAAGGTGCAGCTCAAGGCGCAAATGTTGGAGTAGTTGAGGTGGCGGTTGATGTTGTAATAGGCGCGATCACCGTGCAACCGGCAGCGAACCAGATCCGCCAGTTGCCCGACCGTCCAGAGATCGGGTGTTTCATAAAGCAGCAGCCCGTCATCGGCGCTGAGACGTCGGCCGTCGATCACCTTCTGTACAATCTCCTTCAGTCGGGAATCGAATCCGCTCCGGGATGTGAAATCGTCGACTTTCATGTCAAGAGAAGATTCGGTAGCCGGCATACTCAACTCGCTGTTACAAACATCACAATCCCCCCAGACGGAACGATACTTCATCATAGGCTGGCAGCCTGATTTGTGGTGATTTGCCCCTGGCCGGCCCATCGGTTCAGCACGTAACTCTTTCGTGATCAGGATCTTCAGGCGCTCTCTAAACCGGCCGATATTTTCGATGAGATACCCCGCATTCTCGGGGTGTCGGTTGTTGTCGTTTTGTCAAGGCAAATCCCATGCATGAACACGATCACGAAACTGAACTGACCGAATCTCATCCGAACGAAGGTGCGAGTGAACCATCAGTGTCTAACGAAGTTGAGGCATCAGTCGGCGATGATGTGATGAACATTCTGGCTGACGTCGAGCAACAGGTTGCGCGCCTGCGCTCTGTGCAACACCGGAACGAGACGGAGTTGACATCGTTGGCGGATCGCGCACAAGCCCTTGATGAGGCCGAGCGAACACTGGAAACCCAACGTGAGCAGTTCAAGTCGGACCAGAATCATCTGGAAAGTCAAAGGCAAACACTGGAAGAGCAGTCAGCCGCGCTCAAACAGGCCAACCAGGAAATTGAGCAACGACAGGAACAACTTACCGCACAACAAGATGAACTGATACAACAAAGGCAGGAAATTGACGAGCGATTGCAAACTCTGCTGGAACTTGAACCCACCCTGCAAGCCCGCGCTGAGCAGGTCGAAAGTGATGAGGAACAGATCCGTTCACAGTTTGCTGCCATCGAACAGCAGCAGGCAGAACTCAATCGCCTGAGCGAAGAGAACACTCAGCAGCATGTTGAACTTGAACAGCGCGAAACTGAATTATCTCAACAGCGGCAACAGTTTGAAGAAGAGCGACAGCGTGTCGAGAATCTGGAAAGACAATTGCAGGAGCAGGATGAGCAACTGCACGCTCAGCGTCAGGCCCTGGCCGATGAGCTGCAGGTATGGGAAACCAGAATAAAAGAAACGGATGCGGCGCGGGAAGAGGCAGAGGCTCACCGCAAGCTTGCTGAGGAACTGGCTAAAGATGCCCACAAGAAGCTGGAAGATGGCACCGAAAAAGTTCAGGAATACGAGCGAAAGCTCGAATTGACCGGCCAGAAGCTCAGGGAACTTTCACAGGCATTCGCTGAGCAGGCACCACAATTGGAACGTGGCGCGGCGGCAATGGCTATGGTCGAGCAGCAGGAAGCACAGATTACACAACTGACCAACGAACTGGCGCAGGTACAGCACGGAGCTGATCCGGAATTGCTCAGGAAGAAGGAACAACGAATCACTGAGTTGACTGAAGCACTTCGCCAGGCAAGAGGCCAAAACCCGGACACAACTGATATCGCCGCATTGGAAGATCACAACGCGGCGCTGTCGGAGGAAGTTGATCAACTCCGCACTGAGCGTGATGCCGCGGTCATCGCTGCCCGGCAAGCCCATGAACAATTGGAATCAGAAGTGACAAAGGGGGCGCTGGAAAACCATGGCGACGATGAACAGACCGCTCAATTGAACGAACAAATCCAGCAGCTCCAACAGAAGATACAGGAGAGGGATCAGCAACTGGAACAGGCTGAGGAAGCGCTGGCCGCGTCAGGTAATTCAGATGGCCAGCAGGATGCGATTAAACAGCTCCGTCGCAAGGCAAAGCGCATTCGTGAAGTGGCAAATCATCTGAGTCGAAGAAAACAGCGACTGAAATATGTTCGTGCGACGCTTCGTCAAAAGGGAGATGGAGCAGTGTCGTCCGGTACAGGTGAATTCCAACACGATCATGTCAAGCGAGCACATGCGCTGGAGGAAAAGCATCGACAACTCATTGAAGTTCGCGAAATGCTGGCCGCATCGGAAAAGAAAATGATTCGCCGGTGGGCCCGGGGACGTGCGGCAACAATCGTCGGCTGGTTAATGGTGTTGGCAATCGTTTCTGCTGCGGGAAGCTGGTTTACCAGTGATCATTACTTCCCCGCCACCGTGACTGCATCTGTGGTTGTGGAAGCGCAAACGAGAACCGCCGCTCCGCTGGATGAAGAGAATGCCGCACAATGGGCACAATGGCATACCGAAATCTTTGCTGATGAAAGTTTCCGCCGAACGCTGGCCAAACGCATGAGCGAACGGCGCCTGGATCATTACGCCACACTGACGAGCATCGGCCACACGCTTGATCAACAATTCACGATAGATTCAGCCGAGCGGGGACGCATGGTCCTGACTCTCGCGGGAGCCGACACCGGACAACTCACCGCGGCGCTGGATGTCATTGCATCGACACTTGTTCGTGAATCAAAGCGCCAATCGGGAAAACGCAGTGACGGTGCCTGGGCGATCATCGACGGGCAGCGCAAAGAGAACGGCCACGTCCGCTATGCTTCACTCAACGATTATGCCATCAGAGATGAACGCCTGGCCTACGCTGGAATGATCTTCGGCGGATCGTTCAGCGCGCTGGTGCTTCTGGTAGTCGTGGTTTACTTCCGCCTGTCACAAGCCAAGCGCATCTTCGATGAGGAAGATCCGATGCTCGCAACCGAAGCAGTGGAGACGAATCAGTAGCAACAACGCCGTAATCCTGATTGGACTGGTTATCGGCAGCCATGCTCATCTCGTGGGGATTACTTCAGCCAGAAAGCGCGTAAGGTCCGAAATGTCCATCAAGCTGCGTGGACTTTTCCACCTGCGCTACTTTGATCTTCACTACGAAATTACCCCTGCCAATGTTGCTGACGGATACAACCGATGGCCGTGAATTGGAGGCCGTTGATCACTCGGTTTTTTTGCCGAGGCAAATGGTGGAATGGTGCTGAATGAATAAATCTTACCCTCACATGTACAGCCGTCTTCGTAACAGCCCGCCGATACGTTTCCCGATCGAGCAGACCGGCGAACGGGCGACCGAAGAGTCCCATGAAAATTGTCAGCCGCCAGAGGAAATATCACAGGATATTATGTCTGCGCTGGAATCAATGAACCGCTCAATCAAGGATCTGGCACGCGAGTTGAACTGCCTGGGATTCTTTGATGAAGATGACGATGACCCCAAAGCGGCATAATCCCCCCACACTGCCCCCCACTACCACACACCTACACCACACCCGCACGCTGTGAATGCCTCATTTACCTGTGGGATTGTGTGAATTATGAATCCACCCGGTCGCGCGTTGCATTTTCCATAAGCTCGCGAAGTCTTCGGCTGCGATAGGTCATGTCAGTCACAATCGTGCGGTGCTGAATGGATTCTGATTGCTGTACATCTGAGTCCATCTCGAACTGTATCGGATACACATACCTCGGCAGTGGTGTTCGATCCGGTTCGCCTGATGTTTCCTCGGAATATGTTGTGTCGGTAGTTTCTTCCCCTTGCTGCGCGGATTCCTGCGGGATCTTATCCAACACACTTGCGTGGGGAATCGCATCCATGTGGAAAACCGCAATGTCACGAGGTGCCATATCCTCGATGGCATACGGTTGCGGTTCGTAACGCGTGTCCAGGCGAAGATTGATGCGCGCGTCAAGAAGCAGATCGTCAACAAGGGAAGATGATGGCTGGGCGGCAGCGGGAACACCTTGAGGACCGAAGTAATGATGGCGCCCTAACTCCGATGGAATCGGTTGATCGCTCCAGGGCCAGCCGATGGAAAAAACCGTATCGTGGGGGATGAGCGGAATGTCGCCATAGGCCGTGTTGGCGTAGACCGATTGGGGGAAGATGGCATACAGCGCGCCGTCAGCGCGCATGAGTTTGTCATCGTGGCCGGGGATACGATACACATTCTCAAAACCCACCGGGTACCGGGTATCCCAGTCGATCTTACGCAAGCTGGTGGAAAGTACGCTTGTATCTTCCACTGCCTGATCCAACGGTGAAATAAAGACAGGCTCCTCACCCCATACCGGCTGGCAAAGTAGGCTGATCGTCAAAGTGGATTGAAACAGTAGTGCGTATCGCATGGACTGGAGATTCATCGGCTGATGTTGCACTATCCGTGTAATTTCCACCCGGATTCTGAATAATCACCGCCGTTTCAGCTAATTGCGGTTCGCTAAACTGGCACCGTGTCCAGCTTTTCGTTGTATCCTCCCTGTTCTCACGTTGTCGTAGGAGAAGTAAGGACTAAGACATCCCGTCCCTGTACTGCACGATCGCGAATCGGTACAATCGCGGCATGATGCGCCAACTCCTCACAATCGTGATCGTGGTTTTCGTAGTCGATCTTCTTGCTGGATGTGAAACGTCGGTGAAGCCATCCGCCGAACTAATAGCAAATGCAGACTATGGCGAGCCAATAACGCAAGCGAGTGCAGAGAAGCAAGCTGATATGTATTTAGTCTCTGTACTCAAAGATCCCGATTCTCGCCGCGTGATCTGGGGACCGGTTGAACAAGGTTATGAGCGAAGTGAAGTACCCAGTGGTGAGTGGATGTTCGGCTATAAAATGCTGGCTGGTGTAAACGCAAAGAACAGTTATGGTGGCTATGCAGGATCAAAACCTTATATCTTTTTCTTTCAGGATGGGATACTGAAAGCTGTTTATACCGGAGTCACGAAAGTCGGACGATCAAGCATATATGATGTATACCAAAGGGTATACTGATGACAGTGCATCTGATATCTCCTTCTCCAGTAACCGACGACGATCAACTAGCGGTTGTCACGACATATCAAGGTTCCATGAGCCTCAGAATACATGCGATGGGCTTCCTAGAAATCGCCGCAATTGCAACACGCGCTGCAATCGAGAATAAAACTGCGATAGACTCTATTACCCCATCAATTATCTACGCTATCCGTCATTCAGTTGAGTTATTTGTAAAGTATCTCATCACTGACTTAGCGGAAACATATCCGGAGCATGTCAAGAAACCAGAAAATAGTCATAAGCTATCCAAACTAATTGATGATGCAAAGGCGAGTATTGTGTTAGTATTGGACTACGAAGCCGAGCACAATGAACATCTGGGTTTTGATTACTGTGAATGGCTTGCTGATCTTGAGGGGATTGTCGAGCAGGTTAATATCATTGATCCAGACGGTCAAACATCTCGATATCCCACAAACAGAAAAGGCAATCCAAACTGGACGGGAGAAATCATGGTGAGCGTTGAACAATTGATGCGGTTCGTGCGACACACGTCAGCGTGTTTTATGAGTTACATACAGCGCTGTTCTTAGACATGCCGATTGACATTGTAGGAGAAAATAGAAACCAGATTGCTTTACTACAAGCACGAATTAGAGCAGTTTTATTTAATGTATAGCGTATTGCAAAGCACTTGGGTGCCGTGGTCAGAGCGTAGTCGATGGCCACGTGGCCTTCAAAGACTCAGACCACGCCACCCACGCTATAGATTATTTCAAACTGCGCCAGTATCTGTGGGAGGCTGTGACAGAACAATATTGTATCCCGCCCACGGTTCTTCTATCGGGTTCGGTGTCGCTAAATTGGCAAAGCGTCAAGTTCATCCTTGACCGCGTTGATAACCTCAACCATCGTCGATTGGCTGAAATCAAACTTGATCCCGGCAGTGGAGAACAGTTCCGGCAACGGTCGCGACCCCCCCACACTCAATGCCTGTTTATATTGGGATAAAGCCTTCTCTGGATCATTTTTACTGGCCAGCCACACCTGCAATGCTCCGAGCTGCGCAATACCGTATTCGATGTAATAAAACGGCACGGAGAAGAGATGAAGCTGCCGCTGCCATTGTATTTTCCGCAAATCCTCCAGATCCAGCCAACTCACCTCCGGGCCAAAGCGATGATCAAGCTCCAGCCAGTATTCCGTGCGTTCATCATGGTTGTGATCAGGATGCGTATACAGCCAGTGCTGGAAGGCATCGATCGTCGCAATCCAGGGCAGAATCTTAACAATGCCTTCCAGATGCTTGCGTTTGGCGCGATCGATTTCATCTTCGCCATAGAACTCATCCAGATAGGGGTACGTCAGGAGTTCCATACTCATCGACGCCACTTCCGCAAACTCCAGCGGCGAGTGACGATATGCCACAAGCGGTTCATCATCACATAACATGGAATGGAACGCGTGCCCCGCTTCATGCACCATCGTTTCCAAATCACGCTGAATCCCAGCCGCATTCATAAAAATGAACGGCCGACGAGTTCTGTCACGTTGATATTGATATCCACCCGGCGCTTTACCCTGGCGTGTTTCCAGATCTAGGCAGTGTCCTTCGCGCATGCGGTCATACAATCCGCCAAGTTGTTTATCCATTCGATGAAAAACTTTTGAAGTACGATCGATGAGTTCATCGGCGCCAGAGAACGGTACCAGTGGTTCACGACCACGCACATCAACTTCCAGATCCCAGGGGCGCAACTGATCATCACCCAGCGCTTCAGCCCGCTGACGGTTGAGCGATCGACTCAGCGGCACGCAAACATTTTCCACCGCATCGTGAAATGCGCTGCAATCATCAGGCGTGTAGTCAAACCGATGTTTGGATCGAAACGCATAGTCAACATAAGTATCGAAATCAGCGTTGCGAGAAATCTCGTGACGCAGCTTGATCATCTCATCGAAAATTCCGTTGAACAGTGTTTCTTCCTGTTGGCGCCGATTCGCTACCAGTCGCCAGGCATCCTCCCGTGTTTGGCGATCGTTCTCTTCGAGATATTTATTCATCTGCGGTAGCGTTTTTTCTTCGCCTCGGAATTCAACCACCATCGCGCCACACGCTTCGCTGTATTGCTGATCCAGCTTGGTGTCTTCAGTTTGCAGAGGAACGTTCTCGTCGCGGAATATCTCGACATCAGCCTTGAGGTTTCGCAGCAGCACTTCATAGCGCGTTTGGTCGAGTTTGCCCGCATGGGGAGACTGGACGATTTTCTTGTCCAGCTCAAATCCGATCCGTTTCACCTCCGGCTCAACGTGCTCGACAAAGGCGAGGTATGCGTTCTTACATTCCTCATCATCCGTGTGGCAGGTCATGTTGATGTAAAGGTTGGCCTGGGCTTCACTCACCGCAGCGTCGAGTTCGCTGCGATCCAGAAGAAGTTGCTCCAGGCAATTTTCACAGGCCAACTCCCGATCAAGGAGCTGCTGAAAATAGGGTTCGATGATCTCCCATTTGGAGGCATCGATATTCAACGGGACAAAATCGCTCTTCACTTCCTGAGTATTCGTCATTGTTTCCTTCCACAAACCCCCAGGATTGCTTGCTTCTCATTTGGCTGGGGAAATATCAAAAAGTAAAAAACCGAAATAAACGGCCAATACCATAACCTCTTTGCTGTCTGGAAGATACCGGTATGACATCCTAATTCAACATGTGTTCGGCTGGACCGTCCGGACTGCGACTGCAGGAAGCTGAAGCTGGCGTTCGATCAACTCGGCCATCGAAGAGGCATGATCCAAGCCTTCACATATCACGAACAGGCTGGATCCGGAACCGGATAAATGAACCGGAAATTCAACCAGAGATTCCAGACAGTCCATTTCATCCTTCAGTGCCGGTGTGATATGGAGTGCAGCGGCAGTGAGATCGTTGAATAGCTTTTCGTGTGGCATCGAATTCGGTGGGCTGACCGCCAACTCACGCACTGCACTTGGATTGAGATTTTCCAGAGCCAGCTCATCAAAGCCCGCATAAACCGCTCCGGTATCGCAGCTTGCTTCAGGAAATGCGATCACGGCATGCAAATCAGGCAAAATCTCCTGGGGCTCAAGTTTGTCCCCAATCCCCTCCACGATGGTGGATCCACCATGTACAAGGAACGGGACATCTGCACCGATTTCAGCACCGATCGAAGCAAGATCGTGCGCAGACAAACCAAGATCGTACATTTTATTGATACCGTGCAACATGGCAGCTGCGTCAGATGAGCCACCGCCCAAGCCCCCACCGATGGGAATTCGCTTCTCCAATTTCATCTGCACCGGAAGTGAGCGTCGGCAATATCGCTGTAAGGCCAGATGAGCCTGTACTGCTAAGTCCTTGGTAACAGACCAGTTAATCTCACGTCGTCTTTTGGCATCCCCGTGCCAGAGGATTGCGTAGCGGGAAAAACGGTCTGGAGGGAGTCGCGTCAGTTCCAGGTCGTCATACAAGCTTACTGTGACCATCCAGGAGCAGATCGGATGGAGACCATCTTCATTTGGGGCACCCGCGGAGAGAGCTAGGTTTAATTTTGCCGGAGCAGAAATCGTGAGATGATCCATCATAAATACAGCATATACGACTGATTGAGGACAGGCTGGGAAGAAATCCACGTGTCATAAAAATCTCATGGAAGTTCCCTGACACTATCGAAGTCCTGTAGAGAACCAACCGATAGCAACTTTATGCCTTCACGATGTTTATGCGCGTGGGAAGCACCATGATCACCATTGAACGAGACCGACGCGAATCACCAAGGGTATCTCTTACCCGGCCGTGCAAAGTCTACCGCCCCCGCTCACAGAAATACCATGCCGGAATAACCAGCGACCTCTCCTCAGGAGGGGCTTGCATACGTCTGTCTCAGCCCATTGAGTATGAGATCGGTGAGAAGCTGTACCTGGGTATTGCCCAGAAGCGCCGTCAGGCTCTGCTCCGCTCGCATGATATGGTGGCAACGGAGATCACCCGTATCCTGCCTATCTCCACCCAGGAAACGGTGTTGGGGCTGCGATTCATCGATGCAAGCCAGGGATTGCCTGAATCTCTCCCATTGGCAGCTTGAACAACAAAAACTGATACTCGTTCGCAATAAGCTCCTTGTAATGAGTGCGAATCGTTGTCAATTCAGCACCCAGCTGCCTAGGATTCTCACCTTTGTCTTCTCCCGGGAGTCACTACATGCTATGGCAGCCCGCATTACCTGAGCCGTACCAGACGCTCACCGATGATGAATTGAACCGCGGCATCGAACAGCGACGTCGCGACCTGGGCGATGATCTGCTTATCCTCGGCCATCACTATCAGCAGGATTCCGTCATTGCGCATTCTGACCTGCGCGGTGACAGCCTGAAACTGGCACAGATGGCCGCTCATGAGGCTGCCCAGCGGGGAACGAAGTACATCGTCTTCTGCGGTGTTCATTTCATGGCGGAGACGGCTGAGATCGTCACCGAAAATTCTGTGCAGGTGATCCTGCCGGATCTCTCGGCCGGCTGCTCCATGGCAGATATGGCTGACTATGACGACACTGTTATCGCGTGGGAGCGAATTCAACATGCACTCGGTGATGATTCAAATTGCCGCGTGATCCCCATCACCTACGTCAACTCCACCGCAACAATCAAAGCATTCGTCGGCCAGCACGGCGGCTCATGTTGCACCAGCAGCAATGCTGACCAGATCTTTCAATGGGCGATGGAGGGTGGTACGCAACCCAAGGGAAAAGACGAAAATATCAAGATTCTGTTCCTGCCCGATCAACACCTCGGGCGCAATACCGCTTCAGCGTTCGGCTTGGTCACCGAAGTCGATGAAGCAGCCGGTAAGGGAGCTACGGAAACGGTCATCTACGACCCGCAACTTGACGACGGTGGTCTGACCGATCAGCAGATTCGCAATGCCAAAGTTTTGCTCTGGGCCGGACATTGTTCTGTTCACAAACTCTTCCGTCCGGAACACATCGATCGCATCAGAGAGAAATACGAAAACCAGGGCGGGATCAAAGTGATCGTGCATCCGGAATGCTCCAAGGAAGTGGTGGATAAGGCTGATTACTCCGGTTCGACCGAACGTATTCTGCAAACGATTTCTGCTTCCGACACAGGAACGAACTGGGCGGTCGGAACGGAAGTTAATCTTGTCAATCGTATCGCGCAGGAGCAGAAACAGCGTGACATTCATGTCGTTACACTCAACGAATGTCAATGTCTCTGCACCACAATGTACCGCATCGAACCGAAGAATCTTCTGTGGGTATTGGATAATCTGGTTGAGGGAAATGTGGTCAATCGCATCACCGTTCCCGAAGATGTGCAGAAGCTGGCACAACTCTCATTGGATCGCATGCTGGCCAAGGTGGGAGCAGCACAAGAGAATCAATCCGTCCCTGCACAGACTTAGTCTCTGAAAGTGTTCGTGAAATGTGTGGGGTGTCTGGGGCGGTGCTGCGCTTTGCCCCGGCTTGACAGTATTGTCTTTCGTTTCACTCAACCAGGATGAAACGAACCGAAGGTGGGTGTAAATCCGGGTATCCAGCGTACGGAAAACAGTAATCGTATGAATTACTCACACGGTCCCCACTGGCCGAGGATCGCGAAGATGTCGTCGATGTTAACGGTGCAGTCTTCAGTGAGGTCGCCGGTGCAATAGGGTGGGCATGGGTCAGGACAATCACCCCACAAACCAAGCACTGCGAAGATGTCATTGATGTTCACCTGATCATCACCGGTCAGATCAGCCGGGCATTCACATTCATCGGGAATCCCGTTGCCATTGACATCATTACCTGAAGATATGAAGTACAGGACTTCCACGATGACGTAGGAATCTTCCGGGCACTGGTTTGCCCAAACACCAGAGGTCGGGTTCATGTTAATCGTAGCATCACCACCACCAACGCTCAGCGCGAGGTTCCAGTCCTCTGCGGTTAAAATAATCTCTGCCGTATCCGGAATCTCGGGGCAATCATGACCATCATTCACCCAGAAGGAACCCAGATTCATTCCGTTGAGATCAACGTCAACGTATTCCGTGGTCTTATCGAGATCGGTATACGCAGCGAAGTTGAGGGTAACATCGCCCTCTGCCTCTGCAGGCTGAACGATGGTGTAACTCTGCTCATTTCCCAGACCACCGAAGGGGATCAGTTGGCCGGAGTCAAAATAAATTGTATCTATGACATCACACTCATCCGGGATGCCGTTTCCATTGCAGTCCTGGCTGAAGCCGGTAAGGATATCCACATCGTCCGGAATATTATTGCCATTGCAGTCCTCTCCAATCCAATACTCGTATGCACCCATATCAACGATTGGCGGTGTTCCATTTCCCGTATCGACAGTGTTGGGATCATCGACAAAACGCGCGTTGCCATCAAGATCTGTTGTGACATCCACGGGGACTGTTGTGTTATCACCCGCATCAATGCAGGGCGAACCGGGTTGAAGGTGATAATCGTCGTTATAAGGATCAACAAAAAGTGGATCCGCATTGATGTTATTGCTTCCTGCTCCGGTCCATCCCCCCTGAATGTCACAGTAGTTCAGTGTTGTCACACTTCCGGATTCATCTACAATTTCGTCGGGGTTGTTATCCCATAGGATACAATTGGTCACTGTTGGACTACTCCCATTTCGGTTGTAGATTCCACTACCGTTATTGTTGTCGCTGAATGTGCAATTAATCACATCAGGACTACTATTATCGTTTTCTATTCCTCCGCCCCCGCCGTATGCGATATTATTGGTGAAAGTGCAGTTGATTATCATCGAGTTACTTTGACTTAAATTACGTATCCCACCGCCCTCGCCCCCCGAATTAGCAGTGAATTTGCAGTTGCTCACGACCGGATGACTACCGTTGGTGTTACACATCCCGCCACCAATTTCACCTTGATTGTCGGTGAAGGTGCAGCCTAACACTATCGGACTACTAGCCCAGTTGTACATCCCACCACTAGCTTCATATCCACTATTATTTATGAATGTACAATTTATAACTACCGGACTGCTCCCAACATTGTACATTCCACTATCGGCATAATTATCAATGAATGAACAATTGGTCACCGTCGGGTTCCCGGGGTAATTAAGCATCCCTGCACCATTACCTGTGTTGTCGATGAAAATGCAATTGTTTACTGCTGGGCTGGCTCCAGCGTTGCGCATTCCACCCCCCCAATATTCTTCCCAGTAGTAAGTTCCATTGCCGCCGGTTATAGTGAAACCTTCGAGAATCGTATCCGATCCTTCACCAGTGGCGCAGGTTACAACAGATGTACTTAGCCCGTTGGCGTCGATGACCGTGACATCCGCTCCGTCGCTACTGTGTAGATTGATGGCCTTACCTAGGAAGTCGATTGCTTCGTAGTACGTGCCGGGATGAACAATGATCTCATCGCCGGTCGTAGATGCACTATCGATTGCGGCTTGGATCGATTCACCTTCGTAAACGTGGTACTGCACGGCAAGCGCTGATGAACAAAATAACGTCAGACTGAGTGTGGCTGAAAAGAATCTCTTCAATTGCATGGGGGTTCCTCCTACTCCCTAAATGTACAACATCATCCTGAATGATTGAAGAAAAATACGGAGATTTATCTGAATTTTTGAAGATCCAGTCTTCAAGACAGCCATGAAAACCTTGCCATTACAACAGATTCTGTTTGAATGACCCCCGTTTGTAAGTAACTGTTAAATCCCAGTTTATTCGCACGGTCCCCATTGGCCGAGGATCGCGAAGATGTCGTCGATGTTCACAGTGCAATCCTCAGTAAGATCACCCTTGCAGTTCGGTGGGCAAAAAAGGCACACATTCTCCATGTTGCTCTTCTACTGATTCACTGCAAACACAGCTTGAACTCATATCACAATTCAGGGTATCGAGTTCCGCCAGATCTCTGTTATTTATCTTGCTGGGGATACTGCAGTATCTCATCCAGTTGTGGAGGAGGTTTACGCAGCGACCGCCGTATCCACCATGAATTCATCACCAGGTAGGCAAAGCCGATCAGAAGCATCAGTGAAGAGACGGCGATGATGATTTCTGAGATCGGTAAGTATCTATCATCGGCACATCCTCGCAGAAGACCGATTTGAAATATCCGTCCCAATGCATCGCCGCACACCGCTGCCATCATCGACTTGGCTCCCTGACGACTGCTGCGTGAAGTACGGTACTCTCGACTTCTCAAGCCGACCGCAATAAAGATGCCACGCATTCCCCACAGACCGAAGATCGCCGCAATATCTCCGATAAGTACGAGCCAGGGTATGGTGACCGGTGTTACGATGAGACCTGTTACTTCGATGAATCCGCGTACCAGAATCACGAGAGACCACACTGCCAGCCCGATCGCTAACCAACTCAGGTTCATCTGAATTATTCGAGCCGGCGCCTCAGCCTGGGGGCGGATAAGTCGTGCAACCGCGATGAGTCCCAGCAATCCCAGTACTCCGGACGCGATGCGAAGCTGACCCTCGGGCAACCAGGGCGGGGTGTACCAGTGTCCATTTCCCGTTCCGATCAGTTCAAATTGCACAGATTCAGCGGCATAGAGAACACCCGCAAGGAAGATACTCAGCGTGAGCCAGAACAGGGCCGACCCAACCCGACGGGGATTGCGCAACTTCGGCAGACGACTGGCGGCCGGATCCACGGTATGGATCACACTTTGCCAGATTGCAGTACCACATTCAGGGCAGTTTCCTTCAGCAGGCAGGCCTCGGAGGGAATAGCCGCACCGACGGCAGTACAGCAGATCGCGCACTACAGCCCCGGCCAGCGTTGGTGATTCGGTCGAGTCCGTCATGGTCGCCCGCCCGCCAAGGGATCAAACGTTCAAACACCTGGTCGAATTGGGGATTATGCCCCATATCCGACCTTCGCAGCCATCTCATCATACTGAAACGAATCCGGCCTGGGACTGATATACTCAGGAACTCAACGAAGAATCTTCCTTCACCCCTGTACGAATCGGCATTCTTCGTCAGAATGAAGCCACTTCTATCCTCCTAACACAGCCAATTGTCATGCCCACCCACCAGATACAACGACTTCGCGAGAATATCACCAGCGTCTACATGGGAAATACCGCCGCTGTGGACCGAATCATTGTCGGTCTGCTGGCGCGAGGCCACATCCTCATTGAAGATGTGCCGGGGGTGGGGAAGACCGTACTCGCTCAGGCATTGGCGCGATCTATCGAGTGTTCGTTTGCCCGCATCCAGTGCACCCCCGATCTTCTTCCCAGCGACATCATCGGTGTCAACATTTATGATCGGCAGCACGCGACGTTTCAATTCCAGTCCGGCCCGATCTTTCACAACATCATTCTCGCTGACGAAATCAACCGCACCACGCCGCGCACTCAATCCGCTCTGTTGGAGGCGATGAGTGAACCGACGGTTACGGTCGAAGGTGAAGTTCATCTTTTGCCGCAACCTTTCATCGTGGTCGCGACGCAGAATCCTTACGAATTTGAGGGGACGTATTTCCTTCCCGAGAACCAGTTGGATCGATTCCTGCTGCGTATCAGTCTGGGTTATCCCGCACCTGACGACGAAGCGCGAGTGATCAAACAGGAGCCGGCTCGAACCGTCCTCACCACCCTGGAGCCGGTGATGACGGCTGAGGATGTTCTGGCACTGCAACATCAGGTTGACCAGATCAAAATCGACCAGTCACTGGTGGAATACATCATCTCGCTCACCACGGCAACGCGGGATAACGATGACCTGCAGGTGGGAGTCAGCCCCCGTGGCGCGCTGGCCATTTCACAAGCTGCACGCGCAACAGCCCTGATGCACGATCGGGATTATTGCGTACCGGAAGACATTGTCTCCAACGTGCTGCCGGTTTGTGCCCACCGAGTTATCAGTAAAACTTACATGCATGCTGGAGACACGGCCACGACTCGCCGAATTATCCAGCAGGTTCTTGAAACTGTTCCCAGCCCGGTATGATCCGGTATTGTCCGGGCTGAACTTGTTGATTATCTCCCATGCCGAACATCACGCGTCCCATGCCCCGCACCAGCTCGCCCCGCCCCAAGATGCTGGTGGTGCGCCAACCGGTAAAGCGGGTTCATGCACGCGGTGAACATCGTCGCCTCCCTGTTAATCTGGCAATCGGCGTGATCGCTACTGCAGGTGGATTACTTATTTTGTGGCTGATGGGATACATCGGTTATCACCTGGGTTACGCGCCGCTTATTCATGTGCCGGAACTGACTCAGGATTTCGGCCACGCGCTGACAGCCGGGATTCGGACCTGGCTTCGCATTCCTGCACTGATTCTGCAACTGGGTCTGGCGCACCCGACGTGGCTGATGATCACGTTCGTGTTCATTGCGATCCCGGCTGCAGGGCTGAGTGCCAGTCGACCGGGCACACCCGGTGGACCTCGCATGTCTCCGCCGGCAATCGTTTTTTCCAACGCTGCGGGGGTGATTGCCGGTTTGTACGGCGTGCTCCTGGTAAGTTGGCTGGCCTCTCCGTTACGCAGTGATCTCTTTCAACCGCTACCTGTCACCACGCAGTTCATCAACTCGTGGTATGTCGATATCCAAACAGTCGCGGGATTGGATACGTTACTGCTCATCGCCGCTGCGCTGTGGACGGTACTGATGTTCCGCCTGGCAATTGACACGTGGTTGAGAGTTCTATCGGCCAGCGTGATCATCTTCGCTACATGTCTGATGATTGCCGGCTTCAGTTACAGTGCCGGAGCAGCCGCACAACTCTCAGCGCAACGTTCCCTGCTCGACCTGGGAAGTTCACCAACACACCCCTACCTGTGGTTGGGTTCAACCAAAGATCACCTGGTCACGTTGTCACTTCACAACAGTTCCTGCCGTGTTCAGTTGCATAATCATCCGGGCACGATCACCACGGCGGGCACTGCATCGGTGATTGAATTCCTCAGCGACAGCACAGAAACAGAGTAACGTGACAAAGTCGCATCGCTTCATGAATCGAATGCAAATCTTCTCACACGGCAACCGGTGCTTTGATGTGGGGATGCGGATCGTAATTCACCACTTCAAAATCTTCATAAGCGAAGCCGAAGATTGAGTCGACCCGCGGATTAATCCGCATCGTAGGCAAATGTCGGGGGGTACGCTGCAATTGAAGCTGCGCCTGCTCCAGATGATTTATATACAGATGCGCATCGCCGAACGTATGAATAAAATCCCCCACTTGAAGACCGCACACCTGCGCGACCATCATCGTCAGCAGACTGTAGCTGGCGATGTTGAACGGCACGCCGAGAAAAATATCCGCTGACCTTTGATACAACTGGCAACTCAATCTGCCATCCGCGACATAAAACTGAAACATGACATGGCAAGGCAGGAGCGCCATCTGATCAAGCTCGCCCACGTTCCACGCACTGACCACAATTCGCCGGGAATCAGGATTGGATTTGATGGTATGAACGACTTGCGCGATCTGATCAATACTCTTCCCATCAGGACTCGGCCAGGATCGCCACTGTCGCCCGTAAATCGGTCCAAGGCTGCCTCTCTCATCAGCCCATTCATCCCAGATCGACACGCCCTGGTTGTTGAGTGATTGGATATTTGTATCACCGTGCAGAAACCATAACAGTTCATGGATAATCGAGCGCAGGTGCAGCTTCTTCGTCGTAAGCAGTGGGAAACCCTGCTCAAGATCGAAGCGCATCTGGTAACCGAACACGCTGAGTGTTCCGGTACCGGTGCGATCATCCTTCTTCGCTCCGTTATCCAGCACATGCTGCATGAGGTCCAGGTAGGGTTTCATCAGGCAATATCTTTCTCAGCGTTCCTCGTGCCGGGGTACGACCGTCAATACGATCTCATCAGAGTTGGTATTGAGAAGATAGCAACATATCCAAAGATCACCAGGGTACCTCCGATGATGGCAACCCACGCATGGGTTGTACCTTTGATCGCAGGATTCTTTTTGACTTTCCGCAATCCTATGAAACCCAGCACGATCGCCACCGGTGCCAGAAATACCAGAAGGATCGACGCCACAGCCAGGTAATACCCGATGAGCGCGTGTGGATTTGCCCTGGGGATCAACGCGCTGGGACTGCTCGGCAGAGGATGGCGTAAACCGGTCGATTCGGTCGGTGGAGCCTGGACAATCCGCGCCAACTCCGGCATGTCAAGCACACTGTATTCAACTCCATCATCCTGTGAGATGAGTTGGACATCTCTCGGCACACGCCCCTGCCGAGCCCATTGCAGAATCGTCTCCATCGGCACCGGGCCGAATTCTCGATCGTCCGACAATCGCAGCCGATATTCGCCCATCGCCCCTTCAGTCGTCATGAAGAGAGTTTCTCAGAGGTCACATCCTGCGTCAAACCCCCCCACACTCATGCTGTAAGCCCCAATATATACAAGGGGTTTCCCCCATTTTGTCTTCTCAGCATGGAGTTATTGAACTTTCTTCTCGATTAATCAGGATCTTCTGGTACGGTATGTGCCAGTGGAGGAATACCCCATGCAACATCCAATTCACTTTCTTACGACCGCGTGTGTAGCACTCTTTTCAGTAGCTTCAGCACCTGCGGACGAAATTCACGTTCCTGATGATGTCCCGTGGATCGTAGGAGCCATCACTCTAGCGGTAGATGGTGATGTGATCATCGTTCATCCGGGGACGTATAGCGAAAACATTAATATGCAGGGCAAAGCAATCACTTTACGTAGTCTGGATCCGAATGATCCTGCCATCGTCACCAGCACCATCATTTCAGCTCCCAGTATGTACGCAACGATTACCTGTGAAAATGATGAAAGTACGGACACGATCATCAACGGATTCGTTATCACTCACGACTCTCAGTACGAGGGGAGTGGAGGACTGCATAACGTATCAGTGTGCCCGACAGTTATGAATTGCATCTTTATATGTAATCATGCAGTTGCTCCATACCATGGTGGTGGAATATACAATTACGAAAGTAGCCCACGAGTAATAAATTGTACCTTCTCCCAGAACTCATCGGATTTAGGTGGAGGTATCTATTGTACCTCAAATTCAAACCCGATAATCACTAACTGTGTCATTATTAATAATGACGGCGGAGGGATTTACAGTTCGAGCAGTAATCCGATACTCACGTCCACACGAGTGTGCGGCAACTCAAGCGAACAAATTCGCGGCGGCTATACCGATAACGGAGGAAATACTGTCAGTGATTACTGCCCACCGCCTGCACCCATCGGAGCTTGTTGTATTGGCGAGGGTTGTGTCGATCTGAAAAGTCCAGAATGTGATGAACTGGGCGGCGCATATCTCGGTGATAACGAGTTCTGCTTCAATGTAACCTGCCCGGAACCCTGCCCCGGTGACATTACAGGTGATGGACAAGTAAACGTAGATGACATCTTCGCCATACTTGGCTTGTGGGGCGTCTGTCCGTGATGCATATATACAGAAAGGATCTGCGATTCGTTGAGTCGCAGTTGTTATACCTATGACACATTATTTTTGAGTTATTGAATAAGTTTCTATGGTCGCAACAAAATCTGGTGATCAGGAACAACATTTCAGGATCGAGTGGCACCTTCTGTGCCGGTGGAGGACGACCCCATGCAACAACCCATTCATTTTTTCACAGCAGTATACATCTCACTTTCGTTGACCTTTTCAGTTTCCGCAGAGGAAATTCACGTTCCGGATGATGTCCCGTGGATTGTTGGAGCCATCACTCTCGCGGTAGACGGTGATGTGATCATCGTTCATCCGGGAACATATCACGAATCACTCAACATGCAGGGCAAAGCGATCACACTGCGCTGTCTTGATCCAAATGATCCGGACATAGTTGCCAGCACAATCATTTCAACATCGAGTGAATCATTCACCATTCTCTGTCAGAATGATGAAGGTCCGGATACGATCATTAACGGATTCGTGATCACCCATGATTCACCAAGCATACTTGGGGGAGGAATTCACAACGCGTGGGCCAGCCCAACAATTGTGAACTGCATAATTACGGGCAATCACGCTCATCCCTATTACGCTACTGGTGGGTTGTACAATTACGAGAGCAGCCCAACGATAATCAATTGCACAATTTCTGAAAATGCAAATCCCTACGGAGGGGGGGGTATTTCCAACCACCACAACTCTAATCCGATTATTTCCAATTGCGTTATAATCAATAATGAAGGCGGAGGGATACGCAGTTCCGGCAGCAGCAATCCGATACTCACATCCACACGAGTATGCGAAAATTCACCGGGGCAAATCTATGGCGATTATGTCGATGGCGGCGGGAATATTGTCAGTGAACATTGCCCGCCACCTGCGCACATTGGAGCATGTTGCATTGGTGAGGGTTGTGTCGATATTGAAGGATCGGAATGTAATGAACTAGGCGGAACATATTTCGGCGATAACGAATACTGCTTCAACGTGACATGCCCGGAACCGTGTCCCGGTGATATCACAGGCGATGGCGTAGTAAACGTCGATGATATCTTCGCCATACTTGGCTTGTGGGGTGTCTGCCCATAAGTGTATATTCGCGCCGGTATACCACATGGGGAACCTTCTTCCGATGGAAAGCTGGTATCAATCAGACTACCAGTAAGACTTTCTACATAAATCATCATTGGCGCTCTATTGCTATGAACCAGGCCTGTCCGAATATTCAATCCTTTCTATTATCTTACTTCAGATGAAAAAATCCTTGACTTTGAGGCGAGAAGTCGTATTTTGTTAATGGAGACCGGGGGAGGTAACGCTGCAAAGTGTATTGCAGCTTATGTTGCCTGCCGTACAAATGTGGGGGTGTCTTGATTCAATAGAGAGAGAGTGGCAACAGCAACGTTGTGTGTTGCAGCAATTGTTGTCTGTGGAATGAGACAAGGATAAATAAGAAAGGTCTTTCTCATGAACAAGATGATTGTACTCACCGGTTCCCTTTTTATCGCCAGCACTGCTAACGCTGATTATGCAGGCCTGTACGGCGAACTGTACACAAACGACACATTTGACAGACCGGCGGGGTTTGACACCACATACCGTGTCTATGCTCTGTTTGATTCCCCACTTAACCAGCTCGTCGGTATAGGTGGCGATGTAGATGAGCCGGTAACTGCATGGACAAGTACATCGTTCTATCATCACGAGTTAGGTGGAGACACGGAGCATAATGCTGCTTTTGATCCCATGTTTGAGGGGCTGCACTATGACACGTACTGGACGATCGGATCTACCGACAGTGGAACCGATGGCCCAACCGGTGAATTTTGGAACACCGGTCCGCACTGGACTGCAAACACCTTCCTCGGTGATGACGGTGGTTGGAGCCGTGTCCCCACGGATCCTGTGACCTTTGGTGTTTTTGATGGCACTTATTATCGCGTCCTGATCGGCAACTTCACCTTAGCCAACCCGGTAGATGGTCTTCCTGAATTAGAAATTAGTACAAAAATTGCCTGGCTTCCGGATGGAGGTCCAACTGTCGTCGATTATGACTCAATTTATCTCCCATCACCGGGTGCATTGGCACTACTCGGCCTGGCGGGTCTGGTTGGCCGCCGTCGCCGGTAATCGGTCAACCTGTTTCTGTCTGTTTGATCACATAACACTACGTACCGTCGCCTCTAGGAGGCGGCGGTGTTTGTTAATAACAGTACTGTCAAGTAAGCCGTCAAAGGTGTAGGGGAATCCAGAACTTCCTCGAAGATTCGTCAGATCCGGCTTGCGCGGTTTTTTTAACCCGTACGCGTCGGAGTTACATCCGGCACGGCGGCAAGGAGTTTCTTGGTGTACGGGTGTTGGGGATCATTAATAATCTGGTTGCGGTCACCCTGCTCGACAATTTTGCCGTTGTGCATCACCGCCACACGATCACAGATATGATTGATCACGGCCATGTCGTGGCTGATAAACAGATAAGAGAGATCGAACTCATCCTGAAGATCCTGCAACAGGTTGAGAATCTGTGATTGAATCGAAACATCCAGCGCACTGGTCGGCTCATCGCAAACGATCAGTTTCGGGCGCAGCGCCAAAGCGCGCGCGATGGCAATGCGCTGCCGCTGACCTCCGGAGAACTCATGCGGGTATCGATAAGCCGCGCCCGGAAATAATCCGCAACGATCCAATAACTCTGCCACCTGCCGATGCAGTTCATCACCCGATGCAATGCCGTGCACCAGCAACGGCTCGCTGACGATCTGCCCGATCGTGAGACGCGGATTGAGCGATCCGATCGGATCCTGAAAAATGATCTGCATTTCCCGGCGTAATCGTTGCAGGCGACGGCGCGAGAGATCCAGAATGGATTTTCCCTCAAAGTAGACCTGCCCGCTGGTAACGCGAGCCAAACGGAGGATGGATCGGCCGGTCGTGGTCTTGCCACAGCCGGATTCGCCCACCAGTCCCAGCGTTTCCCCCGCATGGATGTGGAAGCTCACGTCATTGACCGCTTTGACATGCCCGATATTGCGTTGCAGAAATCCGCTGTAAATCGGAAAGTAGGTACACAGATTCTCCACTCGCAGCAGCGGCCGCTCGTAGGGATCATCAACCATCTGACTGAGTGATGCCTGGTCAATCACAACAAC
Source organism: Phycisphaerales bacterium (assembly GCA_028278245.1). Taxonomy (GTDB): domain Bacteria; phylum Planctomycetota; class Phycisphaerae; order Phycisphaerales; family SM1A02; genus JANQEQ01. Next base: position 107,618 of record JANQEQ010000173.1, on the reverse strand, counting down.
AAGATCCTACCCGATTTGCGCCCGGAAGCCTTGTACGGAGCGATCATTCTGCAATCACGCCTAGGATAGGCTGGGAAGTTCTGCCATGCGGGTCGACGATGGTCACCCTCACTCCATTGAACAGGTTGTACCGCCGCATTTCGTTGAGAAATTCATCGACATTGGAAACGGTACGATCCATAACAGCCACAAGTGTGGAGCCGGTGGGGATCTGTTCCTTCAGTGGAGAACCCTCTACGCATTCCTCGATGATCACGCCGGGGTGATAAGCCATGTCGTATTTCCGCGCGAGTTTCTTGGTGCTGGACGACATTTTTGCGATACCCAGTCCGGCGATTTGTGTTTTATCCTGATCCGGCGGTATCAGCCCGGTGATGCGCAGGCGATCCATTCGGGCCAGCGGTACATCAACGTGGATGATTGTTCCGCTGTCGGTTTCCGGCTGGTAACGCCAGATGGTCAGCTTGGCGATGTCGCCGGGCCGAATCGATGAAATGATCGACTGCAACTGGAGCATGGTTTCGATGGGTTCGTCGTTGACATGGGTGATGATGTCGAATCGCTTTACCCCGGCAGCGCGGGCAGGGCCATCAGGTTGGCAGCGAATAACACGCACGCCTCGGCCGGTAAATCCCATGAGTTCCATCTCCCGCCCCACTGATTCATTTGCCTGCACGAGTGACAACTCAGACATATCAGCGGTGAGGATTCCCGGGATCTCCACTACAACTTCACGTCCCACATCACGATTGGCATCGTAGCGCCACAGTCGCACATACACCTCATCATCTGCATCCACGGCAGAGATGGCCGTCTGAAACTGCGCGATCGTGGCAACCTGTTGATTGTTCACATGCGTGATGATGTCGCCGATATGCAGGCCGTTGTCGGTAAATGGGCTGTCTGAGGCAATGTGGCCGATGACCACGCCAAAGCCGGTGAACTGCATGGTGCGCATTTCCCAGGCCACGGGTTGCTGGCGATCAAGAGCGCTGATCCCCAGAAATCCCTTGCTAACCACGCCGGTTTCCACGATCTGGCTCACGGTGGGATAAATCATGCTGACGGGAATGGCCAGGCCGACACCGGAAAATTCGCCATCTTCAGTGGGAATGGCGGTGTTCATTCCAATGACCCTGCCGCGGAAATCAGTCAGCGGACCTCCGGAGTTGCCCGGATTAATCGCAGCATCAACCTGGATGAAATTCTCATACGCCTGCCCCGTTTCGCTGCGTATCACCCCTACCGAACGCCCCTTCCCGGAAATTACGCCGGACGACATGGAGAAGCGGAAGTTGAACGGCGAGCCGAATGCAAATACCAGATCGCCCTGAAGGACCGACTCGCTGGGATCGGCCAATTCCGCAGGGTGCAAACGACCGGGCGGAATTTTCAACACTGCAATGTCCGTGGTCGGATCGGATCCAAGCAATTCTGCCTCGCGCAGTTCCCCATCGTAAAGTTGCACTTCGATTCGCTGGGCATCTTCCACGACGTGATAATTCGTCACGACATGACCAAGGTCGTCGAAAATCCAGCCGGAGCCGGTAGATAGCCGTGGTTCGATCTCACCAAACGGTGCCGTGCGGACAAACTGGGCTGCACTGATATGCACGACCGAAGGTTCGACGAACGTGGCGATATCCCGATAAGCCTGATTCAGTTCCGCCAGGACATCCGATTCAGCCAGACGATGAGCCGCCTGGTGGATGCGTGCCTGGTCACGGGCAAAGGTGATCTCTCGAACCGCAAAGGGGCCGGCCAGCAATACCACTGCTGCCGTAAACAAAACGATCAGACTTGGACCATAGTCGCTCAATTTTCGCATGGGTCACTGCCTCATTCACCTCCCCCACCGTCTGTTTCACCGGCACATTACGTATGCACACTTATTCCGTAGATGCTGCCGGACATTTGCCAAATCCACAAGATCCGAAATAAACAGATCAGAGTTTCTCAGCCTCATGGTCCATCATCTTATACGGATGATCGCCCAAATCAGAAGTTTTGACCTTTTCGACCCATTCCTGGGCGGCTTGCTTGATCTGAGACCCCAAATCCGCCAGAGGATGGGCGAATTTCGGCTGCCAATCGGTCAAACCCAGCAGATCCTGGAGCACAACAACCTGCCCGTGGCATGCAGAACCGGCACCACATCCGATGACAGGTATGTTCGTTTTCTCGACGATGCGCTCAGTCACTTCGCATGGAGCCGCTTCGATGAGCAACATCACCGCTCCCGCCTGCTCCATGGCAAGCGCGTCTGTGATCATCTGCTTGCCTTCTTCGGCCGTGCGCCCCACTGAGCGATATCCCCCGCGCAGCTTCGCCTGTTGTGGACGACATCCAATGTGCCCCACTACCGGTACACCCGCCCGAGCCATACGCATCACCAGACCGGTGAAGGTGTGATCAACTTCGAGTTTAACACAGTCAGCCATACCTTCGGTCATGAATCGACCGGCATTATGGATGCCCTCAGTGTCATCCGCCTGGTAACTCATAAACGGCATGTCTGCCATCACCAGCGTTTTGGGTGCGCCCCGTTTCACTGCTGCAGTGAGTTGGATAAGGAAATCCAGCGGCGCATGGATTGTGCCGGGAAATCCCAGAATCATCTCTGCTGCCGTATCACCGACCAGCAGCATCGGGACTCCTGCGCGCTCCAGCCACCGTGCCGTTGTTGCGTCATAGCAGGTAAGACACGAAAACTTCCGGGCGGCAAGGACGTAATCACGGCAGATCGTACGGAGTGTAACCGGCTTGGATGACGATGTATCCGGCACGGTTACCTCAACGGGCGCACTGGTTTTCTCCGTCACGCTGCCGACGGTGTTCTGTTTCGAACCGGTCATGACACTATTGTAGGCAGATGCTTCATCAGGAGAAATCACCCCCCCAAGGCAAGATGAAGTTCAGGATTGCCGAGGGAAGATGAGTCGGATTTCGCCCTTGGGTGAGATACTTCTTGAGATACTTCCCCCTGAACTGGCATTTTCATCCCCCCAGAGGGTACACTGATCTTCCTTCCTCAACTGAGCTTATCGATAGTTGCCATGCCTGAAACCACAACAAAAACCGCAGCCCGGATCCGCCAGGAATTTATCGAATTCTTCCAGTCCAGGCACGGCCATACTTTTGTGCCTTCCTCACCGGTCGTCCCCCACGATGATCCGACCCTGCTGTTCACAAATGCGGGTATGAACCAGTTCAAGGACGTTTTTCTCGGACATAGCCAACGCGATTACTTCCGGGCAGCCAACACCCAGAAGTGCATACGAGCCGGGGGCAAACACAACGACCTGGATGATGTGGGTACGGATCTCTACCACCACACTTTCTTTGAGATGCTGGGCAACTGGTCCTTCGGCGATTATTTCAAAGCCGAGGCGATTGAGTGGGCGTGGGAACTGCTGGTCAATGTCTGGGGAATGGAATCGGATCGAATCTACGCCACTGTCTTTGCCGGCGAAGAATCAGAAGGTACCGAACCCGATGAGGAAGCGGAACAGCTCTGGCAGAGGTATCTGCCACCCGAGCGGATCAGTCGCTGGGGAAAAAAAGACAACTTCTGGGAGATGGGTAACGTCGGACCGTGCGGTCCATGTAGTGAGATTCATTACGACGGTCGAAGCGATGAAGAACGTGCTGCGATACCTGCTGCGAACCTTATCAACCGAGATCATCCCGATGTGATTGAAATCTGGAACCTTGTGTTCATTCAGTTCAATCGAGATGCGCAAGGCAAGTTGTCGCCTCTCCCGGCAAAGCACGTTGATACGGGGATGGGGTTTGAGCGCGTCGTCCGTGTACTGCAGGGAAAGAAGAGCAACTACGACATCGATATCTGGCTGCCGGTCTTCATGGCCATCGAGAGTCACACCGGTGCGCATCCATACCAGGGACACCTGGAGGATAAGGTAGACATTGCGTATCGCATCATCGCTGATCATGTCCGTTGCCTGACGGTGGCGATCACGGATGGATGTCGGCCGAGCAATGAGGGACGGGGATACGTGCTGCGCCGCATTCTCCGTCGGGCAGTGCGCGTCGCTCATCAGACTTTGCAGGTGCGCGGACCGCTGCTTCACCTGCTCGTTCCGGCAGTGGTGGATTCACTCGGCGATGTATTTCCGGAATTGAAGAAAAGCCCCGACAGGATCAGGGAGATCATTCGACAGGAGGAAGAAAACTTCCTCAAGACACTCGACCGAGGTATCACATATTTCTTGGCGGCAATTAACAACACATTAGTAAAAAGTGATGACAAATTAAATCAAGACTATTTCCGAGAAAAATACGATTCCGACGGTAGTTACACAGGACAGTGGCCTGGTACAGATTCTGTTGGCTTTTTTATCCAAGATCCGGATCCTGACCCTGACTCAGGTTCTCGTGCAGTAGATAACTGTAAGTTGTGTGATATAGATGCTAATTGGATGAATACTCGCTACACACAAGCACCACAAATCACTGCCGCTGATGCCTTCCAGCTCCACGACACGTACGGCTTCCCCATTGATCTGACACGCATCATGGCGGAAGAGCGCGGCATGGGGGTCGATGAGCAGGGATTCAAAAAACTTATGTTGCACGCACGGGAGATCTCCCGCCGCACAACCGAAACCGATGGGCAGATCATCCTGACCGATCAGGCAGTGGCCCACTTGCGTCAGCATGATATTCAACCAACGGAAGACATTGATAAATACCACGGCCGATCCATCATCGCGCGTGTCGAGACAATCTGGGACGGTGTTGCGTTTGACGACAAGGCAGAGCCGGGCCATCCCGTAGGACTGATTCTCAACCACACCAATCACTATGCTGAGCAGGGCGGGCAGGTGGGTGATCGCGGTATGATCATCGCAGACCACGACAGCGATGAAACCACCGGTCGCTTCACTATCGATAACACACAGGTGTTCGGCGGCTACATCGTTCACCTGGGTCAGGTCACGGAAGGCATTATCCGGATCGGCGATCGAGTGACGCTGAAGATTGATCAGAAATACCGCAGACCGATTCGGTCCAATCACACTGCAACGCACCTGCTCAACCTGGCATTGCGCGATGTGCTGGGTGACGAAGTCGAGCAGAAAGGATCTCTCGTGGCTGATGATCGGCTGCGCTTTGATTTCACCTGTTCCCACGCCATGCTCCCCTCGGAAATTGCGGAGGTGGAAAGACGGGTGAATCAGGACATTGCGGATGATCTTGCTGTTCATTCAGACATTGTTCCTCTGGCACAGGCAGGACAGATCAACGGCGTGCGTGCTGTGTTCGGCGAAAAATATCCCGACCCGGTGCGCGTGGTCAGCATTGGTCAACCGGTCAGTGAACTGCTGGCGGAACCGGAAAAAGTAGAGTGGCTCAACTACTCAATTGAGTTCTGCGGTGGGACGCATCTGGAATCAACACAACAGATCGCGTATTTCGTCATCACTCAGGAAACAGCGCTGGCAGCAGGTGTTCGACGTATTACCGCCATCACCGGCCAAGCAGCGCAGCAGGCAGAAGAAGCCGGGCAAAAAGTGGAAGCGAAAGTTATCGACGCCCAGCAGTTAACCGATCGCCAATTGTTACCGGTTGTTGAACAACTGAATCAAATGGTCGACACCACACCGCTGGGAGCGGTCACCAGACATCGGATCCTGACGCATCTTCGACCGCTTCAGGACCGGGTGAAGAATCTCGAAAAACAGGCGCGAGCCGCAGCAACTGCAACCGTGGTGGAACAGGCGCGGGTGCTGGCTGATCAGAGTCATGGCGAGGTGATTGTCTCCTGTCTGCTGGGGGCGGACAAAGACACGTTGCGGGCAGCGATGGACGTGGTGCGCGCCAAACAACCGGCGGCAGCGATTATGCTCTTTGCCGGCGATGAAATCGAGCAGAAAGTCTCGATCATTGCCAACGTACCCAAGCCGCTTATCCAGCGCGGCCTCAAAGCCGGTGACTGGGTGAAACAGGCGGCGGAAATCTGCGGCGGGAGCGGCGGCGGCCGACCCGATAACGCACAGGCCGGCGGGAAAAAACCCGAAATGATCAGCAAAGCCATCGAACAGGCTGAACAACACGCCAAAACTCTAATGGGGTGAAGAGGTCGTTATGGCTGAAGAAAACAAACCGAATCTGCCCGAGCAACCCGGCGAAATTGAAGCAGCCGCACGCGGCATTCCCCAATTCGTCACCGATCTGAAAACAGTCGAACGCCAGGTTGGGGAGCATGTGATCACAGCTCTGCAGCACCCACAGACCGTTGCGGTCATCAGTGCCGTTATGCCCGGTGGCAGAACCAATCAGCGCGTGGTTTCTGTTGCGCTGAATCAGAATTTGTTTCAGCAGGTTCAGGAACTCATCGCCGAAGCGCAGCAGTCACTGACCGAGCCCGAGCCGGAGATTCCCTGTATCGGCTTTCATTGTGTGCTGGAGGATCGAAAGAAAGACCAACAGAAAGATAGTTCCGACTCCACTTTCGATGACTCCCCTACCGACAAAGACGAATCTGAATCATGACCGACCAACCGCTTTTCTCAATCTCGCTAGCGCAGTGGTCGTTGCATCGCGCGATACGCAGCGGCGAGCTCGATCCATTGGATTTTCCCAATCTGACACGTGATGAGTTCGGCATTGGTGCCGTGGAGTATGTCAACACGCTCATCAAGGATCTGGTCGCCACCGAAGCGGGACTTGAGGCGTTATCGCGCCGCACACGGGAAGTCGGTGTTAGAAACCTGCTCATCATGGTGGATGGTGAGGGCGACATCGGCCACCCTGATACGAAGGAACGCGACAAAACAATTGTGCAGCATCACTGGTGGCTGGCGATGGCAGCACACCTGGGGTGTCACAGCATTCGCGTCAATGCGCGCTCCGAGGGATCGCCTGAGCAGCAGCACCAACTCGTTGCTGACGGCCTGAACCAGCTTTGTGAATTGGCAGATTCATACGACATCAACGTGCTGGTGGAAAACCACGGCGGCTTGTCCTCCAATGGTGCCTGGCTCGCAAGCGTGATGGAAGCGGTGGATCATTCCCGTTGCGGTACGTTGCCTGACTTCGGTAATTTCTATCTCAAGCCGGGCATGCCTGATGTGTCGGATATGGTGACCAACTGGTACGACCGCTACCGCGGGGTGGCGGAACTGATGCCCTGGGCCAAGGCAGTCAGCGCCAAATCAAATGTCTTTGATGAACAGGGCAACGAGACGGAAACGGACTACCACAAAATGGTGCAGATTGTGCTCGATGCGGGCTATCGGGGATATCTCGGCATCGAGTACGAAGGAACGCAACTCAGCGAACACGAGGGAATCCACCGCACAAAAGCTCTGCTTGAACGAGTCCGGAACGAATTGGAATGATGTGGAGGGGCTTTGCCGCCGGTTCATCCGAATAGTCCTGAATACCGGACCCAGGTCGATCACCGGTTGCCCCTGATTCAGTCAATCTTCAGACCAGCCGATGAAATCAGGGGGTGTTATCTCATTGAAAGCCACGCGTGACTTCATCTTCTAACCAACCGCAACTGCGTAAATTCGACATGCGTTCCGAACCGAGGGGCGATTCGCCCCAGCGCATGCACCATGATGTTATCTTCAAGCTCGCGCGCACCAGTGAAATGCTCGATGAGGATACCGGTGGACATGTGGTGCGCATTCGCCTGCTCGTCGAGCACATCGCACTGGAGTTGGGATTTGATCCTGATGATGCTGAGGAGTTGGGACACGATGCCATGCTCCATGATGTGGGTAAACTCAAGATCCCTCCGGATGTATTGAAAAAACCGGGAGAGTTGACCGCCCACGAACGCAAATTGATGGAATCACACACCACGCTGGGCACTCGGTTGCTTTCGATGCGCCCTTCGATGCAGCAGGCAGCGCTCATCGCTCAATCACACCACGAGGCATACGATGGCAGCGGCTATCCACAGGGGCTTATCGGCGAACAGATTCCCCTGGCAGCGCGCATTACCACAGCGGCGGATATGCTCGATGCGCTTATTTCCCAGCGATGTTACAAAGAGGCCTGGCCGTTCCAAAAAGCCCTGGCTGAAATTAAGTCACTGGCTGGCATTAAGCTCGATCCGAACATCGTCGCCGCACTGGAACGTGCCGTGGACCATTCACAACTGCATCGAGCGCTCGGCATTCCCTACTCAGAGCGCGCTGACCCGGAAGCTGATTCCGCAGCGTAGTGGCAACACCGATTGCACCAACCGAATCGTGATCTTCTATTGAGGTTTGCGAATCATGCCCGAGATGGGAATGTTGCGAACGCCATCGAGGGGATCTCCCAGACCAGAGATCGTGAACTGCACCGATCCCTTGAGAAAAGCGCCCCGTTGCGTGCCGGCAGTCCCGGATAGAGTGATGACATAGCCTCCCTGAAAATCCTGGTTTGGTTGTACATCAACAGTCATCGTTGCGGTTTCGGGATCGACGATGTGGACATCAGTGATCTCAAAAGGTTGGCCGGCCAAATGTGTGAGCGTGACCGAACTCCGGAAGTTCTGATTGGGATTGAGTATGCCGGTGGACAGGCGAGTGGGTTCGGACCGTATGTCATCCACAACATTTGCGACCACGATGAACTTCAGCGTCTTCTCTACTGCTCGTCCGTTTTCCAGGTGACCCGCTGCGGTAAAGTGAATTCTGGTCAGTGAAAGCGGACCCCAGGGCATATCATCGGGGAGCGTTGCCCGAACGGTCGCCTTGCCCTGTTCTGAATCCAGACTGACCAGCTCCGTCGCAATCCGCTCATCTGTGCAGTGAATATCCGTCACTGTCATGTTCTTGTCTCGGCACCACACCTCAAAAACTTTTGTATGAGACCGATGGCGAGCGACATCGCCGAACTTCAACAATTTCGCGCGCAGCGTAGTAGCAAGGAATTGTTGCCCGGTTGCTTTGATTGCGAGTTCCACCGTACGAGATTCCGGCGCATTGGTCAGTACCGTGATCGTCTGCCGCTGCCAACCGGCACTCTTGGGTACATACGTGGTGTTGATCGTGCCTGATTCGCCAGGTGCATAATTCCACTTGGTGATGGTTGTATCAGCGCAGGAACAGTGCGAGGTAACTCTGAGAATATTCAGGAGACTTCCGCCGGTATTGGTGAAATTGAAGGAGCAGTAGTGTTCCTCCGCATCGGAGATTGTGCCGAAATCGTGTTCTATGGATTCAAACGTGATTGCGGGTGGTCCGGTGACCGGCACGGGTTGTGGTTTCGGCTTGGGTTTCGGCTTGGGTTCCGGCTTGGGTTCCGGAACCGGCTCCGAAGTTGATTCTGCAGCAGTGGATTCATTCACCGGAGCGGGAGTTACCGCCTGAGTCTCCGCTGGTACCGATGCTTGAGGGGCAGATTCCTTCTCACACCCAACCAGAAAGTGGATCAGGCAGAGCAGTGCCATGCACACGAGAAGGGGAGAAATCGATCCTCTGAATATCTGACTGAATTGCAATTTGTTCATCCCGATATCGTAACCTCATTTGTACAAAGTGAGTACAGGAGTGCAGCGTGCAGATTGAACGCCCATGCGTACTCACCTATTTCCTGTTTCTATCAGCGGCGAACGAGAATTCCGGCCCCTGAGTATTGTATCAACAGGATGTAGTGGTACTGATTCATCTCATCCGTCGGTTCGGATACCTGCTCATTCCATCAGTGGAAATTCGTGGTTCATAACCTAATATCCATTTTTCGCATACGCCCCAGAGCCACGAAGAATCCGTCCTTGAGAGGTTTCCCATCATGAAGAACATCTTCATCATCAACGCCCATGAATTCTACCCCATTGCAAAAGGCAAACTGAACCAGGCTCTGGTGGATAGAGCACAAGCGAACCTGAAGAACAAGGGATACGAACTTCAAATCACGACGATGAAGGATGAATACGATGTCAATCAGGAAGTTGAGAAACACGTGTGGGCCGATGCCATCATCCTGCAATCTCCCGTGAATTGGATGGGATTCCCTTGGTCGTTCAAGCGCTACATGGATTATGTTTATTCTGCAGGATTGACCGGCCAACTCTGCGACGGCGATGGACGAACCCGCAATGACCCGTCGAAACAGTACGGCTCAGGCGGTACCCTCACGGACAAAAAATACATGCTCTCATTGACGTTCAATGCGCCGGAAGAAGCATTCAATGATCCATCGCAGGAATTCTTTGCCGGCAAGAGTGTCGATGATCTGTTTTTCCCGGCACACCTCAACTTCAGATTCTTCGGCATGAGCCCACTGGAAACATTTGTGTGCTACGACGTGATGAAGAATCCGAACGTGGAGAAGGATTTCATCAGATTCGAGGAACACCTCGACAAACTCTTTCCCACGCTGGCTTGAGTTTGATAACGCCTGAACGCTGTCTCAACGATCAGGTCGTTATCACTTGTTCACCCTTTATCGAAGTACGCAGGTACACCAACAACATTTCCACGGCGCTGGCTGTCATATCGCTGCATTGTTATGTATCAGGAGTTCACCGGCAGAGTTGGTAATGATGCTGATTGCTGCGCGCGGTATTCCTGCCAGGATTTTCGGATCGACTCATCGGATCGGGCCAGGATCGCCCCAGCGAAGAGTGCCGCATTGATTGCTCCATGTTTGCCGATCGCGAATGTTGCCACCGGCACTCCTTTAGGCATCTGCGCCATCGAAAGCAACGCATCGAGGCCTTCTGTTGCCCAACCTTTCATGGGACAGGCCAGCACCGGCCGATCGGTTTGCGAAGCCACCACTCCCGCCAGATGAGCTGCTCCCCCCGCAGCACAGATGAACACTTCAACGCCGCGCTCATGGGCAGAGGCAATATACGCTTCCAGATATTTTGGATGCCGATGCGCAGAGATCGCATTGCATTCATGAGCAATTCCCAGTTTCCTGAGGGTATCGCTACATGCTGACATCGTGGCCCAATCGGAATCGCTGCCCATCAGGACGCCGACCTTTGCATTATTCTCGGTGGTGAAAGCGGTGTTCATGTCGATCTCCTGTCAGTTCTTTCTACGCAGATGGTACACTCGCAACTCATGGAGTGCCTCCCGTGATATCCAGGAATCCTCGATTGGCAGTGGTCGGCTGCAGTGGAGCCGTCGGCCGCGAAATGTTGGCAATCCTCGAGCAGCGGAGATTCCCCTGTAAGCAGGTCCGCATGCTGGCATCACAGCGTTCGGCTGGAACGGAGATCGCTTTCCAGGGCAAGCCGCACGCTGTTGAACTCCTGTCACCGAAGAGTCTGGCAGATATTGACTTGGCATTTTTTTCTGCCGGACGAAATGTGAGCGAGGAATTTGCCCCGATTGCAGCTCGGCAAGGGGCAACCGTGATCGATAATTCCAGCGCCTTTCGCATGGATGAGCGTGTCCCGCTTGTTGTTCCTGAGATCAACGGCGATGTGCTGGACCAATGGGAAAACTCGGGAATCATCGCAAATCCCAACTGCACCACGATCATCATCCTCATGGCTTTGACTCCTATTCAGCGCGCGGTGGGGATTGAGCGCATGGTCGTGAGCACCTATCAGGCAGCGTCCGGGGCAGGGGCAGCAGTCATGGAAGAACTCCAGCAGCAGGCGCGCGATTATGTGGCAGATCGGCCGCTGACCACCGATGTCATCGGCCGACCTTACATTTTCAATATCTTCAGCCATGATTCACCTGTCGATGATGCCGGCCACAACGAAGAGGAAACCAAACTGCTCAGGGAAACGCACAAGATCTGGGATGATGATGAACTGCGCATCAGCGCAACGTGTGTTCGTGTCCCGGTTTTGCGCGCTCACAGCGCTGCGATCAACCTCATGTTGAACAACCCGATGTCCGTAGCGGAAGCGCGAAAACTCCTGGGTGATGCACCTGGAGTTACCCTGGTTGATGATCGCGACAAAAACCAGTTCCCCGAACCGATTCATGCAACGGGAAGAGATGATGTTCTGGTGGGAAGATTACGCGAAGATCCAAGTCAACCCAGGGGGAAAGGTCTCTCGCTTTTCGAATCCGGTGATCAACTGCGCAAAGGTGCCGCTCTCAATGCAATCCAGATCGCAGAATCATTGATGAAATAGCTATAACAGATTTTATTTTTATCTCGACGTGCAGGGAAGCTGCGCCTGCGCGCAGCGAAGACGCAGATACCCCCACACCTTTCCCTCGCAATGTAATCCTACCTCATCGTAAGTCGGATCTGACGAGTCTACGAGGAAGGTCCGGGTCTGTGTGTGGGGGGTGGGTTAATCGGGCTCAATGGTCACGGTCAGCGATTTGCTGGTGAACTGTTCCTGCAGCAGTTCGGCATGTTCACGATGGGTACTCATGAGCAGTGATATGCCGGTCTTGTGAGCTTCCACCATACGGATCATCGCATCGTGTGCGTTCAGCGGTGTCAGTTCAATGATTGTCTCCACAACAAAGCCTGCTTCATTAACGTCATCATTGTGCAACAGTACTTTCCAGAGCGGAAGTTGTTTAACCCGAGCCGATTGAGACTGGGGAGGCGTGATGGTTTCCACATCAGCACTCTCAACTGCAGTTGCTGATGTTGAGGAATCAGATGCACGTGGTGCACAGACCATGTTGATTTCCTTCTCTTTATTCAGATGCGTTCTTGCCAACCCCGGCAGGGCACATCCGTTTGCCTGATCTCGGAACAAGTGTATGCCTCACCACACCCCCAGACCACCCCCCCACACTATCGTATTCCAAGGAGTTGCAAAGAGCGTTCTCAACACACCTTGCTCGACGTTTCATTGACTTGAGGATTGACTAATCACGGTAATATGGCGATGGCTCACAAGGTGCCACTTGCAAAACTACAACGATTTTGCACGAGGTAGGGTTTGAAAAGTCCATGCACTCGGCAATGCGTCGCTATCGATTTCGATGGTATGAATTCCGGGATCGCCCTACTTAATGGGAATTGGCACTCTAGGATGCTCGTTGGAGCAGGTTGCCATCGCGACGGAGCCTACGCGCGGTTGATCCGCCCCCGGAAACGATAGAACCAGTTGAGCCATGCTCCACCCTGTTTCGCAAATCTGTATGGATTTTCGCTAGGGACAGGGGTCGTTACGTGCAATTTATTAGCGGATCATGTGGGGACGTGGTAGAATTATCAGAGAGCCCCGTGATAACCACGGGCAAAAGTCTATCAGGGGAATTCCCACAGTTACAACAACCGGAATGAGGTCAGTGACTATGAGTGAGTACTACTGTAGAAATTGCAACGCGCGGGTTGGCGCGACCGATAAATACTGCCCTAATTGCGGGAGGAAGTTTGATGATTGTCAGGGAGAAGTGGCAGGTGGCCAATTAGTGAAGTGCGCGGCTTGTGGTGGCAATGGACAGGTCGGCCCCATCGGCGACGTCATGAGGGGTCAAGGTAGAGCCTGCCCGGCCTGCGGTGGCGCGGGAGTTCAGCGTGTCTAGGTGCGGTTTGTTACCTTTTCCAAACATTGGATGACTTGGCGGCAATCTGGTGTAGCAGTGTTGACCTACCCCCCAGAAGCTGGTTCAGGGTGAATGAATGTCTAATGATTCTGTCAGCAAGAAGGCTTCCAATTCCCCACGAACAACTCACTCGTTTACTGAACTCCGATGAGCAGCCCCGAGTGTAAGTCCACCTTTGGCTGCATGGGTCATCGGGTACAGGAAAGACATCAATCGCGAGGAACGTCCTTGGACACCCTCCATACATCCCTCCGCATCTCTCCTTCATATAAATCCAACGCAGAATGAGGATTTCGAAATATCCGGATGAATCCCTGTTTTGTGAAAATACTCCTGAAACAACAGGGAACCCGACAATATCCCCATGTCTCTCAATTAACGAAGCCTTTAGAAAGGTTTCATCCGTCTTACCTGGAAACGTATGATGATCTTCACACGGGCCAGTATTGAAAGAAACACACGATGAAGTACGACTATGACGTATTGAGCATCGGTCTGGGACCTGCCGGGATGGCTGTCTCGGTCATGGCATCGGAAATGGGGCTCAAAGTCTGCACCATCGAACGTCGAAAGATCGGCGGCGAGTGCATGAACGTCGGTTGTATTCCCAGTAAGGCGCTCCTCCGTATTGCCAAGACGCGCCATGCTGTGACTAAATTCCCCCAAATGGAACTGGCAGTATGTGAACTGCCCGGTCTGGTGAAACCATTAACGAAGATCCAGAATGATCTTGCCTACATCAGCGAAACAAAAACGAAAAAGATGTTCGAAAAGGTCGACCTGCATTTGGGGGAGGGCGATGCATCGTTTGTCGATCCTCATACGGTCAGAGTCGGCGAGAAAACAATCACCGCAAAACGAATCTTCATCTGCACCGGTACCAGTCCCGCTGCGCCGCCCATTCCCGGCCTGGATCAAGTCGACTACCTCACCAACGAGACGATGTTTGATCTGGATAGCATTCCCGAATCAATGGTGATCATCGGTGGCGGCGCGATCGGTTGCGAGATGGCGCAGGCTTTCGGTCGCCTGGGTTGCAAAGTATCCATCGTTCATATGGATCCACACCTGGTTCCGGTTGGAGATGAAGAAGCAGCAGCGTTGCTCGAAGAGAAACTTAAGGAAGAGGGGATTGAAGTTTACAACGCGCGCATGATCAGCAAGGTTGAACTGAACGAGTCCGGCCACACTGTGGTCCATACCGATCAGAACGAACAGCTTGTCGGGGAAAAACTACTGGTAGCTGCCGGAAGACAGATCAATCTCGATGCGCTCACGCTGGAGAATGCCGGCGTTACGTTCACCAAAGGCGGCATCACTGTTGATAAGTACCTGCGCACCAGTACCAAACACATCTTCGCCTGTGGTGATTGCAACGGCCATCACCTTCTCTCACATGCTGCGATGCATCAGGGTATGATTGCATTGATGAATGCGATGATGCCCGGACCGATGAAAATGAATTTCCGTAAATACGTTGTTCCCTGGACGGTTTTCACAGAGCCGCAGTTTTCGCAGGCGGGATTGACGGAAACACAGCTCAAGGAACGGGGTTCTGCCTACGAGACGATAAAGGTGGCGTACGGCGATTATGGTGCTGCCATTGCGGAAAATGTCGATACCGGATTCGTCAAAGTGTTCGCAAGCAAATGGGGACGAATCTACGGCACGGTGATCATCGGCGAGGGTTCGGGTGAAATGATCAACGAGTGGGCGCTGGCCATCCAGAAGAAGATACGTCTGCATGATGTCATGATGCTGCAGCATTCCTTCCCGACCATGGGATTCCTGAGCAAACGCATTGCGGAAACGTGGATGATGAAACTGATGCAGGGAAGTTCCAGGTTGCGCAAGATGGCTCGTGTCATGTATCGAATGTAGTAGTACCCACGGCACCGGCCAAATTCATCAGACTGCCTACAGGTTTCCTGCCCACGATTGGGAAGCGAGTGGATTGATCACCCGTCTTCGGTAAGCGCACTTCAATAGTATGGTGAACAGGGAGAAAGACAGACATCAGGGCGCGCCGTGTCAAAACTGGCCGTTCACATTTCACCCAAGGTCATTCATCTCTACTCTCAAAATCCAAATCAATAAAATCCATAATTATATGCCGTTTTAGTGTATTAGAATTCGAGAATATCCTGATATTTTGTATTGCAGATATAAAAACCTGCAGATATTATATTGATTATCTGGATTCTTTAAACGGGACAATCCCGTAAATTCCAGAGGATGTCTGGATCATGTTACCAGAGCCGCACAGACTGTTGTCTACAGGCCAAGTGGCTGCGCTTTACTCGGTCACTCCAGACACTGTTCTCAAATGGATCAAGAAAGGAAGATTGAAGGGTGTACGTACAGCTGGTGGGCACTATCGCATAGATCGAAATGACCTGGAACCACATGTCGCGACTGCGCTCGCACGGAAATGTGAAGATACGTTACCTGAGAGATACGCTCAACGAGAACTCCGCTGTTGGGAGTACCTGAGTCATCAAGGAACAGTCAGGGATGAATGTCTTGATTGTGTAGTCTACAAAATCAGAGCAAAGAATTGTTATGTCCTTGCAGATTTGGATCAGGAAGTTGGGCATGCGCATCAATTCTGTCAGACTTCGTGCGAAGATTGCAACTATTACCGTCATGTGAATGGTCTCGCTCCTCACATCCTCGTGATCACCACTGACGACGATCAAACCGAAAAGCTTTTGAGTGATGAGAATGAGAGTATTCTGTTTCGGTTTGCCTCAAATGTATACTTGGCTTCAGCATTAGTTCAAGACTTCCGACCGATTGTTGCCATTATTGACATTGAGTGTACTAGAGGCAGGGAATCTGAACTGATTGATGCGCTTGTTTCTGATCCACGAGTACCGGGGATTAGGATCATTATCGCGGTACCTCCCAAGTTTAATAAACGCCGGCATCGTCGATTCAATCGTGACCAGATCATCGGCATATTGGAAAAACCTTTTCAATGTAGTCGGATCATTACAACGATAAACGATTCCTCAATCCTGCCCCATCCAATAAGTGAAAGCACGCAAATCCATCAGACTGAAAGGGATAACGATGATCCATGAGGAAACACCCAAGAATATATCTCAAACTGATTACGATGGTTTCTTAAAGACTATGTCGGATTGGGATAGAACGATGGCCCAGGAACTCGCTTATAAGCACGATGTCGGTCAACTATCGGATAACCATTGGAAGGTGATTGAGTATGTAAAGAGCTATTACGAAAGCTACAACATTGGACCTCCGGTGGCGAAGATCGGCAAGACGACTGGACTGTCATCCAAGGAAATCTGCGACCTGTTTCCGTGCGGTACGGTGAAGGGTGCATATCGCTTGGCAGGACTACCTCGCCCACCCGGGTGCGCTTGAATCCGCAACGCAAGGCAACGCAACCGGGACGTTGTCTTGTGTTTTTTACTCATCCCTACGTGAAGGAATAACGACACATGGAAAGCCTGAGATTTCTCTTCGGAGTTATATTGCCCTACGTCGCGGTCATTGTTTTTCTGTTGGGTATGATTTGGCGGTTTCTTACCTGGAAGAAACTGGCTTCACCTCCGATGACACTGTTTCCTGCCTCTACGAGTGGAGGCAGCCCTACCTTGAACACTATTAAAGAATCAGTGTTCTTCTCGAGCTTGTTTAAAGGTGACCGATTGTTATGGATTATCGCCTGGATATTTCACCTGGTATTGGTATTGATCATTCTTGGACATCTCCGCGTCTTTACCAATATTGATCAATTGCTCATGTCACTGGGGATGAGTGAGGACGCTATTCTGGCCATGTCCACGGGTGCGGGAGGGGCGGCGGGTGTGATCATCCTGGCGGCAACAGTACTTCTACTAGTAAGAAGATTAGCCATTCCGCGTGTCCGCGAGATTACCGGGTTTGCAGATTACCTTGCTCTGTTACTCATTGGAGCGATCATTATTACCGGTAACATCATGCGCTTTGGCCCCGAGCACTTTGATTTAGTACTCACACGCGAGTACTTCGCCGACCTTGCAACGTTTAGAAATTTTACTGATATAGCAGCTCTCCAGAACGGCACCTTTGTGCTTCACATGAGTCTGGCGTTTTTGCTAATCATGTGCATGCCATTTAGCAAGCTTTTGCATTTCGGCGGGATATTCTTCACTCACCAACTCATTCGAAAATAATAATGTGAATAGTGGTTCAACCCGCTACTCCGGGAGACACACGAATGTCAGACACCAATGTCAAAGAGAAAGTTGTTAACGCAATCAAGGCTATTAAAAACGGACCACGTGCCGGGCGCTTGTATATGGAAACATGCGCCAAGTGCGGAACCTGCGCTTCGGTCTGCCCGATTTATCACGGTAAGAGTGAGAAAAGATACAATCCTGCTGAACGCACGGACTTGATCCGACGGATTTACCGTAAATATTGCACTATTACAGGTCGTTTATTTGGCAAGTGGGCTGGTGCCGAAGATTTCAACCCTGAAGATATTGAGGAGTGGCGCTCAATCTTTTACGAGTGTACCGGTTGCCGTCGTTGTGCCACATATTGTCCATTCGGTATTGACCACTCAGTGATGACACGCAAAGGCCGCGCGATCCTCGATATGCTTGGGAAGACGCCGGACACGATGCAGAAGGTCGTCGACATTTCGCTGGAAACCGGTAATACCGATGGAGCCAATGATGTGGCATTCAAAGCCGCCATCGAATTCCTGGAAGAGGAGATGGAGGAAGAGCACGGCATTCCCATCAAGATCCCGGTCGATGTGGAAGGGGCAGATTATTTTTATGTTCCACCATCGGGTGATGTGTTAGTCAACCCCGAAGCGACCATGGGACTAGCCAAAGTATTTCACATCCTGGGTATGGCAGATAAATGGACAATGAGTTCCAAGTGTTTTGATGGAGCTAATTACGGCTTGTTCACCGGAAATGACGGTGATATGAAAAAGGATAACGAGTTATACGTTCAAGAAGCAAAGGATCTCAAATGCAAGACAATGCTGATGGGTGAGTGCGGCCACGCATATCGCATCATGAAAATGATGATGGAGAAGACGGGATGGTGGGGGGAGCTGCCCTTCAAGGTTGAAAACTGCATGGAATGGACAGCTGATCGCATCAAAGAAGGCCACTTTGAGTTTGATAAATCCAAGAATCCTCAGCCGGTCACGTATCACGATCCCTGCAACTTCGGTCGTTCCTGCGGAATCACAGAGGATCCTCGTGTAATACTGCAAGCGGCCTGCGCCGATTTCCGCGAGATGTATCCCAACCGAGGCGAAAACTGGTGCTGCGGAGGTGGCGGTGGTCTTTCCGCAATGGATGACATTATTGAATTCCGGATGGAAGTTTCCGGTGTAAAGAAACTCGAGCAAGTTCGAGATACGGGAGCAAAATATATCGCAACCGCCTGCTCCAACTGTAAGCGGCAACTGACGCAACTCATGGAGCATCATGACGAAGAAATCGATGTGGGCGGCGTACATGATATGCTGTCCAGATCAATACTCATTAATGGAAAGGCTGCAGATCGAAAGGAGTATGTGTAAGTCAGAATCCCACGAAGTTTCCTACGGGTACACTACAATACTGTGAACATCACACTTACTCACTCCTAGCAGGGTGGAATCGATGAGCTCAGATAAGACGAAGACGATTACCTCCGGGGAAGGTAAAACTTATGTATTGGATAAATACGGATTCCTGGCTAATCCAGAGTTATGGGATGAAGAGTTTGCACGCAGCATGGCCAGGTTGCAGGGCATCTACGATGGTATGACCCAAGATCACTGGAATTTTATCTACTACATTAGAAATAAATATCAGGAAGAGAAAACACTACCACTGCTGGTAGTGGCATGTCTGGATAATCACTGGCGGCTCGATAAACTCAGATCATTGTTTCCAACCGGATACTTCCGAGGGGCATGTCGTATTGCCGGTCTAAGCTATGCATTTCTCTGTGATGTAAATATCTGGCATACTTACGAGACGGTCCCTAACCTCAAATCCGAATACAAGATCACGCCACAGGGATTCCTAGCAGATTATGAAACCTGGAACGAGCGATATGCCCATTTAATTGGGGACGAATGGGGATTAAGCGAAGGTTTGACGGACAAACACTGGCAAGTGATTCATTTCCTGAGGAACTACTATCAGGCGATGCACAACATTCCAAATGTGCATGAGGTTTGCGAAGCTCATAACCTGGAACTTGATGATCTAAAGGAATTGTTTCCCGGCGGCTACCGACGAGGGGCTTGTCGAATTTCCGGCTTACCCTTCTTTGCGTAAAACTTGATCAAAATAGACTCAATCTCA
This sequence comes from Phycisphaerales bacterium, assembly GCA_028278245.1. Classification (GTDB taxonomy): domain Bacteria; phylum Planctomycetota; class Phycisphaerae; order Phycisphaerales; family SM1A02; genus JANQEQ01. Next base: position 87,826 of record JANQEQ010000173.1, on the reverse strand, counting down.
CTGGATGTATTTTCAGACTTTAGTCACCAATACAACAGACTCTCATATTATGCATTGATCGCTGCCTCACAAATCGATTCAGAATCCCTCTCTAGAACTGGATCAGTTTTTGGGGAAAGGTCAGTCCGTTTCAAATAACAAAACAAAGTGCGACGGTAACGGACGATCAAGCACCGAAGATTGAGGGCGAAGATTTTGACTTGGCGCTTTGCTTGGCGCATGAGGGTTCTGAACAGTACACAGCTATGCAGCCTGATGCAGCAAAGGTGGATAATCGAACAAGCAGCGATATCGCGTGAAAATCAACGAATAAGCGGGAAACATAGCATTCTAAACGCGTTACAATACTGTTTGCACAGGCTGGGCCTGTGGCGGAATTGGCAGGCGCAGTGTACCACCGAGCTTCTCAATAGAATCACTACGGTACGACCTCAAGAACCATCAAGGTGACTTTGCAAGGAATCAACAGATGTAGGCAACTGAATTCGTCGGCGCTCTCGATCCCGGACATCACCCGTTTGCCCATTGGACACGCGCCGACTTGCACGTTGCATCCACCACCACCGATGCTGCCCCATCTGCCTAAGATTCTGCACCCACATAATCTACTCACACATGAATGACAAGAGCACTGAATCGACAACCCGGACAAACGTCAGCAGCATGCAGCGGTGGGTGTTGACAGGAGTGGGTGTGCTCGCGGTGATTATCGGTGGGATCGGGATTATCGTTCCCGGCCTGCCCACCACCATCCTTCTCATCGTTGCCTCAGCATGCTTCACCCGCAGTTGTCCGTGGCTCGAGGATCGCCTCATTCGCAATCGCTTTTTCAGGCCTTATGTGCGAATGCTCGATGGCGAGGAGGGGATGACGTGGCGCGGCAAAGCTCTGTCCATAATCCTCATGTGGTTGGCGGTGAGCCTGAGTTGTTGGCCCATGCTGAACGCCGATCGAGGCCTGGAGTGGTTGGCGGCGTGCATTGCCCTGCTCGCGGTGATCGGGACAGTGTGCATCATCCGCTGGAAGCCCCGCAGGACTACTGAAACTACGACTGAGGAATGATAAGCCTGCATATTCATGACGGCACACCGGATGGGTGTCGTTTCACGCGCGACAGTCGCAGATTCATGATTATCTACCTCCCCTGAAGTCGTTTGAGAATCAATAGCGAATCCCTGCACAACCGCTTGCTGTACCAGGCGGATAAATATCCCGGACGGGCTGCGTCAGAGGTACAACAGCAATAGGATCAACGGGATCAGCACCCCGATGCCCGTGAGCCAGGCGCCGCGGCCTGTGATGCCCTTCCTTCCCTTGAGCACGAAGAGCCCAGTGATTGCAAGGAAAATCAAGGCAGCGCTGAAAAGGTCAGAGAACCAGGTCCAAAGGCCTTTAGGGTTGTAGTGCAGGAAGTTGACCTCGTAGAAGATAGGCCGCCGCTCAAGCTTCTCCATCACGCCTTCCCCCGTAGATTCATCAATCACCACACTGCCTCCCTTCAGGAAGATCTTCAGCCTCCCCGGCTGGGGTCGGTAGTGTTTCTTGTAACTGTTGCGTTCACCGTAGCGGTCCAGAAAATCCAGCACCGTCTCGGGGGAGATCTCGCCACCTGGGATAGGGCCCGACCACCGGACATCCTCGTGTGTCACCGAGTAACTGGGATTCCAGTGGTGCAGATGGTTGAGCGCGATTCCCGACAGCGCGTAGATGATCGTCATGCCGACACAGAGATAGCCGATGTCGCGGTGAAGGATGTTGTTCCACTTGCGCCAGCGGAAGCGAGACCTTCGCGGCATCAGTCAAGTTCCTCGAAGATCAGGCACTCAATGTGGTAGAAGCCAATGTATTCCTCGCCCGAATCTGCCAGGCGTTGGCGCAGTTCGTTGATCTGCTCCAGGGGGTCACCGTGGTGGTGATCGTCGCCACCCTCACCTTCGCCGTGCTCCTCCTCAGTGTGCGCCTCACCTTCATCGTGCACCTCGCCCTCGCCATGCTCCTCCTCGGCGTGCTCTTCCTCATTGGCGAGGACCTCGGCCTCCCAGTTGTCGAGATAGGCTTCGTCCATCTTGAGAACACAGCCGATGCCTTCCACGCGGATGGTGCTGCCTTCAAGTAACACGTCGAAGGCGGAAATCTTCTCGCCGGTTTCGATCTTCAACCGATCCTCGGGCGTGTCCCCCATGATGAACAGGCGCTTGCCGCCGTGTTTGCAGACGTGATCGACCGTCCCGGAGACTACCACCTTCTTGTCCACAAAATCCGCGGGGCTGGCGTTGAAGTCGACAATGCTCACAGGAATCGCTGTCTCGTCGCTTTCCGGCGTAGTCTCACTACTGCAGGAAATAGCTAACAGAGCGAGGCTCGCAATACAGATCATTCTTCGAAACATGGTTTCTCCTTTAGCGTGCAAAGGAAGGGCGGAAATGGGCGAAGAAATGGCATCCGGGACCATTCTGCGCGAAACAGTCTAGGTTCCGGAAATACGAATTACCAGTGTCTTTGTTGAAACTGCGGGACGATGTCTACTTACAGGCAATCTGATCCCAAGCGGGCTATCTGCCGACATCAACTCCCCCCAATTGGCCAGCAACGTCAGAAGATCGATGATGCTCACCTTACCACAGAAAACAAGAATTCAGTCTATTCCACACCACAAGCAAATTTGTTCACGATTCCTGATTCATCCCAGACTACAAAGATGCTTCGCGATGAACTGAAGGTATGAAGATCAATAGGCAAAACCTGCGATTCTGATTCGATATACAATGGTGATACTCAAACCGGGCCTGTGGCGGAATTGGCAGACGCAGCGGACTTAAAATCCGCCGAGGGTAATACCTCATGAGGGTTCGAGTCCCTCCGGGCCCATTGCTGTGGGGTGTCGGTGATCTGACTGAAGTTTGCACGGTCAACATCGACGACCTCTTTGTTATTCTTGGTGAATGGGGACCGTGTGAGTTGTTACCACTCACTGTTTCACGACCCAAATTCACTATGGGCGTCTAGAATTGCTTCAATTGCAGAATGGCCTGCTGTTCACATCGAGCGTTAAAAGCCATTATGGATCATGAAAGTGCTCGTGTGCCAGAATTTCTGAACTGATCAAGGAGATGTTCAAGTGGCGAAATCGTCTCGTATGTGTAACACAACGAATGCAACAAAGTGTCACTTGATCAAAGAACATTCAAACAGTACGTCTACGGCTGAGTAGTATCATGCTTCCCACAAACAGTAAACTCATGCTAGCTGGTTCTGGGACAGCGCCGGTAATGTACTGACTAAGATAGCCGGCATTGAAGTAAGTTGATTCAACAAAGACACCCGAGGTAGCCATGTAGTTGGTATTGGAATCTACATCGATTGTCCATTGAAGTGATTCCAGTTCAACGATAGAAGCTCCCGCGTCTACCGTAAAAGAACGAACGAGTTGATCATCGGGGTAAAAATCAGGGGATACATTGCCCCGCGTCCAATCCCCCATCTCATCTAGAACCAGGTACCTCGCCCCACTACTCCAATCCCACTCCCAGAGAGCAACCCAGGCAACGACAACTGCTCCGGATGTAGGAGGAGGATTGGCATCAATCATGTCGATCGCGTAACTCAAATCAACAGATAGTGAGACAGTGCCGTCTGTATCCGGAGTATAAGATTCTGTCATAACCCAACCAATGCCCGATCCATAATCCGCCGTCGGGCCAAGATCCCAGCCAGCTTGACTGATCATCCCTAAACCTGGATAAAACTCGGGCGCTGAAGCATAAGGATTCAATGCACCTCCATAGGCAGATCCATGGGGGCAACCTACTCCTGCACCAGGTGCGGTTATGCCATTCGGCAGATCCCATGGGGAAACTAATTCATAATCGAGGAAAGCGCCGGGATTAATGAAAGCATCTGCCCCACCATATCCGCCATGATCCCATGGTGGTGGTCCGGCAAATGACCAATCGCCGGTAATTTCATAGGTCAATTCGGTATTGGCGATGATGTCAGCCACCGCATCTGTACTTAAAAATACAGCAATCACTACCACAAGAAACTTATTCATTTTGCACCTTCCTTTCGTCACCAGTTCAGTTCCCTAAACGAGTGTTTTCCGTAGGTTAAAATATCAAAGTTTTCATTGGCTTCATGTATGAAATACAAGATTAAAACATTAATTTAACCGGGTTTATCTATCTGAACATGACACAGCGATGGGATCAATCCAGCTATATTAAGAAAATACCACTATAGCTATGTTCCTATTAAAGCCCAATCCCAACACTCGGTATATCTTCTGACACGGGCTAAATATGCAGCCGCGTATGTCCCCCGGGAATTTATCCAGGAATACGAGTTTGTGTATCACGACTCTGAATAAAATTAAGAACGACTGAGCTTGGTCAACAACGCTGTGCCACATGCAGTTCACTGCGGTACTGCAAGCGGTAAATATGTTTCTTGCGCTAAGGTGCTCACCCAACAGACGACAACGTGTTAACCGGGTTTCACGAAAATGGTCGATTTGAATTTTTAATCATAACTTCAGGTCTTAAAAATACTACTACTTATGACGAATACCTGATCCCCATCCACTCTGTGCTCATTAATCATGATCCCCATTTACTCTGTGCCTTGCATCTTCGTTCTTCGGATCAAGGATGATAACTCTGACGTGTTCCGCCAACGGACGCCCATCGGGTGGAAGTGGACGTTGGCACACCTCGCATCTATCTAACTCATACTCAACAGAATCTACAGCGATGATCCGCGCCAGGTTTCCTGAGCAACCACACTTTTCGCAGATATCCGTATCACCAAGGACTTGCTCTATATGGTTGATGCTCGATTTCCAAATCATCCGACATTCCTCCACTTTAGTTGATCTTGGACCTCCAAAGCTTGCCCCTAGCGTTCTATACGTTAAGGGATGCTCGCTCCCATAGGACGGCCAAGTTCCCGTTGTAGGACTTCTTTTGCAACCTGCATCAATTATGCTGCGCTGGAGGGTAATCCTTGCTAGACTACCAGCAACATGAATAGCCTGATTCGTCAAACACTCGTCGGAGGATTGCTGCTGGCGGCACTAGGGTGTCATCACAAACAGTTTTATCCTGAGCACGCCACCCGCTCCTATCCATTTGAACTGCACACCACGGAGACAGTTGACATTCAGGTCTTTCGTGATGGCGTCTACATCGAGGTGGTCAACGCAACCGCACAGTCATATTCCGATTTTGACCTGTGGATCAATCAGCGGTACGTGAAACATGTCGATTCGCTGCCTGCGGGCCAATCACTCACACTCAGCTTGTGGGATTTTTATGATGAGCGAGGCGAACGTCCCAATGCAGGCGGCTTTTGGCGCACAGTGGAACCGACACCGGTGCGCCTCGTCGAGATTCAACCCGATGAGCAAAGCACAATGATCGGATTGATCGCGATCCGCGGTGAAGATGAAGACGAATAACCCCCCCACACATTTACCCACAATCACCAACGCACATTTTACCCCGGTCTGCGCTCACCTTCGGTTCGCTCCAGCCCGGTTAGATCTATTGACCAAGCCGTTCAAACAATTGGAACGTAAACGCATAAGCGTGGCGATCATCTGATGGATGATACTCATCGCTTATCAGTTGCCATTGATTGGGACCGAGCGGGGGAAAAATCGTGTCACCTTCGAGAGTTGCGTGGATTTGTGTGACGTAACAGCGCTGCGTGTGGGGTAATGCCAGCTGGTAGATTTCTCCGCCTCCGATGATAAAGGTCTCATCGTTATTTGCTGCCAGTTCCAGTGCGTGTTGCAGATCGCGTGCAGTCTGAATTCCTTCATCATCCAGAGCGCTTCGCGTCAGGACGATGTTGGTGCGCTGGGGCAGCGGCTTGCCGATGGAGGCGTATGTTTTCCGCCCCATGATGATCGGGTGGCCTGTGGTAAGCGATTTGAAACGCTTCAGGTCATCGGGGAGATGCCAAGGCATTGCGCCTTGTAGCCCGATGACGCGATTTTCCGTCATGGCCACAATGATAGAGATCACGATGAGCCACCTCGCCGACCATAGCGTTCTATCGCTCTCACCACGGTGGCATGTACAACAAACGGATTGCGAACCATGACCCAGAATGCGTCAAACACATCACTGCCCGAGGTGGCAAAGCCGATGCTTCCCAGGCCGAACACACGTTCACGGAAACGCACAAACACACTGGTGTGCTGGATGTTGGAAAGCGATGCTTCAAACACCGACACCCGCAGCACCCCCATGCGGCGAATCACTCTGCGATCGGTCAACACATACACGCGTGTCGCCCAGTCGAGAAACTGCCAGCCGAGGCGCAACACGATCAGGATCACTCCCAGAGCAAAGGCGGATGTTTCCGACCAGCCAACCACCTGCGGGAACTTTGCCGCCAGGAAAGCCAGCGCCATGGTGATGGCAAGGATGGCCAGCAACATGCCGATCGTGGGCAGGAGGACAAAGAGAATGCTGGGCCGAATCATGAGAATGATGATTTCATCATCGCGAACAAGCTGCCGCGCTATGCTCGAAGTCGTTTCCTGAGCCTGCACTGCAGAAGAACCGTTACTTACCTGGCAGATCGGCTCTGATCCACAGGTGACATACAAGCGGGATGCCTGCGCTGCCTTTCTGTCTGGCATACTCACGCTATCGGCTGCCGAAGTACGTGCGGCAGAGCCGGTCAACTCACTGGGCGGGGCAAGTATCACAGGACGTCTTTCTTCAGCACGCAAATGTCCGGTAGATTGCGATAGTAGTTGTTGTAATCCAGGCCGACGCCTACCACAAATTCGTTGGGAATATCAAAACCGATATACTCACACGGCGTTTCCAACGCCTGGGGAATCATCTTCCGCAGCAGAACGCAACAGCGCAGCGATTTAGGTTGACGTTTGCTTACCTCTTCACGGATCAGACGAATCGTCCCGCCCGAATCGAGAATGTCATCGACAATGAGCACATGCTTGCCTTCCAGATCATCTGGCAACGCGCCGGCAATCTGTGTCCCCTTGCTTTGCGTCGTGGCTCCGGGATAGCTCGTGGCCGTCACCACACTGATGCGAATTTTCTGCGGCAGGTGACGAATGAGATCCGCCAGAAAAATGATGGAACCAGTAAGGATTGGCACCAGCACAATTTCGGTTGTATCAACGAGTTGTTCGTCCAGATCGCGTTTGATTTCCTGACCCAACTCGGCGATGCGCTGGTCAATCCTGTGACGATCAATCAGCACCCGCTCGATGTCATTTCGCGCATGGTGAGGTTTGCAGCGTGGTTCAGTGAGCTGGTTCATGGAGTATTCTCCCAGGAGATCGGAATTATGACATTCCGGAGGAGACCATCGGAAGCCACGGAGAAAATGCGTAGATCAGGCCGAGAAACGTTGAAAGTGCGACGCCATCGGTTATGACGATGAGGATGATGGCGGAGCTTTGAGCCGGGTCAAAACGAAGACCCCGCATGATCAGGGGGATACTTGAGCCTGCCAGCGTACCGACCCCCATGGAAATCGCCAAGGAAAATCCCGCAACTGCTCCAATTTCCCAGGAGGCGCTGTTGGAGATGAATGACAGCGCCCAAACCACCAGCAGCACCATGATCCCCAAGGCCAGACCCTGCAGGAAACCTACCGCACCTTCCCTCAGAATCAATGGTAAAACGCGATCACGCCTCACTTCATCCAGCACGATCCCCCGCAGGGTCACTGCCAGCGCCTGATGGCCGGCATTACCTACAAGGGCGGCAATGAGCAGCATGAGAAACGCCAGGATTGGTCGCTCACCGACAAGCTCATCGAAAAAGACCGCAATAATCGCTGCCATAGAGGTCAGTACCAGGCTTGTGCTCAACCACGGGAATCGACCGCGGAACTTCTCAGTCAAGGGTGAGTACACCGCCTCTTCAGCACCCGCACCCACGGTCTTCTGCACATCCTCCGTCTGCTCCTCGCGGATAATGTCAATGATGTCATCGACCGTGATTATCCCCAGCAACCGATCACTCTGATCGATCACGGGCAACATGGAAAAGTCGTAGCGATCAAATTCCCGCGCGACATCTTCGCGATCCAGATCCGCTCGCACCGCCTTGATCGAGCGATTCATCAGATCATCAATGCGATCCTCGGGGCGATTCAGCAGCAGCGCGCGCAGGCTGATCATTCCCGCCAACTTCCCTCCAGGTGCGGTTATCAGCAGGTCGTTGATTTCGTCAGAAAGAGATCTGCCCCGGATGATTTCCGTCGCCTGCGCTACTGTCATGGAATCGGAAAGTGCCAGGTAATCGGTCGTCATGAGACCCGCAGCCGTATCTTCGTCATAGCCGGCTAATCGGCGCAGGTTGGTCGCTTCAGGTACCGGCATCGCTTGCAGGAGTGCTTCGCGCTGCTCATCGGTATCCAGTTCCTGCAGGAGGTCGGCTGCATCATCAGGTGCCATCAGATGAAGCAACTGCGCTGCGTAATCAGCTTTCTGCTCATCCACCAGATCATCGAGTACAATGGCGGCAAGCGGTCCTTCCATCTCCGCCAGAGCGTCGGCGGCAGCCTGATCTTCCATCAACTCCAGAACATCAGCCGCCTCTTCATCCTCCAGGTCTTCCAGCGTATCGGCCGCGTCAGCCGCTTCCTGCTGCTGCACCGCCTCGGCCAGCACCGGTACGTCGATCGTGTGGCTCATCAACTCCGCAACACGCTCATCCTCCGGTGTGACTTCCGAAAGATCTTCGACCTGCTGCACATCGATATCCGCTGGTGTATCCACCTCAGGCGGGGTTTCATTGTCATGGATGTCTGAAGGATTCTCCGGCATGACCACGTGAGTGTAACTCATGGCAGCGTCGATGCCGAACCCTATGGCAATTCAAAGGGATGTTGATTCACTCCCCCGGGCAACGGTTGGATCCACAAGTGGTGGCAACATCAGGATTTCACTTTGACTTGGGGTGAAAATCCAGCTTGTCGACTTTTCCCGTGACCGCGGTGCAGATATTCCCCAGATGAGCGATGATGCGCTTGAAATACCGAATGATCAGCGTGTAAGTCACCGCTTCGTGGGCGGAAATATCCTCCTGTTCCTGCAGGAGTTGTTCAATCAGCCGGTCGCAACGTCGACTAAGGTCGACTGAAGTACGGATAGCTTCCTTTGCCGACGGAGCGTGAGATTCCAGAAATGCCTGGATCACCTGCGCGAATAGCGCATCGGTCTCCTGGCGAATCTCGGCTATCGATTCCTGATAAGGCGATTCAAAAAATCCCGCCTTCACCAGTTCGCCAACCTCAAACAGGTTCTTCGCATAATCTCCAAGTCGCTCGGCATCCTTGGCGCAATTCATCAGCGTCAGGCACGCTGCTACATCAATGCTCGGGGTGATCGTAAGGTGCCTGACGATATTGCCACGAACTTCCATGAGCAATTTGTTAATTTCCTGATCTCTGGTAAAGAGTATTTCTCGTACATCCTTTGCCTGAGCCTTCCCCTTCAGAACGTCATTGGCCTGTTCGATCATCCACCGCGCATGTTGCAGCATGCGATGAAATTCCTCAAAGGCATTGTCCAAGTGCTCGGCTGATTTCAGTACTGAAAAAAGTTGTTTGAATAACATCACAGCGCCTCGTTATGAGCCGGAAAAAATCCTGATCATCCATTCCGTGACAAAGACCCCAATAAACGGCACGATGACAAACATGCCAAACAGGAAAAACAGGGCGTATCGCTTGGATCGTGATGCCAAATCACCATACCACCGTGCAATCCCGATGGGAATTCGTCGCAATGGATACCAGATCAGTGTCCCCAGGATGTTGAAGGTGACATGTGCTATCGCCACAGTCACCGCACCGGTGACCGGATTGGCCGTTGCCGCAATCACGCCTGTTACTGTTGTTCCCAGATTCGCGCCTAATGTGTAGGGAAAGACGCGCTTCAGTTTTACTGCACCCGCTCCGGCCAGAGGCACAATCAGGCTGGTGGTCACTGAACTTGATTGCACCAGCACGGTTGTCATCGCTCCGACGCCGTACGCAGAAACATCATTGCGGAAGAAGACACGTCTGAACATACCCTCAATCCGGCGCAGCAAGGCGCCCTTGAGGTTCTTCACCATCATCGACAGTGAAATAAACAACAGAATCAGACCCAGGCCGGCGATAAAACCGCTCATCCAGATTTCGTTGCTGAACAGATGTTCGCTGATCCACTCCACGCCATTCACAACTGGTTTGGTGATCACTTTCACCGGACTGTGCGGTTTGGAAACTTCCGGCAAGGCGAGAAAATCTGCCAACCACTGCGAACCGACCTTCAGAATCCCTCCATCACCTTTGATCAGCCAGGCATCCGTTATCCATTCCAGTGGGAATAGCATTGCAACGGTCAGCCAATTGAAAATGTCATGAACGATGGCTGCAGTAAAAGCGCGTCGAAACTGTCGTTTGATCCGCACATTTCCGAAAGACACGATAGTGTTGGTTACGCTTGTGCCGATATTCGCTCCCATGATCGCATAGACGGCCGTTGCGGGAGACAAAATGGGTGAGCCGTCTGCATTGGTCGCTGCCACCAGCGTGATGATGAGCGCCGTCGTGAAAGATGAACTCTGCACGATGGCGGTAATCAACACTGATCCCATCAGCGCGACAAATGGATTGTTGGCATGAGCCAGTATATTGGTCAGCCAATCCGAACTCTTCCCCATCGATTTCAATCCCGATCCCATCACATTAATTGCGCAGAGAAACAGATACAGAAAAATCAACGCCGTTACTGCACTGGCCCAGGTGCGTGCCGGGGAATGCTCTGCTCGAGTAGAGATGGAGGTTTCAGTGTTGGACACGACAGGAAAGCCCGGCCCAGCTCATTGTTATGATTGTGTTCAGATTTGGTAAAGAATGTGTTGGGAAGTGCGGATCATAGAGTACCCAAGCAGGCTCATCTATGCTTACCGCGAACGAATGAGTGAATTGTGGCTCAATTTCAGATGATGTGAATTCCGGGTTGCTTCTCACCTATTTGATTTGACAACATCGCGTAACTGGGATCCCCTACCGTCGTGCTCCGGATATGAGTTTGCCATGAATTCCCAGGACCCTGCATTGATATCCCGTGCTTCCGATGCATTTCTCGCGCAATTCCAGAAACCACATGAACATATCGCATCCGCCCCGGGACGCGTCAACCTCATCGGTGAGCACACCGATTACAACCAGGGTTTCACCCTGCCCATCCCTCTGGATCGCTTCGCTTACATTCTGGCTTCGCCGACAGATCGACAGTGTTCAACCTGTTATGCCCTGGATCTGAATGAGCGGTACGAGATCGACCTGACCCAACCGCTTGAGCCCCTTCTCGAACCACGGTGGATGAACTACCTGCTGGGCGTCGTGGAGCAGTTCAAACAGCATGGGTATGAACTCCCCAATATCGACCTGCTGCTCACCAGTACGATTCCGATCGGGGCCGGTCTCAGCAGCAGCGCCGCTATTGAAGTCGCCATGGCATCTACGCTGGAAGAGGTTCTGGACACTGAACTTTCACCGCAGGAAAAAGTACAGTGGTGTCAGCAGGCGGAACATACATTTCCAGGTACGCCGTGCGGCATCATGGACATGCTGGTTGCTGTATCTGGTCAACCCGGGCAAGTGATGCTGATTGATTGTCGATCCAATGAAATCCGCACAATGCCGTTGTGGGATACTCACCAGGCAACTCTTCTCATCGTAGATACACAGGTGCGGCACGATCTGACCTCCGGTGAATATGCCGAGCGGCGCGCTGCATGTGAAACGGCTGCCCAAACAATGGGAGTGATGTCTCTGCGTGACGCAACACTCCATGATCTCAATCAGGCTCAGCTTAATCCCGTTCTGCACAACCGCGCCCTGCATGTGATCGAGGAAAATCGGCGCACGCTCGGTGCCGTCGCAGCTCTCCAACAGGGCAATCTCAAACAATTTGGGCAATTGATGTTTGCCAGCCACGATTCACTGCGTGATCTCTATGAGGTGAGCTGTCCGGAACTGGATACGATCGTTGATATCGTCCGGAAGAACATTCCCGGCGTCTTCGGCGCGCGCATGACCGGAGGCGGCTTCGGTGGTTCAGCAATCATCCTTTGTCATCCCTCCACAGTGGATACTGTGACGCAACATCTTCGCTCAGCGTATGCTCAGCATTTCAGTACGGAACTCAACATCTTCCCGGCAATAGACTAACCGTAGTCCCCCCACTCACATCCACATTTGTGCGAGGACTCGTCAGATGCGGCTTACACTACTTGGTGTCATCGTCTCCATTCTCTTTCCGTTCGTAGGGCTTTCTGACGCGTCCACCTCGTCGTGGTTCAACGCCCAGTCGCGTTCCCTCACCGCTCTTGATTTCCATCTCATCATCCTTGAACCGGGGCAGTTGGGTCGCGAACTTGCGTTTCCCAATGTGAGTCTCATAGATGATGTCCACTGCTTCATCGGATGAGTCGGTGACCTGAAAAAGATCGAAATCCTCATGGCTGATCGACTGAAACTGTTCGAGCATCACCTCGCGCATCCACTGCAGAATTCCTGACCAGTAATCGGAACCCATCAGAACTACGGGGAAAGGAACGACTTTCAGCGTCTGCATGAGGGTCAGTGATTCGAAGAACTCGTCCATCGTGCCGAATCCGCCGGGAAAGATCACGAATCCCCGCGCGTACTTGACGAACATCACTTTCCGAATGAAGAAGTAACGAAAATCCATCTCGACGTTCTGATAACCATTGGGAAGCTGTTCCAGGGGAAGCGTGATATTCAGGCCGACACTTGTTCCTCCTGCATCGGCAGCTCCTTTGTTCGCTGCTTCCATGATGCCCGGACCCCCGCCGGTGATGACCGCGAAATCGGCTTTAGCGAGCTTGTAGGCTGTTTCAACCGCCAGTTCGTAGTATTTATTTCCCGGCTCGGTCCGTGCTGAACCGAACACACTCACCGCCGGGCCCACTCGAGCCATGGTATCGAACGCGTCGACAAACTCGCTCATGATGCGGAACACACGCCAGGATTCAAAAGGCATGGCAACTTTGTGATCATTCGGTAATGTTTGCCCGTTGGTCATGGTTCACTCCTGTGGATTGAGTCATGGTAGCTCGGCCGATCACACCCGTCTGCTTGTTGAATGTTGTTGTTTGACTTCAAAACGCCGTGAATCATAACATCTTGATTCACGTGAACTTACATTCAAACAATTGCATTTATGACGCAAATCTGATAAACTGCACAAACTCATGACTAAAACTGCACCTCCGAAAGATAAAAAGCGGCCGACACCCAAAGCCGTAAGCGAGATTTCTACGTATTCCAACGCCGTTCGGTATCTGATGGACCGGACGGATTACGAGCAACTCCGTGCCATGCGCCTCAGCCGGGACATGTTCAAGCTGGACCGGATGAACGCACTCATGGATAAGCTGGATAATCCCCAGCAGCAGATCAGAATGGTCCATGTGGCAGGCACCGTCGGCAAGGGTTCCACCGTGGCGATGATTGCCTCCATGCTGGAAGGGTGCGGTTATGCCGTGGGCCGCTACACCAGCCCCCACCTGATTGATGTCCGCGAACGCATCGCTCTGAATGATCAGGAAATCCCCCGCTCCGATTTCACCGATCTGATGCGTCGTACATCCGAAGCGGCTGCCAAACTGAAGGAAGAGCCGACATTCTTTGAGATCATCACTGCCGTGGCATTCCTGTATTTTGCGGAGCAGGCCGTGGATCTGGCTGTCATCGAAACCGGTCTAGGCGGCCGATTCGATTCGACCAACATCATCATTCCGGAAGTTTCGGTCATTACCCGTATCGCGCACGATCACGCACATTTCCTCGGTAACACCCTTCCGGAGATTGCCCGGGAAAAAGCAGGCATCATCAAACAGGGCGTACCGGTCATCACCTGCCTGCAGGATGAAGCGGTTGAGGAAGTTCTGCGCGAGGTTGCCCAGGAAGTTGATGCTCCGCTGAAGATCGTCACCAAGGATATCGAATTCAGCTGCCGCTTCGGAGCGGGCGAGGGACGCGCACCGCATAGCCGCATTTGCATCGTGACTGAAACCAGCCAGTTCATGCATCTACCGGTGCCTCTGCCCGGCGAACACCAGGCCATGAACTGTGCCATGGCACTCTCCGTGGTGGATACATTGAAAAACAGGGGATTTGATTTTCCTGAAGTTCCGATGCATGAGGGGTTGTCAAAAACCTCCACCCCCGGTCGCATGGAAATCGTCTGGGAACGCCCTCGGATCCTGGTCGACGGTGCTCACAATCCCGCTGCCCTCACGGCGTTGATACGCTGCATCGGGGCTCACGTTCCTTATGACTCAATGGTCTGCGTTTTCGGCTGCTGTGAGGATAAGGACATCCCCGCCCTGCTGGAAAAGATCGCCCTGGGCGGTGATAAAATCATTTTCACCAAGGCCAAGGGCAATCCCCGGGCCGCTGATCCGGAAATGCTCCAGAAGCAACTCCGTGAGATCAGCGGCAAGATGAGCCAGGTCGCGAAAAACCTGCCCGATGCGCTCAATCTGGCTTCCCGAGCCGTCGGCCGCGATGACCTGATCTGTGTAACCGGGAGCTTTTATCTGGTCGGTGAGGCCAAGCGACATCTGGCAAATCTCGCCCGGAAACGCGCTGAGAAAGCCTGATCGCACCGGCGAATTCTGAGCTTTACCTGATCATACTGATTTGCCCCCTGCAATTCTGTCGATACACTGATGCACGATGTGTCATAAGGTCATAGTCATCTCGCCATTACTTCTCCTGCTTTTATCCGGGTAGCTTGCGCGCGGGATTCTGTCATATCACCAGTCAGGGCCTCGCAGCGCGGGGCCTTGTTGTTTATGAACAGTATTCACATTCAACCAACCGATCAGTCCAAACCATGACGAACCCTCCCCCCCACACAACTCATACAACCAAGCACGGCACGGATATGCCGGACCAGAGCCAACACCCTTCGTTCCGCTATACCGCTCAACTTGCCCGGGATATCGAGACGCGTTGGCAACAGTATTGGAGTGAGAGCAACACCTTCCGCCAACCCAATCCCGGTGACTCTGATTTTGATGTGAACAAGCCGAAATTCTATTGCCTGGATATGTATCCCTATCCTTCCGGTGCAGGACTGCACGTGGGGCATCCCGAAGGGTACACCGCCACTGATATTGTCAGCCGATACAAAAAACTCACCGGCCACAACGTGCTGCACCCGATGGGGTGGGATGCGTTCGGCCTGCCAGCAGAGCAATATGCCATCACCACCGGCGTGCACCCTGCCATCACCACGAAGAATGCAATCGAAACCTTCAAGCGGCAACTTCAGCGCTTCGGTTTTTCCTACGACTGGAATCGCGAAGTCTCCACGATTGATCCGGATTACTACCGCTGGACACAGTGGATCTGGCTCAAGGCATATCACGCCTGGTACGACACGAACCAGGATCGCGCCCGGCACGTTGATGAACTGATCAACGAACTGGAAGCAGGCACAATTTGTGTAGGTTGTGAAGATGCAATCGTTCACACTTCCAACGAGGAATCTTCCGCAGATGATGTGCGCTCGTGGCGTGATCTTGATCCACAGGAGCAACGTCGTTTCATTGATAATCATCGTCTGGCTTATCTCGATGAGCAGATGGTGAACTGGTGCCCCAAACTGGGCACTGCTCTGGCTAATGAGGAAGTGATTGACGGCAAGAGTGAGCGCGGCCAGCACCCGGTTTATCGCAAGCCGCTCAAGCAGTGGATGTTTCGTATCACCGCGTACGCCGATCGTCTACTCAACGATTTGGCAGATCTGGAATGGCCTGAATCTACTTTGGCAATGCAGCGCGAGTGGATCGGCCGCAGCGAAGGCGCGGAAGTGGATTTCCCCCTTGCCGAAGCTCCTGATGATCCCACAAAAACACTTCGCGTTTACACCACGCGCCCGGACACTTTGTTCGGCGCTACATTCATGGTCGTTGCGCCGGAGCACCCTTTGATCGAAGATGTGCTGAAGAATCCCAGGCAGGAGACGGATGTCGATGCACTGCGCACTTATGTCGAACAGGCGCGACATCGCAGTGATCTCGATCGCATGGCCGAATCCAAGGAAAAAACCGGTGTATTCACCGGCATTTATGCCATCAATCCCGTCAACAATTCAAACATCCCAATCTGGACAGCTGATTATGTCCTCATGGGTTACGGCCACGGCGCGATCATGGCTGTCCCGGCACACGATCAACGCGATCACGATTTTGCCCGTGCATTTGATCTGCTCATCACGCAGGTCATTACCGGTGGCGAGGTTGACATACGCGATGAAGCATGGGCGGGTGATGGAGTTAGCATTAACTCGGCTAACACAGAAAACGGCATAGACATCAATAATCTGCCCACCGAGCAGGCGAAAGAAAAAATCACTGCCTGGTTGGAAGAAAAAAATATCGGCAAGGCAAAGGTGAATTACAAGTTGCGCGACTGGTTATTCTCCCGGCAGCGCTACTGGGGTGAGCCTTTCCCGATAGTGTTTGATCAGAATGGCAATCATTATGCGGTGGATGAAGAACATCTGCCGGTGTTGTTACCGGAGATGGAGGACTATCACCCGATCGAATCAGATGATCCACAGCCGCTGCTGGCCAAAGCAACTGATTGGGTACATACCACTGCTGGCGAAGCGGGTGTTTCGCCGGATGTTCTCGATCCTGCTGAAACGGTGATCCGTGAAACAAACACGATGCCCGGCTGGGCCGGTTCGTGCTGGTATTACCTGCGCTTTTGCGACCCCCGGAATAATGATCGCCTTGCCGGTCAGGATGCGGAGCGTTACTGGATGACCGGTGCGGTTGATGACAAGCAGGCCACATCAGCCGGCGTCGACCTTTACATCGGTGGCGCGGAACACTCCGTGCTGCATCTTCTCTATGCCCGCTTCTGGCACAAAATGCTCTACGATTTGGGAGAAATCTCAACTTCCGAGCCGTTCATTCGTCTCTTCCACCAGGGATTGATAACTTCGTTTGCATATCAGCGCGCTGACAAGTCACTCGTCCCCACTGATGATGTGGAAGAAATCGGTGAAGATAAGTTCGTCGAGAAAGCCAACGGTAAACCGGTCACACAAGTAACTGCCAAGATGAGCAAGTCGCTCAAGAACGTCATCAATCCCGATGACATCATTCACGATTTCGGCGCTGATACATTCCGTCTTTACGAGATGTACATGGGGCCGCTGGAGGCGACCAAACCGTGGAACACGCGTGACATCGTCGGGGTGTATCGTTTCCTCCAGCGTGTCTGGCGCCTAGTCATCAACGAAGAAACCGGCGAACTGATGCTGCAAGATCAGCACGATGACCAACTCGAACGCGCGCTGCATCGAACGATCGCCAAGGTCGGATCGGATATCGATCGCCTGGCAATGAACACCGCTATCGCAGCGATGATCGAGTGGACCAACCAGGCGATCAAAGTTGGTAGATTGACGGCCGATCAATTGGAGCGTTTTGCAATCATACTCTCACCGTTTGCCCCGCACATCGCAGAGGAATTGTGGAGCAAGCTGGGGCACGAATCTTCCATCACGCAGGCGACCTGGCCAACGGTTGATGAAACGATGCTGCAGGATGAAACGATCGAGCTGCCGGTACAGATCAAGGGAAAAGTGCGCAGCCGCATCAATGTTGCCCCTGATGCCGATCAAAAAACGATCGAGGAGGAGGCATTGAAGGATCCGCGTATTCAGGAATTGATCGCCGACAAGGCGGTCCGCAAGGTGATTGTCGTACCGGGCCAGATTGTCAACATCATCGTTTAGACAGCTCCGGGATGCATCCAGGGGTATTCAAATTCGCGCAACACGCATCCTGCCTACACTGTACTGTCATGACCGAGTCATCCCGCTGGCAAACGCTGTGTAACAATGTCCCGGCCGATCAGGTCAATCTGATCGTCACGACTATTGCTGCGATGGAATTTCCCGTACGTGTTCGCCAACAATTGAGCGGTGACATTGTCAAGGAAACGCATGACCTCGACCAGGGGATGTATATCATCGAGACGCACGAGCATCACATTACGGACCTGCAGGATGCTCTGGATCAGATTATTGATGAACAGCAAACATTTGACCGCGAATATGAAAACAAAAAACACAGGCGCGATCTTATCAATCGGTTAGCCCTGTTTATTGTAGTAGTGATCATCGTGGTGTTGACCTTCCTCAAAGTCTACATATGGTGAAATCATGACCCCCCCCCACACCACCCCCCCAGACAATTCTCCCTCGCCACCACGTGATGAACAGTCTTTTATGGCGCCCGATGGAGATGATCCTGATGCGTTGCAGACGGTGGCGCAAGCGGAATCTGAATTTGAAGCGCACACGATCGCCACGGTATTGAAGGAAGCGGGTATCGATGCTTATGTTTTCGGCCAACTCAGTCACACAATGCCAATGGGGAAAGTGTTCACGCAAGTGCCGGTCCAGGTGAAGGCAGATGATGTTGAGCGTGCCCAGGAAGCGCTACAACAGCGACAGGAGGACTCGGTTGATTTGGACTGGGATGAAGTTGATGTGGGCGAGCGTGAAGATCACATCCCGCTGTCATCAGAACAGGCAATCCCCGCGTTTATGAAGGTGATTATCTTCTTCATCATCCTTGCGCTGGGCGCGCTGTTGTTCCAGTTCGTGCTGCAACTGTTCGGACCGTGAGCAAAATGTAAATCACAACATATTACAGACGCGAGCGGGCTGGTCCTCAAGCCCGGCAATCTGACGGCTGCATTAAGCATCCAGGTACAGAGTGTATTCGTGAGGATGCGGCCTGATCGCCACCACACGGGCTTCCTGCTCGCGTTTGGCGAGGATCCACTCCCTCACAAACGCCTCGGGGAACACGCCCCCTTTCAGGAGGAATGCGTAGTCACGTTCAAGAGATTTCAACGCCTCGAACAGTGATGCGGGGACCGCCAGGATCTTCCTGCGGAATTCCTCATCCTGCTGGGCAATATCCACGTCGAACGGGCCGAAGTTGTTCGCGGTTGGATCAATTTTGTTTTCGATGCCGTCCAGCCCTGCCATCAACATCGACGCGAGCATGATGTAGATGTTCGATGTGGCATCAGGCGGGCGGTATTCAATGCGCTTCTGATCCGGCTCTACCGCATACTTGGGAACCCGAACTGCGGCTGAACGGTTCGCCAATGAATAGAAGAGGTTGACGGGTGCTTCGTACCCTTCAACGAGCCGTTTGAATGAATTTGTCGATGGATTGGTGAGTCCGGTGAGCGCCTCGCCATGTGTGAGCAGACCGCCCACGTAGTACTGGGCGAGTTCGCTCAGGTCAGCGTAATTTTTCTGCGTTTTATCGAAGAAGATCGGCTTGCCATTCTTCGTCAATCGCTGATGCACGTGCATGCCATTACCCGCTTCTCCGTACACCGGTTTGGGCATAAACGTTGCGATCTTGCCCTGCTGATGCGCGGCATTTTTGATGACGTACTTGATCAGCATCGTATTGTCCGCTGCGCGCACCAGCGGTTGCATGTCAACTTCAATCTCACACTGCCCGGAAGCGCCTACCTCATGATGATGATACCGCACCGGGATGCCCATCTGCTGAAGTGTCAACGTGATCGCCGACCGCAGATTCTGGGTCTGGTCACTCGGACCGGATCTCATATACCCACCCTTGTGCGGGATCGCCGGGATCCCGCCGTCTGACTCAACCTCGCAGGAATGTATACGCAAATGTGTTTCGTAGGGACTTTCACTGAACTGTACGGAATCGAATACGTGGAACTCGAATTCTGGCGCCATCCACGCTTCGTCAGCCACGCCGGTCTGGCTCAGGTACTCGGTGGCTTTTTTCGCGATGGTTCGGGGATCAGAGGCCAGCGATTCCTTGGTATCTGCGGTAACGGTTTCACAGATAAAGCTGAGGGTGGGGCGCTCCCAGAACGGATCGATGAACGCGGTATCAGGTACAGGCCGCGCTACGACGTCGCCGCTTTCGACCCTTCCGAATCCCGCCCCGGACGAACCATCGTAACCGACGCCCTCCGCAAAGTGAGCCTCGGTGAAAGTGCTCACAGGAACAGTAATGTGTAACCATTGACCGGCAATCCCGACTACCTTCAGGTCGATCATCTCTACATCATGCTGGGAGATATATTTCAGAGCTTCAGCGGGTGATGTGAACATGGGCAACTCCTCAGGAAAATCAGAAGATCATCATTGTAGCCCGGTGGACAGGAGCGAACTATTCGGCCGGCACAGGCCGACGAATCCCGGCAACATGACCTGATAGTAAATACCAGGTCCGTAACATCAGGCAGTTGCAGGTTGACTTACCAATCGTGCGTGTGTTTCGATCCACTTGACGCTACGGCTGATGACGCCGAGGAAATCAATCCCCTTGAGCGCGCCAAACCTTCCGGTAGCGGCAATGGGAATAACACTTTCCACGATCAATGCTTCAATCATCAGCCACGGCAATGCGCGCTGTTCCTGGGGGGAAAGCGGCGTTGCTGCGGCCTGATTGTATCCCCTGATAAGTCGCTGCAGCAGCGTCAGATCAAGTCCCTCCGGCCAGGATCGGCAATCCGTGGTTGCACCCATCTGGATGGAGAACTGCAACGCTGCGTTGGCAACGTCGGTCGCACGTGTTTCCATGCGCGCTGAATCAAAGTCGATCACCGCCAGTACAACCCGATCATCGTACAACAGATTCCCCGGATGCCAGTCGCCGTGGATCAGTGTGCGCGGCCACTGTCGGTAATTTGCAGTATCAACCTGGTATGTCGCGTTGCGATAGGATTCACTTAAAACCTGACACATCCGATGCAGTTCTGCCCGGTCCGCATGGGGATCGGCTTTCACAATCGCATCGGGTATCAGCGCAGCGCGTGCACCAATATCACGGACATCGTGGTATGTACCCTTAGGTGTTTCATACTCGGACTTGTACGTAGCCAGCAAGCGGTGCAACGCACCCAGACTCACTCCCGATTGTTCTGCTGCATGTTCACTGCGATCGTAACGTTTCCCGCGAATGAACTGGAACACTTCGTAAATGTGATCCTGGAGCAGCAGCATGGAATTGTGATCGGGGCGCGTGCCGATGAGTTGGGGCAGGGGAAATCCACGCGCTGCAAGATGAAGCTGCAGCTCGTGGGTGAATGCCACGCGGTAGGGATCATCCTTTCCCGGCGCACGTCGTTTGAGCAGATATTCACCGTGTTGCGTTTTGATCAACAGTTTCGGTGCACGGCGAGATCCCCGGCTGTGCTCCCGGATACTTTCAATGATTCCCAGATCGTAGTTGCTCAGAACTATTGCCAACTCGTGGGCATCAAACTGATCGTGAACCAGGGCATCTTCCGTCCCCCGTGGACCGAGGTGAGCCGTTGCCGGTTCAGATCCGTCAGGTTGGGTCAACGGGGAGGAGGGCTGGGGAGATGGTCGTGACTGCATGGTGTCTCAATGAGTGTAGCAATGGTTGCTCAAAGGGCGCGTTGCGATCCCACTTCGGCATCGATTTTATCACGCCAGTGCATCATCCTGCCCTACACAACATTCTGTACCTGTTCCTTGATGCGGTCGATAGCCCCCTTGATTTCCACAATTCGCCGACTGATTTCCACATCCATGCACTTACTGCCGATGGTGTTGGCTTCGCGGAGCATTTCCTGGGCGAGGAAGTCCAGCGTGCGACCTGTCGGCTCTCCGTGGTCGGCATCGATCATTTCCGAAAACTGCTCCAAGTGACCCTGCAGGCGCGTGACTTCCTCGGCTATGTCGGATCGTTCAGCAAAGATCGCCACTTCCCTCAGCAGATCCTCTTCCCGCGCTTTGGCTCCGGATTCCTCCAGAAGATTCTCCATTCGCTCCTGGAGCCGTTGTTGATACATCTCCACCATTGCCGGCACTCGCTCCATCACCACATCCAGGTGCCCAGCTATGGTTTGGCGATACTCATGCAATTCCCGGTAGAGCACCTCACCCTCTCGTGCGCGCATAGTCAGAAGTTTGTCACAGGCATCGTCGATGAGTTGAGCGATAACTTTGCGCGCCTGTTGCAATAATTCCTGGCCCGTATCTGGAACGATCACACCCGGGAGCGCAAGCAGCGCTGCCAGATCGATCCGAGCGGCATCGTGACCCAGTCCTTCCACTTCCAGCAATTGATCCAGATAGCACTGGATCGCCTGTTTATTCAATTGGGCGGCAGCGTTGGCGGAACAATCGGAATACTTCACCGTCAACACGATGCTGCCTCGGTTCAGTCGATGGGCGAGTTGAATTTCAATCTCCCCCTCCAGACTTTGCAACTCTTCAGGCAGGCGGATCAAGGATTTGAACCACTTGCTGTTCAGGGAACGGATTTCAATGGCATAGTGGGCGCCGTCAACTTGCAGCGAGGAATCGCCAAAACCGGTCATGGACCGAATCATGAAATCTACTCCGCAGAATCGTCGTCGCTGTCAGTGGCTTCTTCTTCCCCGGTGGCTGTCCCGTCGGTCGTGGTTGATGTTTCATCCATAGGTGTATCATCAGCTCCGGAATCTGCTTCGGATTCTTCCGCTCCGTCCCCAATTTCCATGTCGAGGAGTTCGTCGGGTAGCTCCGCTTCGGGACAGGTGAACGTGGCGCAGTCGGTCTCTTCACCCTGCCAGGCACCACCGGCCGTGGTGCAATCCATTTCGCTGGAATCCTGACATGTTCCATCGGGTAGACAGCACGCGGCAACGGGTGGACCTTCTTCAGCCTGTTTGTTCACGGGGATGACATTCAATCCCAGAGCCAGCGCGAGGTAGAGCACGAAGCCCACCACCGTCGCCCAAGTCAGTGCATCGCCGACCCGCCCGCCGAATACCGTATCACCACCTGAGCCCCCCGCTCCCCCGAATGCTGCTGCCAGACCACCGCCGCTGGGACGCTGGGCCAGAATGATCAACACCATGGCCATGGCCGTGAGGAAAAAAAGAATCATAAGAGTCAGATATAAACCGTTGAGTGCCATATTGGAATAATCCTGTTCTGACAGGTTTGAAAGATCAGTGCGATGCAGACTCTGCTGCTGCCTGAATGATAGGCACGAAATCCTCAGCCTTGAGTGACGCCCCTCCGATCAGCCCGCCGTCAATGTCAGACTGGGAAAACAGCTCAGCCGCATTACCGGGCTTGACCGATCCGCCGTACTGGATCCGCGTCTGCTGGGCAACCGCATCATCATAGAGGTATGCCAGCATTGTTCGGATTGCGGCATGGGCATTTTGCGCATCGTCCGGGGTGGCGGTTTTTCCCGTCCCGATCGCCCATACCGGCTCGTAGGCAATGGTAATCCGAGCCATATCCGCAGCGGATACGCCCGCCAGGCCGTAGGCCAGTTGGCCGGCATTGACTGCATCGGTCTGCCCCGCTTCGCGCTGCTCAATCTTCTCACCGATACAGAGAATCACATCCAGATCGGCAGCCAGTGCAGCCAGGACCTTGGCGTTAATCAGCACGTCCGATTCGCCCAGCACATGTCGTCGTTCACTGTGGCCGCAGAGAACCACTCCTGCCCCGACATCCCGAAGCATTGCACAGCTCACCTCGCCGGTGTAAGCCCCTTTTTCCTCGTGGTACACATCCTGTGCCCCGAGGAGCAGTCCCCCAACTCCCAACACCTGATTGACTGCCCCCAGATATGGAAACGGAGGGCAGATCACCACCTGGCAGCGGTTCAGGGCATCACCGGAGCCGGACACGATCGCCTCAGCCAACGCGACTGCGCTGGCTGAATCGGTATTCATTTTCCAGTTTCCACCTACGTAGGGGGTGCGTAACGCCATCACAGCATCTCCGGGGATCTGGTGTAAAAAGATCGAACCACGCAGCATAGCGAATAGGATATCCCCTGACCAGCTTAACCCCTTCATTCCTATGATCACCTGTTCCATCGGGAGATATCCGCAACCCATTTTCCGAGTATCGAAAGCAGCGTATCGCTCATTTTTCCCCTGCTCCGCGATGTCAGCCATTCCACATACGCGTCCAAGCGGCCCAACAGGGTCTATATGATGACCGTCATCTATGGGCATGTTTGTGATGGCCAGTATCGACCGCGGACAGAAACTGGCGATCAGAACTTGGGTTTTCAAGGTGTGGCGGTACACTAGCATTCGGACAGTTGGACAGCGGTGTCGAGCGAAGGGTAAATGAGTAATGTCGGTTAGGAGTCCTCACTGCAATGAGTAGCTCGTATTCCAAACTTGCAGGGCTTTGGTACGCATTACCGAAGTCCACCAGGATCTTTATATCGAGAGTGCCGCCGTTGCGTCTGATCAAACACGGGCTTATCCGCATTACTCGTGGTTCTGCGTCCCATGACGAAGTGTATGGTGAGCATTATTACTCAGAGCGTCAGAGTAAGGCCCACCGCAGCGCACAGATCATAGCTCAGTCTATTTTCGAGCAGTTTGCACCTTCGTCAGCCATTGATGTGGGTTGTGGTGCCGGCGATCTGCTTTTCGAACTGGGAAAATTGGGTGTTCACGTGCGCGGCTTTGAGTACTCTGAGGCCGCATTGCGAATATGCCATGACCGTGAATTGGACGTCGAGAAGTTCGATCTGACTGCTGTTGAGCCACGCGATAATAGCAACGCAGATCTCATGATCAGCATGGAAGTCGCCGAGCACTTACCCGAATCATGCGCCGACGAGTATGTAGATTTTCTCACTTCAGCGGACTGCGTCGTTGTTTTTGCCGCTGCCACCCCCGGACAGGGGGGGCGGGATCATGTGAACGAACAACCCCACGAGTATTGGATCACCAAGTTCAAAGATCGCGGCTTTGCATTCGACGAAATTGTGTCACTTGCATTTCGTGACGATTGGCAGAAGAAAGATGTCGCATCATGGTACTCTGCTAACCTGATGATCTTCCGTACCGACAGCGTAACTGATTGACGAAGCCATTCCCTGCTGAAGTACACCGACCAAAGATCGACAAAGCACACCGTAAACGCCAACTCTCGCTTGGCGAATCAGGGATCTCCTTTATACGAGTCACCGTTGATATTTGCGCATCATCGGCTCATTTGAGCAGCTTGCGTTGTATACAGTAAGCGCGGAAAAGCCGCGTCGCTTCAAAGGTTGTGACCAATCCACAATGTTCTACTGACCGGTATAGAAGTCCGGATTCGAATTGGTATTCGTATTAGAGCATGACAAGTTATGTCGTAGCGTCATACCCGCGCAGTGTATCCAGAAGGAGCACAGAGATATTCCTGTTCCCACTGCATGCCTGCCTTCGCAGGCATGACGAACAAGTCGTTGCCTTGGAAACTCTAGGCTTTGAGTTGGAACGCTCTAATGGCGCCACGCTACATGAGCATGCCGAAGGTGCAAGGAATCCCGCGGCATATTTTCCACGGGGCCAGTTGGGGAAGTGCGGGATACTCACTCAGTTGGATGTGCACGTCGTTGCGGTAGTGTCGGAATCTTGCGCAATACTTCGGCAGCACGCTGTCCGCTGATCTTCCAGTTCAGTCGAGTTTCATACTCCTCAAAAGAAGTTCGACAGAGCGTGGTGTATCGATCAGGATCGGTTACGTATTCGGCGATTCGATCAGCATATTCAGATGCGGGCGCATCGACATCAACCAGAAGACCATTGCGACCATCGTGTACAACAGAGGGCACAGCCCCCGTGTGCGTGGAGATTGAAGGCACACCGAAGGCATTGGCTTCACACAAGACAATCGGAGTGCAATCCGCACGTGTGGGCAGGACAAGAAAGTGAGAGCTTCCCAGGACTTCCGCGAATCGACGTCGGCCCTCAGGAGTGGCTTTGCTGACATAACCAAGGTTTCGCGCAAAATCGGGGAGTGGGCCTGTCGCTTTCTCATCACAGCCGATGATTGTCAACTCGGTGGGGATTCCACGCTCGTTGAGGATCCGCGCTGCTTCGAGGACGAGGTCACCTCGTTTTCTCTTCCAGTAGATTCCCGCAAAAAGAAGACGACAGCACTCCGGGGAACGAGCGTCGATCAAGGGTGAAGTCTCTTCCCACGTACGAAGATCAGGAAGGTTCGCACCTCGTGGAATGATGGTGATACGATCAGGATCAAAATGATAATCATTAACCGCAGAATCAGCCGCCCACTGCGAAGTCATGATAACCCAATCGCAGCGATCAAAGAGTGATTGCTCGGCAGCCTGTCCATCGCGGAGCGTTCGACGAGAAAGATTACACCACTTGCTGTAATAGTTGACCAGTGAAGCAAAGGTGCAATCAGTCCAGAGGACAATCGGCAGATCGACCTCAAGATATGCCAGCGGCAATCCGCCGGATCCGACAACGAGTTCAACATCAGACTCCTTGACACGTCGCGCGACCTGTCGGGCAAAATGCTTGAGGAATCCCGTGTTCCGATGTGCATGATCGTTCTTGCGGAGCACAAATCGGTTGAACAGGTGATGGGCGATGTTGATGGGATTGAGCTGGTATCGGAGTGATCCGATTCGTACCAGATCGAAACCGTTATCCGTAAGTGCGTGAGCTATGTGATATCCAGTACCAGAAGCCTGGGTGACATCACCGGTGTCGTAAGGAGTTACGAATGCGATCCTCATCTGGCATTATCCGAAACGCACAGGAAAGTCACAGAAGGAGATAACACGACACTGTAGCACATCAGGTGGAGGCCATGACCTGTTCATGCCATGCCCATTGTCGGGCGACACCTTCGGTGAATCCAATTTTCGGTGAAAAATCCAGTTCCGCGCGCGATCGTGTCAGATCAGCAAAAGTCCGCGATACATCTCCCGGCTGCATCGGCAGGGTATCAATCTGTGCCGCTTTGCCGACAACTTGCTCACAGGTTTGAATCAGATCACTCAGGGTCACGGGATCCGAGCCACCGATGTTATAAATCCGGTAATGATCGCAGCGATCGATTGCCGTCACGACTCCGTCGATGATATCGTCGATGTAGGTGTAATCCCGGCTGGTGGTTCCGTCACCATACATTGGAATGGATTTGTCCTGTGCAATGCACCGAAGGAATTTGGAGATTGCCAGGTCCGGACGCTGGCGTGGGCCGAATACCGTAAAAAACCGCAAACAGAAGATCGGCAACTGATAGAGATGCCAATAAGTATGGCAGAGCAATTCGCCGGCGCGTTTCGTGGCCGCATAAGGACTGATGGGATCGTTAACCGGATCATCTTCAGCGAACGGGACTTTGTCGTTGTTTCCATATACGCTTGAACTGGAAGCGAAGATGAATCGTCTGACACCGCTTTGCACGGATGCGTCGAGCAGATTGACTGTGCCGTCGAGATTCACCGCGGTGTAGTAAGGGGGATTCTCGATCGATGGTCGCACCCCGGCCATCGCTGCGATATGCACCACCACTGAGGGTTTATGTAGCTCCAGGGCGCGATGCACCACTTTGCTTTCGCGGATATCCGCTTCGATGAGTTCAAACGAATCCCGAGTGAGTAATTCAGCGATGTTCGATCGTTTGATAAGCGGATCATAGAAATCACAGAAATTATCGAATCCGATCACCCTCCAACCGTTATCCAACAAGCGCTGAGACAGATGACTTCCTATGAAACCTGCAGCGCCGGTGATGAGGATGGTTTGAGTCATGTCGAGCGGCTCCATGTAACAACTTTCGATTCCATCGCTGAAACAGGTATCAATGCCCCTCCACCCGTTCATACTGTCGGTCTTTTACCGGCTTGGCTGGACTGCCCACGCAGACTTTCCACGGGGGAAGATCGCTGTAAACATTGCTCCTCGCCCCAACCAGGACGCCATCACCAATCACCACACCCGGCCCGACGTAGACATCCGTACAGATCCATACATCCGAACCGATCCGAATTGGAACCTTATGCAGCATCATGTCGCTTTTCGTGTGATCGTGGGTTCCGCCGCAGATATGCGAGTATTGACTGATAATCGTTCGATCACCGATCTGAATTGGGGCAAGGTTGTAAATAATCGCCTTCTCCCCCAGTTGCGACTGGTCACCCATGGTCAGGTTCCACGGTACTTCGATATGTGCCGTCGTTCTGATGAGGGGTGATTTGCCGATTTTCGCGCCAAAGAGACGCAGCAGGGATGCCCGCCAGTTATCTGCTCGCCGAAATGACCAGCGGAAAATGGTCATCTGCACCATGATCCAGAGCAGTCGAACAATCTTCTGCTTTGTGGTAAACCAACTGACATCGATCTCCCCGGCACTGCACATTAACGGGGCCGGCTCTTCCGATTTCTGCTCTGACCTCGGCGTCTCATCCATAGTTTTCTCTACCTTATGGGTATCCGGATGTTCGTCAAAGCGATGCTTTTCCGATCGAATAATGCAACACGTAGAGTATCTCTGCCCGTACTACGCGCCAAACCAGCCGTTTCCCGTCTCTCTCTGTGACCGGTTACGATGTTGCCATGCCTGATAACCAAAGCTACCACATGAGTCCGGCAGAGTTCCGGAAGCTCGGCCACGAGATGGTGGATTGGATTGCCCGTTATATGACGCAAGTCGAGGAATATCCGGTTCTCTCGCAGGTGAAGCCGGGTGATGTTCGCGCTCAGTTGCCGGATCATGCGCCGGAGCAGGGAGAATCGTTCGATTCCATGCTCCGGGATGTTCAGCAGATCATCATGCCGGGGATCACGCATTGGCAGTCGCCGAATTTCTTTGCTTATTTCCCGGCCAACGTGTCGGGACCGTCCATCCTGGGGGAGATGCTCTCGGCCAGCCTGGGGGTGCAGGGCATGCTCTGGACGACCAGTCCTGCCTGCTCGGAATTGGAAACGCATGTGCTGGACTGGCTGGTGGAGATGCTTGATCTTCCCGCGCACTTCAAATCCGATTCCACCGGGGGCGGGGTGATTCAACACACCGCATCAGATGCCACCCTCTGCGCGCTGCTGGCGGCTCGTGAACGTACTACCAACTTTCAAACCAATCACACTGGAGTCACTCAGAAATTCATTGCCTACACCTCCACCCAGGTGCATTCCTCCATGGAAAAAGCGATGCGCATTGCCGGCCTGGGCAGTGACAATCTGCGCTTGATCGAGGTTGATGAGAACTTCGCGATGAAACCTGCAGCATTACAGACCGCGGTTGAAGCAGATCGTGCGGCTGGTCACACGCCGTGTTTCGTTTGTGCCACGGTCGGTACCACGTCATCCAACGCAATGGATCCGCTGGGGGAAATCGGCCCCATTGCAGAAAAAGAGAACCTCTGGCTGCATGTTGATGCGGCAATGTCGGGAACGGCCGCACTGTGTCCGGAGTTCCGTTTCATTCATGATGGATTGGAGTACGCGGACAGTTACTGCTTCAATCCGCACAAGTGGATGTTTACCAACTTTGACTGTGATTGTTTTTATACCCGTGATCGAGCGGCGCTGATTCGTACGCTCAGTGTCTTGCCGGAGTATTTGCGTAACCAGGCTACGGAATCCGGAGCGGTTATCGACTACCGGGATTGGCATATTCCCTTAGGACGTCGTTTCCGCGCACTCAAACTGTGGTTTGTCATTCGGCACTACGGCGTGCAGGGCCTGCGGCATCACATTCGAGAACATGTGCAACTGGCCCAGGAGTTTGCTTCCTGGGTGGAGGCGGATCCTGCCTTTGAGTTAGCTGCCCCGGTACCACTGAATCTTGTCTGCTTCCGTCACGTGGCCGGCGATGCAATGAATCAACACATCATGGAAACACTGAATACCAGCGGCAAACTATTTTTCACCCACACGAAACTGAATGACAAATTCGCATTGCGCTTCGCGATCGGGCAACTCAACACGCAAAGAAAGCATGTTGTCCGCGCGTGGGAGTTGATAAAAGAAGTAAGCACACAGAGCCGCGGTCTGTGATCGCGGTCCGCCGACACAGTCGGCGGCTCGGATTTGCGTGAAAAGCGCGGAGCATGTCGGTTTCGTTTATGATCAGCAACAATGGCACACTGGTCGTCACAACTTGCGGGTCAATTTTTCGTATTCGACGGCCCGGACGGTTCGGGGAAAAGCACCCAGTTCTCCCGGTTCGGTGATTATGCCGGTGCCCACGGCCTGACGGTGTGCGAAGTGCGCGAGCCGGGCGGTACAGAGATCGGCGAGCAGATTCGTCGGGTGCTGCTGGATCCAGCCAACCACGACATGGCTCTGCGCTGCGAGATGATGCTGTACATGGCCAGCCGGGCGCAGTTGATCGAGCAGACCATTCGCCCAGCCCTTGATGAAGGTCAGCTTGTCCTCGCGGACCGGTTTATCAGCTCCACCCTCGCCTACCAAGGCACTGCGGGCGGTATGAGCCAGGAGGAAATATTGGCGGTCGGTCGAGTCGCCATCGGCAGTCTCTGGCCGAACCTGACGATCGTTTTCGATGTTGATGAGAAGGTCGCCGCCACCCGGCTCAATCCCCTGCTGGACCGGATGGAACTGAAAGGGGCACAATTTCACCGCCGAGTACGGCAGGGTTTCCTGGCCCAGGTTGATGCTTCACCTGACAACCATCTCATTATTGATGCTTCAGGAACCGAGGATGAAGTTTATGCCAAGCTGCTAACGGCTCTGGAAATGCGGTTTTCCCCGGATTAAACCCCCCCCCACACACACAAATCAACTTTGACAGGGGTATAAAAAGTATATCACCGGTGGGGTGTTTGCTT
The DNA here is from genome assembly GCA_028278245.1 of Phycisphaerales bacterium. Classification (GTDB taxonomy): domain Bacteria; phylum Planctomycetota; class Phycisphaerae; order Phycisphaerales; family SM1A02; genus JANQEQ01. The sequence goes on along the minus strand of JANQEQ010000173.1, from coordinate 57,116 downwards.
GGCTTTCCAGACGATATACAATCCAGCCAGTCTTGGGGATTGGTGTAACGGTAGCACGACTGACTCTGAATCAGTTAGTCAAGGTTCGAATCCTTGATCCCCAGTTTTCCGGGCAGATGGACTGAAGGCGCGAGGAGGCAGCGATTGGATTGTCTCCACCGAGCCAAAGGTCAAAATCGTGATAAATTGCACGCAATCTGTCACGAAAAGGTGATCCACACGACCACTTAAGCGGTTGACGTGCCTACTATTCCGCTCTGTCCGAGGGACTGTCGGGTTAATCCGGCAGTATCAATATTGGGTTTTTACTATTCATGTCGAGCTTTCCGGCTCCTCTGGATTGATCCCGCGGAGCCACGCTCATGTCCGAAGTGCAAGGTAGTTCAACGATGCAAGCATCAGCCACTGAAGAACATCTCTATCCCCCCCCAGCTGAACTTCAGAACACTGCTCATATCAAGTCAATGGCTCAGTATCAGGAAATGTATGAGCGATCGATTAATGATCCGGAAGGTTTCTGGGCCGAGCAGGCCGAGCAGTTCCACTGGGTCAAGAAATGGGACAAAGTTCGCAGCTTCCAGTACAACGTCAAGAATGGTCCGATCTCGATCAAGTGGTTCGAGGGTGCCAAGACCAACATCACCTACAACTGTCTCGACCGCCACCTCGATAAACGAGGCGACCAGACAGCGATCATTTGGGAAGGCAACGAGCCGGGCGAAGATTCCACACTGACTTACAAGCAACTGCATGAGCAGGTCTGCAAGTTCGCCAACGTGTTGAAGAAGCACGGGGTAAAGAAGGGTGATCGTATTTCGATCTACCTGCCGATGGTACCCGAGCTGGCCATCGCCATGCTCGCCTGTGCCCGCATCGGTGCGATCCATTCGATCGTCTTTGCCGGCTTCAGCGCTGACTCGCTGGCCGATCGAATCGTCGACTCGACCTGCCAGGTGGTGATCACGGCAGACGGTACATTCCGAGGCAAGAAGCCCGTTGAACTGAAAAAGATTGCTGACGAAGCGATGAACAAGGCTGATGCTCATCCGGACATGGGTGGCAAAAAGGTCGACAAGTGCTTCGTCGTCAAACGAGCCGGGGACGCAGTTCCCTGCGAGATGAAAGCCGGCCGCGACTTATGGTGGACCGACGAAATGGCCGACGCTTCCGCCGATTGCCCCTGCGAGGAGATGGATGCGGAAGATCCCCTGTTCATCCTCTACACCTCCGGCTCAACCGGAAAGCCCAAGGGTGTGCAGCACAACGTCGCCGGCTACATGATCTACACCTCCCTCACCCACAAATACATCTTCGATTATCACGATGGTGACATTTACTGGTGCACCGCGGACATCGGCTGGGTCACCGGACACAGCTACATCGTCTACGGCCCGCTCAGCAACGGCGCCATCACCCTGATGTTTGAAGGCATCCCGACATATCCCGACGCCGGCCGATTCTGGGACGTGGTCGATAAGCACCAGGTCAATCAGTTCTACACCGCTCCCACGGCGATCCGTGCCCTGATGGCAGCGGGCGAAGAATTCCCCAAGAAGCGCGATCTTTCCAGCCTGCGTCTATTGGGTTCGGTTGGCGAGCCGATCAATCCCGAAGCGTGGATGTGGTATCACCGCAACGTCGGCCACGAGAAGTGCCCGATCGTCGATACCTGGTGGCAAACGGAAACCGGCGGCATTCTCATCACGCCGCTTCCCGGTGCCACGACCACCAAGCCCGGTAGCGCCACGTTCCCGTTCTTCGGCATCAAGCCCATCGTCATCGAGCCTGAGTCCGGCAAGGTCGTTGAAGGCAACGATGTCAGCGGTGTGCTGGCAATCGAAGAACCATGGCCCGGCCAGATGAGAACAGTCTACGGCGATCACAAACGATTTGAAGAAACCTACTTCGAAATGTATCCCGGTTACTACTTCAGTGGTGACGGTTGCAAGCGTGACGCTGACGGTTACTACTGGATCACCGGCCGCGTCGATGACGTGATCAACGTCTCCGGTCACCGCATGGGAACCGCCGAAGTCGAGAGCGCACTGGTTGCCCATCCCAAGGTCGCTGAAGCAGCGGTCGTCGGTTACCCGCATGAGATCAAGGGGCAAGGCATCTACGCATATGTCACCCTGATCACCGGCGAGGAATATACCGATGAGTTGCGGAAAGAACTCGTGATGCATGTCCGCAAGGAGATCGGCCCCATCGCCGCCCCGGATGTCATCCACTGGGCGCCCGGCCTACCCAAAACCCGCTCGGGTAAGATCATGCGTCGAATTCTCCGCAAGATCGCAGAAGACGCGATCGATCAGCTTGGTGACACTTCGACCCTGGCCGATCCCGCAGTTGTGGATAATCTCGTTACCGAGAAGGAAAAAATGGCCGCCAAGTGAGATTTGTAGCTCCAGCAATAAAGCTGAATTAAAGCCCCAGACCCCGGCTTTTTCCCCGGGGTTTTTGCATTGGCAAGCTTGAGTTGAAATCACTGGTAATGGAGCGGGATTGGATTTTAACGCACGATTTCTCGCATCAGAGTCCCCCCCATGCATTGGTGGCGTACCCCGCGTGTTCCAGATGATCCAACGCCTGTGGTGATCAAGAACCTTTTTTTCTTGACACGACTTATAATTGCTTACACAATATGGGGTTAGTATCTATTTGTGGCTTAATTTGGGTAGATTGGCGAACTTGGTATATATCGGACCCAAGTCATGATTTTACTTTTCATCTAAACTAATCTAACCTGCCGAGTTGAGTTCGGCCGAAAAGCCCAATGCGTTTATTCTCCCTGGGGCAAGGATGCTCTTTAAGGTTCTTTTCTCATTCTGGTCGAATCCCTATGCCAGAAAACCAATACTTGCTCTTAGAGAGTCCGGTGGATGGAACTGCTCGCCAGCGACGTATACGGTTTCCATTAAAGGATCCAATTTGCCAAGTGGTGCAATGTCAGGAAGCGGCGATCTACGGGAGTACCTGCTGCCATCGACATACGATTGTAGATGATCCAACAACTCTTCGGCACCACCCCAAACATGGTGCTCGATGGTGGCGTGATCAGGTATACCGTAAAATCAAGAGGACACCGGCGGTCGTCAATGCGAACTTCCAAGAAGCCGTTCTTGAGAAATTTCACGCTTTTGAAAAGAAGTCAGTGCGAGACACCAATTTCGTCAAAGCGAAACTATTCAAATCACGATTTAACGGAACCAAATTCGAGCGATGTGATTTTTCGGGAGCTAATCTACGATTATGTGATTTCCCACAAGCGCTTTTTGAGGATTGCGACTTTTACTCCGTAAAATTTAATGATTGTGATCTCAACGGAGCGAAAATCTACAACCTTGCTATCGAAGATACCGTAATCGAGCAGACTTGTACTATGCGCAATACTCGTCTCGAGGGTATAGAAATCAAAAATTCGCGCATCGAACATGCGGATCTATCATCAGCGACTCTCCACGACGTACAATTTATCGACTGTACACTGGCGGGTCTTGATCTCAGCCACTCGAATCTCCGTCGTATTCGTATATGCGGAGGAAAGATCGACGCTCTTCGAGTAACCAAATATCAATTGAAAAGACTTATATCATTCGACGGGGGTCTTTCAAAAGAGAGGAAAAAGAAGATTGAACTCGTCAGGGAACGTATTACAGTTCACGAGCGAGCTAGACGTATCGCTTGTGAGCTGAATAGGATTCTTCTTCTTTTGGAACCACATAAAATGCTGGCGCTGTTGCTCAATGCAATTGGGCTCGCCATTCTCATTAGCTTGTTAGTGAGCGGTGTGCTCGGTTTATGGGGATATCCACTGAAGGTTGGAGAAACTTGGCTTACTGCCAGTGTGATAACTTTTATTATCGTGGCGATAATGGCTCTCCCGTACTGGAAGGCAGTCAAACGCAGGTACTCTTGCCTGTCTGGCTATAAACGGTGAGAGAGTCAAATCAGGAGATGCTTGACGTCAATTAGTACCGGGGTATACTAGCTCCTTACTGTTCCGTTCCTTATCATCAGCTTCAGTAGGATTCGGATGGGGTTGTCCGATGCGGACTTTGGTGGTACTTACAAAATGAGCTTGTTAGATAAGTTGGTTAATAAAGCGATGGAGATTCTTGTCGATACTCGAATCATCGCTATGTGTTGTCTGATTGCTGGGTTTCTGTACTTTATATTATGCACCAATTTCTCACAGATAAGAATCGCACTATTGGATGGTAATCTGCATCTTGCCCCTTATGTTGATTCTCAGTTTTTTTTAGTCGGTCTCCCGCTCGTTGCAATTGGTATGGCTCGTTTTTTGGTTAGAACCGGAATGGCCTATGAGCTGCGGAACCTGAAAAAAGCGCACAAAAGAAAAGACATCACAAACCAAGAATTTCAACGACTCCGTGCTCAAATCATTGGCAATCTTGATAACAAGACTGTTAGGGGTATTATCGAACCGTTCTTGCTGTGGGCTGGAAGAGTACGTCCAGATCCGGTGAACGATGACGTAGTTAGGGTTCTTGTATCTCTTCTAAAAGACTATTCCAAATGATCAGTTGGCCGCGTATGCCACCGTTTGCGAAATAAAGCGCTTTGGCGGCTGATCGTGTTGAGTCCAATCTATGCAATGGATCTATTCCCGTCCCAGATCCAGAGTACCCTTGTGGGGCTTTTTGGCCCGATAACACTCAAAAAACAGGAATTTGGGGGGGTATTTCACCCCATTTTTATCCGAAATCCGCCGTAAAAATCCCCCGATTTTTTCTCTGAAGTTGTGTACAAACGGAATTGATACGATATGATATCTGGTGAATGTGAGACTGAAACACACATTCGCACATACATTTGCCCCCCCACACAACGACTGGCGCCGCTTCGGCGAGCGCCGGTCGTATTTTTGGTGCGCGTGATTTCACCGCCGATTATGTGTTATCTGCGTTCTCTGCGTTTTCTTACCACCCTCGTAGATGACATGTGCGCAGCAACACTGCGACGCTTTCCGCTACGCAGAGTGCATGGCACACTCAGAAAGCGCCTGGTGTGCTGAACTTCCCGTTACCAATTGATTCCCCAATACCGGCGTACCGAATACCGCTACGGATTCAAAACACTTCTCCTTCACTGCAAGACGCACAACATCTTCAGCGGTGAGGGTGAGAATTCCCACGTGCCTTTTCAGAGGAAAGTCAAAACCCGCAAATCCTTCGTACGCGCGATACACGACTTCAGTGCAGACCAGTCGATCATCGGTAAAAAAATCAAAATCGAAGTTGTAGAGTTTTCCCTCATGCACCAACGCTTGAGATAGCGCGCGGGCAATCTCCGTTGAACTCAGACAGGGGCGCAACAGTGCCAGCGCATCGACGGCTAGTGTTTCAGTAAGCGGTCGCAGCTTGACGCCGTCTTTTTTCGCTTCCAGCACGCGCAACGGTTCGACCCAACGCGCGGCTCGTTCCTGATCCAGATCCAGCGCGAGTTGATGTCGTGTGTCAGCCGGCCCTACATACAGCGATGCATGCGGCCAATATCCGGGGAGGAAAAGATTGCTCAGCGCCTGATCGTGCCGGGTCACCAACACATCACCCGGTTGCAGCATGGACTCAACCTGCTGATGAATATCCGGCGTCAGTCGATTCTGATGAAATGGATTACCCACATCGGCGATAACCCGGCCGAACACTTCATACAAGTGGAAAAGTCCCTGCTGCACGACGCTGGCCCGCCGCCGACGCCAGGAATGCCAGCGATAGCGTAAACGAGCTTTGACATACTCCTGCACTGCCATGTCCAGCGCGGATTCGGATTGATCGAGGAAGTGAACGATCGGTCCCATACGCGGATCATCTGCGAGCTTATCGATCTGCGCGCGGTTTTCACGGGCAAATTGCATCACCTGATACAATTCCCAGGCATGGCGGGGATGGGTCAGGGAACGGTAGATGTGCGTGTATTGTTTACGCGGAATGCGATATGTTGGCGCAGCTTCATTGAGCTTTCGCTGAACGAGTTTGTGGGTTGCCAGATCTGCGACAAAGAAGCGCCCGGCTCGAACGAGCACACAGGCAGCGGTATAGCCCAGGACAAAAGCATAAAGCTGTTGCTGTTCATTAACTGCCTGTTTTCTCCCGGGCATGGCGATGGGACGCAGGTCGTCAATCATCTCCAGCAATGCAGATCGGGTCGTAAGATAACATGCAAACCATGCGCGCAGTTCATCTTCCTCGGCAGGTTTGAAATATCCACGATCAACTACCTGCGCCAGCGTTTGCTTGAGTGCTTCACACTGCTCCTGCCGAAACATACTTGGCACGGCGGACATCATGGTGTTGATACATCGAGGGATGATTGCAGTTGAATCCACAGCCTGGCTCACAATGGGAAATGTTACCTGATGATGATTACCCCATGAGGGGAAGTGGTTGTTCCGGTTTATGCGTTTGCGGCAAATCGACGTAGAACGTTGCTCCCTCATTGGGCTTGGAAACAAATGAAACGGTCGCGCCGAGCATTTCAGCAAGTTCCCGGCAAATCGCCAAACCCAATCCTGTACCGGGATGCTCGCGGGTGTGGCTGGCGTCGATCTGTCTGAATTTCTCGAAGATGACTTCCTGCATATCTGCGGAGATGCCCGGACCGGTATCCGAAACGGCCAGACGCACCCCCAGGGAATTATCCTGCCGAGTTACTCGATCGGCGGAAACCGTAACCTCACCGCCCTCGGGAGTGAATTTGATCGCATTGGACATGTAGTTGTAGAGGATCTGCTGCAGTTTCCCGGGATCGGTCTCGACCATCGGCACCTGCTCACTCACCTGCGCCTGCACGGTGATATTTTTTGCCTGCGACTGGGGACGCATGATGGTGACCAATCCTTCGATCAGATCTGCGATACTGGTGGATTCGATGACAACTTCCATGCGATTGGCTTCGATCTTAGCCATATCCAGCAGTTCGTTGATCATTTCCAGGAGTGAACGTCCCGAGTCGAGGATATTCTGCAGATAACGTTGCCGCTTGGGATCTGCTTCGGGATCGGTTCGCGCCAGCTCGCCGAGCAACTCGGCAAAACCGATGATGGAATTCAGAGGCGTGCGCAATTCGTGGCTGATGTTGGTGAGAAACTCGCTCTTGTAGCGATTGGCTTCATACAACCCGACGTTGGCTTCTGCCAATTCATCCAATTTCAGGTCCAGCGATTCATTCATCGCGCGCAGTTGAGCCTGCCCCCGTTCCACACGAATGAGCATGTTGTTGAATGCCTCGGAGAGTTGTTCAAACTCGTCGCCGGTTTTGATCTGCGAACGAATGGTCAGGTCGCCGGTTTCAATTTTTTCAGTGGTGCGCCGAAGTTCGCGCACGGGATGGAAAATCAGTTTGGTAAGAATGAAGTAAAACACCAGCACTGCAAGCAGACTGGCGACCAGGCCGGTGCTGAGAATGTACACCCGGCTGATGAGAAGCTGCCCCTGGGCAAACTTGCTCGTGCGATCAACCACCAGGATGGCCTGGATCGGATCGACCAGGCTGGAGTCAAACGCGCCCGGTTTGAAATTGGGAAATGAGCGATCGCGAATTGTCTGCATCTGCGATTGGGTCAGCGCTCGAGCATAGCGATAGACCGGCTGATCATTCACCTGGATCACATCAAAGTATTCAGTTTCGCTCGGCTCCTGTAGAAAATGTTCCCAGGCTGCGACAAGAAACGGCTGACTATCATCCTCCGGATCAATTTCTTCAACCTCCACGAGCGTCATGCGTAACGAAGGCAATTCTTCAGCCTCACTGAACATCTCGTTGTATTTCCGAGGCAGTGAGCCGAAAAGCTGAATCGCCCCCAGTTGAATACGATCGGCCAGCCACGCATCGGCCAATTGGCGGGCAACTTCAATCTGATATTCCCGCACTAGCATGCGCGTCCGAACCCAGGGCACACTCAGTGCACAGGACAGAATAATCACCACGGCAAAACCGAATAGCAACTGGCACTTGTTGGCAAGACTGATTCCCGAAACCATGGGTGGGTACCATCCGATCTGGGCTGATTTGCCTCCACGATACGCTTTACCGGTTGATCAGGAAAGTTCACCGATTGGCAAACATACGCGGAGATATCATGAGGAATCGTGAACGGCGAAATGGGCGTTTTCTGCTTTTCTCAGAGGTAAACTCCGTTACACTGATCAGCAGCAATTTAAAAACTACTTTCATGGAGGTGAAAAGGATGTTTGGACGTTTGAATCTGCTCGGGATTATTCTGACCGCAGGACTGACCTGCACTACCGAACCGGTGGTTGCAGAATATGAGTGCCCCGGAGACTTTACCGGTGATGTTGAAGTCAACATCGACGATGTCTTTGCCATGCTCGGCGTGTGGGGAGATTGTCCGGGTTGCCCGGAAGATCTCAACGGCGATGATGTGGTCAATATCGATGATGTCTTTGCCCTGCTGGGGATGTGGGGACCATGCCGTTTTGAATATCAGCCCCCCTATGCCGATGTAGAAGCGGAACAGATCGGTCTGGAGATGCTCGGGGCAGGCGGTCCGTTGCTCCTGCCACAGGAAATCTATGATCGGATTGATCGTGATCTGGATCTGATTCGAGTGGAAGAGCCGGCGCTGGCTGATCAATCCCACTCCATGCTCTGGAGTCCCACACAGATTCTGGTGGGCTTCGTCGGGAGCGAACCGTTGGGTGAATACGATGCGTTGAACACGTATTACCAGGCCTCAGTATCTGACCACGGAACGTTCTCGCTGCTGACATTTCCCGGAAAGATCAACGTGCCTGTCATGGCGATGGAGTATGCAGCACTTGATGCTATTTCGTGGGCGGAACCGAATGGACTATTCGGCGGGCAAAATTTCTGGACTCCAACAGACATGGGCGGCGACCTCTGGGAGTGGCACGTCGATGACGGCTGGCACGATTGTTATGACGGGTGTGATTGCCACCGCGAGTACACGTTTGAAGTCGACGGATCCGGTACTGTCACACTCACCGATTATTTCGAGTGGGGCATGCCGTGGTGTGAGTTTGAGTGATCTGAGTTATTGCTCATAAACACCAAATACCATGAACGTTAAATAGCTTCAGCGAGCCGCGTCGTCCTCGACGCGGCAATCCTGGTGGCACAGTTCTTTGATAACGCGGTTCTCCGAACCGCGCATCTCATCACCGCTCAGAGAGCGGTGCCACCACGGAGTTTTTCTTATATTGAATCGTTACGGACACGGCCCCCACATACCGAGTATGGCGAAGATGTCGTCGATGTTGACAGTGCAATCTTCGGTGAGGTCACCGGTGCAATATGGTGGACAGGGATCGGAGCACACACCCCATAGACCAAGCACGACGAAGATGTCGTCAATGTTAACCTGATTATCACCGGTGAAGTCAGCAGAGCAAGATGAAGGCTTTAGACCAAGGTTGTGGTATGCGCCCGCTGCGACGTGTGTAAAGTTCGTGTTCGGCGCGGGCACCTCGCATTGGCCGTAGTCGTTCCGTCCCCAGACTACGATCGAACCATTTGACTTCAGACCGAGACTGTGCCCATCACCTCCCGCGATCGCCACGAAGTCTGTGTTGGGTTCCGGCACATCGCATTGTCCAAAGCTGTTCTCCCCCCATGCCACGATCGAGCCATCGAGTTTCAGGCCAAGACTATGAAAACAGCCTGCCTCGACCGCCATAAAATCCATATTCGGGTATGGCACATCACATTCACCGTAAAAGTTCGTTCCCCAAGCCACGATCGAACCGTTTACCTTCAAACCCAGACTATGGCTAACCCCCCCCGCAATAGCCACAAAGTTCACGTTGGGTTCCGGCACGTCGCATTGGCCCGAGTCATTGTTTCCCCAGGCCACAATTGAGCTATCAGCTTTCAGACCAAGATTGTGCCAGCCTCCAGCGATTGCCACGAAGTCTGTGTTCGGCGCTGGAACATTGCATTGGCCGTAGTTGTTCAGTCCCCAGGCTACGACCGAGCCGTTGGATTTCAGACCGAGACTAAGTTCGTGACCCCCCACAACGGCCACGAAGTTCGTGTTGGGTTCCGGTACGTCACATTGGCCTTGATAGTTCCTTCCCCAGGCCATGATCGAGCCGTCGGATTTCAGGCCGAGACTGTGCAGCATGCCCCCTGCGGCAGCTATGAAGTTTGTATTAGGCACTGGCACATCACATTGGCCGAAGTGAGGAAAGCCAGTTTGGCCCGGCTGCCCAGCCCCCCACGCCACGATTGGGCCTTCCTGTGCAGAAGCAGTGGAACTACAGACAAGCGGTAGAGAGGCACAAATCACACGGGTCAATGAACGGAAACGACAGAAGTTCAATGGATTCCACATTGTTCTTCTCCTTCGCATTTACCCCGGACAGCAATACCCCATTCTCCCCCGGATAATGATTTCATCTTAATACACAAGGGAGCCTGCACAAGGGAATTCTGATTTTATCGTACACGTCATCGCTAAAAGAGCGATGCATCCACAGGGCCGCAGCTAATGTGATATGCAATTTGAGGGGATTGGGGATATACCCGGGTCAGCGCTCGCCTCCGGCTCGCTCCAACCCGGCTTGGATTTGCTAGTGTGGGGGGGCAAGCCGGGGTAGAGCGCAGCGCCACCCCGGGTAATGAACTTACTCCTCCGTTTCAGTTAAACCGAGGCGCCGGATCTGTTCATCGGTCAGCAACAGGCGTAGCTCCGCCATTATGCGGTCGTTGAGATCGTTCCGCTGAAATTTCAGACTCTCTATCTGCTGCGCACGTTGCTGCATGGCGGAAAAGTCCCAACCATCTTCTTCACCGGAAAGTGAACCTCCAGATTGCGCTTCCACCATCTGCTCACACAACGAGTCATATTCGTTGTGGTAGTGAGCAACGATATCACCCAGCCGAGCGCGTTGATCAGCGGTCAGATCCGGCAATGACATTGCCTGCGCCAGGACATGACTCAAAGTATCCTGCTTGCGATAGATTTGGGGAAAAGCAGCTTTGTTATATGCTCGGCGAAACTGCTCCGCAGATGATACATCCAGCACTTCCATGATCTGATCACGGGCAGTGCGATTGGTTTCTATTAACTTGCGGCGTGTCTCATGATCTTGACCCCACAGTTCTTCCATTGCATTCAAATGTTCATTTTCGGATGAAAGCTCGCGTTCAACGCGCCCATCCTCCACGGTCGTTGACTGGACAGAAACCTTCTCAATCGTCTCCTCAATACGCAGTGACACTTCAAATGATTGGCGGAATATATCGGTTACCTCAAGCTCGTAATCAAGAAGCACAGGATCGATTTGTGCAGTGGCTTCATCTGACAGTTCCAGCTCGCCGACAATCTGACTCAGATCAACGTTATCTTCGGCTGCATCCGATCCCGGAGCGCCCATGATCATCATGCCTCCCCCACCCATGCTGAACATTCCGGACGGCGCTTTCAGCGCGCTGCGGTAAATATCACGCAGTCGAGCCTGCTTGAGTCGCTCAGCAAGCTGAACACGCTGATCATCTTCAACAACGAGTTTGACATTGTCGAAGAATTCTTCATCGGTTGATAGTGCTGATTTAACAGCCTGACGCCTGAGTTGATACAGGCGATCAATGTCCGATTCGGTCGGGGGAATGCGCTCTGCAGTCTCCGGATCCTCACGCCAGTGGTTATCCTCCGCATCACGAACCTCGGCATATTCATTCTGCTCAAGCAGATCGAACTTCTCCCGGTAATCATCGTGCACCGAGGCGATGATTGCATTTTCAGCCGAATCTAGATCCAGCCGTTTGGCATAACGCCCGACCTGTGGTTTGGAAATCGGTTGGGGCAGGGTGCGACGTCGTCCAAACGGATCTGAAATTTCATCGACACCACCCTCAAAGGTTGACGTAAATGTGCTGATGTTGCTCATGCCTCCTTCCTCACCGACAGAAGCCGAGAAAATCATGACCGTCTGGACGGTCTGGGTTGTTTCTTCTTCCCCGGACTCGCTCTGATACTGCGCGATTTTGCTGTCGACTTGCCGGGCCAGATCCTCACCTAGCAATGCATCGAGCGAAGCCATGATCTGCTCGCTCAGCGAATGCCCACGTTCCATCCAGCGTTCGCGCGCCTGGTGCCGCTTCTCCATCGCCTCTTCCTGCTCTGGTGTCGGATTGATAATTAACCCGCCGCCTTCTGTATTCTGCTCCAGCTTGTGACCTAGTTCACACACCGATTGCAGGCGTTGTCGATAATCCTGTTGCAGGATTACGATTTGGTCGCGCTGCTGGTCAGCTAATGAACCGTGTTCCAACGCGAACCGGAAGCGCTGGTTTACCGGCGACATCTGAGCCATAATCTCCGGGAAGCACCGCTGGTAATACTGCTCGCTCAAACGCGCCGCATCATCTTCGGGCAATGCCGGAGTCAGGTGTTTAAGCGTGCGCCAGTTCAAATCGGCAATTTTCGCCGCTTGCTGATTGAGACCGTTGGTAACAGTGTTCATTGCCTCAAACAATTTATCGAACACGTTCCCCTCAATTTGCTCCGGATTGCTGAATGTCTCCGCGGTGACGCCCTGTGCTTCCAGATAGTCATACAGATTCAGACCGGCATTGACCGACGCATCGTAAAGTTTTTTCGACTCCTTCGTCAGTCGCATTTCATACGGCATGAGATGCGGCTCAAGCGCCTGCATTTGATCGAGCGGTAGTGACAATCGATCAACCATAGCGCTCAAATCGATTCTCGATTCGGAATTCAACATCGTGGGCAACATGGTTGCACCACATTGATAGCGCGCCCGTTCACGAGTCAGTTTGATGCGCGGCAGCATTTCCAATTGCGATTCCGTCAGCGTACCTTGCAGTTCGCTGAAGAAACGATCGTCGAGGGAACGAATTTTGTTGAGCACCTTACGCAGGAGTTTGGTTTTTTGCACCATACCCTCACGATCGAAGTTAAGACTCATCCCGCTGAATCCGCCACCGCTGCCGAAGGATGCAAAAGTCTCGGGTTCCTTTTCGCGCAGCTCGGCAAAATCAATCCGGTACGTTTCATGAAACTGTGTCTGGGCACGTCGCTGCTCATCGGAAAGCTGCAAACGGTTGGCGTAGTTGTCCAGGTCACGGGCGGCAATTGGCTCCGGCAGAGCACCCGCAACACCCTGGGCCAGGGTATCAGTTCCTATCACGAGAACACATAACAAAAACACAGACAAAGCACATCGAATCAGTGTATTGAACAGTTTCATGGCAACCTCTTTCCAGTAACAGTCGGCAATCCCGACCTCTGATAGGATGCGCCAGCGTAACGGATCTTTCCTGTTTACGCTTTTGCTGATCAGCGAGGTGACTCCTGCTCCGACACCGATGATTCAGTCTGTTCAGTTGAGCGCAACCAGAGCAGCCCTTCACGCAAGTCGCGTTGTGCCCAGCGCATCTGGGTGTCAAACGGGGCAATGACGGGGCGCCGTTGTTTATTGAAAATCGACTCATACTCCCCCTGTTGGATGTGCGGCATAACCATTTCCGCCTGTTCACGGGCGGCTACCAAAGCCGGAAAGTCGATAAGACTCCGCATGCGCGTCAACGGATGGGGATCCATCACCGGCTGATCGCTCGGTTCGGGATCTTCCTGCTCCACCGTTTCACGAACCGCCAGGAGATAGAGCAACGGTTCACCGGCAAGATTGTTCAGGGAAGTGATCACACGGTTAATCCGTTGCTGCTCTTCATCATTTTGAGTGTATTTTGATTTCCACGGTTGAATCAGATCGCGACGTACTGCATGAAGTGAATTGAGATATCCGAACGGATCCTTGCGCGCAATGCGTTCTGCTGCGTGGCGCAATTGAGCCAGATGCTCCGGGATAAAATCTGGATGTTCCGCAGCAGCCCGAGATAAGCGCAACGCAAGCTGGAACGATTCATGAGCCATCAATGCTGCAAGAAGCGGTTCATCATTGCTCACATGCACAATCATCCCCAGACACACATTGATCTCTTCCACTGCAAAAGCAAGGTCACCAGCCTGTAATCGGTGACAGGCATCGAAAATAACCAGGTTGAGTGCGTCCTTCATCCCTGCCAGATATGCCGGGCATAATGTGGCAGCGCGATTGGATTGCAGAATGGAAAAATCGCAGCGCAATCGTTGGGAACCCTGTTGAAAGAACGCCAGCGCGTCCCGGCACTCCTCAAGCGTATTCAACACCGATTCATCGTGCTCTGATGATGATTCAGCAAGACATGCGATAAGATCAAATTCATCGAGACGCTCAGGTTCGATCCGGCGCAGCAGTTCAATACCCTTGCCGTACTCCACCGCAGCGTTGATATAGGTTTCAGGTGGTGTCGTACACTGAGCCAGTTCCTTCAGTTGCTCCAGCCTTTGCTGAAACTGCTCTACGCCATCCTGCCATTTGTCGAATACCCTGAGAAATGATGGAGCAAGGGCACCAGCCAGTACGCCAAACTCACCAGCCTGCACTTCCTGTTCAATCTGCTCCAGTTGTGCCCGTCCCTGCTGGGGGTCTTCCTGCATGAATGCATCAACAACCCGCACCATCATCTGATCGTACTGATCGATCTGGTCGAGAAATTCATCTTCCGACATGGCAGTGATCATGGCATCGGCCTGCTCATCACCGGTCAGCCAGTCGTTCTGCCCGAAGAACTCACGGCGTTTCTCTTCCGGTGCCAATGCCTGAGCCATCCAGTCGCCGGCAAGAACCTGCTCCATCGCAATCCCCTCGACCATCGCAAACGGGTCATTTGCCTCAAGACGTTGCATGGCGTGCAGTAGTGTGTTGCACTGAGCGGGATCAAGTGTCCCGAGATCAAGTGCACGCTGCCCGATGTTGTCTGCTGCCTGGAAAATATGCTGGCCGACCAGCGAACTGATGAGAACCCGATCATTGCCACAGTGACCTGCCATGATGTACAAGCTGGCCAGGCGATCGACCGCTCCGGTTGCATCACCGTCATGAAGTCGAACCAACGCATCAACCTGCATGATGCGCGCCGCCTGACGCAGATATCCCAGGTGGGGAAGACGCAGTTCAAATCCCTGGCTGTAATCCAGACCGAAGTCTGACTGTGCTTCCCGCGCCCCACGACGAACGGAATTCATCAGAGTTCCTGCGCGGTTGAGCGCCTGACGTAATTCGGGGGAAGGAACCGTACCGGGATTATCCCGATAATGAGCTACCAATTCCCACTGCTCATTCGTCAGCAAGGACTCGCCGGCTGATTGTGTTTCGTGGTTCCACCCGAATTCCTCTATGACCCGGTTGTACCAGGATGCAGCATTTCTGTTGTCGGCCGCAACCGGTGAAGGCATCCAGAGCATAAGCACCATCAGGGTGACGCCGAAGCACGATCGAACGATTCGCGGTGTGTTCATACCCCACCAGCATACCGCAGAAAAAGCATGAATAAGCCAAACCGCCCCTCCCACCTGCCCGCGATTCCGATGCATCACGGGGCAATTTTCACCAGGGTCTGAGCAAAAAATGGGCGATCCTGGAGGGCGAACTTCCGTTCATAATTCGTGCCGACCAACTCCCCTCGGTCAGCCGATTCCGTCGCGGCAAAATCACAGGACTGAAACAAATGTGTATGACGAGCCGCATGATCCTCATACCACTGCTGCAGATTGGCATGATCCGTCACCAGACGCAATTGACCCCCGGGAGCAAGTACACGGTGTATATCCAGCAGAGACTGATCCTGGACGACCCGGCGTTTGTGGTGTTTTTTCTTCGGCCAGGGATCGGAAAAATACAGATGAATCACGGTGGCCAGGGCATCTTTACACCAGTAACGAAGAAATTGTGTGGCATCAGTGTGAAGCATGCGCACATTGTGCAAGGCATGGCGGCGCATGCGATCAGCTGCATAACGAAAAAATTCACCCGCCCATTCAATCCCCAGGTAATTTACATTCGGTTTCAACGGTGCCTGCTGCACGAGAAAGGTGCCCTTGCCCGAACCGATTTCAATTTCCAGAGGGTGATCATGATGCTCAAACCATTGTCGGGGATCGACGCGACAGGCTTGAGGATCGGCACTGTCAAATGCAGGAAGATCATCCTGCGTGTAACCGTAGCCTTCGTAATGCAGATCCCGGCCGTGTGACAATCCAAAACTCATGACGCCACATAATAGCAGTGTGCAAGCACCTGAATCACTGCCCGGGATATCGATTCTCGAATACCGGGGTGTCTATTTCACCTGCTCGCGGATCCATTGGGCAATGTCATCCATCACGATGGGATCCATTGTGATTTCGATCTGCACATACTCGCCGACGGTTCCGATTTCTGCCGGTTGGAAGAGGTGATTTCTGTTTTCGTAACTCTTAACTGTGACATTACCGCCGGCATCACGCACTGCTTTTTCAATTTCCGGCAGGTTTTGTTCATGCCAGACCTGAAGATCGAGCGTGCCGTTGAGCGCAAGGATCGGGCAGCGCACCTTTGCCAACGTGGGACGTGGATCGTATGTTAGAAAAGTGCGCAGCCAGGCGCTGTCAAGTTGAGCGGTCAGCATTTGCATTGATTGAGCAATGGCTTCACTGTCACTACCTTCTCCGTCATCTTCCGTGACATTACTGATGAGCTCTTCCAGATCCGGCTTGACTTCTTCAATAATCGTTTCGGAATCCACCCCCCCAGCGAGCATGTTCATCATTTTCGCATTGACCTGTAGTGAAGCTTCGATCCTTTCTTCGGGTATGCCCTCTGCTTCCATGATCAGGCGGGCTTGCAGTCGGATGATCTCATCACCGGGCACACCTGTCCCGGCCAACATCACGATGAAGTCGATGTCATCGGGATGATCGGCGGCAACCATCGGCGCGACGACGCCTCCTTCACTGTGGCCGATCAGACCAATGTGTGAACGATCGATCGCTTCAACCTCGTGGAGAAACTGCACCGCCGCCCACGCATCGGTGGCAAAATCTGTACTGAGAGCAGAAGCAAAGTCGCCCGTGGATCCGGCTGTACCACGATCGTCATAACGCAATACCGCAATCCCCTGACGGGTGAGATGATCGGCTAATACAGCAAAGGGTTTATGCCCGAGGAGTGATTCATCACGATCCTGCGGACCGGATCCGGTAATCATCACCACCGCAGGATGCGGACCTTCGCCGAACTTGTCGGGTTCGGGAATGGTTAATGTTCCCGCCAGTGTATGTCCATCGGGGTGGCTCACCACTACCTCGCGTGCTTCATAGGGATAAGGCGGCTTGGGTTCCTGTGGGCGACTCAAACGTCCACCGGCATACCCAAGATCACGCACAAAGTTAAATTCAATCTCCAGACCCATCTGGCGGAACACGCCAGTCAGGTTTTGCCTGGTCTCTGATATCGTCGTTTCGATTGTGGCGGGAACACCGAGAATTGTTGCAGAAACGGAAAGGGAATCATCATGTTGCGGTTCAACCTGAACAAACGTCAGGGGGTAATTAATAAGCGTCTGCAATGGTACATCCACATGACCAACCCAGTTCCCGCCGGGGGTCTGGGCAAAGACGAAAGTCATATCGAGTTTGATCGGACCCGGTGTATCGAGCTTGCCATTGAATGCTAAACGATCGGGAAGATCCATCGGCAGAACGGTTCGACGAAACTCGAATGTGCCGTCGGCAGTTCCCGTGCCCTCATCGTCAACGAGCAACATGTCTCCGGCGAGGTGTTGACCATCCTCGGATATTTCCCCATCAAAGCGCACATGTCTGGTGGGTGTTTTTACCGTAAATGAGATTGACAACTCATCCGTGGATATATCCGTGCATTTTTCTTCCAGGGCCAGGAGATGAATAGCCGTCAGCGCCACACTTATCTTTTTATTTTCATCAAGGGAGATGGCGATCAATCCCTCGGTGACCGGACCATCTTTCGGATGGAAACTTCCGATCCACGCGCCAAGCCAGGGTGCATCGGCATCGAACGCGAACACTTCATCGGGCACAAGCGGACTGTTATTCTGCTCCGGTGCAGACTCCTGTTCCTGTGCGCAGATTGAAAATACAGGAACACATAAAAACGACACTGCAATACAAAGCATGCGGATATGCGGATTCATGGTGGTCAACTCCGGGTGTTGTGGCAGATAGACACGCGTCCCTGGATCCCCCACCCCTCACACAATCTAACTGCCCCGGAAAAAGGGGGGCGAGAAACACGCTGTGCATTTTCAATTGGCAGCAGCGGAAGCTGCCGCGGCCTGTTGTTGCTGTGCAGCAACCGCGGCTCCCCCGCTGGACATCGTACTGCCGTTGACTGAAGCCAGGCCCGGAATACCCAGGCCGAATCCCTTCAACGGATTCTCCCACACGACTTGCCCGAACAATGGATCGAGGCAGTAGATATAACCCTGCACCCCGGCAATCAACCGATCGCCATCCAGCAGCAGTGCCACATGTGATGATGTCCCCTTGGGGCTTTTCCAGTCCCAGACCACTTCGCCGGTGTATCGATCCAGCGCGAGGACTCGAGAATTGAAACCGGCAAAGATCAGATCGTTGAGCGAACGTTCACTTTTTTCAGTCATGATGCACCCTCCGCATGGGATGAATCCAGAACCGACGCAGGGGATTAAGAGTCACCGTTGTCGGTACGTTTCCATTCAACACGCGGCGCATCGGACCATAAACCCTCAAGGTCATAATAATCGCGATGGCTCGGCTCAAAGAGATGGGTGACCAGATCAATGAAGTCGATGACGATCCACGTGACGCCGGTGTCTTTGTTGGTACGGAAGCAGGGATTATCAAACTCGTCTCCCAGATCCTCCAGTTGATTGGCGACGGACTTCATCTGCCGATCGCTCGTACCCGATGCGATGAGGACATAATTGCAGACCTGGCTGAGATCGCGCACATCGAGCAGAGCCACCTCTTCACATTTTAGATCTGAAAGTAAACGTGCCGCTTCCTGGGCAAACTGATGAAGCTTCTGAGCATCCGAAACTGTCATAAAATCTCCCTGTAAAAGCTGATCAGTTCAGGTGCAGGAAAGCGCCGATGACCGGGCTGAATTTGACAATGAGGCCGGCAAACACAACGGACACAATAGCGATGAGTTTGATGAGAATGTTGAGCGATGGTCCAGATGTATCCTTGAAGGGATCGCCCACGGTATCACCAACAACGCCTGCCTTGTGAGCCTCGGAACCCTTGCCGCCGTGTGCGCCGGTTTCGATGTACTTCTTGGCGTTATCCCAGGCCCCGCCGGCGTTGGCCATGTAAATCGCTACGGCAAAGCCGCTGGTCAGGCCGCCGACAAGTAATCCCATGACGCCACCGACCCCTAACAGCAAACCCACGACGATAGGTACGATGATCGCTAACAATGACGGAATGATCATTTCCTTCTGCGCCCCGGCGGTGGAGATCTTCACACACTCAGCGTAATCAGGATACTGTTTGCCATCGACGTCAACCTTTGTCGGCCACTTGGTGGGATCAGCTATCTCATCTTCGGGCATACCCTTCTTCTTGAAGGCATCACGCATGATCCCAAACTGCCGACGCGCTTCGTTCATCATGTGGAAAGCAGCGCGGCCGACGGCATTCATCGTGAATGAGCAGAACACGAACGCCAGAAGTACGCCGAGGAATATGCCACCGAGCACCCGCGGATTCATCAACGTCACGTTGTAGAAGGAGAGTATCTGCTTGATGTCGGCACTCTCGGCAGAAACTAATCCGAACTCCACTGATTCCCCGGCAATGTCAGTGGTAACCGGGTAGAGGTTGGCATCGGTATCCAGTTCACCGGTAAAGGAAAGAATCGTTCCCGCTTCGAGTCCCTCATCGATTTTTTGTGTTACGGCATCATTGGCCAGGACGAAACCACCAAATTTCTCAACCTGCATGACCATGTCCACACGATCGCGCAGAACCGGTTCCGGTTGATGGACTACGGTAAATAATCCGTGCCCTTTGTACTCGGCAACGTAGGCTGCTTCTGATGTTCGTTGCGCGAGCAACGCCTCGGTATCCACGTCGTTTGTCAGTTGATTATTGAGATTGGTCTGGACCACGGAGATGTATGCCGCAAGGAGCGCCAGTGCGGTGAGCGCGGCAGATCCGATGGCAAAGCCTTTACCGGTGGCGGCCGTGGTGTTACCCAGTGAGTCGAGCATATCAGTGCGTTCACGAACAAACGGAGGTTGGCCGGTCATTTCGGCATTGCCGCCGGCGTTGTCAGCGATGGGGCCGTAGGCATCGGTCGCCAGGGTAATTCCCAGCGTGGAAAGCATGCCCACTGCCGCGATACCCACTCCGTACAAACCCAGCAGGAAGTGTTCGTTTCCACCGGCAAAGGTGAAAGCCAGGATGATACCGATCACAATCGTCGCAATGGGAACCCAGGTGGAAACCATGCCGACGGCGATGCCGGCGATGATGACCGTGGCGGGTCCGGTGTTGGCTTGCTCGGAAATGTTTTTCGTGGGTTTGTGTTCGTAACTGGTGTAATACTCTGTGGCAAAGGCAATTACGAGTCCGGCGACGAGACCGGTGACAATTGATCCCCAGATCCCCAGCCAACTGACGAAATCTGACCCGCTCAACAGTTGCCAGAAGAGCCACAGTCCGGCCACGGCAATCAGGAACGAGCTGGACCAGACACCCATGTGCAGACTCTTGAGGAGTTGGCTGAAGCTGGCGCCTTCCTTCGTGCGGACCACGAAGATTCCCAGCAGTGAACAGATAATACCCAGGCCCGCCAGAGCAATTGGGGCAACAACCAGTTTCACCATGAGTGAGCTGGAATCACCTGCGATAGTCATGGCGGTGGCAGCTCCTAATGCCATGGTGGCGAGGATGGAGCCGTAATAAGACTCGTAGAGGTCCGCCCCCATACCCGCCACATCACCCACATTGTCACCAACGTTATCCGCAATGGTGGCAGGGTTACGCGGATCATCTTCGGGCACACCCGCTTCCACCTTACCCACGAGGTCCGCACCGACATCAGCCGCTTTCGTATAGATTCCTCCGCCGACACGGGCAAAGAGCGCCTGGGTCGATGCTCCCATGCCGTAGCTGAGCATGATGGTGGTGATCGCCACGAGTGACATCTCAGATCCAAACACCGCGTTCCAGAGGAAGAACCAAACGGAAACATCCAACAGGGCAAAGCCGACGACGACCAGGCCCATGACGGCACCGCTGCGGAAGGCAACTTTCAAACCGTCGTTGAGTGATTGTTTGGCAGCAAAGGTCGTTCGCGCCGAGGCGTTGGTCGCCATCTTCATGCCGAACCATCCGCAGAGGCCGGAGAACAATCCGGCAATGGGGACGCCCAGCGCCGTCCACCACGACTGAATACCCGCCCAGCCCAGTAACAGAAGAACCAGGATCAGGATGCAGAAGACGATGAAGACGACCTTGTACTGTCGCTTGAGGTACGCCATGGCGCCATCGCGTACCGCCTGGGCAATTTCGACCATCATGTCCTCCCCTTCCGACTTCGACATCACCAATCGGCTGAAGGCGAAAGCGGCCACCAGTGCGAGCACTGCACCGGCAGGACCGAAGAGATAGGGCCACGCATCATTGAATACCTGGGACATTTCAGCAAAGGTCAGGGCGTTCATTACAAGTCTCTCCTGCATCCCCGTCAGGGAATCAAAGGTTCAAACTCATCACGATGAAGGTTGGATTGCAACCACAATAGAATTTCTGCATGACATGAACGGGAGGTGAGTCCCGTAAAGGCGGACATTATAGGGGAAGGCAGAAGATAATGGGCCTGTGGATCCATCATCAACTACAGCCGGGGCAGGAAACTGCCGGCTTAATGGCGGGGAGAACGAGATATGAAGCGAAAATCAGCGGCGTGGACCTCGGGAAGGACCGCTGGGGGGACCGCTGCTCGGCCCGGACCGGTTGGTGCTGCTGGTACGTTGGATGGGAATCCGGGTGGCACGCTGAACGCTCTTGCGCTGAGCACGTCGGCGTCGCTCAGAAGGCTTTTCAAAGTACTGACGGCGCTTGATATCCTTGGTCAGACCCTCTTTTTCGCACAGTTTCTTGAACCGGCGGAGCATCTGGCCAACACTTTCATTCTGACGGGCTTTGATACGAATAGCCATAGACAATACTTCCCTTGCTGAGTCGAGCCTCGCATTGAAGCACACTCAAGGTGATTTGACAAGTCATACCCTGGAATTCGGCACGTTTTCTCAAGATCTACCCCCTGATAATCACCCCCGGCTTATGATTGGCTGGACTCCAACCTATGCCCCTGATCATAGACACCTACAACCTTCTGCACGTGGTCGGTGTGCTGCCGCCGGATCTGGCCGGTCTGGGGATTGATGACTTGATGGATCTGATCCTGCGCAGCCGATATCGCCGGGAAAAAACCATCCTGGTCTGTGATGGAGAAAAACCGCCCAATGCACCCCGACCCCGCGATGGCATCAAAATCCATTACTCCGGGATCAAGCGTAGTGCTGATGACCTGATTACCCATCAGGTCCAGCAATCCAGCTCGCCTCGCCGACTCATCGTGGTCTCCTCAGACCGGGAGATTCAACGGGCTGCAGCTAAACGTCGCTGCAAAGTCCTGTCATCGGGTGAGTTTCTGGCAAATCTGGCTGCCGATGCCCAGTCACCTGATAGTCAGCTACCGGATCAAACCAAGCCGGACGTACCGCTCAAGGAATCTCAGGTCGGACTCTGGGCCAAGCTGTTTCAACTGGATCCAAACGCACCTCCTCCGGAGGATGTCCAACCAACTGATGAAGATCTGGAAGAGCTACTCCCCCCTCCCCTACACCCCCCCCACAGCTCCCCCACACAATACCCACGCTCTGAATCTCCCTCTTCTCCAGGAGATGATGAAGAGGCCCCACAAGAAACCGATGAACCGAAACCGGCTCCCCCCAAAAAGCGCGAACCGATCCTGCCTGCGGACATGATCCACGAAGCACGGGCAATGATCTCCTCGGAACCTTCCGATACAAAACGTGCCACCGATGAGGCAGTAGAAGAGTCGCCCAACGCTCCGGAGGAGGAAGGGAGTGATAATGAAGATGAAGTTGATGATGATGGTTTGCTGTTTACAGATCGCATCATCAGTGAAGCGGAACGTTTATTGGATGATGAAACAGACACAAATGGATAAAGCTACGAATGGTATTTGCGGTTCTGATTAGTAAAATGTCATCAATTGCAATGAACAGACAAAACAACATCATGTGTCACGCCATCCTCTTATGTCCGCTCGTTGTAACAGTTGGCTGTGAAGATACATCTACCTCGCCATCAGAAGCTACTCAGGCGGTCACGATTCCCGCGCCTCCACCATCTCGATGGGAGGAAATCAATGGAGAAGCAGTGGTCGCACTGACCATCGGCGAAGATGATCCCGAATTGCAGGAAGCGATCGAACAAGCACGGGCCTCCGCAGAAGATGCACGCATACGCTGGGAAAGAACTCCCCTGGAGATGCGACATCACTGGGCAATCAAGTGGGCGGCTGAGACTGAAGATAACCGCGTTGAATTTGTGTGGATCATTCCCGATCACTGGTCGCCTTACCGCATCGAAGGCACACTGGCTTCCGCGCCGGTAACTCAACTTGCTTGCGGGAAAACACAAAACGAACGCGTGGGCTTTCCCTCAGAAGAACTGGCTGACTGGATCTACCTCATCGACGGCATAACCACCGGTCCACATGATGGCGGCTTTACCGTCACACTCCTCGAAAACCGCTTCGGCCCCCCCCACACAACCCCCACAGAATAAGAACATTGCTCGCTGAGGAATCACGACACAATCAACGATTATGATCCGGATCTTCCTCGTAAACTCGTCAGATCCGGCTTACGAATTTCTGCGTTGATAAGATGGGAAGCCGCGTCTGAGTGAAGTGAAGACGCGGATATGTTGTAGTGTGGGGGATCACGGATACAGGCGTTGGATCTTCCAGCCGCCTTTCTCATCCGGGGTATAGACGATTCGGTCGTGAAGGCGGAATGGTCGCCCGAGCCAGAATTCCACCCGATCGAGGCTGACGCGATAACCGCCCCAATGTGGTGGCCGGGGGATTGTAATGCCGTCATATTCCTCTTCATATTTCGTGAAGGCGGCATCGAGGGTGGCACGATCGGGTACCGGCTCGGATTGCTGGCTCGCCCACGCGCCGATCTGACTTGCCCGGGGACGAGATGCAAAATAGTCATCGGATTCTTCCGCCGTGATCTTCGTCACCGCACCTTCAACGACGATCTGTCGGGTAAGGAAATCCCAATGAAAGACCAGTGCCGCTCGGGGATGTGCGTCGATAGCTCGGCTCTTGCGGCTGTTGTAATTCGTGTAGAACACGATACCCCGCTCATCCAGGGCTTTGAGAAGGACGATTCGGGCGGAGGGATTGCCATCGGAATCGACTGTGGCCAGGGTCATGGTGGTGGGATTGGGATATTCGGCTTCAATCGCCAGATCCAGCCATGACTGAATAAGGGAAATCGGCTCGACGGGCGGGGTATCAAAATCCATACTGGTGGTCCTTCATCCATCAGAAACAAGCAAACCGGGGACTCAAGATTCCCGGAAACACTCGGCCCAAATACGAGAATCATCCGATAATAGCTCTCAAGGAGAGTTGGCAACGATTCTGCTACAGAGGATACTAGTACAGGAATGGTCGAGGATTCATAAAAAGTGTGCCTCTTTTTCCGACAACCTGATTCTGCCAACACTGACCTGCTGAGGTGGTGCTGATGCATGAAAAACGCAATTTTATTCTGATTATTGTGGCGGTCGCTGCTGCCCTGTGGGCTTTTGCCGCATGGTTCCACATCATCTCCCCGGACGCACCGCTCATCGTGGTGCAGCGAATCCTGTCAACAATCATCGCGGTGGGATTGGCGGGGTGGCTGGTTTATGCGCTGGGTTTTGAGGACAAGCTACCGAATCATCTCAGCGAGCAGGTCGGTGACATGTACTACGGCGTGGAGGGTTTGTCGTTCATGCCCACGATCCGGGTGCGCAACGGGCAGGCGGAACTCTGCGTCTATTACCAGAATCGTTTTGAAAATCCCTGCCAGACGATCGTACACCTTCGTCCGCCGGTGGACAGTTTCATTATCAAACCGGGGGTGTGCGATGTACATTTTACATTCAAGGCGGGCGGGGGAGACTTCGGTGTTATCCATCAACCGATCGCAGTACCGGAACATCTGCAGGGTGAAGTGATCGAAGTGTATCTTGCGGCAGCGAGTTATTATCCCCGCAGTCATGGGAGCCGATTGCGCAAACATGCTGGGATCCCGTGCGGCACACTGATGGTGGATTGGGGAGGCGCTGCATTCAAAACAGGGGTACATGAAGTATCCGGTGAAATCCCGATCAACAATCCAGCCACACTACGCCTTGCCATGCCCAAGAACGTCAATTCTTATGTGACGGATGCGGCAACGTGGAAACAGGAATGCCTGGCATCGGGCGTTAAATAACCTCGCAGGATCAGTGTGCGCACACCTGGTGTTTATTCCGGGATGTGCCACGCCTGTTGCGCTTCATCCATCATCCAATCTGCACTCCAATAACCGGTCACACGAACGCCCTTGCTGTCATCGGTGAGCACTTCCGGGCCAACGATGAGATAATCAGGGTAGTGAACGCCGGCAAGAAAGGTCGGCATGCGGTCTGTCAGACGCATCCCCGCAGGCCCGGTGCCGCTGATCACACCTACTGACGCGGCGCGGCTGTCGGGACGGGGATAGATAAACAGGCAGCCCAGGTCATCACTCTGGATTCTACGATCGCCGAGCATAATCTCACCTCGCTTAACCTGCATGGGGCAGGTGGGAAGCAGCGTGGACCACAGGCTGTTGGTGTCGGCGTTACCGTACAGGATGACTCCCCGATCAGGATCCTGGCGGTGATCAAATTCCTGGTCGGACACGATATCGACTGCCCCATTTCCTCGATACCAGAACGTTTCAGCATCGAAGCGGGCCTTGGCATACGCCCATTCGTTTTCTTCCTGCGTGCCCTGAGTACCATAGACAAACACCATCCGATGATTGAAGGCATGCTTGAACGGTCCATAACGATGGGAACCTTTTTGGTCGTACGGTGAGGGGCCGTCCATCACCTGCCAGGTGCCGGTCATTTGACTGTCCTGGAGATTCTGCTTCAACCACAAGCGCCCAAATGATCGGGGCCAGTCGACGGCTCCAAGATCCTGCCCATCGACGACTAGTTGCACAGGATCGTCGGGCGAGAGAAGTGCGAGGCTGAGCGTCAATTGCGCAACATTTTCCGTGGTGATGGTGTAGCGCCGATTGGCCCTGTCCAGATCAGCAGCAATACGACTGAATTCATTGTGAACGAATTGCGTTTCGATTCCGATCCAGTGCGCTTTCGGTGAAACCTCCGGATTGGCGGTGACAAACTCAACATGCGTGATGTCCTGCGGTTCCGGCTGCACATGCTGACGCAGGAACTCCATCATGGGGGGCCAATCGCAACAACGGTTCCCCCACCAGTGACCCGCATCAGGCTCGGCATGAAACACAAGATCATCGTGCGAGTCGCCCAGATGATCCATCATGAGATACGCTTCGGTGATCGGAACGTTGTCATCCTTCTCGCCGTGTAAGACGTAGATACCGTGTTCCCGGTAATTGTCAGTCAGGGCCAGGGTATCGCTGGGATTGGCAGCGCGGTTCAACATCTGTTCCACCGGAGTTGGATCTTCGTAACGCGGCGCACCGGTGTAGGACCAGAAGGTGATCCAGCCTGCGCTGGGACCGATCGCAGCAAACCGATCCGGCAGAGTCGCCCCCACCTGCCAGACACCATGCCCACCCATCGAATGACCGGTGAGATAAGTACGGCGGGGATCGGTTTTCAACCGTCGTTGATTCAATTCGAGCACTTCCATTGCATCCCAGCGCCCCCATTCTTCCCAGTCAAAGCCGTACGGCCGACGATTCGTCGGCGCGACAACGTGCGCCCAGGATTTGGATTCGTACACGCGCGCCTGTCCGATCGCTTCAACCCCCGCGCCATGCAATGTCAGGATCAATGCCGGTTGCTCCTGAGGCTGCGCATCAGCATCTTCCTTCATCGGGGTCACAGCGTAATACTGTACGCTGCCGTCGATGTCGCTGATGAATGTTCGCCGATGAGTTTCGCTCTTCAATCTGACTGGAACATCAAGCGAGGTGGTGTCGATGACATGGGCAACGCCCTGTTCCGTCATGCCCAGTTCCAGATTGACCGAGACGAATCGCGTGAGTGGTTCAACTGCTCCGCCGAACCAGAAGGGGACTTTCCGAATAGTCATCGGAGCGAGCGTCGGTAAAGGAGTTTTATGGATCGGCAAGCCCGAACCGCTGCATTGCAACCAGAGATCGTGTAACGCCTGGTCGGTCGCGTTGATGAGAATGATCCCCCCCTGCACACCCCACGGCTCACCTGCCACAAGGTCAGGCAATGTCAGATCGCGCAGGTGAAAATACACGCCCGGTTCAATCGAAGTTAATTGAGCGCGCACTCGACCGCGTGAAACGTGAAACAGAAAGTGGTTAACACCCGGTTTGAGCTTGACCGGAAGGGTAGTCCAACCGGTTGAATATACATCGCCAGCACGCGGTACGTTATTGACATAAACCATGCGATGCCCGGCCGCCTGAAGCAACATGACGCGTTCTGTTTTCGATTCAACCGCCCAGTATGCATAACCGCCTACCAGTGCATTATCCCTCACCCAACCATCCCCCTTTACCTTCTCAGTTTTCCACTGGCGTGTGGAGCCATCAACTGCCACGACTTCGTCGTCAGTGTGAGGGGGGATCCAGATACCCGCAACGATCTCTTTTTCGATCGGATCCTGATGTAGCGGCCGCCTGCCGTAACTGCCTACTTTGGGAAGCAGCAGCGCTTCCTTCATGACGATTTCGTCAATGTTATCCTGAGCCTGCACGCAGCAGGTGATGAACAAGCCAATCAGCGATCCCAGAACAAATGATAAATGCACGCGATGTCGCACGGTTTATTCTCCATAACGGTTCGGCGTCGAGATTCGGATTATGTATCTATCATCGCAGAAATTGACCGTGGTATCACGGCACGGGAAGCATAACTTACCACTCTGGCAAGCTTGTACTGTATTGATGTGGATCAACAAGTGGTGGTAACTGCATTAAAAAGCACCGCTGTTGCCTGCGGTGCTCGTTGAATTCTATCTCACCGATCGGAGAACGGTGCCACCAATTCAATCACACGGCCCCCATTGACCGAGGATCGCGAAGATGTCGTCGATGTTGACGGTGCAATCTTCAGTCAGATCTCCGGTGCAGTACGGCGGGCAAGGATCGACACAATCGCCCCAGAGACCCAGCACGGCAAAGATGTCGTCGATATTGACCACGTCATCACCGGTCAGGTCACCGACGCAATCGGATGATGCAACGATACCCCAGATCTCGACGTCATCGATGTTCCAGCCGGAGTAGGCCCAGGCGCCGGTCTGGCCGATCTCGTGACCCCATCTGAAGTACACGGTCACCTCGCCGTCGGCGTAGGTAGCAATGTCGTAGGTCTGCTGCGACCATCCGAACTCGGCGATCTCGTCTCCGCCGTTGTTCCAGATCGGGGTCCAATTGACGCCGTCCGTCGAGATGTCGATCGTCTGGTAGACAAACGGTTCATAGTCGCTGTTGAGCCATCGCTGGAAGCGCAGGCTGACGTCGTACATATCCGAGCAGTCCACCGCGCTTGAAGTCAGGTAGTAAGGGCCGCCGACGTTGAGTGAATAGTCACCGAACAGGTTGATACCGAAGACGTTCACGCCCGTGGCGCCGCTGGTCGGATCGGGATTGCCGTACGAGTTGCCGCCGCCGCCCGTTGGTTGACCGAACGCCCACTCGCCTTCCGTGGTCCAGCCCGGATTCGTGTCGAAGTTGAACATGTGCATGAGCTCGGGCTCACCGACAGTCAGTCCGACGATGCGCGTGGTGTCGCCGTCATGGGTCGTGTGGTTGATGAACTCCACGAGGTTCTCGTAGTACCCGTTGGCGTAATTGTTCGGAAGATCGTTGACCCAGACGGTCACTTCGATGCTCTCACCGGGATTGAGCATGCCACCCGTGTTGTCCAGATCGATCCAGTCCGCGGTCTCCGATGCGGACCACACCATCGGCACGTCAAGTTGGTTGAGAATGGTGTAGGTCTTGCTCGCAGGAGTAAACGGACCGCCGTTGGGGCCTTGCGAATAGAAATCCGCCGACGGGCTGACCGCCATGTCGCTGGCACTGACATGCGCGTCGTAGGCGCTGAGTATGCCGTAACCGAGTACGTACAGCGGATCGTGCGTGCCATGCTCAATGTAGTAATCGGCGGTGGTAAACAGAGCATCGCGCATCATGTCGGGTGTCCAGTCCGGATGAGCCTGGATCATGCACGCCACGACACCCGCCACGAGCGGAGTCGAGAGCGAAGTGCCGCTGGCCGTACTAAAGTTGGTGTCGTTGTAGGGATCGGTGGTCCACGTGTCGGCGCCGCGGGCCAGCACCTCGGGCTTCACTCGCCCATCCGCGGTGGGACCGTCGGAGCTGAAGCCGACGATGCTGCCTTCACTGGAGACCGCGCCGCAGGTAATAACCTGGAACGCGTCGGCTGGCGCGATGAGATGCGATGTGTTGGGGTTCGAGTCGTGCCCCTCGTTACCTGCCGCTGTGCATATGTGCATACCGGCTTCGGTAGCGGCGTTGACCGCGACAGTCGTCACGGCCGTCTCACCGTCGAGATCGTTCTGCGTGTACCAGTCGATGTAACCAAGAGAAGAGGTTGCCATGTCACCGCCGTTGGCCTCAATGAACTGAAGACCCGCGACGTAGTAGTCTTCCTCGACCGGATCTTCCTGCGAGGTGTCCTCGGTCTTGCAGAGGATGTACGAAGCTTCGAATGCGCCGCCGACGAGGTCGCCCGGCTGATACGCAGCCAGTGTGCCCAGGATCAGCGTGCCGTGGCGCGACCAGTCGCTGCTGTCGTGCTCCGGAATCTCATCGTCGTCGACGAAGTCATATTGAGCGACAACATCGATTTCGTGACCCGACTGGTTGAACGCGTTATGCGTATAGAGGAAACCCGTGTCGAGCACGCCGACGATAACGCCTTCGCCGGTATATCCAAGATTGTGCAGATTGATGAGGTTGATCTGCTGAAGCTGGTCGGTCGAAAGGCCGTAATCAATAGGGAAAGGCGGGCCGTACGGTGCATCGACTCGGCCGGTATGTCGTTTCATGTCCACCGGGTGGTTGTGCGTCCATCGCGCCACCGGTTGCACCTTGCTCACAAACGGCAGGGACGCGATGACGTCGATCTGAGCCTTGCTTGCCTCCACACTCACCGCGTTCAGCCAAGTGCTCTGCACGCGCAAAGCGGCGCCGGTGTCGGTGACAGCCTGAACGTATGCTTCAACGAGTGGCAGGTCGCGCGCGTCGAACAGGTATCCACCGCGGGCGGCGTTGGCACCGCGCAGTCGACGGCGTTCAACGGCGCGCTGGTTGTATCCGTCCTCGACGGTCGCAATCGCCTGTTCGAAGTCTCGCGGTGAATACAGGCCCTTGTCAGCAAAGAACACCCAAGCCCGATACGGTCCTCGCTGCTCCTGGATGAGCGTCATCATTGAGTTCGTCAATTTCGTGCTGGTGTTGTCAATCGTGGCTTGCGTGGCGTTGTCCGCCGGCTTGCCGGCACCGGCCAGGAACGCCAGGGCGGCGAGCGAGCAAGTCAGTAATGTGGTGGTGATCCATCGGTGTTGTGGTGACATCACATTCCTCTTTCTGGTTTGGGGTTCATCTTTCTGCATGCGGCTGCGCGTTGTACACCGAGCCGGCCTTGTCCCGTCATCCATTCCAATTGTATCGGACTGGAGCGGAAGCTCCAAGATATATTTGCGAGGAAGCCGTCCCCACGTGCATGCAGGCGTATATGCCAAGGGTAAATGTATTACTACTTCCTCGAACCGCTGTATGTGAGGGAGTATGTGAATCAATAATTCAATATGCAGGTACTGCCCGGGGTGTATTCACCCCGGGCTAAATATATTAATGAAAATACTTAGCCCCCGGTGAATACACCGGGGGCACTCTGTTTGGAAAAGATGTGCTTACTCACACGGTCCCCATTGGCCGAGGATGGCGAAAACGTCATCGATGTTGACGGTGCAATCATCGGTAAGATCACCATCGCAATACGGCGGGCAGGGATCAGGGCACTCACCCCACATACCAAGCAAAGCGAAAATGTCGTCGATGTTCACCTGGTCATCGCCGGTCAGATCCGCGGGGCAGGTTGGTAGTTGCTCGATACCTGCCAGTTCAATGAAGCTGGCCATGGCACCTCGAATCACATGAATCGCAAAGTCCCAGTCGTAGTCGGGATTGTCCATGGTATCCGTGGCCTGGTGGTAGTCATCATTCGAGCCGCCCCAGATTTCCCAAACCGTGTTTTCGAGTAATCCGATCGCATCGTAACCGTACTGCCAGAACGCCCACTGATCGGACACAAAGTCTTCATCGTTATGCACCTCAAAGTCGATCGGCGTGTAGGTGTTGTATTTATCCGCCAGGTTCTGCGCCAGCCACTGCGAAGCGTTATTCGCACCGATGTCGATGTCGTAGTCCGGATCAGGATCCTGATTATCCCACCCGGGATGGAGGAACATGTCGAGGTTGATGACCGCGACGATATTTTCACCGGCAGCAGCCGCGTCAGCAGCGTAAGCCAGACTTCCCACCATCCATTGCTCTTCACCGGCAAAGGCCATGAACCTCACCGTGCCTTCAAATTCGTACTGGGAAAGGATGCGCGCTGCCAGGATCGCCGCCGCGGTACCGCTGCCGTTGTCATCGCAGCCGGGAGCATCGTACTGGTTGGATCCGTTGTACGTATCGTAGTGGCCACCGAAAATGTAGATGTCGTCAGGGCGTGTCGTGCCGACCATCTCACCGATCACGTTGGGACCGTAAGACACATCAAATGTGTGAAGCGACGCATCTAATCCAAAAGAGGTGAACAGGTCATGCATCCACAGCGCGGCAATGTGAATATCCGATCCAAAAGAATATCGGTTCGTCAGGTAGTGAGGAGGATCGCCGGGAACCGGATCGACCCCGGTGAGCACCCTCAGGTAATCTTCGTACTCGGTGAGGGTCACCTGATTGATCACATCTTCGATCTCATCAGCTTGTGCCACCGGGGGGCACGAAGCGCAAAGGGCAAGACCGCCAGAAATACAGATTGTCGCAAGTCGCATGAGTAACTCCTTTTCTCCCAATCCTGTGCCCATTCACCGGCACAAGATGTTATCTCCAGGGGGGTGAAATACGGGGCATTCCCCTTCATTGTCTACAGCATAACAGTACCACCAAGCCAATGAAACAAAATTTCCGGTGATACGCTACTCTGAACCATATATTCAACTATCACCGCTCAGAGAGCGGTGCCACCAAATCACACGCACGGCCCCCACATGCCGAGCATTTCAAACACGTCGTTGATGTCAACGACACCGTCACCGGTGAGATCCGCCGGGCAGGATTCGGGGCAGGTGACTGTATCGCAATCCGATTCGTCACCCATATAAATACCGTCGGCAAGAGTGCAATCAGCTTCGGTGGCTACGATGCAGCCATCGCCGTGACAACATGCGCCAGTAGGCAGTATGTGAAACTTCAGACCGAGAGTGTGGTAGGGTCCCGCCGAGACTGACACGTAACCCTCATTCGGATCCGGTACATTGCATTGTCCGTGTTGGTTGTCTCCCCAGGCCACGATCGAGCCGTCAGCTTTCAGGCCGAGACTGTACCACGCTCCTCCCGCGACCGCCACGAATCCGGCGTTCGGATCCGGCACGTTGCATTGACCGGAAGTGTTATTTCCCCATGTAACAATGGAGCCATCGGACTTCAGACCGAGACTATGCCATGCTCCTCCCGCGAAGGCCACAAAGTCCGTGTTCGGCGCCGGTACATTGCATTGGCCGTAGTCGTTTCTTCCCCACGCCACGATCGAGCCATCGGACTTCAAACCCAGACTGTGTGAGTATCCTCCAGCGACGGCCACGAAGTCCGTATTGGGATCCGGTACATTGCTTTGACCATGGGAGTTGTATCCCCACGCCACGATCGAGCCGTCAGTTTTCAGACCGAGATTGTGTCCCCAGCCCCCCGCGAGGGCCACGAAGTCCGTGTTCGGATCCGGTACGTTGCATTGACCAAGATCGTTATTACCCCACGCCACGATTGAGGCGTCTGACTTCAAGCCGAGACTGTGCCACCCTCCTCCCGCGACAGCCACAAAATCCGTATTGGGATCCGGCACATCACACTGGCCGGCGTAATTGTCTCCCCACGCCACGATGGAGCCGTCAGCCCTTAAGCCGAGACTAAACGCATAGCCACTTTCACCTCCACCTGCGATAGCAATGAAGTCTGAGTTCGGATCTGGAACGTCGCATTGGCCAGCACCATTATCTCCCCATGCTCTGATCTGCCCGTGCTGGGCGGTTGCCGTAGCGCCGAAGACAAGGGGTAGAGATGCGCAAAGCGCGCAAGCCAGCGTGTGGGTACGACTGTTATCGAATTTGATCATCATGGTTTTCCTTCCTCCAGGATGAATGTGAGATTAACGGAGTGGATCGTTCGTTTCACGGGTAGTGGTTCTTTACACACACGGTCCCCACATGCCGAGGAGTTCAAATACATCATTGATGTCAACGACACCGTCACCCGTGAGATCAGCCGGGCAGGGTTCGGGGCAATTTGCCGTGGCGCAATCCGAATCGTCATCCATATAGGTGCCGCCTGCGTCAGTGCAATCAATCTCAGTGCCTTCCATGCAATCACCGCCACCGAGACAACACGCGCCCGTGGGCGGAATGCGAAACCTCAGACCGAGAGTGTGGTAACAACCAGCCGAGACGGATACAAAACCTCCATTCGAATCCGGCACGTCGCATTGACCATAGCTGTTGTATCCCCACGCCACGATCGATCCGTTGTCCTTCAGACCGAGACTGTACCCCCAGCTTGCGGCAACGGCCACAAAGCCCTCGTTGGGATCCGGCACGTTGCATTGGCCACTGGTGTTAGAACCCCACGCGACAATCGAGCCATCTGATTTCAGTCCCAGACTGTGAGAGCTTCCTCCAGCGACGGATACATATCCGGTATTCGGATCCGGCACATTGCATTGGCCGTAAGCATTGTGACCCCACGCGACGACTGTGCCGTCTGATTTTACACCCAGGCTGAACTTGAAGCCCCCCGCCACCGCCACGAAGTCCGTATTTGGAGCAGGTACATTACACTGTCCGTGAGGACTGTTTTGGCCCCATGCAACTATCGATCCGTCATTCTTCAGTCCCAGGTTATGAAAGCCACCTCCTGCGATAGCTATGAAATTCTCGTTTGGCGCTGGAACATCGCATTGGCCCATACTGTTTTCTCCCCACGCCACGATCGAGCCGTCAGCCTTCAGGCCAAGACTGTGCCACCCTCCTCCCGCAACGGCCACGAAGTCCATATTGGGATCAGGCAAATCACATTGGCCGAACCAATTCCCTCCCCACGCGACGATGGAGCCGTCAGCCTTCAAGCCAAGACTATGCGCAACATCACTCGTACCACCACCTGCAATAGCAATGAAATCTGCGTTCGGTTCGGGTACGTCGCACTGGCCAAAATCATTCCACCCCCATGCTTCGATCTGCCCGTGCTGGGCTGTTGCCGTAGCGACGAAGATAAGGGGTAGAGATGCGCAAAGCGCGCAAGCCAGCGTGCGGATACGACTGCAATCGAATTTGATCTGCATGGTTTTTCCTTCCTCACTTGTGTTTCAGTGTTTCAGTTCGTTTCACCCCGGCCTCCTGGAAATATGCAGTCCCAATCTTAATTCATCGTGATGCCCACGCAAGGGAAATATGATTACATTGTCCACTATATTCCATGAGGAATGGGTTGGTTGTGAAGCTGGGCAGCTATGACTGCAATGCAGATATGTGGTCATGGGAAAGAACAAGTGTCGCCGAATTGGCGACACTTGAAGCAATTTATTAGTCAGATGATGTTGAGTTCATTCACACGGTCCCCATTGGCCAAGGATGGCGAAGATGTCATCAATGTTAACAGCGCAGTCCTGAGTGAGATCACCATCGCAATACGGCGGGCAGGGATCAGGGCATGTTCCCCATAAACCGAGCACAGCGAAGATGTCGTCGATGTTAACCTGGTCATCGCCGGTCAGGTCGGCGGGGCAGGCGTTTCCTTCGACAACGGTGAACGTGTCATCGCTTTCATCCCACAGGCCGGTACCGCCGCCATCGTAAAGGCTGCGCACCCGGACTTTGTAATCCTCGCCGGGAGTAGTCGGCGTCCAGGGTGTGGAGGTCGCGCCGGGAGTTGTCTCGGCGATGATATCCACCCACATGGTCTGATCTTCGGAAATTGATAGATCATCAATCCACGCGGTATCACTGCCGTGTGATTGGCTGCCGTCCTTGGTATATTCCCAGCGGAGTTCATAACTGCCCGGTGGCAGAGTGGTGGAGTAGAAAGTCCAGCCGCCTGTGGTGCCGGAAGCATGGATTTCTCGAGATCCGTCGATGTAGAAGTTGAACCAGTCGTAGGTATATTCACTGCTGACGCGATACCAGAAGCTGAGTTCACCACCGGAGACGGTTCGAGTCATCCATGAATCATCGTTGTTACCGATGTCTCCTGCGCGAGCTGCGTAGCTGCCGGAGTGTACGGTTCCGCCGGTGACGTACCAATCTGCATCCCCGCCGGTGGTGTACTCAGGTCCGAGGGAACCGGATTCAAAGCCATCGTTGGTGACGCCGATGTCACCGTAGTTCGCGGTGTACTGCACCTGCGTGGAGAGTTCGGGGTGGCCGGTCCAGGTGACGGTGGTTTCTATACCTGCGGTGATTTCTTCGCCACCGTTGGGCGATGTAACCTGCGCCGGGCCTGACATTGCCACATCGAGTATGGTTGCCGGTCCGGTATTAACTTGCACGCCGGTGACGACCATTGTGTCGTAACCATCTGCTTCAAATTCAAGGTCATACGTACCGGGAAGCAACATGCGGTGATAATCACCCACATCCGGATCAGAGAAAACATCATGATCGCGCCCGACGACACGCACCGTGGCGGCAAGAGGAACACCGGAGTTGGCATCGGTCACGAGACCCCGCACCCCGATCAGGCACGTTTCCATGTAAGCTAGCATGGACTGGCGATTGTCATCCCAGAACTGGCCGATCTGGCTGGCCGGCGGTTGCTTGTTGTTGCTAATTTCAAGTGTTACATCGTTGCAGCCCTCGAACAGGTAATTCCAATCCTGGATATTACCCCAGGTTGAATACCAGTCGACACCGTTGGTGATGCCGTGATACCACGCGCCGTTCCACATCGGTACGTTGTAATAGGAATACGTTTCACTGATAAAGATCATCAGGTCATTATCCGGCGTGTACTGCGAACCGGTATCTTCATTGTCAAACGGATAGTTCACGACCAGCGCGCCACCGTGTATATTCGCCGACAGGGTAAACGAGTGTGCAGCACTCCAGTTCATGATGTGCGCGGTTTCGATTTCACGACCGACGGTGGAATTGGGTTCACCATACAGGGGAAAATCACGATTCAGATCGATCCCGTTGGCGTTTGCTCGTGTTCGGGGTGAGCGATCATAACCATCGGGATTCATCAACGGCATAATCCAGAGATCGATTTCGTCGACAATGTTGGTGGCCTGGGGATCGGTGCCGTAGTTGGTGAGGAGATAATCAATGAGGTTCATGCACATCTTGGTGCCGACGATCTCGTCACCGTGCATGGTGGCGATGTATCTGAACTCCGGCTCATCTTCTTCAAGGGTGATATTGTCAGAAATGCGCAGCGCCCAGAGGTGTCGCCCCTGCACGCTCAATCCCAAGTCGTATCGTTCACACAGCGTGGGGTAGGTGGTTTCATAATTGAGCAGATCCGGGCCGATGTCATCGTAATCGGTCCATTCATCCGCTGACGCGGTTGCTGCGATGAAAACGATCCCCACTCCCCAGGCTGACATTGCACTTTTCGGGGGCATTATGTGATCCCTTCCTCTGGCTTGAATCAAAATAGAACAACACTCTCAACACCCCTCCCCAGGTGATGCAGCGTCGAACCACGATTTTTTGATGTGTGGATCCGAACAACTGATTATACCGCGCCCTGGTGCTACTGCCGAGCATAAATGGCGAGAGAATGAAGATTTAGCTCAATGTGCCTCCGATAATTCTGCTTGGCGGAAGCTGCGTGTGTTCTGCATCTTCGTTTCACCAGTAGACGTGGTTATCTTCAGCGAGCCGCAACGTCCTCGTTGCGACCATCGTTCATTTACAGATAACCGCCGCGAGATGCAGCGACTCGCTGATTTACTCACACGGCCCCCACTGTCCGAGGATTGCGAAGATATCGTCGATGTTGACCGCGCAGTCTTCAGTCAGATCGCCGACACAATACGGCGGGCATGGATCAGGACAGTCACCCCACAAACCCAACACCGCGAAAATATCATCAATGTTAACCTGATCATCACCAGTCAGATCGGCAGGGCAGGGTATCTGATATTCATACGCACCAATATCCACGATCGGAGGCGTTCCATTCCCGGTGTCGTCTGTTTCCGGGTCATCGACGAAGCGCGAGTTACCTTCAAAGTCGGTTATGACTCCTCCGGGAGGTACCGCTGAATTGTCACCAGCGTCAATACACGGAGAATCAGGCATGAGGTGAAGATCGCGACCTGCATAGTTAACGAAAAGTGGATCATCTTCGATGTTGCCGCCGCCGTCGTTACCCAGATCATAATCCCATCCCGGACCGCTCCCGCCACAGTTCTTTATGTCACAATAACTGATATGAGCCCCTCCCATGTTTTCATTAAGAATCTCATCGTTATCGTGCCACAGGATCGAATTTGCCAGTGTGGGAACAGCTGAATCTCCGTTGAACAGGCCGTCACCGAGATTAGCATGGTTCCCGGCCATTGTGCAGTTAATGATTGCAGGGCTTGCGTTGTCCATATTGGCGATTGCACCACCGCGGCTCAACCAGGGATTCATGGCAACCACAGTATTTGTATGAAAAATACAGTTGACGAGTATCGGGCTGGAATTTTCGGCATTGTACAATCCGCCGCCATATCCATCCCAGTTGGCAAACAGAGTATCCGTGCGATTTGCATCGAACAAGCAACTCATAACGAATGGATGACTTTCGCCCCCGTTGGCTACACCTGCGCCACGATAACGGATGTGGTTGTAGTAGAATGTGCAATCAGTGATTGTGGGGCTGCTGTCCCAGTTGCGCATACCTCCGCCATAGTTCTCTGCGGTGTTCTCAGAGAAATAACAATCTGTGAGCGTGGCGCCGGGTTGCCCGGGATAGGCGAAGTTATACATTCCGCCCCCGGAATACTGCGCGGCATTATGTTCAAAT
Source organism: Phycisphaerales bacterium (assembly GCA_028278245.1). Lineage (GTDB taxonomy): Bacteria > Planctomycetota > Phycisphaerae > Phycisphaerales > SM1A02 > JANQEQ01. The sequence continues at coordinate 18,611 of JANQEQ010000173.1, read as the reverse complement.
GTGCAGCCGACGATCATGGGGGTACCGTGACTATTAAAAACGCCGCCGCCATATTCTGCGCTGTTTTCCCTGAATATGCAGTCGCGTATCGTGGGGCCCGCACCAGCGATGAGCATACCCCCGCCGTTGGATGCGTTACCGTTGGTAATAGTGAATCCTTCGAGGATGGAATCAGATCCCTCAGTGCCGGCAAAAGTTACGACGCTGGTGAAAATACCCGTTCCGTCCAGGATCGTGACATCAGATCCATCACTGCTATGCACATTGATGGCTTTTCCGAGGAAGTCAATCGATTCATTGTACGTTCCCGGATGAACGATAATCTCATCATCGTTGGTTGCGCCAATAATCGCAGCCTGAATTGACTCACCGGAATACACATGGATTTCGTTAGCGCAGATCGATGCTCCAGACAATAACAGATACAGCGCTGCGGCTAATTCTGTTGTGAAACGCATCACAGTGCCTCCTTTTCTTTGTATCGGATGGAGTCAACCGCGTATATTTGTGTTTTCATCCCGGTGTTGATTGTTGCGCTCGATCCACCTTATATCCATCATCGCCCCGGGTGTGTTCACCCGGGGCCAATTATGCGATCTTCAAATATCAATCCTCGGTGTATACACCGGGAGTTTATATCAAATCAATCACACGGTCCCCACTGGCCGAGGATCGCGAAGATATCGTCAATGTTAACTGTGCAGTCCTCAGTCAGGTCACCAGTGCAGTACGGCGGGCAGGGATCGGGACACTCACCCCATAAGCCAAGCACCGCGAAGATGTCATCAATGTTAACAACATCATCACCAGTCAGGTCTGCGGGGCATTCCGGTGCACCGGGCAGGACCGCCCAGAGTTCGACGTCGTCAATGTTCCAACCGCTGTAGGTCCAGCCGCCGTCGGTTTCGCCCATGGTCCAGCGAAGGTAGACCGTTGACTGATTGCTTGCGATCGCAGAGATATCCAATTCCATCTGGTTCCAGGACGAATCGGTGATCTCTGCTTCATTCTGCCAAACGACGGTCCAGTCGGTGCCGTTGTTGCTGACCTTGACATAGGCGTGGTCATAGATCGGTTGCTCGACATTGAGCCAGCGCCAGAATTTCAGATGCACGTTGTACAGGTCGGTGCAGTCGATCGCATCGCTGGTGAGGTGGGTTTCAGGAAGGTTGTTGGGGTAATCACCGCTCAGGTTATAACCATAGACGTTGTTTCCGGTGTAGCCGGAGGTGGGATCGGAATTACCGTAAGCACCACCGCCACCGGTCGGTTGGCCGTGCTCCCATTCGTTTTCGGTTGTCCACTGCGGATCGGTGTCCATTGTCCATTCGTACGCCAACGCAGCATCACCTACGACGAGGACGACATCCCGGGTGGTATCGCCCACGTGGTCGGTAAGGTTGGTGAACTGAATTGTGGCAAAGTAAGCGCCGGGATCGAGAGACTCGGCGGCGCTGTTGATCTGGACAGTTGCCGTCGCTTCCTCACCCGGGGGCAGCATCCCGTAAGTATCGCCGGTCAGTGTGATCCAGGAAGCAGTCCCCTCAACAGTAACTTCATACTCGATGGGTGCTTCGGCTCTAACCTCAAACTGATAATCCTTGCTTGCGGGTACAAAGGGACCACCCACAGGACCGGTAGACTGGAAGTTTTCATCAGGAGTTACTTTCAGACCGGCGATAACCGTCAGCGCCTTCATGCAGAAGTTGGCGGTTTGACTCCAGGGGGGATCGTCCCAGGTATAGAGATCGACCCACTCCGAACCGTTGTAGTAGTAACTCTCACCGGGATTGGCTGCGGAATTGACGATCGTGCGGTAGGAAGCACCCAGAAGCACAGGAACATCCGATGTGCGGTCATAAGGATGTCCACCGGCGGAAAGGTACAAGTAGACGTAGAAATCATCACCTTCAATCACGTCGACTGCCGTATCCAGATCTATCGTGTGGAAACCGGTGTAGGTGATGTTGCCTGATTTTGTGGATAGTTCGTTGACCAGTTCGCCGCCGATGAAATCGTCGTAGATAGCGATGGTGTAATCCACGTCATCCACGGCGGTGAAGAAGCTGACGGCCTGGATGAGACCCGCTTCCTCAGCAACAAAGGCGTTAAACGCTTCGTCGCAATCTGTCTTGGTATCGCGCCAGCCGTGATAGTCGTGGTAGTAAACATTGTCATACTGCAGGGGTTCGACATTCTGCATGGAGACCGCACCCATCTGTGGTTCCTGGCAGCACCACTTGTCGTAATAAGAAATCCAGAAGTAACCGCCATTACCCCAGGAACTTCCCCAACTGTTTTTGACGATCCACGCACCGGGATTCGGGGCCTGGGTGGCTTTGTTGTCATCCCAGCCGACGATAGCGACTGCATGGTTGGGCAGATCAGTTGTATGGGGTGGCTGATAGTGGATGTAATTGGAGATGTAGGAACTGCTGTAACACATGCAGGTTCCCATGACACCTTCCGTCATGATCTTCTCTTTGATGAGATTGATATTGCTCAGATCTGTTCCTGCGACATACCACTCGACATCTCGCGGATAATAGTAGTGCCAACTCGGATCGGATCGTGGGGGAGCGGGTGTGTGCGACTGACCATCCACATCACGGACAGCACCTTCAGCCCTTGAGAGGTACGCTGTGGTGACCATGTAGTCACCACCCTGGTGGACCTGGAGTCCGCCGCCTCCCGGATCATCATCGTTATTGAATTGATTGAAGCCGTTCCACCAGTCGAGGTGATATTCAGCGAGATTCGGTTCGCCGGTTTCACCTGCCGCTGCCCAGGCACCGGTCATCAACAGATTGCCTTCCATCGCAGCCATCGCACCAAAGGTCCAACAAGTTCCGTCTATCTGGCTTTTGACCGAAGTGACGTAGTTGACTCCACCGACATCTCTGAGGTCAAAGTAGGCAGGTGGACCAGCACTGGTGATTCCGTTGACTGCACCAAGGCAGAGCACAACCGGGAACCAGCGACGCAAACGAGCAAACAGCAACATAGGTAAATCCTCCTCAAAGGGGAAGCAGGGACAGATATGCTGACGCACATAACCGACCGCACAGCCGATCTCGCGGTGAGCCAGCGTAACGCTTCCCACCCCCATCCCAAACTGTATCCTGCATTGGCGGATATGCAAGACGGAAATATCCTGAATTCATCCCCAATTGGCACATTTTCTTCGTGTTCATGCCCCAGTCGTTGTGGTCATATTCACTGTTTGTTACCCAAATACGAAAGCCGACGAGGTTTACCCGTCGGCCTTCTGTATGTCTTATCACAGTATGGAGCTACAGCCGACGACTGTTATACCGTCGACTGGAACCAGTTCCCGGACCAAAGCATCGGAAATGGGCTTACTTGCCGCCTTCTCCGGAAAGGTCTTTTCCAACACCCTCTGCAATGTGGCCTGCGCCTTCGACGGTGCCCTCACCAACATTGACAGCACCTTCCACTACACCTTCGCCGGTGCGATAAACGCCCTTGCCAACACCCTCGGTGGTGCTGCAGCCGACCATTAGCATCAGGGTTGCTCCGAGGAGAATCATGACGTGTGAGATTCGATTCCTTCTCAACATCTTTAGTGTCCTTTTCATTGATTCAGCGCTATGCGCTTCTGAAATCGGGGGATTGCCGGCAGAAGAACCGCTATTCTCCGGCGAAGTCCCGCAGAAGTTGGCAGTGTAACAGGAAATACCACAATTAATGCAAGCCGAACCTGAAGATTCAGAGTGAAACCGCCGGAATATTCATGACGATGGCCTGAAGCTTCTCCATGGTTTCGATATATCGTCGGAAGTAGATCTCTGAGATCCGGGATTGGATGATATAGCCGATTCGAGGATCCTCATCCATAATGGATTTCAGGGCGGATACCGAAACCACCAGAATCTGCGAATCTTCCGTGCACTGAGCGTTGAGTGCATAAGCATCGAGTTGTGTGGTGACACAACCGCCAAACATATCTCCCTTGGTCAGTTCATCGATGAGTACGTTGAGTCCACCTTTTCCCGGGAGACGCAGGGCAACCTGCCCATCGAGGATGATGTAGAAACGGTCAACCGCTTGCCCCTGCTGGTAGATCATCTCACCTGTACTGTAATTTTCCGTCTTCGAAGCCTCGCTCAGGAGATTGACTTGCTCAGATCGGAGAAGTTGAAGGATATCCTGCTTTTTCAATCGTTCTGCTGCCATGATGTTCTCCTCAGGTTTGTGGACGTCATTTCAACCACGCGGCCAGCCTCACAAAGACCGTCCGATACTCATATTGTGACTCTCATTTTGAGTCACACAAATTACTTCTGCGTGGATTCCAGAGAAAAATACACGTTCTTATTTCGTGATGTTTTTCACATATTGCGAGTACAAAGCGCAAAGATAATGAGCATCATTCGATTGCGCAGCAATTGATTGTTCGAGAAATCGTGTTCCCGGTATTAATTCAACAACTGTCAGACCAGATCAGACAACACGACCAGGACATCGCGCCCGGGACTGGCGGTGTATTCACCCAGGACGTACTCAATGTCACTGTCCGGATCACTATCCAGATCTTCAGGATCAAGCGCGCCGGCGTCGGGATTCTCAATGATGACATACACGTGCGCTGTGCCCTGCTTCGACACTTCCGGATCATGAACTAAGGTCGCGATGAGTGTTCGGCCCGGCATCGCCTTCTTTTGTTTATAGAGTTTCGGGTTGAGCGAAATCACATCGACAACCCTGTGATACGGAGGCGTGTAATCTTTCGATATTGCAGGGGCCGTGTTCAGAAAACTCTGAAGATCATCGTACTTACCCGCAATGTCCGGTTGATTACACTCCTCGGCGAACCGGGCAACCACCTGGGGATCGGTGATGCGAAGCCCGAGATTCTTTTTCTCTCCTCCCTGATACCAGATTTCAAATTCGAATGGCATGGTTAACCTCCCCGTGGTTTAAATTGAACGACCATAAAAGAAACGACAACTGGAACTCATATCCCAGTTCACTTCAGTTGCATCATAAGAGATTTCCAGCCGCTTAACGCAATTCTTTACTCACATGGACCCCATTGTCCGAGTATTGAAAAGATGTCGTCGATGTCGACGGAACAGTCTTCGGTAAGATCACCATTGCAGTAAGGTGGGCAGGGATCAGGACATACGCCCCAGAATCCGAGTGCAGCGAAGATGTCATCACCGGTACGACCAGCCATCGATCCGTGACTCCAAAAACAACATAAGGTTTATTTATCATTCAACGATCGGGAACTTCCGGCACGTTATCCGTCTGCAATGTCGGTTCGGCGGCGGGAATATCTCTTGGCTCGTAACCCAACTCCTCCAGGAGAATGTTGCGCGCTTGAGCGATAGCAGTCGTCTTGAAAAAGGCGATATCACGGTTACAACCCTGTCGGCCAAAACCGCAATCGGTTGAAAGAATGAGCTGATCAGGATCAATGTGCTTGAGTGCAAGGCGGCCACGCTCGGCAACATCTTCAGGCTGATCAACCTGTAACGTACGGTGACTGACCACACCGACTGCAATCTTCTTCGGCAGTCGCCCCTTCATACTTCCAAACATCTCAATCTCGCGGAAGTTGCGGTCGGTCATCTCGACAGTCCACACATCGCCGTGGAGCGCGTGCAGGTACAGCTCAAACGACTCTTTATAACTGTCATTATCAATCACACGCTGCATATTCGGATTGCCCCAGCACGTGTGAATCCACACCTCCACATCATCCAGGCCCTCCACCTCACGGTTGAACGCATCGACCATAAACTTAACTTCATCACTCTCCGCGCCATACGTATTCGCCCAGAAGTGCAGCGTAGGCTCTTCAATCTGAATGCATTGACACCCCGCATCGCGCAGCGCAAGTAACTCCTTGTTCATCGCTTCGGCCATATCCCAGATCACCTGGCGATGATCGGTGTACTTGTCCGTGTACAGATCAAGAAACAATCCCATCACCTGCGAGCAGCACGTCCCGAACCGCACCGGCTTGTTCGCCCGCGCCTGGGCAATCCGCCAGATCTTCGCATAATCCAGCGGCCGATGTTCAATCTTGTCCACCACGCGCGGCCAGCGCCACCCCGTGTAAATCTCATTAAGCAATGTCCCCGGTGGATAACGCAGCCACGGCGAGCGCGTTTCATCCGATTGCAGATAGTCACCCTCCAGACCCGCCCAGCGTTGCAGCGGGTAGTGATGCCAGGAACGACCGGCCATATCATCATCACAATGCAGGTCGCCGTGCGTCACGATGTCCAGCCCCGCGCGCTGCTCATCGGAAATCACCACCGACATGGAATCGGTGAACTTCTCCCGATAGCGCGTATCCATCATGCACGAATCAACGGGCGTGCCCCACATACTCACATCAAACCAGCGCGGCCGCGGCCAGGAACCCGTCACCGTCGCCGGCAGAATCATATCTTTGGTAATCGTCAGCATGGTGATCTCCTTTTGCGATAGAGATAACCACACCAGTATAACGACAATCAAAAAGACAAACACAATCCCCCTTCATCACCATCATGCAAGTGCTAATGCAATTGACACTTTGTTTTACATCGACAGTGATGCACTTGATGAAGAATCTGACGCGGGTCGCTTCTTCGCCGATCGCTTGAAACACGCCGGCAACGTCAGCCCGGCAAAGATCACGATCGCCACCACACACATCCACAAGATTCGCCACGGCCACTCCCCCATCAGATCCAGCGGTGTGGGATTGCTCGGTTTGTGCTCCCCGGTAAAGAAATAGGAAGTATCAAAGTAGACGTTGAACAGGGTAATAGGCGTCACAATCACTATCGTCGCGACGATCACATTGCGAAATCCGCGCCACGTCGGCCGCACGCCAAAGGCCGTCACATTGACGATCGCGGTCGCCAATATCAACCAGTGCCAAAGCCAGAAATGCCAGAAGAAATAATCACCCGGGCCGGTCTGCAACGACGGCGTGAGATAAGAAAAGGAACAGAATCCAAAGCCCCAGTAGTACATGAGTTGATGGCGCAGCTTCTGGGAATCACCCCCCGCCAACAACGACCACACCGCAATCATCCAGGCAAGATCACACGCATTCATGGGAAGCGAATAGATCAGGTCCTGGTTGATAACAATCATAAAAGTCACACTGAAAGCCAGGCAGACCACCAGAATGGTCAACCCAAAACCCAACCTGAATTGTGATTCCCAGCCTTCTCCGACCGCCTTGCGGGCCAGGAGAACCATCAGCCACCACCCCACGGCAGACACCGCGGTGATCGTGAAATGCATCCAGCCGAATGAAGCAAATGTATCCATCCGAATCACCTTCAATTATTGGCATCATTGGCATTTTGCCCGTCTGAATTGCAAAGATTGTACCTCATATACTCAATTATCCACATCATCCCCAAAACCACGATCCCCATCACATAGCCCCGGGTTTACCCGGGGTCTTCCTTTACCCAAGCCGGGGCAGAGCACAGCGCCGCCCCATAGACCCGGGTGACTACACCACCACGGTTGCCAGCATTGCCCGGGGTGTAATCACCCCGGGCTAATTATCTTGTTACTTAAAAATATTTAGCCCCCGGTGATCACACCGGGGGCTTCTTTGCATTCAATCACACGGACCCCACAAACCAAGTATCGCGAAGATGTCGTCGATGTTAACTGTGCAGTCCTCAGTCAGATCGCCAGCACAATACGGCGGGCAGGGATCGGGGCAATCGCCCCACAAGCCGAGCACGGCGAAGATGTCATCAATATTAACTTGCTCATCGCCCGTCAGATCCCCGGGACATGGTGTTGTCACTTGCACGACCGCCATCGCTCCGGCATTCCATCCCGCGGGACTGGCAAAGATGCGCTGCGCTTCGGATCCGTCGAGGTTCGCTTCCCACACCCCTTTTTCAGGAATGGTGTATTCAATCTCATCGCACCAGTAGAGTTTTTGCGCTTGAAGATCCAGGCCGATGCCGTCAAACCCGGAAGACGTACCCTGCCCCTGGTAAAGCACTTCAAATTCTGATCCATCAAGGTTTGCGCGCGCAATGTGATTGGAAACAAAACTCGTATTGGAATCCGCCCAGTAAATCTTTCCGTTATCCAGATCAAGCGCCACCGCGACCGGAGTGAACAAGCCATCAAAAAGAATTTCCTGATCTGTCCCGTCAAGGTTAGCTCGGCGCATATCACCCAGGCCATAGTTGCCGAAGTAGATCTTGCCGTTCACCAGGTCGAGTGTCGGCCGGCCCAGTTGATGCCCCGTATCGATCACCGTTTCCAGCCCTGTCCCATTGAGATTGGCCCGGTACATACGGTTGTCCTGCGTATCCGACCAGTACATCTTCCCCCTTTCAACATCCAGCGCCAGTCCGCGCGCATTGGTCAATCCTGAAATTAATATCTCGACATCGGTCCCATCAAGATTCGCCCGGCGAATGCGTCCCTGGCCGGATGATCCGTGTGTCCAGTAGATTTTTCCGTTTGTTACATCAACCTGTACACCGACGACCAGCCAATCTGACGTGGGGATGATGTCTAGTTCCTGGACATTTACTCCGCCAGGTTCCATGACATACAGCCTGGGATCATTGTACTTGTACTCGGCAAGATATATATCTGCATCTGCCATGCCCACCTGAGTGCATAGCATTCCGATTGAATATGCAATCAGCCGAAACCAGCGCGTTGAACTATTCATAATCCTCCTCCTTGTGATACTTCGTGATTGAAGTACCAATAGGCTATCACAGTTTTCTGGCATTTCAATTGAATACTCACTGATACAGAGTCAGACGAGTGGCACTAAAACAAAAAAGCCCCCAGTGTATTCACTGGGGGCGAAGTACCTTACATCTTGTATGTTCAGCCTCTGGTAAATAACACCGGGGGCGTCTGTGTGTTCAATCGCACGGCCCCCACTCGCCGAGGATGGCAAAGATATCATCGATATTGACCGTGCAGTCTTCCGTCAGATCTCCATCACAATACGGCGGGCAGGGATCGGGGCACTGACCCCACAAACCGAGCACGGCGAAGATGTCGTCAATGTTAACCTGGTCATCGCCGGTGAGATCGCCAGGGCAGGGATCCCCCGGATCAATGAGCCCAAATTGCACCGCGGAGAATGCGTCTATTCCCGCTTCCACCACCGAGCCAGCATTCAGGTCCGAAGCCTCGAACCTGACGCGCACCACCGCAGTCGGCGCGACGTGCTCACTGACCCGGAACGATTCCTCGGTCCAGCCGGACGATGTTTCCGGGCCGAAGACTTCGACCTCCACCCACGTGTTTCCATCATCATTGGAAACCCAGGTGATAAACAGATCATTATTGGGATCTGCCCCGAAGTAGTTGGTGTACCACAACGCGTAATTGATCACTGTTTCACCTTCACTCAAATCCAGTGGCGGTGAAATCAGCCACGTGGTCCCGCCATCGATATCTTCATCATTTCCATTTCCGGTGACGAAGCACTTGCCTGAACCGTCATAATCGTTGGGCGGATCACCTCGATCACCACCCTGGGTAGGTACGACCCTCACCCAGCTCCCGGTATCCAGACCGGCAGAATCGACTACGGTCCAGCCCATATCCGCTTCAAAGTCATCATGCATGATCACTGTGTATTCGAATGCGTAGCAGCTGCCGTTATTGTCATCGGTCGTTGGATTACCAAATTCATCCTCTGCGTCTACCGCGAAGAAGTACTGTGTATTGGAATTCAATCCAGTGAGACTCACTTCATGGATCGTACCGAAGTAGGCACTAAAAGCGGTTTCAGTTAACGATCCGCAACTTAATCCATAGCGGATTGATCCATACGACGGTTCGTCGGTTTCAAACGAAATAACCGCAGATTGTGAGGTCACTCCGAGGAGTTGCACGTTGGAGATGTCCGGACCGTTACAATCCGTGACCGCGGTATCAATGACCACGACATTGTGACCGCCCATACCGTCATCTTCATCAATGTAGGTCACGGTGATTGTGTCGCCTTCGGAAACCCACAGCACACCTGCACTGTTGGTCGGTGCCAGATCGATTGAGCCGGTGAAATTCGCCGACGCTTCACTGGTTTCCGTAAGTAGTACGGTTTCGCCGCCCGGCTCAGAGTTTGATTCAATCGTGACAGAAGTTGTATCGATGACCAGATCATTCAAGTTCAAATCACAGTCTGCCACATGAATTTCCGCGGTTGACGAACAGGAATAGGTTGCCGCATTCAGCGTTACCAAACCCTGGCTGGAGCAATTGATCAACTCTGGCGAAGCGCAAATCGAAAAGAGCTGCGGTCCCTGGGGAACATCAATTCCGCTGACCGTAATGAGATACGAGCCTGCCGCCGGACTGGAGACCAGTACCTGCTCGATGTTGTTCTCCGAATCAGGGCCTGTCTGCACAGCCGGCAGTGAAGGATTATTCGGATCCAGGGTCCACGGGTAATAATCTCCTCCCGGCCCACTCACCAGCAGATCCAGATCGTTCACCAGGTTGGGATTAACATTCGGCGTTCCCGGCACATCATCCCATGCAATCGTTACCTTCATTTCCGATGCGCCACCGGGAACGAGAACTGAAAATGTTACTGTTCCGCCATGGTCAATTTCCGCTTCCGCCCAGTTTCCGCTGCGCATGAAATCGACAGTATCCTGAATCTGAATCACCCCGTAACCAAACTGATAGTCCGGCCCGGTATTACCACGATCATCTGCATTATGTGCAAATAAAGCTTTCTGTGTTGAAGGCAGGTAATCAGGATCGCCGGGATATTGCGCGCGATAATCTTCCAGGAGTAGTGCCGCGCAACCGGCTACTGTCGGACTCGCCATCGACGTTCCGCATTTACCCGTGTACGACGTATTGCCTGAGCTGGAACACGAAGTCACCGTGTTATCGCCGTTGGTTTGACACCCCGGGGCGGAAATATCCGGTTTTATTCGGCCGTCATCCGTCGGTCCCCAACTTGTGAAATATGTGATAGATTTATCATTGGAATTCACTGCCCCTACAGTAAGGTGATTCTTTGCACACGCCGGCGGCGCAGTGGTGTTGTAAGTCGTACCACATCTGCCGGAGCTACGCTCGTTCCCATTCGCCCACACAATGCGGAATGGTTCGGTGAACAGCGGGTTCGTTCCATCGCCTCTTACGATCGTATCGATCAGGTTGGAAGTTACCCCGTAGTTACCTTCCCATTCACAGGGGAATCCATTTGAGGCAGTATTCGTACCGATTGAGTTATTCGAGAGATCCGCGCCCAGAACATTGATCGCTTCACTGTAATCATCTTCGATATCACCCGGATCGGTGTAGAGGAATCCTTGTTGTAATCCACCTTCCTGTTCAAAACCGTAGGACAGGATCGTGACCCCGGGGGCCATTCCCTTATAGATGGAATTGGCGACACCTGCTCCGCCCACCGTACCGGCCACATGGGTCGCGTGATCGGACATTCCTGAACTGTCATGAACGGTCAGACGACCTTCAAAATCCACATGGGAGGCACGCGCATAGCCTGCGTCATAAACCAGCACGGTAACCCCCGATCCATCCAGGTTATACGGTGCCTGTTGTACGGCATCGGCTCCCACGCACGCGCGGCAGCTGTCATTGGTTTCACTCAACGGCGGTAGTGCCGGTTCCGTCCACTGCACTGCATCATTTGAAGTGAAGTCATACAGTTGATCGACGGGTATTTCCAACACCAACGTGTTGATCGATTCCAGCGTAGAGATCACTTCCGCCTGATGTACTTCCGCCACGACCAGTGCGCGATCGAGTGCGACGTCTTTATGGAACATGACATAGACGGCAACCACTTCCTTTGCCATGCCCGCTGCGGGAACAAACTTTGTTCCGCTGGCCCAGTCCGGAAGCCACATCGGACGTCCGGTTTGGGGATCGGCCTGCAGGTCCGGATGCAGTTTCATCTCCAGTGCGATGGGACTCACCATCTTCAGGTTTGCTGCGCGCACCACCGCATCGACATTCAATCCCCGGGCATCAACATACGCAAAGTAAGCATGTGATCCCAGCGGTGCCAGCAGTTCAACTCCCGCCGACACCAAGCGATCTCTCTGCGTCGTATGTAGTGAGTCAGTGAACTGAACAATCACATGCTCTACCTGATTCTCCACCACCAGGTTTTGCAACTCTTGAGCCGCTTCGCTTGATGACATTGAATACTGCGGCTGTTGGAAGGCTTCATTGGCCTTCCACATAATCTGCTGAGCCCCCACCGGCCCAGCCGTCCCCGAGCACAATATCCCCGCCCCGACCAGCAATTGCATCCCCCGACCCCGCCAAATGGAAGTTCCAATAATACCATTCAATCGCATAACTCCGGCTCCTATTCCTCAGGATAAATTGTTGGTCGGCCTATTCCGATATCTCATACAATATAAAACTCGCCACACGAGAAAAGAGTTTCCTGCTCAGTTCACTCAATCTTTTTCATCGAAAGCGGCTCTTCGGGTCGTACCGAAGGGATCAGCTTCTTTCTTCGACGTTTTTTTACCTGAATTACCAGATTATGTACCGAATAATCAGCACGAAAAAACCCCCGAGAAGCGCTCGGGGGTTTTGTTTTTATTTCAATAAACCAATGTGATGCAATTATTCGCACGGTCCCCACTCGCCGAGGATGGCAAAGATGTCGTCGATATTGACCGTGCAGTCTTCCGTCAGATCTCCATCACAATATGGTGGACACGGATCATCACACTCACCCCACAAGCCGAGCACAGCGAAGATGTCGTTAATGTTAACCTGCTCATCGCCGGTGAGATCGGCTGGGCAGGGATTGTTGCAATCGTACGATTGAATGAAGAATGCATCGATTCCTGCTTCGGTCACTGAGTCGTTGGGATTGTCCGTTGCGCTGAAGCGGAATCGGATCTGATCATTGGGAGTAAAGAAATCAGAGATCCTGAACAATGCGGTTTTCCAGCCGGATGAACCGGAGACATTTTCCATTGTGGTCCAATTCTCACCATCATCGTTGGAAATCTCGCATAACAATCGATCTATGTCATTATCATCGTTGTAGAACCATCGAGCGTAGCTGACATAAGCATCCGGCAGCGTGGTGAGATCAAATGTGGGGGAGATAAGACGTGTCGGGCCACCATCAAGATCTTCATCATATCCATTGCCGGTGACATAGCACATTCCTGAACCGTCTGCATCAGCCGGTGGATCTCCACGCTCACCACCGCTGCCAACAGGAACCGCTCGCTCCCAGGCACCGGTCTGCACACTGACATTCTCTACGGTCCAGCCGGTGTTGGATTGGAAGTTATCTTCGAAATTAATGATCAAACCATAGGCCGAGATAGCGGAGAAATAGGTATCGGGTGCATTCCAAGGTTCGGTATAGGTCATACCGCCAATGGATTCTGCGCTGACGTAATAAAGAATCTCATCAGTGCAATCCACCGCAGGGAAGACAATGTCATAGACATTGCTGGATATTTCTTCCAGCGGAATAGATTCCCAACCCCCACCGGTGTTGTAATGGAGCAGGCCAGTGCCTGGATCGGGGACTTCGCCGCCGACTCCCGTCACTTCCACTCTTACTCGGGTTCCACCAGCAGGAGCAACATATTCCGGAAGTCCCTGGGGGAAGGTGAAGTCCAAGGTGAAAACCGGAACCTGAACGCCTGCCTTATCGACGAGCCAGCCCACGGCACCACGGGTCATTCGGTAGGCAAACTCCCAATTGAGGTTGTTGGGATTTTCAAAATTGTCCTGCTGCGTGTGGTAATACGGATTCGACCAAACTTCCGCTTCGATCAGTAAGCCTGCAGGGATACCCGCTGCATCAAAGGGCGCATGATCACTCGCCCCGATCCAGCCCCCGTCGATATAACTCAGGCCACCGCTGTATTCAACGATTGCTGCACCGAGTTCCGCCTTGTAATCAAAGCTACGGGAATACAGTAGTGCGCTGTTGGAGCCGGTGTCGTACGCCACCATATCCGCCGAGAGCATGGTGATAATGTCATCACTGTAATGATCATCAACATAGGCGCTACTACCATGCAGTCCCTGCTCCTCGCGATCAAAGGCTATAAAACGAATCGTGTAGTCCGAATCGTACTGGCTGATGATGCGTGCTGCTTCCAATACCAGCGCTACTCCGCTTGCATTATCATCAGCACCCGGATTATCCACGGAGTCATAATGCGCACCGATGACAATCTCCTGATCGGGATAGAGTGTACCCAATTTCGTTCCGACGACGTTGTAGTACGTCGATCCGAAATAAGTGAACGGTTCCAAGGCAACGTCTAAGCCATAACTCTCCATAAGGAAAGCAATGTTGTCTCGTGCCAGGTCATGCTCGGGGCCAAAGCCACGATCGTCTCCGATATGTGTATAGAGCCAGTTGTCCATCAGGTCGTAATAGATGGCCTGGCTTACCTCCTCTGCTGCCGCCAGACCCTCATCTGTCGCCGTTGCGGCAACCGAAATGCAAAGTGACGTGATAGTCACACAAGCAAACACAAACCATCGATTCATTTTTTGATTATTCAGCATTATTTGCTCCCGTTCCTCTGTTGGGTCCCATAATCGCGTTCGAGGGATCTGGCTGTATGTATAGAATACGCAAGGAGATACACAGTAGCATATTATCCTGAGAGCGTTGCGACATGCAAGAACAATTCCTCGAAAAGAATCCCTGATTCGGCTAACAACATCGGCAAATCACGGCTGATGCTCATGCTCAGGTGTTCAGGAACTGTGATTCACGAAGTTGGAAGGATATACCGGCCTTCGATTGAACAGCAGTACTTGATCACATCGGCCACACGATTTCTATCGTGAATGTTTGAGGAACGAGAAATCTCGCGATCATCATTTCAACATTCGTGATTAATCACACGGTCCCCACTGACCGAGGATGGCGAAGATGTCGTCGATGTTGATGGTGCAATCTTCCGTCAGATCACCTTCACAATACGGCGGGCAGGGATCGGGACACTCACCCCACAGACCGAGCACGGCAAAGATATCGTCAATGTTGACTTGTTCGTCGCCGGTGAGATCAGCCGGGCAGTTTGACGCGATCACCGTAAAGTTGAAGAACCCATCCGGCGCGGTGCGGGGCAGTGTCTCATTCCGTCCGGAATAGTCAGCAGCGGCGATGTAATACTCGATAGTCGCTCCAATGACTTGCGCCGGTATCGCGGCAGCATACGTGTCGGTCTCACCCGTCGGCGTCAGGATCAGGCTATCCCAACTTCCTGCCCCCTCCTCCCGGTAGTACACGCGAAGATCATCTGCGATCAAACCCGTTTCGCTTCGATCATCGATTATTGCGACAATCTCGTACTCATCAGCCGACTCCACCTCATTATCCAATCGTCGATGTGTAATGCGCAGCATGTGCCGATCAAACACTGCTCGGGTGCGACAATGCAGGGCATCGTAGTAGTACCAGCTTCCCCAAGTAAATCCCACAACCTCATAACCGGGCATGGCATCTTCAAAAGTCTGCAGTGCATCAGCATCGCCGGCTATGCCGAACAGCGGTACGAAGATTCGTTTGTTCAATATCAGTGAGTTGGTATAAGCAGCAATCCTGCTGCCGTTATACGGCGGGCAGTCAATGCGAACAATCCGGTACGGGCGACCGTAATGATTCGTTACGCCCTGAAGATACTGCAGGTTTGCCTCGATGCGATCGTATTCTTCATGCCACGTCGGCGCTTGTTTGACGAGGAGCGTTTCTTCATCAAGCACCTTGAACCAGCAGTCGATGTGTTGAATGCCTTGATTCTCCGTGTTGTCGACCACGTGGTAATCGGTGATTCCGCAATATTGCTCTGCAACTGAACGGAATTCCGCTTCGGTCCAGAGTTGATTATTTTCCCCGACCATGGCACAGGTGGAAAAGGCCGCGTGGTGACCATCAACCAGAATGTTCCCTCCCGTCAGATAGGCCGGCAGGGAATGGAGCGGCGCGCCGAAGTGTGCGGCGAAATCAATGTTGACATCATCATCCCCGTGATGACCACCGGGGGAACTGATTGGTTGGCAGGGATTGGGTATCCAGGGATATCCTTCAAAAATCGGATCAACTATCCCCCACTGACCATTTCCATCAAAGATCTGATGTGGTCCCCAATCGCGAGGCCAGTGTGAGTCGTGGTCTGAATGAATGAATTCCATGTGCCCCGGATCGATCCCCCAGGAGAGGAACGTGGATCGGGCCTGGGTTTCTGCGCTTTGGCTCCTGACAAGTACAAAAATTTTATCATCACGTGCCAGTTCGATCACAAGATCCTGCGGAATTCCCAGCGGCCAACTGATCAGCGTTCCCACAGCCGGCTCCCATTCCGCAATAACCCGGACAGGAGCGGTGGGTTGAGCTGATACCGGTGCTGCCAAGGTAATCGCTATTGCGACACCGACCGATAATCGAACGCCCAGTTTTGTCTTCAGACTCATATCTTTCTCCTGTGGCTGGTCTGTCGTGGTGTATACAGATCCTCGATGTTTCAAACATAACACCATTGGTCACTTAATCCAAGATTGTATTATCTGTTTTAAGCGAAATCGGGTGCGATCCATGACAACATGGATCCTTTGGTGTAGAAGCATGTGGAGTGGTGGTATTGCTGCGTATCAACGAAGCGCAGAGTTTTTCAGCGAGCCGGGCGGTCCTCCGCCCCGGCAACGTATTTTGCAACTATGCTTACTTTAATTCGATGATTGCCGGGCTCGAAGACGAGCCAGCTCGCCATGAACCAACGAATTGCGGTGCCACCTCGGATTACTCGCACGGTCCCCACTGACCAAGTATCGCGAAGATGTCATCAATGTTGACAGTGCAATCTTCGGTGAGGTCACCGACACAATGCGGCGGGCAGGGATCATCGCAATCGCCCCACAAACCGAGTATGGTGAAGATGTCATCGATGTTAACCACGCCGTCGCCGGTAAGATCACCGGGGCATTCTATCCCGAGGATTGTAAATGGATCCGGGGTGACAACAGAAACCTGGGGATCAGAGTTCAATATAAAGCGCAAATACGCATTTGACGTCAAGGGAAGTGATTCGGGCAAGTGCCACTGGTAACGACCATTGTCAGGAACATTGACTGCTACCGATAGCCAGGGACCGGATGGACCGGTCGTTGACAATTCAATGGTCATCAGAAGAGGACCGCCTGTCACGGCAGCGTGCCAATCGATGAATGCAACTGCACCGGCGCGAAGTGTTTCTCCGCCGCGGGGTGAGACGGGATGAATCCACGTTGTTTCCGGGGTTGTACTTTCAACAAACACCCGGGGACGATTGCGCCAGGGAATAGGAAAACCACCGACGTATTCCTCCTGCACCACGACGAGATCGGGATAGCCATTGTGATCGACATCAGTTCCCGCGCGGAAGGCTGCGTGATCATCATTGCTGGCTGTCTGAAATGTGATGGGGTTGAGCCAGTTCCCCGTACCATCGCCGTAAACAATACCGACCGTACCGGGTGAGCCGGAAAAAGAACCTGAGCGGAAAGCAACAACATCGCCGTAACCATCGAGGTTCATATCTGATATCTGCGCCAGATCGAATTCGCCGTAACTGGCCAAGTCGCCGGATAGATCGGCCCATTGATTTCCTTCATTCCATGTCCACACTTCCAGAATTCCCGAGTTGAGGAACACCAAATCGTCCCGGCCGTCATCATTAACATCACCAAGATCGATACCCCAGCGCCACGATCCACCGGGCAAATTTCCATCGGCCAGCGTAAATCCCCCACTGCCATCACCGAGATAGACGGTGCCATCACCGTGCGCTGCGATGAAGTCGGCCGCTCCGTCGCCATTGATATCTCCGAACAGAAATGTATCTGCCGCATTGCCTCCGAGAAATCCCCACGATTGCGTCCACGTGCCGTCACCGTTGTTGAGATAAACATGCACTCCGGCGCAGCAACCGAAGCTAATCGAGCCCACATCAAGATCGCCGTCGCCGTCAACGTCGGCAAAGTCAGTGCCGAACATCCCCCACGTTTCTCCATTCGTTGCCAAGCCGTCATCCCACGGGATCCAATACGTACCCGTACCGTCACCCAGCGCGACTTCAAGGATCTGATCACCCAGGTCGCCCCCATTCCAGTCGTGATGACAACCGTACCCGACATCCATGAGACCGTCACCGTTGACATCCCCCAGCGCCACCCCGCCGTAGCCGAAATTGCCGTATTGCGTCACGCTCCACTGCCCGGTCCCGTCGCCAAACCACACCATTACGCCATGTTCATCCGCGTTGACATAGGGGCTTCCGTGATCGCCGATGCAGACGAGGTCTACGTGACCGTCACCGTTGACATCACTGAACTCGATTTCCGTATCGCCGTTCTCCATCGTAGGAACTGACAGGCCGTTGGATTGTTCGACGTAACTCTGCGCAAGCGATGGGGATGTAACCACACATCCGGTATATAACAGGAGAAATACCACTTGTTTCATCATGTTTCCAGTGTATCAATGCATGGTCGATTTACGAGAGATTAATTCGAACAAAGCCGGACTTAATGAAACACCAGCAGGAAGTGTGATATGGGAGGATTGCGTTGGGGGGAGCGTGGGGAATAGCGTGGGGGGAAGT